>NZ_CABVPR010000036.1 GCF_902499135.1 Burkholderia dolosa
CGCTGCGCCCCCCACCGCCGCCGCGCCGGCCGTCCCGGCTGCGCCCGCTGCCGGCGCCGCGCCGTCGTCCGGCAGGTCGTACTTCGGCAGCGCGTCGTTGCCCGCCTGCGAGCTCGCTTCGCCGCGCGCGTTGTCGATCAGCATCTGGCGACGTTGCAGATACGCGTTGCGCACGAACGAATACTTGTCGAGCGCGGCTGCGTCGAGCACGTCGCCCGCGCCGAGCAGGTTCGCGCGCGTGTTGACGAGGTTCACGCCGAACAGGCCCCAGCTCAGGCCATCCGGCTTCACGTACGTGAGCGGATTGCCGACGTAGTCGACGCCGAGGCCCGCGGTGTCGCGCAGCGTGCTCGGCCCGAGCAGCGGCAGCACCAGATACGGGCCCGACGGCATGCCGTAGCGGCCCATCGTGATCCCGAAGTCGGCCGTGTGCTTCGGCAGCTTCGCGAGCGTCGCGACGTCGAACAGGCCGCCGACGCCGAATACCGTGTTGATCACGACGCGCATCAGGTCGCCGACGCCGTCCGCGATCCGCAGCTGCACGATGTTGTTCGCCGCGATGTAGACGTCGCCGATGTTCGAGAAGAAGTTCGTCACGCTGTCGCGCACCGGCTGCGGCACCACGTACTGGTAGCCCTTCGCGACCGGCTTCAGCGCGTACGTGTCGACGGTGTCGTTGAACTTGTACATCGTCCGGTTGAAGCCTTCGAACGGATCGCCCTTGGTCGGCGTCTGCACGGTCGCGCAGCCGCTCAATGCGGCGACTGCCGCCACCGCGAGCGCGGCGTGCCTGATGCGGATCGTCTGCATGGTCTTTACCCTCTTGTCTTGTATTCTCTCGTGTGGTTATTGGGCCGCCGAGCCCGACACGGCCGATGCCGGCACCGCCACCGGTGCGGGCGCGGCAGGCGCCGCCGGCGCGCCGGCGGCCGGCTTCGAGCCGCCCGCATCCGCCGCCTTGCTGTACAGGAACTGGCCGATCAGGTTCTCGAGCACGATCGCGGACTGCGTCATCGTGATCGTATCGCCGGCCTTCAGCATTTCGGTGTCGCCGCCCGGCTCGAGCCCGATGTACTGCTCGCCGAGCAGGCCCGACGTCAGGATCTTCGCGGACGAATCCTTCGGGAACGGGTATTGGCTGTCGAGATCGACCGTCACCACCGCCTGATACGTGTTCGTGTCGAAGCCGATCGACTTCACGCGGCCGACCACGACGCCGGCGCTCTTCACGGCCGCGCGCGGCTTCAGCCCGCCGATGTTGTCGAATTTCATCCTCACCGAGTAGGTCGGCTGAAACGACAGCGAGCTCATGTTGCCGACCTTCAGCGCGAGGAACAGCAACGCGAGGAAGCCCACCACCACGAACAGGCCGACCCAGAAGTCGAGAGCAGTCTTTTTCATCGTCATCCCAAAATTTGGCTTGGCTGAGGCTTAGCTGAACATCAGCGCGGTCAGCAGGAAATCGAGGCCGAGTACGGCGAGCGACGCGAACACGACCGTCTTCGTGGTCGCGCGCGACACGCCTTCGGGCGTGGGCTTCGCTTCATACCCTTGAAACAGTGCAATGAACGTCACGGCGAAGCCGAACACGATGCTCTTGAGCACGCCGTTGCCGACGTCGGCCCACACCTGGACGCCGCTCTGCATCTGCGACCAGAACGCGCCCGGATCGACGCCGATCAGCACGACGCCAACGAAATAGCCGCCGAGCACGCCCACCGCGTTGAAGATCGCGGCGAGTAGCGGCATCGCGATGATCCCGGCCCACATGCGCGGCGCGATCACGTTCTTGATCGGATCGACGGCCATCATTTCGAGCGCGGTGAGCTGCTCGCCGGCCTTCATCAGGCCGATCTCGGCCGTGAGCGACGTGCCCGCGCGGCCGGCGAACAGCAGCGCGGTGACGACCGGCCCGAGCTCGCGCACGAGCGACAGCGCGACCAGCAGGCCGAGCGCCTGCTCCGATCCGTAGCGGTTCAGCGTGTAGTAGCCCTGCAGCCCGAGCACGAAGCCGACGAACAGCCCCGACACCGCGATGATCACGAACGAATAGTTGCCGAGGAAATGGATCTGCTTCGTGACGAGCCGCGGCCGGCGCAGCAGCGGGAAGAATTCGAGCACGAGGCGCACGAACAGGCGCGTGCCGTAGCCCGCGCGTTCGAGGCCGCCGATGACGTAACGTCCGATCGCGCTGATCATGCGCGCCCTCCGCCGAGCCCGAAATCCGCAGCGAGCGGCGGGCTTGTGTAATGGAATTTGAACGGGCCGTCCGGCGCGCCGTCGATGAACTGGCGCACGCTCGGGTCGGTCGATGCGCGCAGCTCGTCGGGCGTGCCTTGCGCGATCACGCCGCCGTTCGCGAGAAAGTAGACGTAGTCGGCGATCGCGAACGATTCCGGCACGTCGTGCGTGACGAGGATCGACGTCGCGCCGAGCGCCTCGTTCAGCGTGCGGATCAGGTTCGCGGTGATGCCGAGGGAGATCGGATCGAGGCCCGCGAACGGCTCGTCGTACATGATGAGCTGCGGATCGAGCGCGATCGCGCGCGCGAGCGCGATGCGGCGCGCCATCCCGCCCGACACCTCGGACGGCATCAGGTCGCGCGCGCCGCGCAGGCCGACCGCGTTGAGCTTCATCAGCACGAGGTCGCGGATCAGGTCTTCGGGCAGGTCGGTGTGCTCGCGCAGCGCGAACGCGACGTTGTCGAATACCGACATGTCGGTGAACAGCGCGCCGAACTGGAACAGCATGCCCATCTTGCGCCGCAGCGCGTACAGGCCGTCGCGCGTTTGCGCGCCGACGTCGGCGCCGTCGAACAGCACCTCGCCGCGGCGCGCGCGCACGAGACCGCCGATCAGGCGCAGCACGGTCGTCTTGCCGCAACCGGAGCCGCCCATCACGGCGACCACCTGCCCGCGCGCGAAGCGCATGTTCAGGTTCGACAGGACGAGGCGGTCGCCGTAGCCGAAGTCGACGTCGCGGAGTTCCAGCAGTGTCTCGGTAGGAGAGGGGCTCACGGAGCTGACAGTCCTTTTACGCAGAACGCCGAATTATAGGGCCTGCATCGGAATGATGTCGTGTCGCCGTTTCGAGCCCGGCGGTCAACGATTGTCAAATTGTCAGGGAAAACATTGCTGCAACGCAACGATCGCCGCCCGATAATCCGGCGCGCCCGTCACCGCGCTGACGACCGCGACGCTGCCGACGCCCGTCGCCAGTACGTCAGGCAATGTGTCGAGCGCGACGCCGCCGATGGCGACGAGCGGCGCACGCGCGCCCGCGAAGCGCGCATAGCGGGCGATCCGCGCAAGGCCCTGCGGCGGCGCGGCGACCGCTTTGGTCGCGGTCGCGAACACCGGACCGAGCGCAAGATAGCTCGGCCGTTCGTGCAGTGCGCGGAGCATCTCGTAATAGCCGTGGCTGGACAGCCCGAGCCGCAGCCCGGCGCGCGCGATCGCGGCAAGATCGGCGGTTTCGACGTCCTCCTGGCCTAGATGAACGCCGTACGCGCCCTCTTCTGCTGCGATCTGCCAGTGATCGTTGACGAACACGCGCGCATCCGGATAACGGCGCCCCGCCGCGACCGCCCGGGCGATTTCCCGGCGCAGTACGTCCGGCGTCGCGCTCTTCATGCGCAGCTGCACGGTCCGCACGCCGCAATCCAGCACGCGCTCGACCCAGTCGGCGGTCGGCACGACCGGATAGAGGCCGAGCTGCGCGGGGCACGGCGGAAATGGCGGCTCCGGCGCGGCGGGCAGCCCGGCGATGCGCGGAAAGCGAGCGGCGTCGATCGGCCACGCATCGGCGCTGCGCGTCTCGTCGCCGTCGCACCACGCGAGCGCGAGCACGAGCGCGTCGACCGGCGCGAAGCCGCAATCGAGAAAGGCGGCGAGCGCCGCGATCCAGTCGTCGGCGAGCGGATGCGCGGCCTCGAGCGCATGGCGCGCGCCGGCCGCATGCAGCATCGCATGCTGCTCGCCGAACTCGATCGCGACCGCGTCCGGCGACACCGGCCGCGACACCGCGGACGCGCGCGCCTGGCCCGCGCGGTCGCCGGCCGATACGATCAGCACGTCGCCGTCCGCGGGCGCGTCGGGCGTCGCCAAGCACAGGCGCCACGGCGCCGAGCCGCGCGGCCAGTCGCCGAGACGCGCGCGAATCCGTTCGGCCGCTTCGGCCAGTTCATCGGCCGGCGGCCAGAATGCATCGGCGAAGCGCACCGTCATGCGCCGCTCCCGTCCTGGTGCCAGAACGGCATCCCGACGACCGGCGTGCTCGCGTGCGCGGTCTCGCGCGCGTCCATCGGGCCGGCGAGATACGCGGCCCGGCCGGCTTCGACGCCCTGTGCGAATGCGCGCGCCATGATTTCGGGATGCGTCGCCTGCGACACGGCGGTGTTCAGCAGCACGCCGTCGAAGCCCCATTCCATCACCTGGCATGCATGCGACGGCACGCCGAGCCCGGCATCGACGATCAGCGGCACGTCCGGCAGCCGTTCGCGCAGCACGCGCAGCCCGTACGGGTTCACGACGCCTTTGCCCGTGCCGATCGGCGCGCCCCACGGCATCAGCGCCTCGCAGCCGACGTCGAGCAGGCGTCGGCCGATCACCAGATCTTCGGTGCAGTACGGCAGCACCTTGAAGCCGTCCTTCACCAGTTGCGCGGCCGCTTCGATCAGCCCGACCGGGTCGGGCTGCAACGTATAGTCGTCGCCGATCAGCTCGAGCTTGATCCAGTCGGTCTCGAACACTTCGCGCGCCATGTGCGCGGTCGTCACGGCTTCGGCGACGGTCTGGCAGCCGGCCGTGTTCGGCAGCAGCGGCACCGCGTGGCGCTTGAGCAGATCGAAGAAGCCGGCTTCGGCCGTGCCGCCCGTCATCTGGCGGCGCAGCGCGACCGTCACCATGCCGGGCCGCGACGCGGCGATCGAGTCGGACAGCGACTGCAGCGACGGATAGCGCGACGTGCCGAGCAGCACGCGGCTCGCGAAGGTTTCGCCGTACAGCGTGAGCGCATCGGCGGAGGTGAGGGACGTCATGGCGTTTTCCTGGAAGAGCGGGGACGAACCGGCGGCGCTCAGCCGCCCGCGACGGGATGGACGACGTCGAGCTTGTCGCCCGCCGCCAGCGTGCGCGCCGCGTGCTGCGTGCGCGCGACGAAGTTGCCGTTCAGCGCGACCGCGTACGGCGGACGCGCGCCGTACGCGGCGAGCGCGTCGGCGACCGTCGCGCCGTCGGGCAGCGTCAGCGTCTGTTGATTGATCTGGATATCCATGAGGCTTCGTCGGAATCGGGCGGCGGCGCGCGTCAGGCCGGCTGATGCGCGTCGTCGCGGTGATGAAGGAGCGCCGGCCAGCGTGCCGCATCGCGCCACGCGGCGAATGCGTCGGCGTCGCCGAATGCGCCGCCGAGCGCGGCTTCGGCCAGCGCGACCGCCGCGTGCGCGACTTCCGGCGCGATCATGAAGCCGTGCCGGTACAGGCCGTTGACGGCCAGCGTCGTCGCGCCGTCCCAGATCACCGCAGGGCGATGATCGGGCAGCGTCGGACGGCACTGCGCATTCAGTTCGAGGATGCGCGCCTCGCCGAACGCCGGATGTACCGAGAACGCGGCGCTCAGCAGTTCGAGCGCGGAGCGTACGCTGACGGGCGACATGTCCTCGCCTTCGACTTCGGTCGCACCGATCACGTACAGATCGTTCTGCTTCGGCGCGATGTACAGCGGATAGCGCGGATGCAGCAGCCGCACGGGCCGCGTGAGCCCGATGCCCGGCGCGTGCACGCGCGCGACTTCGCCGCGGATGCCGCGCAGCGCGGGCAGCGCCGCTTTTGCACCGAGCCCGCGGCAATCGATCGTGAAACGGGCGTCCGGCAGGTTCGCATCGTCGATCGCGACGTGCCAGTGCAGATCGACGCCGCGTTCGGCGAGACCGACCGCGAGCGCGCGCAGCGCCTGCCGATTGTCGAGCTGGCCTTCGCGCGGCAGCAGCAGCCCGCGCGCGAAGCGGCCTGCGAGCGCGGGTTCGGCCGCATCGATCTGCGCGCCCGCGAGCGTCACGAAGCCGCCGTCGAGCAGGTCGGCCGGCGCGTTCGCGTACACGCGGCGCTCGAACAGCGGCGCTTCCGCGCGATCCGCGTGATGCCAGACGACGAGCGTGCCGTGATGCTGGAAGAACACCGGTTCGGGCAGCTCGGCGAGCCACTGCGGCCAGCGCGCAAGCGACGCGGCGCCGAGCTCGGCGATCAGCCGTTCCGCGCTTGCGGCCTCCGCGAGCGGCGCGAGCATCGCGGCCGCGATCCACGCGGCCGACTGCTCGCCGTCCGGGCCGCCGCGCTCGTAGAGCGCGACGCGATGCCCGTTGCCCGCGAGCCGCCAGGCGATCAGACGGCCGACGAGGCCGCCGCCGAGCACCGCGAAGTCCGGCCGGGAAGCGGCGACGTTCATTGCGCGCCCTCCTCGCGGCCGGGGCACGTGCGCGATACGCGTCGCGACGTGCATGCGCGGCCACGTGCGGACGCACATGACATCGGATCGGCAGCGGGACAAAAGACTGAAGTTTGAGCGGTCATCATTCCTTCCGTAACGCGCGACGCGCGTACCCAAAGGACGAAACCGGCAACGAAGGCCGGCCGGGCGGAACTCGGGCGCTGACAATGGGATGGCGGCCAGCGCGGCCCGGCGGGATCGGAAACTTCCCTCGCCGGTATTACCCGGATCGGGTGCGAAGGGTCTTTCTCAGCCTCGCGGCGCCTGCCGGAACGCCTGCCGGCCGCACACGAAGCACCCCTGTTTCGTCGTCGGCCATTAGACCATAAAAGCGGAAAGCGCCGCAAACTGTCCCCGTTCGGCGAATTCGAGCGTCGGCCGGCGCCGCTCTGGCACAATGCCCGCAGGCCGGCCGCGCGAGCGGCCGGTTGCCGCGTCACCGCCGGCCCTTAAGCGCCGTTTAAGACGCGCGGGCCACCATCCGAGCGCCCGCGGTCAGTCGGGCGCCTCGCACCGGCATGCCGTATCGCGGCGCGCGTCCGGTTTCGCCCGGCCCGCGCGCCGGCCACTCATCAGGAAGCACATGACCCAATCGATCGATCCCGTCCGCTCCGCCTCCGACGCGCCGCAGGACGAGCGCCCGGTATCCGCATGGAGCCTCATCAAGCCCTACTGGGTGTCGTCCGAATGGAAAGTCGCGTGGGCGCTGCTCGTCACGATCATCGCGATCAACCTCTGCGTGGTCTGGATCAACGTCCAGCTGAACAAGTGGAACGCGCAGTTCTACAACGCGCTGCAGTCGAAGAACGTGCACGATTTCCCGAACCTGCTGATGCAGTTCTCCGCGCTCGCGTTCGGTTTCATCATCCTCGCCGTGTACGGCCGCTATCTGCGGCAGATGCTCGGCTTCCGCTGGCGTCAGTGGCTCACCGAACGCTTTCTCGCGCAGTGGCTCGGCGATCGCGCGTTCTACCGGATCGAGCGCGACCGCCTCGCCGACAACCCCGACCAGCGGATTACCGACGACCTCCAGTCGTTCGCGACCACTACGCTGTCGCTGTCGCTCGACCTGCTGTCGACGGTCGTCACGCTCGTGTCGTTCATCACGATCCTGTGGTCGCTCGCCGGCGCGCTGACGTTCACGCTCGGCGCGACGCCGATCGCGATTCCCGGCTACATGGTGTGGGCAGCCGCGCTGTACGCGGTGGTCGGCTCGCTGATCATCCAGAAGGTCGGCCATCCGCTCGTGTCGATCAACTATCAGCAGCAGCGCGTCGAGGCCGACTTCCGCTTCGGGCTGATTCGTGTGCGCGAGAACGCCGAGCAGATCGCGTTCTACGACGGCGAAAAGACCGAGAACGGCAATGCGCACGGCCTGTTCATGCGCATCCGCGACAACTGGTGGCGCGTGATGAAGTACACGAAGCGCCTCACGTTCGTGCTGAGCTTCTACGGGCAGATCGCGATCATCTTCCCGCTCGTCGTCGCGGCGCCGCGCTATTTCGCAGGCGCGTTCTCGTTCGGCGTGCTGATGCAGATCTCGTCCGCGTTCAACACGGTCAGCGATTCCTTCTCGTGGTTCATCAACAGCTACGCGACGCTCGTCGAATGGCGCGCGACCGTCAACCGTCTGCGCGAATTCAAGCGCGTGATGCGCACGTCGCATCTGAAGGAAAGCCTGTCGCCCGCGACCGAGCACGGCGGCATCAACCTGCACTACGTCGACGCCGCGAAGCTGTCGACGTCGTCGCTGAAGCTGTCGCTGCCGAACGGCAACGCGCTCGCGAACATCGGCGACGTGACGATCGAACCGGGCTCGCGCTGGCTCGTCGTCGGCAAGTCGGGCTCCGGCAAGAGCACGTTCATGCGCGCGCTCGCAGGCCTCTGGCCGTTCGGCGACGGCGCGATCGACGCGCCGGTCGGCGCGCGGATGATGTTCGTGCCGCAGACGAGCTACCTGCCGATCGGCACGCTGAAGGCCGCGCTCACGTATCCGGCCACGCCCGATGCGTTCAGCGACGACGCGTGCCGCGACGCATTGCGCGCGTGCCGCCTCGAAGACTACGTCGACCGGCTCGATGAGACCGCCCACTGGACGCGCGTGCTGTCGCCCGGCGAACAGCAGCGCCTCGCCGGCGCGCGCGTGCTGCTGCACAAGCCGGACTTCCTGTTCCTCGACGAAGCGACGAGCGCGCTCGACGCGGACAACGAGGCGCGGCTCTATCACCTGTTCGCCGAACGGCTGCCGAAGGCGGCGATCGTCAGCATCGCGCACCGCGAGTCGCTCGCCGCGTTCCATGTCGGCACGATCAACGTGGAGCGCGTGAACGACAGCGACAAGGTCGCCGCGTAACGTCGAGAAATGAAAGGCCGGCGCGCGATGCGCCGGCCTTTCTTCGTATGGAGACCCGTATTGCGGTGTGCGGCCTAGCTGCCCGTCTGCCCTGCGGGCACGACCGGCGCAGACACGATCGGCCGATGCGACACGCCGTCGTGCGACAACCGGCTTTCGAACAGCGTCAGCGCGTCGAAGCGCAGTGCGACCGACCGCCCCGGCGCGCCGCCGTGCGCCGGCTGGCCGACCGCGTCGCGCGGCAACCGCGCGAGCGTCACGTGCGGCCGGAACGGGCGACGGTCGGCCGGCACGCCGAGTTCCGCCAACACCGCCGACAACCCGGCATTCAGCGCCGCGCAGGCGGGATCCGCCGCGAGTTCCGCGACGATCAGCCGTGCACGCGGCAAGCTCGGCCACCACGCGATCCGTTCGACCGGCAGCAACGGCAGCGAATGCGCGGCCGCCAGTGCCGGCAGGCGCGCCGCAAGCGCATCGCACCGTTCGCGTTCGATCGCGCCGATGAACGCGAGCGTCACGTGCAACTGTGCGGACGGCGTGCGACGCGCGCCGCGAGTGACCGGCAATGCGTGCAGCGCGTCGCGCGATGCCGGATCGGGCATCAGCGCGACGAATGCGCGAAGGCGGTGGCCGTTGACGGCTTCGACGGCCCCATGCACGTGTGCTCCCATCCGGTGTCCTCGCAAACAGCGACTGAGACGGCTAAAAATCGGCCCTGAATGTCATTAGGGTAGGTGACGCGTCGCGAAAAATACGGAGAAATGCGTCGCACACGGACCTCCTTTGCAATTGCAAAAACCGCGTGCCCTCTCGGACGCCGGTTTCCACGTGATGCTCAAAGTACGCTTCCCGCATCAGTCCGGAATACGCCCCAACCGACCTTGCGTACAGGGCAGTCTTCGCGGATGCCCACACGACGAGCAACCGCTGCAACGCACGTCGGTCGACACAATGCTTCGCCAGGTCAATGTCGCGTAATCGCTGTTCCTGACGCCAAACGCGCCGGGCGCCAACGCCAGCGATTGCGGGACGCATAGGTTGTGGTGTCGTCCACGCCGCTCTTCGTTTGCAATTTGCAGTATTTCGGTCCGCTCGGTAGCCGCATTGGCTCGTGGATTCGCCCCGCTGTCGCAGATCTCAAAAAATATCCGTTCAATCAGCGCATTAGCATCGTTTCTTTCATTTTTATTTCAATCTGAGAGAAACGATGCGCGAGGACCACGACGGTGAAGTTCGGATCGTACTGAGTGCGGCCCAGTTGGCTGCGGTACTGAAGCGCCAGACGATCAGTCCGGGCGAGATGTTGAGCAACCGCTTATGGGGCGGCCTGCAGGTCGTGGGCGGCGTGCTCGAGATGACGGGGGCCGCGGCGTTATGCATCGCGCCGGAGCCGACGGGTCTCACGAAACTCGGTTGTGTCGCGTTCGGCGTACACGGCGCGGACACCGCGGCGGCCGGTCTGAAACAGATCTGGACCGGGCGACAGACGAGCGCACTGCTGCAGCACGGCGTGAGCAAGCTCGTCGACGCAGCAAAAGCGCCGCCGGAAATGGCCGATCATGTGGGATTGTCGCTGGATCTTGCGGTGCCGTTCGGGCTCGCAGGCGCGATCAAGGCGATTCGGGCGTCGAGCATCACGGCGGGGCGGATCGATTTGATTCGGCATGAGGCGACGGCGGTCAACCCGAGGTTGGGCGGACATACGATCGCCAAGCATGTCGGCAAAACGGAAGAGCAGTTGAAGAAAAGGCTGATGTTGGAGCCCCATCTTCGCTTCGCATCATCGTTTATCGATCTCCAGACAGCGGAACGCGCTATTTCGGAAGTCATGCGAGCTCAGGCGCTTCAAATTCAGCGATGGGCAAGCTCGGCCACGCGCAACAGCACGCTTCGGATCATAGGTGATGTCGGTCACACGGTCGGATACACGCTCGCGCGAGGAGCGGGCACCGTTTCCAATTCAACAAAAATAATGATCATCACCAAAATGACCGCATACAACGAGATGCCATACTTCATCCTGACCGCTTTCCTGTTGTAAGGAGCCCCGTTTGAATACGACACACGTCGAACTCGATCAGTTTATTTCCATCTACTTCGGCCAGGATTTCGATCTATTTGGAAATACGATTCCGGAAATCGTTGCCGATTACGTCAATTCCTCGACTGAAACCGAAAGAAAAAAGCTACTTTTTGACATAGACGACTTCATTTCACTTCATCCCACCGACTTGGAAGACGCTTTTGAAAATCAATTCGGCAAATGGTTCGGCGTAGACCTATGGGGCCATACAGCGAAATCGTTTCTCGAAGAAATTAAAAGACTGCTGCTTTGACGGATTAAAGCGCATCCTGGCCGGCCGGCAGCCGCGCCTGTGCCGTAGTCGTGCAAATGACGCCGCCACCCGGCAGGACCGGAACGCGCGTTGGATCGACGTATGTTACCGCCGTCATTTAGCGCTTGATCCATGGATATATCGCATCGACGCGCCGATCAGGCTGCCGACAACGGCACCGACAAAAGCAAATGCAGCTGCCCGACAAAACTCGACACATCACTGCTCTCAGACGATCGCAATACAAAAAAACCGGGCGCCCTCCCGAGCGCCCGGCTTTCATCGCAACGAACTCCGCCGGCAATATTCAGCGCGGCAGTTCCGAATGTCCCATCAGATAGGCGTCCACCGAACGCGCGCACTGGCGGCCTTCGCGGATCGCCCAGACGACCAGCGATTGTCCGCGGCGCATGTCGCCGGCCGCGAACACCTTGTCGACCGACGTGTAGTACGCGCGATCGCCTTCGGTTGCCGCGCGCGCGTTGCCGCGCGCATCTTTCGCGACGCCGAACGCTTCGAGCACCGGCGCGGCTGGCTGCGTGAAGCCCATCGCAAGCAGCACGAGATCGGCCTTCATCTCGAACTCGGAACCCGGCACTTCCTGCATCTTGCCGTCCTTCCACTCGACGCGCACCGCGATCAGCTTCTCGACCTTGCCGTTCTTGCCTTCGAAGCGCTTCGTCGCGACCGCCCAGTCGCGCTCGCAACCTTCTTCGTGCGACGACGACGTGCGCAGCTTGATCGGCCAGTACGGCCACACGAGCGCCTTGTTTTCCTCTTCCGGCGGCTGCGGCAGCAGTTCGAACTGCGTGACGTGCTTCGCGCCGTGGCGGTTCGACGTGCCGACGCAGTCCGAACCCGTGTCGCCGCCGCCGATCACGACGACGTGCTTGCCCTTCGCGACGAGCTGGTCGACGAGCTTGTCGCCGGCGTTCACGCGGTTCTGCTGCGGCAGGAACTCCATCGCGAAATGGATGCCGGCCAGTTCGCGGCCCGGCACCGGCAGATCGCGCGGCGTTTCCGAGCCGCCCGCGATCACGACCGCGTCGAATTCTTCCTTCAGCTTCTCCGGCGAGATCGTTTCCTTCGCGAGGTTGCCGATCGATTCCGGCAGCGGATCCTTGCCGATGAACACGCTCGTGCGGAACGTCACGCCTTCCGCTTCCATCTGGCGCATCCGGCGGTCGATCAGCCACTTCTCGAGCTTGAAATCGGGGATTCCGTAACGCAGCAGCCCGCCGATCCGGTCGTTCTTCTCGAACACCGTCACGTCGTGGCCGGCGCGCGCAAGCTGCTGCGCAGCGGCGAGGCCCGCCGGGCCGGAGCCGACGACGGCGACCTTCTTGCCCGTCTTGTGTTCGGCCGGCAGCGGCTTCACCCAGCCTTCGGCCCAGGCCTTGTCGATGATCGCGTGCTCGATCGACTTGATGCCGACCGGATCGTCGTTGATCCCCAGCGTGCACGCGGCCTCGCACGGCGCCGGGCAGATGCGGCCCGTGAACTCGGGGAAGTTGTTCGTCGAATGCAGGACTTCGATCGCCTGCTGCCAGTCCTGGCGGTAAACGAGATCGTTGAAGTCCGGGATGATGTTGTTGACCGGGCAGCCGTTGTTGCAGAACGGGATGCCGCAATCCATGCAGCGCGCGCCCTGGATCTTCGCGTCCGCATCGGACAGCGCCGCGACGAATTCCTTGTAGTGCTTCACGCGCGTGAGCGGTGCTTCGTACGCCTCGTGGCGGCGTTCGAACTCCAGAAAACCGGTTGCCTTGCCCATAAGGTGCTCTTCTGTTCGGTGTATCGGGTGGGGGAGCCGCGCACGGCGTTCATTCGCGGGCGGCCTTCGCTATGTCGTTCGTCGCTCAGGCGGCCAGCACTTCCTTCGCCGCCTTCTTCGCACCGATCTCGCCCAGCGCGCGCTTGTATTCGTGCGGGAACACCTTCACGAACTGGCGGCGCGCCGCGTCCCAGTTTTCCAGCAGCGATTTCGCGCGCGGCGAACCCGTGAACTGGAAATGACGCTCGACGAGCCCCTTGAGCAGCGCTTCGTCGGTCGTGCCCGCATGCCACAGCGCGCGGTCGACCGTACGCTCCTGCTCGGCCTGCTGCAGCACCGGATCGAGCGCGACCATCGACTTGTTGCACTTCGCCGCGAACGTGCCGTCCGGATCGTAGATGTACGCGATGCCGCCCGACATGCCAGCTGCGAAGTTGCGCCCCGTCTCGCCGAGCACGACGACCGTGCCGCCCGTCATGTATTCGCAGCCGTGATCGCCGGTGCCTTCGACGACCGCCGTCGCACCCGAGTTGCGCACGCAGAAGCGCTCGCCCGCGACGCCGCGGAAGAATGCTTCGCCTTCGATCGCGCCGTACATCACCGTGTTGCCGCAGATGATGTTCTCCTCGGACTTGCCGCGGAAGTCGTTGGTCGGACGGATAATGATCCGGCCGCCCGACAGGCCCTTGCCGACGTAGTCGTTGCCGTCGCCGACGAGGTCGAGCGTCACGCCCTTCGCGAGGAACGCGCCGAAGCTCTGGCCCGCGGTGCCTTTCAGCTGGATGTGCACCGCGTCGTCCGCGAGGCCGTCGTGGCCATGCTTCTTCGCGATCACACCCGACAGCATCGCGCCGACCGTCCGGTTCACGTTGCGCACCGGCTGGATGAACGACACGTGCTCGCCGTTCTCGATCGCGGCCTTCGCCTTCTCGATCAGCACGTGGTCGAGCGCGCGGTCGAGCCCGTGATCCTGGCTTTCGACGTGACGGCGCGCGACGCCTTCGCAGCCTTCCGGCTGATAGAACACGCGCGAGAAGTCGAGGCCCTTCGCCTTCCAGTGCTCGATGCCCTTGCGCGTATCGAGCAGATCGGCGCGACCGATCAGATCGTCGAACTTCGCGATGCCGAGCTGCGCCATGATCTCGCGCACTTCCTCGGCGACGAAGAAGAAGTAGTTCACGACGTGCTCGGGCTGGCCCTTGAACTTCGCGCGCAGCACCGGATCCTGCGTCGCGACGCCGACCGGGCACGTGTTCAGGTGACACTTGCGCATCATGATGCAGCCTTCGACGACGAGCGGCGCCGTCGCGAAGCCGAATTCGTCCGCGCCGAGCAGCGCGCCGATCACGACGTCGCGGCCGGTCTTCATCTGGCCGTCGGCCTGCACGCGGATGCGGCCGCGCAGGCGGTTCAGCACGAGCGTCTGCTGCGTCTCGGCGAGGCCGAGCTCCCACGGCGTGCCCGCGTGCTTGACCGACGACAGCGGCGACGCGCCGGTGCCGCCGTCGTGCCCGGCGATCACGACGTGATCGGCCTTCGCCTTCGCGACGCCGGCCGCGACCGTGCCGACGCCCACTTCCGATACGAGCTTCACCGAAATGCTCGAGCTCGGGTTCACGTTCTTCAGGTCGTGGATCAGCTGCGCGAGATCCTCGATCGAGTAGATGTCGTGATGCGGCGGCGGCGAGATCAGCCCGACGCCCGGCACCGAGTAGCGCAGCTTGCCGATGTAGTCGGACACCTTGTGGCCCGGCAGCTGACCGCCTTCGCCCGGCTTCGCGCCCTGCGCCATCTTGATCTGGATCTGGTCGGCCGACGCGAGGTACTCGGCGGTGACGCCGAAGCGGCCCGATGCGACCTGCTTGATCTTCGAGCGCAGCGAGTCGCCGTCCTTCAGCGGAATGTCGCTGACGACTTCGTCGCCGATCACCGACTTCAGCGTCTCGCCGGCCTTGATCGGAATGCCGCGCAGCTCGTTGCGGTAACGGTTTTCGTCTTCGCCGCCTTCGCCGGTGTTCGACTTGCCGCCGATCCGGTTCATCGCGATCGCGAGCGTCGCGTGCGCTTCGGTGCTGATCGAGCCCAGCGACATCGCGCCGGTCGCGAAGCGCTTGACGATTTCCTTCGCCGGTTCGACGTCGTCGATCGGGATCGCCTTGGTCGGCTCGACCTTGAACTCGAACAGCCCGCGGAACGTCATGTGGCGCCTGGTCTGATCGTTGATCAGATGCGCGTATTCCTTGTACGTCTGGTACGAGTTGCTGCGCGTCGCGTGCTGCAGCTTCGCGATCGAGTCGGGCGTCCACATGTGGTCTTCGCCGCGCACGCGATACGCGTACTCGCCGCCCGCGTCGAGCATGTCGCGCAGGACCGGGTTGTCGCCGAACGCGTCGCGGTGCAGGCGGATCGCCTCTTCCGCGACTTCGAACAGGCCGATCCCGCCGACCTTCGACGCGGTGCCCTTGAAGTACTTCTCGACGAGGTCGCTCGACAGACCGACCGCTTCGAAGATCTGCGCGCCCGTGTACGACATGTACGTCGAGATGCCCATCTTCGACATCACTTTCTGCAGGCCCTTGCCGACCGCCTTCGTGAAGTTGTAGATCGCCTTCTCCGGCGACAGGTCGCCCGACAGCCCTTCGGCCATCTTCGCGAGCGTTTCCATCGCGAGGTACGGATGCACGGCTTCCGCGCCGTAGCCGGCGAGCAGCGCGAAGTGATGCGTTTCACGCGCGGAGCCCGTCTCGACGACAAGGCCCGTGCTCGTGCGCAGCCCCTGCTGGACGAGGTGCGTGTGGATCGCCGACGTCGCGAGCAGCGCCGGAATCGCGACATGCTCGGCGTCCGTCTTGCGGTCCGACACGATCAGGATGTTGTAGCCGGACTTCACCGCGTCGACGGCTTCCGCGCACAGCGACGCAAGGCGCGCCTCGATGCCTTCCTTGCCCCACGCGACCGGATAGCAGATGTTCAGCTCGTACGCGCTGAACTTGCCGCCCGTGTACTGATCGATCGCGCGGATCTTCGCGATGTCCTTGAAGTCGAGCACCGGCTGCGACACTTCGAGCCGCATCGGCGGGTTGATGTTGTTCGTGTCGAGCAGGTTCGGCTTCGGGCCGATGAACGACACGAGCGACATCACCATGTTCTCGCGGATAGGATCGATCGGCGGGTTCGTGACCTGCGCGAACAGCTGCTTGAAATAGTGATAGAGCGTCTTGTTCTTGTTCGACATCACCGCGAGCGGCGAGTCGTTGCCCATCGAGCCCACCGCTTCCTCGCCCTGCTGCGCCATCGGCGCCATCAGGAACTTCAGGTCCTCCTGCGTATAGCCGAATGCCTGCTGGCGATCGAGCAGCGACGCGCCCTGCGCGCGGCCGGCCGCGACTTCCTCGGCCTTCGGCTCGATCTCGTCGAGCTTGATGCGCACGGCGTCGATCCAGCTCTTGTACGGCTTCGCGTTCGCGAGGTTGTCCTTGAGTTCCTTGTCGTCGATGATGCGGCCGTGCTCCATGTCGATCAGGAACATCTTGCCCGGCTGCAGGCGCCACTTCTTGACGATCTTCGATTCCGGGATCGGCAGCGTGCCGGCTTCCGACGCCATGATCACGAGATCGTCGTCGGTGACGATGTAGCGCGCCGGACGCAGGCCGTTACGGTCGAGCGTCGCGCCGATCTGGCGACCGTCGGTGAACGCGATCGCGGCGGGGCCGTCCCACGGCTCCATCATTGCGGCGTGGTATTCGTAGAACGCGCGGCGGTTCTCGTCCATCAGCGTGTGCTGCTCCCACGCTTCCGGGATCATCATCATCACCGCGTGCACGAGCGGATAGCCGGCCATCACCAGCAGTTCGAGACAGTTGTCGAACGATGCGGTGTCCGACTGCCCCGGATAGATCAGCGGCCAGAGCTTCGGCAGATCGTCGCCGAGCACGTGCGACGCGATCGCGCCGGTACGCGCGTTCAGCCAGTTCACGTTGCCCTTCACGGTGTTGATCTCGCCGTTGTGCGCGATCATCCGGTACGGGTGCGCGAGTTCCCACGCCGGGAACGTGTTGGTCGAGAAGCGCTGGTGCACGAGCGCGAGCGCCGACACCACGCGCTCGTCCTGCAGGTCGCGGTAGTACACGCCGACCTGGCCGGCAAGCAGCAGCCCCTTGTAGACGACCGTGCGCGCCGACATCGACGGCACGAAGTATTCCTTGCCGTGCTTGAGCTTCAGCGCCTGGATGCGGTGGCTCGCGGTCTTGCGGATCACGTACAGCTTCCGCTCGAGCGCGTCGGTCACCATGATGTCCTTGCCGCGGCCGATGAAGATCTGACGGATCAGCGGCTCGCTCGCCTTCACGGCGGGCGAAATCGGCATCGTGTGGTCGACCGGCACGTCGCGCCAGCCGAGCACGACCTGGCCTTCGGCCTTCACCGTCCGCTCGAGCTCCTGCTCGCACGCGAGCCGCGACGCGTTTTCCTTCGGCAGGAAGATCATCCCGACCCCGTACTCGCCGGCGGGCGGCAGCGTGACGCCCTGCTTCGACATTTCCTCGCGATAGAACGCGTCCGGAATCTGGATCAGGATGCCGGCGCCGTCGCCCATCAGCGGATCGGCGCCGACCGCGCCGCGGTGATCGAGGTTCTCGAGAATCTTCAGCCCCTGCTGAATGATCTCGTGGCTCTTCTTGCCCTTGATGTGAGCGACGAAGCCGACGCCGCAGGCGTCGTGTTCGTTTTGCGGGTCGTACAGACCCTGTGCGGCGGGTACCGCGGCGAGCGGCTGCTGGTGGTCGTTCATGGGGACACCGTCGTAAAGGGGCCTCGAAGGCCGTTGAACCGTGTTGTTGTTGCCGCCGGTCCCGCTTCCGACGGGAAACGGCGCGGCCGACAGTGGATAGGCAGGCTGCGCCCGGGCCACCGGAATTCGGAATATACGCGACGAATCAAAGGAATAGCAACAAAAACCGCATGATATATCCCTAATTAAATTGATGCCTCGATCTGGTGCCGTTTTATTGGGGGCGTAACAATTTGGTGCAAAAAGAAGCGGCGCCCGCAGCGCCGCTCCGTGACTCGCCTGCCCGCGCTACTGCTGGACCGGCGGCGTGTTTTCGCGCACCTTTCTGGGGCGTCCGCGCGGCAGCGGCGATACGCGGCGGTTCGCGGTGCGCGCCGCCCATTCGCGGTAGTTGTCGCCGCCGAGCACCCAGCCCTTGAGCGTCGCCTGCTGCAGCTGGTCGGCCTGGCGCTCGTCGAGCGGCTGCTCGCAAAGCTCCTTGTATGCGCGCTGGCGGTCGAACGGCGTATTGCCGAGCGCCCAATAGAGCTGATGATCGGTGATCAGGCTGTCGACGGTGAGCCCGACGTGATGCCGGTAGCTCGACCAGCGATAGGCGTCCGGCGTCGCAACGAGCTGCGCGCGCACCGGGCTCAGCTCGACCACGCGGCTAGCCAGCAGGAAATAGCGCTCGCCTTCGATGACCGTCGCGCGATAGCGGCCTTCCCACAGGGTGCCGCGGCGCGAGTAGCGCCGGTTGAAATGGGCGACGTAGCGGCGTCCGACCGCCTGCATCGCCTTCGGCAGGCTCGCTTCGTCGCTCGGCGTGACGAGCAGCTGAACCTGGCGCGGCAGCAGCACATAGGCGTGCACCGAAAGATGGTGATCGCGTGCGGCGGCCTTCAGACAATCGATGAAGAGTTCGTAGTCCTGGTCGTCAACGAACGCGGGTTGCTGATCCAGGCCGCGCAGTATCACGTGCTGCGGCTGGTCGGGAACGTAGAGTCGTGCTAACCGTGCCATGCTGAATGTCCGTTTGAACGCGTTAGGAAATACCCGGAGGTCCGAAAGTGCGCACCTGCGTAGAATGCCTGTCCCTGCGGCGCGCGAAAGCGTACGGTCGTACGAATCCTAGGGAGAAAACTCTAACTTACGAGCTTGTTTGGTTTTAAACGCAGTCGTCATAATGAGCACGCCTTTGATCGGAGGAGACACAATGAAACGAAAACTGGCCATTACGGGGGCCGCTGCGCTCGCATTCGCATTCGCGGGCGGTACGGCACACGCACAATCTGCAGGTGATTTCTACGTCAGTACCGGCTGGTTCCATCTCGCACCGCAGGACAGCAGCGATCCGCTGTACGTGTACGGTGTCGGCGGTACGCCCGTCAATCAGTCCGTTCCCAACACCGGCGCGGGCATCAGCGACGCCGACACGCTCGGCCTTGCGACCGGCTACTTCATCACCGACCACATTTCCACCGAGTTGGTTTTCGGTGTGCCGCCGAAGTTCGACATCAACGGCAAGGGTCAGTTCGCGCGCTTCGGCGTGCTCGGCCGCGCGTATCAGTGGAGCCCGGCGGTCCTGCTGCGTTACCACTTCAACGACGCGAACGCGAAGTTCCGGCCGTACGTCGGTATCGGCGCATCGTACGTGTGGTTCACCGGCGCGAAGATCACGAACGGCGCGTTCGAGAACGGCGTGCTCGGCGGTCCGACCAGCGCGACGACGAGCAACCAGTGGGCGCCGGTCTTCAACGCCGGCTTCACGTACAACTTCACGAAGCACTGGTTCGCCGGGCTGTCGATATCCTATGTGCCCGTGAGCGTCACCGCGACCTTCACGACCGCACGCCGGACGCCGGTCGGCACACTGACCGAAACGTCGAAGGCGCACATCTCGCTGAATCCGATCGTCACGTACCTGAACGTCGGCTACCGCTTCTAAGCGTAGTCGAATATTTGGGGAATGGTTAATCCTGCTGCAATTTGTAGCGGATTTTTCGCCGCGTAACGTCTCCACGATGCAAAACGCCCCGGACGGGCTTCCGCCGGGGCGTCATTTTTCGCCTCGGGTCCGTTCCCGCAAAGGGTTTTGCCCGACGTCGCGACGTGCGCTACGCGACGTCGTCCAGCGCGGCCGGACCGATCAGGTCGATGCGGTCGGTACAGACGGAATCCACGCCCCAGCGCACGAGTTCGCGCGCGCGGTCGAGGTCGTTGACCGTGTAAACCAGGATTCGCAACCCGGCCGACTTGATCGCTCGTACGAGCGGCTCGTCGAGCCGCGCGTGGTTCGCGTGCAGCGATACGCAGTCGAGCGCGTCGACGACCTGCGCGTGCCAGTCGCCGGGCACCGCGTCGTACAGCATTCCGCGCGGCAATTCGGGCGCGGTTTCGCGCGCCTGTCGTAATGCGTCGAACGAAAACGACGACAGCAGCGGCGGCACGGCCGCATCGCGCCAATACGCAGCGGCATCCGCCGCGACGCGCCGCCCGGTGTCGCGCTCGCGCCCCGGGCACGGCTTGATCTCGACGTTCGCGGCAAGCGCGTGCGCGATGCAGCGCACGGCGGCCGCCTCGAGCGTCGGCATCCGCTCGCCGGCGAAGCGCGCGTCGAACCACGCGCCCGCATCCAGCGACGCGAGCGTCGCATAGCGCATGCCCGCGGCCGGCCCGCTGCCGTTCGACGTGCGATCGACCGTGTCGTCGTGCAACAGGAACGTGACGTCGTCGGCCGACAGCTTCGCATCGAACTCGACCATCCGGTGGCCGCGGCGCGCGCCCTCGTCGAGCGCGGCAAGCGTGTTCTCCGGTGCGAGCGTGCCGCCGCCGCGGTGCGCGACGACGCGCGGGTACGGCCAATCTTCACGGGAAATCATCGTGTCGTCCTCGCAGATGGTTCGACGCGTTCAGCCGGCACGCTTGCCGGTGTCGGGATCGAAGAAATGCAGCCGATGCGCAGGCAGCGCCGCGGTCAGCGCGCTGCCGCGCGCCGGACGATCGGCGTGCGGCAGACGCACCGCGACGTCGTGATCGCCCCAGCGGCCGTGCGCGAGATTGTCCGCGCCGAGTAACTCGCACGAATCGACCGGCAGCGTCGCGTGCGGCACGCCGGGCTGCGGCGTCATGTGCTCGGGCCGCACGCCGAGCACCCAGTCGCGGCCCGTCGCGATCGCCGCGCCGATGCCGGGCGCGCCGGCCACCGGCAGCGCGGGGCCGCCGCCTGCGACCGCGAACGTCGCGCCGTCGTCCGACAGCCGGCCGTGCAGCAGGTTCATCGCCGGCGAGCCGATGAAGCCCGCGACGAAGAGCGTCGCCGGCTTCTCGTACACGTCGACCGGCGCGCCGATCTGCTCCGCGTAGCCGCGATTCATCACGATCACGCGCTGCGCGAGCGTCATCGCCTCGATCTGGTCGTGCGTCACGTAGACGCTCGTCGTCGCGAGACGTGCATGCAGCCGCTGAATCTCGAGCCGCATCTGCACGCGCAGTTTCGCGTCGAGGTTCGACAGCGGCTCGTCGAACAGGAACACCGACGGCTCACGCACGATCGCGCGCCCCATCGCGACCCGCTGGCGCTGACCGCCCGATAGCTCGCGCGGCCGCCGCGCGAGCAGCGGACCGAGTTCGAGGATCTTCGCGGCCGCGGCCACGCGCGCGTCGATCGTCGCGCGGTCGATTCCGCGGATCTTCAGCCCGTATCCCATGTTCTGCGCGACCGTCATGTGCGGATACAGCGCGTAGTTCTGGAACACCATCGCGATGTCGCGGTCCTTCGGCTCCAGCGCATTGACCACGCGGTCGCCGATCGCGATCTCGCCGTCCGTCACGCTCTCGAGCCCCGCGATCATCCGCAGCAGCGTGGACTTGCCGCAGCCGGACGGACCGACCAGTACGATGAATTCGCCGTCGGCGATCTCGACGTCGATCCCGTGCAGCACGTACTGCTTGCCGTCGTACGATTTCCTGACGCCTTTCAAGCTCAGCGCAGCCATAGCGGGTCCTTCTCCTCGGTTGCCGTTCGTCGGTTATTTCTCGGCGTCGACGAGGCCGCGCACGAACCAGCGCTGCATCGCCAGCACGACGACGAGCGGCGGCACCATCGCCAGCAGCGTCGCCGCCATCACGTATTGCCATTCGGTCGCGGCATCGCCGCTCGCGATCATCGTCTTGATGCCGACCACCGCGGTCGACAGCGATGCCTCCGTCGTGATCAGGATCGGCCACAGATACTGATTCCAGCCGTAGATGAACGTGATCACGAACAGCGCGGCGATGCTCGTCTTCGACAGCGGCAGCACGACGTCCCAGAAAAAGCGCAGCGGCCCGGCGCCGTCGATGCGCGCCGCGTCCATCAGCTCGTCGGGCAGCGTCATGAAGAACTGGCGGAACAGGAACGTCGCGGTCGCCGATGCGATCAGCGGCAGCGTGAGCCCGGCATAGCTGTTCGTCAGATGCAGCGTCGACACGACCTGCACGGTCGGAAAGATCCGCACCTCGACCGGCAGCATCAGCGTGACGAAAATCAGCCAGAACGCCGTGTTGCGGAACGGAAAGCGGAAATAGACGATCGCGTACGCGGACAGGATCGACACCGCGATCTTGCCGACCGCGATGCCGAGCGCCATCGCGAAGCTGTTCAGCAGCAGACGGCCGAACGGCGCAGCCGTGCCGCCGCTGCCGTGCCCCCAGATATACGCGACGTTCTCGAACAGGTGCGTGCTCGGCACGAGCGACAGCGGCACCGTAAACACTTCCTGCGCATTCATCGTCGCCGCGCAGAACGCGACGTACACCGGGAACACGATCAGCACGACGCCCGCGATCAGCACCGCGTGACAGAACAGGTCGAAACCCTTGCGATTCTCGATCATGCGTATTGCACCCTGCGTTCGACGAAGCGGAACTGGATCACCGTGAGGCCGACGACGATGATCATCAGCACGACCGACTGCGCGCCTGAGCTGCCGATGTCGAGCCCCTGGAAGCCTTCCGCGAAGATCTTGTAGATCAGCGTCCTCGTGCTCTGCGCGGGGCCGCCGGCGGTGGCCGCGTCGATCACCGGGAACGTGTCGAAGAACGCGTAGACGAGATTGACGACCAGCAGAAAGAAGCTCGTCGGCGACAGCAGCGGCAGCACGACGTTGAAGAAGCGCCGCACCGGCCCCGCGCCGTCGATCGCCGCCGCCTCGATCAGCGAGCGTGGAATCGCCTGCAGCCCCGCATAGAAGAACAGGAAGTTGTAGCTCACCTGCTTCCACACCGACGCGAGCACGACGAGGAACATCGCCTGCCCGCCGTTCAGCGCGTGATTCCACACGATGCCGCCCTTCGCGAGCGCATAGGTGACGAGGCCGATGCTCGGATTGAACAGGAACGCCCACAGCACGGCGGCGATCGTCGGCGCGACCGCGTACGGCCAGATCAGCAGCGTGCGGTACGTGCGCGCGCCGCGGATCACGCGGTCCGCGCAGGCGGCGAGCAGCAGCGACACGACGAGCCCGCTGACGGTCACGCATGCGCTGAACACGAGCGTCGTGCGGAACGAGTCGAGATACAGCGGATCGGCGAACAGGTTCGCGAAATTCGCAAAGCCGACGAATTCGCTCGACGTGCCGAACGCGTCCTGCATCTGCGTCGACTGCCACAGCGCGACGCCGGCCGGCCAAAGGAAGAACACGACGGTAATCGCGAGCTGCGGCGCGATCAGCAGATACGGCAGCAGGCTCGTGCCGAAACGGGAACGGGATTGCATCGCGGGCATCCGGTCAGACGAAACGGAAAAGGAACGGCGCCGCCGCGCCGCATACGCGCGTGCGCGATGCAGCCGGCGGCGCGACGCGATGCGGGATCAGCCGCCCGACTTCTCGAAGCGGCGCAGCAGTTCGTCGCCGCGCGACGCCGCCGAGTCGAGCGCGTCCTTCGGCGACTTCTTCTGCGCCCACACCTGCTCGAATTCCTCGTCGACGATCGTGCGGATCTGCGGCATGTTGCCGAGGCGCAGCCCCTTCGTGTACGGCAGCGGCGGCTTGTTCAGCATCTGCTTGATCGCGGTTTCGGCGCTCGGATTCTTCGCGTAGAAGCCCTGCTGGCGCGTGAGGTCGTATGCGGCCGTCGTGACCGGCAGATAACCGGTTTCCTGATGCCACTTCGCCGCGACCGCCGGCGTGCTCAGAAACGCGAGGAATTTCGCGACGCCCTTGTAGGTCGCCGGATCCTTGCCGGCCAGCACCCACAGGCTCGCGCCGCCGATGATCGCGTTCTGCGGCGCGCCCTTCACGTTCGCGTCGTACGGCATCATGCCGGTGCCGTAGCTGAACTTCGCGAACTTCTGCACGTTCGCGAGCGCCCCCGACGACGTCGTCATGATCCCGCAGTCGCCGCTGTAGAACTTCGCCGACGCCTCGTCCTTGCGGCCCGCGTACGTGAACGTGCCGTCCTTCGCCATCTGCTGCAGGAACGCGATGTGCGCGATCTGCTGCGGCTTGTTGAATTCGAGCACCGCGTCGGTACCGTCGAAGCCGTTGTTGCGCGTCGCGAACGGCAGGCCGTGCCACGCGCTGTAGTTTTCGAGCTGGATCCAGCCCTGCCAGCCCGTCGTGAAGCCGCACGCCATGCCGGACTTGCGCAGCTTCTCGGCATCGGCCTTCACTTCGGCCCACGTCTTCGGCGGCTGGTTCGGATCGAGCCCGGCTTTCTTGAACGCGTCCTTGTTGTAGTACAGCACCGGCGTCGAACTGTTGAACGGCATCGACACCAGATGACCCGTCTTCGCGTCGCTGTAGTAGCTCGCGATGGTCGGCACGAACGCCTTTTCGTCGAGCGGTTCGCCCGCCTGCTTGAACACGTCGTAGACCGGCACGACGGCCTTCTTCGCCTGCATCATCGTCGCCGTACCGACTTCGTAGACCTGCAGGATCGCCGGCGCGTTGCCGCTGCGATACGCGGCGATGCCTGCGGCCAGCGCCTGATCGTAGGTGCCCTTGAAGACCGGCACGATCTTGTAGTCGCTCTGCGACGCGTTGAACTGCGCGGCGATCTCGTTGACGCGCTCGCCGAGCGCCGCCTCCATCGCATGCCAGAACTGGATTTCCGTCACGGCGAACGCCGCGTGCTGGATGCCGAACATCAGCGCGCCGCCGAGCGCGATCGAACGAACCAGGCTCCCCGCAGGCTTTTTCTTCATCGACCCTTCTCCTATGAAAACGTTACCAACCGCGTGTGCAACATTCCCGTCGCCATTGGACCGGCGAAGTCTAGTGATCGTTTGTGACAGTCAGTTGTCGTTGACGACGAACAGGCGCTGGTACTCCTTCAGCGCGAACCGGTCGGTCATCCCGGCGATGTAGTGCGCGACGAGCCGCGGCTGCTGCGCGGGATCTTCCGACTGGTACGGCGGCGGCAGCAGGCGCGGATCGTCGGTGAATGCTTCGAACAGCCCGGTCACGACGCGCTGCGCCTTGTTCGCCATGCGCATCACCTTGTAGTGGCGATACAGGTTCTTGAACAGGAAGCGCTTGAGCGCGGCCGCCTGCGCGGCGACAGCTTCGCTGTGCGCGACGAGCGGCGGCGCCGCGCGCACGTCGTCGAGCGACGCGGGCGCGACGCGCGCGAGGTTGCGTGTGGTCTCGTCGATCAGGTCGACGATCAGCGTGTTGATGATGCGGCGCACCGTCTCGTGCACGAGACGCCGGCCTTCCAGATGCGGAAACTCCGCGAGCGCCGCGTCGTAATGGCGCTGCCACAGCTCGACCTCCGCGAGCTGGTCGATCGTGATCAGCCCCGAGCGCAGGCCGTCGTCGACGTCGTGGTTGTTGTACGCGATCTCGTCCGCGATGTTCGCGAGCTGCGCTTCGAGCGACGGCTGACGGCCCTGCAGGAAACGCTCGCCGAGCGCGCCGAGCTTGCGTGCATTCTCGCGCGAGCAGTGCTTCAGGATGCCCTCGCGCGTCTCGAAGCACAGGTTCAGCCCGTTGAATGCGCCGTAATGCTCTTCGAGCTCGTCGACGACGGCAAGGCTCTGCAGGTTGTGCTCGAAGCCGCCGTGCTCGCGCATGCACGCATTGAGCGCGTCCTGCCCGGCATGGCCGAACGGCGTATGGCCGAGGTCGTGCGCGAGCGAGATCGCCTCGACGAGATCCTCGTTCAGGCGCAGATTGCGCGCGACCGACCGCGCAATCTGCGCGACTTCGAGGCTGTGCGTGAGGCGCGTGCGGAACAGGTCGCCCTCGTGATTGACGAATACCTGCGTTTTGTATTCCAGCCGACGAAACGCGGTCGAATGGACGATGCGGTCGCGGTCGCGCTGGAATTCGGTGCGCGCGACCGGCGGCTTCTCCGGGTAGCGGCGGCCGCGCGATTGCGACGCATGCGCGGCATACGGAGCGAGATGGGCTTCCAGCGCCGCCAGCGTCGGCGGCTCGACTACCGGCGCAACGGATGTGCGGCCGGCCTCGGGCAGTTTGCTGCTGGATGTCTCGCTCACGTCTCCTCCATGTCAGGGGCGCCGGGGCATCCGGTCGCCGGTTACCGGGTCGTCTGCGCCAGCGTCGCGAACACGGCTTCGTCGGGCGCTTGCGTGATCAGCGTATCGCCGAATCGCTTCAGCAGGATGAACTTGATCGCGCCGGCTTCGGCCTTCTTGTCGACGCGCATCAGCTCCATGTAGCGCGCATCGCCGAGCGCCGGCCCGCGAACCGGCAGGTGCGCGGCCGCGATCACCGCGTCGAGCCGCTGCCTCGACGCTTCGTCGAGCAGGCCGAGCCGCACCGACAGGTCGGCCGCCATCACCATCCCGCAGCCGACCGCCTCGCCGTGCAGCCACTCGCCGTAGCCGAGCCCGGCCTCGATCGCGTGGCCGAACGTGTGGCCGAAATTGAGGATCGCGCGCAGGCCGCCTTCGCGCTCGTCGGCGGCGACCACGCTCGCCTTGATCTCGCACGAGCGCTTCACCGCGTGCGCGAGCGCGTCCGCGTCGCGATGGTTCAGCGCGTCGACGTTCGCCTCGATCCAGTCGAAGAATTCGGCATCGGCGATCGCGCCGGTCTTGATGATCTCCGCAATGCCGGCAGCCAGTTCCCGCACCGGCAGCGTCGAGAGTGCGCCGATATCGGCGATCACCGCTTGCGGCTGGTAGAACGCGCCGATCATGTTCTTGCCGAGCGGATGGTTGATGCCGGTCTTGCCGCCGACCGACGAATCGACCTGCGACAGCAGCGTGGTTGGCACCTGGATGAACGGCACGCCGCGCATGTAGCACGCGGCCGCAAAACCCGTCATGTCGCCGATCACGCCGCCGCCGAGCGCGACGAGCGTCGTCTTGCGGTCCGCACGCTCGGTCAGCAGACCGTCGAAGATCAGGTTCAGCGTTTCCCAGTTCTTGTACGCTTCGCCATCCGGCAGCACGACCGTCGATACGCGCTTGCCGAGCGGCGCGAGCGCGGCGCGCAGCGTGTCGCCGTACAGCGGATCGACCGTCGTGTTCGTGACGATCGTGACGGACGAGCCGTTGATATGACGGGCGAACAGCTCGGTGCGGCCGATCAGGCCGGCGCCAATATGAATCGGATAGGCGCGCTCGCCCAGGTCGACGTTGACAGTAATCATGCTTGTAGCGGCTTGGCGACGACGCCCGCCAGTTCGAGTTGCATCAGCACCATGTTGACGAGACCGTTGACCGACGGACGACCGGTCTCGATCACGAAGTCCGCGCATTCGCGATACAGCGGGTCGCGCACTTCGTACAGCGCTTCGAGACGCGCCTTCGGATCGTCGGTCTGCAATAGTGGGCGGTTCTTGTCCTTGCGCGTGCGCAGCCAAAGATCGTGCGGATTGGCGCGCAAATAGACGACGATGCCGTTGCTTTTCAGGCACTCGCGATTCTCGGGCCGCAGCACCGCGCCGCCGCCCGTCGCGAGCACGATGTTCGCGCGCTGCGTGAGCTCGGCGATCACGTGCGACTCGCGATCGCGAAACCCGGCCTCGCCTTCCAGTTCGAAGATCACCGGAATGCGGGCGCCCGTGCGAGCCTCGATTTCGTGATCGGAGTCGAAGAACGTCCTGTCGAGCCGGCGCGCGACCGCACGGCCCACGGTGGTCTTACCCGCTCCCATAAGGCCGACGAAAAATACGTTTGCATGTGGGTCCCGCGCTTGCAACGGCTTCCTCTGCTTGAATCTGCTGGTGTGTGGCGCAGCTTACTGGCAAAGCGGCCGCCTTGTCGAGCCTGCGCCGGCGGCTTCCGGCCCCGTTTCTTCCGCGTCTGCATCGCGCGAGCCGGCCGTCTCGCAGCGTGCGCCGACGACGGTCGGCGTGATGAAGACGACCAGTTCGCTGCGCTGATCGCGCCGCGCCTGATGCCGGAAAAGCGCGCCCAGAACGGGTATTTTGCCCAACAGCGGTACCCGCGTCACATCGTCCCGGTTCAACTGCTCGTAAATGCCGCCGATCGCGACGGTTCCGCCGTCCTCGACCTCGACGCGCGTCTGCACGTGCTTCGTGTGGATCGCCGGCCCGGCGGCCGTTGGCTCGCCGACGCTGTCCTTGGTCACGTCGAGATCGAGCACGACCCGGCCGTCCGGCGTGCTCTGCGGCTCCACTTCGAGCTTCAGCGTCGCGCGACGGAACTGCACGCCGCTCACGCCGTTGCCGACCTTCGCCTGGTACGGCAGCTCGGAGCCCTGCTCGACGATCGCCTTCACGCGATCGGCCGTCACGACGCGCGGTCGCGATACGATCTGGCCGCGCCCTTGCGCCTCGAGCGCACTCAGCTCGATGTCGAGCACGCGGCTCAGCGGCGCGGCGAACAGCGTGAGGCCGGCCGTCGCTGCGTCGAAGCCGCCGAGCGGCCGCGCGGCGAGATCGAGTGCGTTGCGCGTGTCGGTGGCGGGCGCAGCGCCGTCGCCGGGCGGCGGCCGCCCCTGCGCATGCAGCGCGAGCCGCGCACCGAGATTGCGCGAAAAGCCCTGCTCGCCCTCGACGATGCGCGCCTCGATTCGCACCTGACGCGACGGCTTGTCGATCGCGTCGATCAAGCTCGCGATTTGCGCGATGCGCGGCGCGAGATCGGTGACGAACAGCAGGTTCGTGCGCGGATCGGCGGCCGCGGCCCCGCGTTTCGACAGCAGGCGCTGCCCCGTCGCACCGGCGAGCAGCCGCTGCACGTCCTGCGCGCGCGGGTAATGCAGCGCGAACGTGCGGCTCGCGAGCGGCTCCAGCTCGGCGGCGCGCGCATGCATTTCGAAACGCTCGCGCTCGCGCACGGCGAGTTCGGCCGCCGACGTGATCCAGATCACGTTGCCGCGCCGGGACATCGACAGCCCGTGTGCGTCGAGCAGCATGTCGAACGCATCGCGCCAGCGGACATTGTTCAGACGTAACGTCACGGTGCCGCGCACCTGCTCGCCGACCACAATATTGAGTCCCGCGAAGCGCGCGAATGCGTCGAACGCAGCGGCAAGCGCCGCGCCGTGCAGGTTCAGCGAGATCCGTCGCGCGTCGTCCGGGTCGCCCGGCTGCCGCGCTGCGGCGTCGTTCATGCGTGCCGGCGGCGGCAGCGGAATCGGCGGCCCTTCCAGCACGGGTGCCGATGCGGTCTTCTCCGCCTGAAGCGCCGCGCGCGCCGCGTGCTCGAACGGCGGCGGCCCCGCGTGCGAGGACGTCGCGCCGCTCGCTTCGTCCGGGGTAAGCGCACCTTCGGGCAGCGGTGCGGCGGCCGGCACATGCGTCGACGCAACCGGCCACACCGCCGGCAGCGGCGGCAGCGGCGGCAACGCCGCATGCGCGGCGGCTGTCGCGCCCGATCCGAGCCACATTGCGGCGACCGCCCACCAACCGTGTTTCGTCATGGCCGGCCTCCGTCGCCGAGCGCGAGTCGGTGCGGGCCGTCGGCGGTCGCGAGCATCACGGCGTCGGCGTCGACGCGCACGACGCGCGACGCGCCGAGCGCTTCGCCCGGCGCGACGGCCGCGAACGCGCCGTCGCCGCCGTCGAACAGCGCGAGCGCGGTGCGCGCGTCGCGGATCGTGCCGGCCAGTCGCGGCGCCGGACCATCGCCGACCGCCGATGACGCTGCGCCGCCAAACGGATCGTCTTCCGGGCCATGCTCCGATGCCGGAGCCGGCGCCACGCCATCCGCGACCTTCGCGCCGGCCAGCGCGGGAAATACGTCGACCGACATCTCGACACGTGCGGCCAGCAATCCTCGCTCGATACGCAGCGCCGTCGGGACCGCGAGCACCGGGAACTCCGCAAGTCCGCCGAGCATGTGCAGCACGGCGGAAAAACCGCCGTGCGCGACCACGCGCACCGTGCGCCGGCCGTCCACGTCCGCGTCGCCTGCGCCGGGTCGGTCTTCGCCCGATAGCCGCTCGCCTTCAGCGTGTTGCGGATCGATCGACGTCACATGCAGACCGCTGCGCACAGCGAGATCGGCCAGTTCCATCATCAGCACCGGCCATTCCGGCGCCCGCGGCAAGCGCTCGTCGTCGGTACCCGCGATGCGCACGTCCTGCCGCCCGGCCGAGGCCGCCAACACACGCTGTGCTTCGGCGACACGCATGTGCGCGGCTGCCAGCAATTCGCGGCTGCGCGCGAGCCCGCTCCAGTCCGCTGAATCCGCCAGACGAATGCCGCCGATCAATGCGGCCGCGAACGCGAGCACGCAGCACGCGGCATGCGAGATCGCCGGTGACACGCGCCGCGTGCTGCCGCGCCGACCGGGAAGGCCGTCGACGATGAGCCGATTCGTGAGTGCCGTCATGCGCGACCTCCCGCCGGTTTCTGTCGCGGCTTCGGGTCGAGCCAGTGAAACTGGACCGAGAACCGGAACGGCGTCGCGACCGCGGACGATACGTCTGCGGCCGGCTTCAACGCGCCGATATCGAGTCGCCAGTCGCGCTGCTCGTGCGCGATCCGCGCGAGCCAGCGCGCCGCAGCACGGTAGCTCGCGGCGTGCGCGTCCAGCGCGGCGCCGGACGACGTGGCGCGCAACGTGTCCAGCCGCACGGTCGCGTCGCGTTCGCGCTCGAGCACGGCCAGCAGCGCCGCGATACGCCGATACGGTGCGCCGAGCGCGGCTGCCTGCGCGTCGCGCCGAGCGGCGGCGGCGGTCGCACGCGCCGCACGGGTTGCCGCGTCCATCTGCGGCTGCCACTGCCGCAACCGCGCCTCGAGATTGGCGCGCTCGGCATCCGCGTGCGTGCGCATCCACGTGGCAGCGCCCGTCCACAGTCCGGCGCCCAGCACGCCGAGCAGGATCGCCGTACCGCACTGCGCGGCTCGGCGGCGGCGCAGCGCCTGTTCGAGCCGCTCACGGTACGGCAGCAGATTGAAGCCGCCCAGCTGCAGATGCCCGGCCGCAGTTCGCCCGATCACGCGATCGGCCATCATTCCCACACCCCGCGCAACGCAAGCCCGAACGCGACGGCAAACGCCGGGCCGGGCGACGCGCCGGCAGGCTGCGACGGACGCCCATCCCAGCCGCAGCAGTCGAACGGCACCGCGGCCGCGCCGAAGGCGTCGCCGATGTCGGCAACCGACATGCCGAAGCGCGCGATGCACGGTTCGTCGCCGGCCACCAGCACGCATCGGACCGGCTCGAGCGCACACTGGCGCAGCGCGTCGGAAAGCGCCGTCGGCACGTCGCCGGACAACGCGAGCATGGGCGCGGCGACCGCGCCGTCCACGCGCCAGCCGCGCACGCCGCCGTCGGAAAACCAGAGCGCGGCGTACGGACCCTGTGCGTCGAGCTCGAACTGCGCGGCATAGCGCAACGCACGCAGCGCAGCGGCCGACTCGCCGTCGACGGCCGTCAGGTCGACACCGGCCTGCGCAGCCACGTCGATCCGCCGCTCGAGCAGCGGCAGCGGGGCGACGGCCACCGCGATCTCGCCCGGCTGCGCGCCGTCGTCCTCGCGCCAGTCGAACGCGAGGCCGTCCGGCGCCAGCCCCGAAATACGCTCGGCCGCCTGGCGCGCGGCGTCCGCGACGTCGTCGCGCCCGGCCAGATCGAGCGTCGCGACGCGCATCTCGTCGTCGGCGAGCGCCATCACGCCGCGCGCATCGCAGCGCACGCCTGCGATGGACAATCGCGACACGGCCGCCGCCAACGCGCGCGCGACCGCCGCCCAGCGCGCATCCTCCGGCCCGTCGGCGAGCCCGACCGGCTCCCGCTCGAGCCCTTCGATTCGCACGTCCGCCATGCGCCCGCGCCGGCTCAGCACGGCGACCCTCACCTCGTGCGCACCGACGTCGATTCCCGTCGCCCGGTGCCTGCCCGGCGTAAACCGCGCCGCCCATCGTTCCGTCATCCCAACCTCCGCGATCGTCGCGGCCCATGCCGCGTTTCCGAGGCTTGATTCTGCAAAGCGACGCACGCGGCCGACAGTCGGCCGAACGGCCAACATCCGCTCGCGACGGCCGTGCAGCGACTATGCTGGCGGCATCGCAACGCACGGCCGGTCGCCGGGCGCCCCGCGCCGGGGCTGGTCAGACCGGGCAGCTATAATCGCGGGACTGTTTTCCGGTAAGCCTATGCAATCCACGTCTCCTACGTCCCCGCCTCCCGCCCCGGAGCCGAAGAAGCGTCCCTGGTGGCAGAAAGCCCTGATCGGCCTTGCCGCGACGTGCGTGGCCCTCGTCGTGGCCGGCGGCCTCGTGCTCGGCTACGCGCTCGTCGTCGCGTGGCCGAACATGCCGTCGCTCGACGCGCTCACCGACTATCGTCCGAAGGTTCCGCTACGCATTTACACGTCCGATCACGTGCTGATCGGCGAATTCGGCGAGGAGCGCCGCGACGTCGTGCATTTCAAGGACGTGCCGGACTCGTTGAAGAAGGCGATCCTCGCGATCGAGGATGCGCGCTTCTACGATCACGGCGGCGTCGATCTCACCGGGATCATCCGCGCCGGCTTCGTCGCGCTGACGAACGGTCACGCGTCGCAGGGCGCGAGCACGATCACGATGCAGGTCGCGCGCAACTTCTTCCTGTCGAGCGAGAAGACGTACACGCGCAAGGTCTACGAAATGCTGCTCGCGTACCGTATCGAGCGTGCGCTGACGAAAGATCAGATTCTCGAGGTCTACATGAATCAGATCTATCTCGGCCAGCGTGCGTACGGCTTTGCGAGCGCCGCGCGCGTCTATTTCGGCAAGGATCTGAAGGACATCACGCTCGCGGAAGCCGCGATGCTCGCCGGGCTGCCGAAGGCGCCGTCCGCGTACAACCCGGTCGTCAATCCGAAGCGCGCGAAGGTGCGCCAGGAATACATCCTGCAGCGGATGCTCGAGCTGAACTTCATCACGCGCGAGCAGTACGACGAGGCGGTCGCTCAGCCGCTCGTCGTGAAGGGCGCGGGCCGCGAGTTCAGCGTGCATGCCGAATACGTCGCGGAAATGGTCCGGCAGATGATGTACGCGCAGTATCGCGAGGAAACCTACACGCGCGGCTTCAATGTCGTCACGACGATCGATTCCGCCGACCAGCAGGTCGCGTACACCGCGCTGCGCAAGGGGATCATGGATTACGAGCGCCGGCACGGGTATCGCGGGCCGGAGGGCTTCATCGAGCTGCCGGCCGGCGCGGACGAGCGCGAGCAGGCGATCGACGACGCGCTGCTCGAGCATCCGGACAACGGCGAACTGGTCGCGGCCGTCGTCACGGCCGCGAGCCCGCGCCAGATCACGGTCGCGTTCATCGACGGCAGCAGCGCGACGATCGACGGCGACAACCTCCGGTTCGCATCCGGCGCGCTGTCGGCCAATGCACAGCCGAATCGCCGGATTCGCCCGGGCGCGATCGTGCGCGTCGTCAAGAACGACGCCGGCAAATGGTCGATCACGCAGCTGCCGCAGGTGGAAGGCGCATTCATCTCGATCGTTCCGCAGGACGGCGCGATCCGCTCGCTCGTCGGCGGCTTCGACTACAACAAGAACAAGTTCAACCACGTCACGCAGGCGTGGCGGCAGCCGGGCTCGTCGTTCAAGCCGTTCATCTATTCGGCGTCGCTCGACAAGGGGCTCGGGCCGGCCACGGTGATCAACGACGGGCCGCTGTACTTCAGCGCGGCGGAAACCGGCGGCCAGCCGTGGGAGCCGAAGAACTACGGCGGCGGCTTCGACGGACCGATGTCGATGCGCACCGCGCTGCAACGCTCGCGCAACCTCGTGTCGATTCGGATCCTCAATCACATCGGCACGAAGTACGCGCAGCAATACATCACGCGCTTCGGCTTCGATGCCGAGCGCCATCCCGCGTACCTGCCGATGGCACTCGGCGCGGGCCTCGTCACGCCGCTGCAGATGGCCGGCGCGTATTCGGTGTTCGCCAACGGCGGCTATCGCGTCAATCCGTACCTGATCGCCGAAGTCACCGATCCGAACGGCGCGATCGTCGCGCGCGCGCAGCCGCTCGTCGCCGAGCAGAACGCGCCGCGCGCGATCGACGCGCGCAACGCGTTCGTGATGAACAGCTTGCTGCAAAGCGTCGCGCAGCGCGGCACGGGCGCCAAGACGAACGTGCTGAAGCGCACCGATCTCGCCGGCAAGACCGGCACGACGAACGACTCGCACGACGCGTGGTTCGCCGGCTATCAGCACACGCTCGCCGCGATCGCGTGGATCGGCTACGACAATCCGCGCAGCCTCGGCGACCGCGAGACGGGCGGCGGGCTCGCGCTGCCGGTGTGGATCGACTACATGGGCGCCGCGTTGAAGGGCGTGCCGGAGTTCAAGCCGACGATGCCCGACGACGTCGAGTCGCTCGGCGGCGAGCTTTACTTCACCGAGTTCACGCCCGGGCACGGCTTCGTGTCGACGGTCGGCGTGCCGCAGGCGCCGGCGCCGCAGGACGTCGACGAGGCGGTGCCGCACGTCGACGAACAGGAAAAACAGGACATCATGAACCTGTTCCGCGGCCACTGAAGAATCGGCCGCGCATGAAAAAAGCGCCCCGCGGGGCGCTTTTCCTTTGATGCGGGCGACGTTGCTCCGCCATCGCGGCCGATGCCGCAACCGTCACGCGCCGAACGTGATCGGCAGGCCGGCCTGCTGCGTCGCGAATTCGCTGAGCGCCGCAAAGAACTCGGTGCCCGTGCGCGTATCGCGCCATGCGCCGTCCACGAAGCGGTAGTGGAAACCGCCTGCTTTCGCGGCAATCCACACTTCCTTCATCGGCGGCTGCAGGTTGACGATGATCTTCGATCCGTTCTCGAACGTCAGCGTCAGCACGCTGCCGTTGCGCTCGAGATCGATGTCATGGTCGCCATCGTTCGCGGCATCGACGGTACGCTCGACGGCCGCGAGCACGGCCTCGGCACGGGTCAGGTATTCGGTATCGGACATGCTAAACTCTGTCGGTTCAATTGTTCAGGGACGATCATGCGAGTCGTTTTCCGGATGAGCGCGATTGTAGCCGCTTTGGCGATTCTTGCCGGCTGCGGTCAACGTGGTCCGCTCTATCTGCCCACCGTGCCGCCGCTGCCGCAAAAGCCGATCCAGCAGCAGGACACGCCGCCGTCGGACGTCATGCCGACCGATGAAAACGCATCGTCCGACAGCGTGCCCGATTCGTCCGGCACGCCGCTCACGCTGACGCCCGAGTTGTCGAGCGTGCCGTCGAAAGCGGCGACGCCCGCATCGAGCCCGGCCGCCGCGCAGTAACCGAGCGCCGCGCTCACGAATCGAGGCGACGACTCACCGGTCGTCGCCTTTTGTTTTTGCGTGCGCGCGCTCAGCCGCGCACACGTCGCCATCCCCACGCAATCAGCCGCCAGCCGAGCAGCGCCGCGACGATCGTCGCGTACAGCTTCGGCTGCGCGAGATCGTGCTTGCCCGCCCGCATCCACCAGAAGTGCAGTACACCGAACACCGCGATCACGTAGATCGCGCGGTGCAGCGTCGTCCAGTGACGACCGAGCCGGCGCACCATCGCGCGCGGCGACGTCGCGGCGAGCGGAATCAGCAGCACGAATGCGGCAAAGCCGACGGTGATGAACGGCCGCTTGCCGACGTCCTTCAGGATCTCGACGACATCGAACCACTTGTCGAACCACAGATACGTCGTGAAATGCAGCGTCGCGTAAAAGAACGCGTACAGACCGATCATCCGGCGAAAGCGCAGCAGCGCAGCCAACCGGGTGATGCGTCGAAGCGGCGTGATCGCGAGCGTGATGCACAACATCACCAGCGTCCATCGCCCTGTCGAACGTGTGATGAATTCGATCGGATTCGCACCGAGCCGGTCGGTGAGCCCGAACAGCACGATACGTGCGAGCGGATAGAGGCCGGCCGCGAACGCCAGCACCTTGGCCGGCACGAGCCAGCGCGGCTCACTCGCGCGCGCCGTCGCACCGTGCCGCGCAGCGCGGGCAGTCGCACCCGGCGCGGCTGCGGGCGCCGATGGCGGCATCGTCGGACGCATGTCGTGGGTCACGGTCGCACTCAGAAATTCTTTTTCAGGTCCATGCCCTGATACATCGACGCCACCAGATCGCCGTAGCCGTTGAACATCAGCGTCTTGCGCTTCGGCGTGAAGAAGCCGTCCTCGCCGATGCGCCGCTCGGTCGCCTGGCTCCAGCGCGGATGATCGACGTTCGGATTCACGTTCGAATAGAAGCCGTATTCGTTCGGCGCATACGTGTTCCAGCTCGTCTTCGGCTGCTTGTCGACGAAGCGGATCTTCACGAGCGACTTCGCGCTCTTGAACCCGTACTTCCACGGCACGACGATGCGCACCGGCGCGCCGTTCTGATTCGGCAATACCTGCCCGTAGACGCCCATCGTCAACAGCGTGAGCGGATTCATCGCTTCGTCGATCCGCAGCCCTTCCGAATAAGGCCAGTCGAGCACCGGCGTCGCGAGGCCCGGCATCTGCGACGGATCGGCAAGCGTGACGAACTGCACGTACTTCGCGCTGCCGGTCGGCTGCACGCGCTTGATCAATTCGGACAACGGCACGCCGATCCACGGAATCACCATCGACCAGCCTTCGACGCAGCGCAGCCGGTACACGCGCTCCTCGAGCGGCGCGAGCTTCAGCAGTTCGTCGATATCGAACACCTTCGGGTGCTGTACCTCGCCCTCGACGCTCACGCGCCACGGACGCGGCTTCAACGTGCCGGCGTTCTGCCCCGGATCGCCCTTGTCGGTGCCGAATTCGTAGAAATTGTTGTACGACGTGATGTCCTTGAACGGCGTGACTTTGTCGGCCGCGACGAATTTCGGATTGGTTTTTGCCGCGAGCTTCGCCGCGCGCGCATCGGGCGATGCATACGCGGCGAACGCCGTACCGCTGCCGCCGATCATTCCGCCCGCTGCTGCGAGCCCGGCGGCCTGCAATATGCGCCGCCGGTTCTCGAACACCGCGCGCGGCGTGATCTCGCTGCGCGCGATGTCGTCACCGTTCAGTACGTTGCGCAAGGTACGTTTGATCCACATCGTGCCGCTCCTCCTGCGTGCGTCGCATGCACGCTTCATCCGCATTCGACCCGGCCGGTCGGGCGCCGTTCGACGCCTGCTTCGTCCGTCCATTATAAAAGAAAACCGCCGGGCACGAAGTGCGCCGGCGGTGTTTTGTCGGACGAGCGTCGAAAATCTTACAGCTTCCCGTAGCTGTGCAGCCCGGACAGGAACATGTTGACGCCGAGGAACGCAAACGTCGTCACGAGCAGCCCGGTCAGCGCCCACCACGCGGCGACCGCACCGCGCAGCCCCTTCATCAGCCGCATGTGCAGCCACGCCGCGTAGTTGAGCCACACGATCAGCGCCCAGGTTTCCTTCGGATCCCAGCTCCAGTAGCCGCCCCATGCTTCCGCCGCCCACAGCGCGCCGAGGATCGTCGCGATCGTGAAGAACGCGAAACCGACCGCGATCGACTTGTACATCACGTCGTCGAGCACGTCGAGCGTCGGCAGGCGATCGGCGAGCACGCCGCGCTCCTTCATCAGGTACGCGACCGACACCATCGCCGACAGCGCGAAGCTGCCGTAGCCGATGAAGTTTGCCGGCACGTGGATCTTCATCCACCAGCTCTGCAGCGCCGGCACGAGCGGCTGGATCTGCTGCGCGTCGCGCGCGATCGAGTACCACATCAGGAAGCCGACCGCCGCGCTGATGACCAGCAGCACGAACGCGCCGAGCGCGCGCGTGCCGTAATGCCCTTCGTAATACAGATAGAGCAGTGCGGTGATCAGGCTGAACAGCACGAACACTTCATAGAGGTTCGACACCGGGATATGACCGACGTCGGCGCCGATCAGGTACGACTCGTACCAGCGCACCATCAGCCCGGTGAAACCCATCAGCACCGCGACCCACGTGAGCTTCTGACCGATCGCGGAACCCGATTCCGAGCGCGCGAGCATGCCGATCCAGTAGAAAACCGTCGCGAGCACGAACAGCGCGCTCATCCACAGGATCGCCGACTGGCTCGACAGGAAGTACTTGAGGAAAAACGCCGAATCGGCGCGCGCGAGGTCGCCCTGATAGATCTGGATCGACGCCAGCGACAGCACGGCGATCGACGCCATCATCAGCCGCGCCGGCTTCCAGCGCCAGCCGAGCGCGACGAGCGCCGGCACGGTGCCGATCAGCACGGCCTTGTCGTAGTAGTCCATGTGCGCGTCGTAGTGCACGAGCGCGTAGCCGGCGCCGACCACCAGCGCCAGTGCGAACAGCCAGTCGATCAGCGACAGGCGCGCGAAGAACGGACGATCGTCGAACAGCGGTGCGGCAGCCGGAGACTGGGCCGGCGCCGCGCGGGAAGAGGAGACTTGACTGAGATCCATGATGTTACCGGGTGGAATTCTCGGAATCGGAACCGCCGGCGGGCGGGCGGGCAGACGATGCCGCACCGGCCGGCGCGGCGTCGCGCGGTGCGGCGCGCAAGGCGGCGCCGGCCGCGTCGCGCGTCTGCACGAATTCTTTCTCGAAATCGAAGGTCTTGCGGGCCGTGGACATCGCCATCACCACGTTGACGCCCGAACCGGCGTCCTTGAGCCAGAACCAGAGGCGCCGCTCGCGCACGTAGAACATCGCGAAGATACCGGCGACCAACAGCAGGCTGCCAAGATACACCAGATTCTTGCCGGGCGCGCGCGTCAGCTGAAATACCGAAGCTTGCACCTGCTTGAACGAATCGAGCTGCAGATAGACCGGCGAACCATACAGGAAGCTGTCGGACAGCGCGTTGATCGCGTTCTGCACGAAGCGGACCGTGTCGCTGCCCTGCTGGGCCGCCGGCTCGCCGGCACGCTCGCGCGCGATCTGCCACACCTCCCACATCGAACCTTCCAGCATCCGCAGCAGCAGACTCGCGGCCTTTTCCTGCTCGGCCTTCGGCACCGAACGGTCGATGAACGTCGCGACCGCCTGGAAGCCGCCGATCGGCTGGCCGTCCGCGCCGCGGCCGATGCTGTCGTCGCTCGCCGCGAACAGGGTCAGCACCTTCGACGCGCTGTCCTGCAGTCGCGCGCGCAGCGACGCGTCGGTGCCCGGCAGCGAACGCTGCGCGAAACGCGCGGCCGCCTCCGCCCGTACCGCCGGATCCTCGAGCGCCGCGCGCAGCCGCATCCATTCGCCGATCGAGTCCTGGCTGTCCGCCGGAATCCGCATGTAGCGGAACGGATCGTTCGGGCTCGCGCGCACGCCGGCGAGGAACACGCGCGCGCCGCCCATGTCGACCGGCAGCATGTAGTTGTTGAATTCGCGCGCCTGGCCATCCTTGCCGCGAATCTTGTACTGCACCGACGGCCCGATGTTGTGCAGCTGCATCGGCTTCGACGTCTTCGCGCCCGAGCCGAGCCGTTCGTCGAACGCCTCCTTCAGCGACTCGGTCTTCGCGACGCCGCGCACGTCCGGCTTGCCGTTCGCGTCGGCCATGTTCTCGACGTTGATCGCACGGAAGTCGGAGAACTCGATCGTGTCGCCGTCGGCGCCCGGCATCCGCAGCGGCGTCGAATTGCCGATCGTGCCTTGCACGGGGAACGGCTTCGCGTTGTCGCCGGTCATCGGATAGGCCGTCATCTGCATCACCGAGCCGCCGTCCTGGAAGCTCGACTGATAGATCGACACGCCCTTGTACGTGAACGGCTTGTTGACCTCGACGCGCGCGGGAATCTTGCGGCCCGTCTCGCGATCGATCACGACGATGTCGCTCGCGAACAGTTTCGGCATGCCGGTCGTGTAGTAGTCGACGATGAACTTGTTCAGCTGGATCGAAAACGGCAGCTCCTGGATCAGCGAGCCGTTCGGCTGATTGAGGATCGCGGTCGACACGAACTGCCCTTCGGGCACCCACGCATAGCCGCGGAACGTCGGATTCGACGCGGACAGCCGATGCTCCGGCGAGATCTCGCTGATCGTCGCGCTCGTGTTCACCGGGCTCTTGCCGAACATCCACATCTGGAATTTGATCGGCAGATTGCTGTCGAGCAGCCCGCCGATACAGATCACGACGATCGCGAGGTGCGCCGAAATGTAGCCCCACTTCGTCATCGCGCCGCGCTTCGCGGAGATCAGCGTCGCGCCGTCGGCTTCGCGCACGACGTGCTTGTAGCCGGCCTTCGCGACGAACGCGGCGAGCGTCGCGGCCACCGCGGCGCGACTGCCCGAAGCCGTGTATTCGGCCTTGTGATGGAACGCGCGCAGGCTGCCTTCGCGGACCTTGTCCTTCCAGCTCTTCGCATCGGCGAGCATCTTCGGCGCATTGCGGATCACGCACAGCGAGATCGACGCGACGAGGAAGATCAGGATCAGCATGAACCACCACGCGCTGTACACGTTGTACAGGCCGAGCGAGCGGAAGATGTCCGCCCAGAATGGCCCGAACTGGTTCACGTAGTTCGGGTAAGGGTCGTCCTGCGTCAGCACGGTGCCGATGATGCTCGCGATCGACAGCACCACCAGCAGCGCGATCGCGAAACGCATCGAGCTCAGCAGCTCGATTGCGCGCCTCGATGCGCGATGACCCGACTTCAACTGCACCCCCGACGTGGTAACGCTCATTCAAACTCCGACTGACAACAAAAAAGGGCAAGGCGGCCGCAACGATGCGGCGCCCCACCCTTTTCTTGTTCTGACACCGGACGCCCGTCGGGCGCCGGTTACACCATTCGCGGCCGGACGTTCAGCGCAGGCCCGCGATGTAGTCCGCGACCGCCTTGATCTCGCTGTCCGACAGCCGTGAAGCGATCTGATGCATCGCCTCGTTGTTGTTGCGCGCGCCGGCTCCTTGCTGGAACGCGGTCAACTGGGCCACCGTGTAATCGGCCCATTGTCCCGACAGACGCGGATACTGGACCGGAATCCCCTGCCCGGTCGGTCCGTGGCAGCTCGCACAGGCCGGTACGCCCTTGTCCGCGATGCCGCCGCGATAGATCTTCTGGCCGATCGGCACGGTCGCCGCGTTGCGTGCGGTGCCGAGCTTCGTCGTCTGCGATGCGTAGTACGCCGCGACGTTGCGCATGTCGTCGGCGCTCAGCGCGCTCGCGAATCCGACCATCACCGCATTGTTCCGGGCCGGCCCCTTCGCACCCGGCTGCGTCTTGAAGTCGTTCAACTGCTTGACCAGATATTCGGGATGCTGACCGGCGAGCTTCGGAAAACTGCCCGATGCGCTGTTGCCGTCGGCGCCGTGACACGACGCGCACACCTGCGCGGCAATCGCCTTGCCGCGGTCCAGATCCGGCTTTGCCGCATCTGCCGCGTTTGCCTCCGCTACGAAACCTACGAACCCTGCTGCAACCTGAAGCACCATCAGAGACTTGCACAGTCGATTCATTCGCACACCCTGTTTCGTCTTGTGGGAATTTGAGGTTCTGCAAAAAACGACGGCGACCAGTCTACCGCAGAAGCCGCATAAAAGCGCGAGGCAGACGCCAGCGACCCTTCGGCAAAACCGCCGTATTGTACAATATCGCGCTGAAAGCTCCGGCGACTATCGGGGCTACCCCGCCTCCACCAAGCGGCTCGCGCCGCCCGTCCCACCGGTTCCCATGGCCTTTCTGCTCCATCAAGCCCGCTTCTATACGACCGTCAATCATCTGCGCGACCTGCCGCCGACGGTGCAGCCGGAAATCGCGTTCGCGGGCCGCTCGAATGCCGGCAAGTCGACGGCAATCAATGTGCTGTGCAACCAGAAGCGGCTCGCGTTCGCGTCGAAGACGCCGGGCCGCACGCAGCATATCAACTACTTCTCGGTCGGGCCGGCTGCCGAGCCCGTCGCGAACCTCGTCGATCTGCCGGGCTACGGCTATGCGGAAGTGCCGGGCGCCGCGAAGGCGCATTGGGAAATGCTGCTGTCGTCCTATCTCGCGACGCGCTCGCAACTCTGCGGCCTGATCCTGATGATGGATTCGCGACGTCCGCTGACCGATCTCGATCGCCGGATGATCGAGTGGTTCGCGCCGACGGGCAAGCCGATCCATACGCTGCTCACGAAGTGCGACAAATTGACGCGGCAAGAGAGCATCAACGCGCTGCGGACCACGCAAAAGGGGCTGGATGCATATCGCGATCAGGGCGTCCAGGGCAAGCTGACCGTTCAGCTGTTCTCCGCGCTGAAGCGCACGGGTCTCGACGAAGCGCATGCACTGATCGAGAGCTGGGTGCGGCCGTCCGTCGCCGACGAAAAAAGCGCGCCTGTAGCACAATGACCGGGCAACGCGCGGCCGGGACGGCTGCGCGCACCTGACGGCACCTGCGATTCGTCCGGCCCATAAAAAAACCCGCCGTTTACCGGCGGGTCAAACAGCCTAATCGAATAACGACAGGCACCCGCTCAGGGAGGAGAAGCGGGGAGCGTCACGCAACGCGCGACGCCCGATCGCTATCATATACCAACGCTCCCGAAAATGACCTAAGGGTTCCGTAAGGTCCTTATTGCCCTGATTTCTACCCAATCGCCATGAGCTTTCATCCGCTTCACCGTCCGCGCCGGATGCGTCGCGACGACTTCTCCCGGCGCATGATGCGCGAAAACCGCCTGACCACCGACGATCTGATCTACCCGGTGTTCGTCGTCGAAGGCACGAACGAACGGCAGCCCGTGCCGTCGATGCCCGGCGTCGAGCGCGTGTCCGTCGATCTGCTGATGCACGTCGCCGAGCAGTGCGTCGAGCTCGGCGTGCCCGTGCTGTCGCTGTTCCCGGCCATCGAGCCGTCGCTGAAGACGCCCGACGGGCGCGAGGCGGCCAATCCGGAAGGCCTGATTCCGCGCGCGGTGCGCGAGCTGAAGAAGCGCTTCCCCGAGCTCGGCGTGCTGACCGACGTTGCGCTCGATCCGTATACGAGCCACGGCCAGGATGGCGTACTCGACGAGAACGGCTACGTGATCAACGACGACACGATCGAGATTCTCGTCGACCAGGCACGCGCGCAGGCCGAAGCCGGCGTCGACATCGTCGCGCCGTCGGACATGATGGACGGTCGCATCGGCGCCGTGCGCGAGATGCTCGAGAGCGACGGGCACATCCACACGCGGATCATGGCGTATTCGGCAAAGTACGCGTCGGCGTTTTACGGCCCGTTCCGCGATGCGGTGGGTTCGGCGTCCAATCTGGGCAAGGGCAACAAGATGACCTACCAGATGGATCCAGCCAACAGCGACGAAGCGCTGCGCGAGGTGCGTCTCGACATCGACGAAGGCGCCGACATGGTGATGGTCAAGCCGGGCATGCCGTACCTCGATATCGTGCGCCGCGTGAAGGACGAGTTCCGCTTCCCGACGTACGTGTACCAGGTGAGCGGCGAGTACGCGATGCTGAAGGCTGCCGCGATGAACGGCTGGCTCGACCACGACAAGGTCGTGCTCGAATCGCTGCTCGCGTTCAAGCGAGCGGGCGCCGACGGCGTGCTCACGTATTTCGCGCTCGACGCCGCGCGTCTGCTGAAAGCGCAGCGCTGATTTACGTTTGAAACGCAAAACGGCGGAACACTTCGGTGTCCCGCCGTTTTTTATTCTCGATCGATAAGCCGCCCGAACGCAGCCGCCGAAGCGATTACACCGTCGGCACCGCGGCCCGATCGAGGCTGCGCAGGAACGTCTCCGCGGCCTGATAGCCGACCACGCGCGCGATTTCCTTGCCGCTGCGATCGAAGAAGATGATGCCCGGCGGCCCGAACAGATTGAAGCGCTTGAGCAGCGCCTGATCGTCCGCATTGTTCGCGGTCACGTCCGCGCGCACGAGATGCAGCTGCGCAAGCCGCGCCTGCACACGCTTGTCGGTGAACGTCAGATGCTCCATCTCCTTGCAGCTCACGCACCAGTCCGCATAGAAGTCGAGCATCACCGGGCGCTCCGACGTCTTCAGCAGCGTGTCGAGCTCGGCGCTGGAACGCACGGGGGCGAACGCGGGACCTTCCTGTCCGGCAGCGGCGCCGCCGGCTGCGGACGCCTCGGTCGATGCGACGGTGCGCGACGCGAGCACGGCCAGCGGCTTGACGGGATCGGTCGATCCGGCGGCCAGGCCGACGAGCAGTGTCGCCGCCCAGATCGCGAGTGCCGCACCGAGACCGCGTCCGAGCCGGCGCCAGATCGACGCGGCGCCGACGTTCGGCGTGAACAGGCCGAGCGCCGCCGCCGCGACGAGCAGCCACAGCGCCGCCAGCGCCATCGTCAGCCAGCCGGCAAGCACCGGCCATACGATCCACAGCGCGGCGGCGAGCAGCACGATGCCGAAGAACACTTTCACACCGTCCATCCACGCGCCGGCGCGCGGCAGCAGCGTACCGGCGCCGACACCGACGACGAGCAGCGGCACGCCAAGCCCGAGCCCCATTGCGAACAGCGCTGCGCCGCCGAGCAGCGCGTTGCCGGTATGCGCGATGAACGCGAGTACCGCAAACAGCGGCGCCGTCATGCACGCGCCGACCACGAGCGCCGACAGCGCGCCCATCGCGGCGACGGCAGCGAAGTGGCCGCCGCGGCGCGCGGCCGACGCGTTCGCAGCGCCGTCCTGCCAGCGCTGCGGCAACGCGATGTCCTTGCCGGCGATCAGCGAGACCGCAAACGCGGTAAGCAGCAAGCCGAATGCACCGAGTACCCACGGATTCTGCAACCACGCGCCGAGACTCTGGCCGACCAATGCGGCTGCGATGCCGAGCACCGTATAAACGAGCGCCATGCCGACCACGTACGTCAGCGATAACGCGAAACCGCGTGCATGCGTCGCGCGCGTGCCTTGACCGATGATGATCGCGGACACGATCGGAATCATCGGGTACGAACAAGGCAGCAGGCTGAGCACGACACCCGCGACGAAATACAGCGCGACGATCGTGAAGAAGCCGTGCCCCTCGAGCAGCGACTGCGCGAAATCGGCGCTCGTCACCTTGTCGAACCAGTTGCCGTCGGTAGCCGGCTCAGTGGGCGTCGCAGATGCAGCGCGCAGCGCAGCGCCGTCCACTTTCACCACATGTTCGGCCGGCGGATAGCAGATCCCTTCGTCCGCGCACCCTTGCGACGTCACGGCGAGCTCGAACGGCCCCGATGCCTGCTTCACCGGCACGTGAATCACGACGTCGCCACGGTAGGTTTCGACGTCTTTCTGGAACGTCTGATCGAACTTCACGTGGCCGGCCGGGAGCTGCGGCTCGCCGAGCGTTGCCTGCCCGCTCTTCACCGCAAACGCGAACCGCTCACGGTACAGGTAGTAGCCGTCCGCGACCTTGAAGCGGACGTCGACCTGCCCCGGCGATTCGCTTGCGCTGAACTTGAATGCGACCGACGGATCGAGAAAATCGTCGGCCGCACGCGCGATCGACACACCGCCGAACACGACCGCGAACGACAACAGGACTGCAAGGAATCGCAGCGCGCGCACGCGCACGGAGAGCGCCATACCGTTAAACATGAAATAGACGTTGAGTTTCGCCGGCCACCCATCGGCCGTATGCGTCCGACGCCGTCGCCTGCCACGATACGATTTCAGGCGTCTCGTACGGATGATGCGAGACAATAAACCGCTCCAGCTCGAGTGCTCGCATCGGGCTCGTCTTGAACAGCAACTGGATCTCGTCGGCCGTTTCGACCTTGCCCTGCCAGTGATAGCGCGACTTGATCGCACCGAGCTCCGACACGCATGCGGCGAGCCGCGCGTCGAGCGCGCGATCTGCGAGCATCGCGGCCGTCGCCGCATCGGGCACCGTCGTCAGCATCAGCACCACTACCATCCGCGCCCTCCACATTCGTTTTCCGGTCATTTCCAGCTGCGCGCGCTGCGTTGCGTGCACTGACCGAGGGTTCGCGCAGGCTCGAAGCCCGCGCCGGTCGCCCCGTATCGTAGCGCAGCCGGCGCGACGTTGCCGGCACGCGGCTGCGACACTCGATCGCAGGCGCCGCCCGAAAAACAAAAAGGGCCAAGCAATCGCTCAGCCCTTTCGGTTACTGCTGCGTGCCGAAGCTTATTCAGCTTCTTGCACGTTTTCGGTTTCGTCGACTTCCGGACGATCCAGCAGCTCGACCAGTGCCATCGGTGCGTTGTCGCCGACGCGGAAGCCGAACTTCAGGATACGCAGGTAGCCGCCCGGACGGTTCGCGAAACGCGGACCGAGCACGTCGAACAGCTTCGCCACCGAGTCACGATCGCGCAGGCGGTTGAACGCCAGACGACGGTTTGCGAGCGACGGCTTCTTGCCGAGCGTGATCAGCGGCTCGACGACCTTGCGGAGTTCCTTCGCCTTCGGCAGCGTCGTCTTGATGACTTCGTGCTCGATCAGCGAGTTGGACATGTTACGGAGCATAGCCAGACGGTGGCTGCTCGTGCGGTTCAGTTTCCGCAGACCATGACGATGGCGCATTTCAGTTTCCTTGATTCAAAGTTTTGATCCAGCTCTTCTATCGCACCCTGGCGGGCGCACGGGCCGGTAACGAAAAAAGCAAGATGCGGATTTTAAAGGAAAATCCGCATCTTTGCCAACTTGAGCTACAACCTTGCTTACTTGTCGAGACCAGCCGGCGGCCAGTTTTCGAGCTTCATGCCGAGCGTGAGACCGCGCGAAGCGAGCACTTCCTTGATCTCGTTGAGCGACTTGCGACCGAGGTTCGGCGTCTTCAGCAGCTCGTTTTCCGTGCGCTGGATCAGGTCGCCGATGTAGTAGATGTTCTCGGCCTTCAGACAGTTCGCCGAACGGACCGTCAGCTCGAGATCGTCCACCGGACGCAGCAGGATCGGATCGATCTGCGGTGCGCGCGACGGCGCTTCCGCTGCCGTTTCCGTGCCTTCCAGCGCCGCGAACACCGACAGCTGGTCGACCAGGATGCGGGCCGATTGACGGATCGCTTCTTCCGGCGTGATCACGCCGCTCGTCTCGATGTTCATCACGAGCTTGTCGAGGTCGGTGCGCTGCTCGACACGTGCGCTTTCGACTGCATAGCTCACGCGGCGAACCGGCGAAAACGACGCGTCGAGGACGATACGGCCGATGATCTTGGCCGTGTCTTCGCCATAGCGACGCACGTTGCCCGGCACGTAGCCGCGGCCCTTCTCGATCTTGATCTGAACGTCGAGCTTGCCGCCCTTCGACAGATGCGCGATCACGTGATTCGGGTTGATGACTTCGCAATCGTGAGCCAGCTCGATATCGCCGGCCGTGACGACGCCTTCACCTTCCTTGCGCAGGGTCACCGTCACTTCGTCGCGGTTGTGCAGCTTGAACACCACGCCCTTCAGGTTCAGCAGCAGGTTGACGACGTCCTCTTGCACACCATCAAGCGTCGAATACTCGTGCACCACGCCCGCGATCGTGACTTCGGTCGGCGCGTAACCGACCATCGACGACAGCAGCACGCGGCGAAGCGCATTGCCCAAGGTATGGCCGTAGCCACGCTCGAACGGCTCCATGACCACCTTCGCATGGTTCTCGCCCAGCGACTCCACGGCGATGATCTTGGGTTTCAACAAACTGGTTTGCATAGGTTTTCCTTTTCAATACCCTCGGCTCGTTACACCGATAAGGCTGACCGGTAACACCCTGAAAATAAACAGCCGAGGTCACCCCTTGCTGCACGCAATCGGGGTACCTCGGCCGTCAATCGGATTAGCGCGAATACAATTCGACGATCAGGCTTTCGTTGATGTCGCCGGCGATGTCGGCGCGCTCCGGCACTTGCTTGAACGTGCCTTCGAACTTCTTCGCATCGACTGCAACCCAGCTCGGCATGCCGCCTTGCTCGGCCAGCGACAGCGATTCGACGATACGTGCCTGCTTCTTCGCCTTTTCGCGGATCGCGATCACGTCGCCAGCCTTCACTTGCTGCGACGGGATGTTCGCGACGATACCGTTCACCGTGATGGCCTTGTGGCTCACGAGCTGACGCGCTTCAGCGCGGGTCGAGCCGAAGCCCATGCGGTACACGACGTTGTCGAGACGCGACTCGAGCAGCTGCAGCAGGTTTTCACCCGTGTTGCCCTTGCGGCGGTCGGCTTCGGCGAAGTAGCGGCGGAACTGACGCTCGAGCACGCCGTAGATGCGCTTGACCTTCTGCTTTTCACGCAGCTGCGTACCGTAGTCGGACGTACGTGCGCCCGAGGTACGGCCGTGCTGACCCGGCTTGCTGTCGAGCTTGCACTTGTCGGCGAGCGAGCGGCGCGCGCTCTTCAGGAACAGGTCGGTGCCTTCACGGCGGGACAGCTTGGCTTTGGGGCCGATATAACGTGCCACTTTGCATTCCTTTATCAATCAGTCACGCGGATCGAAATCCGCGCTAGTTCGCGCCCTTTGGGGCGAACGGTGGGCTTAGTCAATCAAAAAAGCAACGCCCGTCGACGCTGCGCGGCGACAGGCAATGTGCCAGCACGAACGTGCCAGCACATCCTCAGATACGACGACGCTTCGGCGGACGGCAGCCGTTGTGCGGAATCGGGGTGACGTCCGAAATCGCGGTGATCTTGATGCCGAGGCCGTGCAGTGCGCGCACTGCCGACTCGCGACCCGGGCCCGGGCCCTTGATCCGCACTTCCAGATTCTTCACGCCGTATTCCATCGCGACGCGGCCGGCCGACTCGGCAGCGACCTGTGCAGCGAACGGCGTCGACTTGCGCGAGCCCTTGAAGCCCTGGCCGCCCGACGTCGCCCATGCCAGTGCGTTGCCTTGGCGATCGGTGATCGTGATGATCGTGTTGTTGAACGACGCGTGAACGTGAACCACGCCTTCAGCGACGTTCTTCTTAACCTTCTTGCGAACGCGTTGCGCCGCGGTGTTCGAAGCCTTAGCCATTACGTTTTCCTGTAACTGTCAGTTCCGCTTACTTCTTCAGCGCTTGCGCTGCACGACGCGGACCCTTGCGAGTGCGCGCGTTCGTACGCGTACGCTGACCGCGCATCGGCAGGCCCTTGCGATGACGAACGCCACGGTAGCAACCGAGATCCATCAGGCGCTTGATGTTCATCGTCACTTCGCGGCGCAGATCGCCTTCGACGACAAACTTGCCCACTTCTTCACGCAGCTTTTCGAGGTCTGCGTCGGTCAGGTCCTTGACCTTCTTCGAGAAGTCGACGCCCGCTGCCACGCAGATGCTGCGCGAGCGCGTGCGGCCGATACCGAAGATTGCCGTCAGGCCGATCTCGGTATGCTGGTGATTCGGGATGTTAACCCCTGCGATACGAGCCATTGTTTTTCCTCAAACAAAAAGCGCAAACAAACGCGCGGTCAGCCTTGGCGCTGCTTGTGGCGCGGATCCGAGCTGCAGATCACGCGAACGACGCCTTTGCGCTTGATGATCTTGCAATTGCGGCAAATGCGCTTAACCGATGCCATCACTTTCATGATAATACCCTTTTTTCAAATCACTTCGCCCGGAACACGATCCGCGCACGAGACAGATCGTAAGGCGTCAATTCAACCGTCACCTTGTCGCCCGGCAGGATGCGGATGTAGTGCATCCGCATCTTTCCGGAGATATGCCCCAACACGACATGGCCGTTTTCCAGCTTCACGCGGAAGGTCGCATTCGGAAGGTTTTCAATCACCTCGCCCTGCATCTGGATTACATCGTCTTTGGCCATAGTCCTTTTTAACGCATTGGGATGTTGCCGCCCTTGAAGTTGGCCTTCTTGAGCAGCGACTCATACTGTTGCGACATAACGTACGACTGCACCTGCGCCATGAAGTCCATCGTGACGACGACAATGATCAGCAGCGACGTTCCACCAAAATAAAACGGCACGTTCCAGCGCAGCACCAGGAATTCCGGCAGCAGACACACGAAGACGATGTAGATCGCACCGGCCAGCGTCAGACGCGTGAGGATGCGGTCGATATATCGTGCGGTCTGCTCGCCCGGACGGATGCCCGGCACGAACGCGCCGCTCTTCTTCAGGTTGTCCGCGGTTTCTCTGCTGTTGAACACCAGCGCGGTGTAGAAGAAGCAGAAAAACACGATTGCCAGCGTGTAAAGCAGCACATAGACCGGCTGGCCCGGCTTCAGCGCCTCCGCGACGTTGTGCAACGTGTTGGAGATCCAGCTCCCCGTCGGCTGACCCGTGCTGAACCAGCCGAGAATCGTCGCCGGGAACAGGATGATCGACGACGCGAAGATCGGCGGAATCACGCCCGACATGTTCAGCTTCAGCGGCAGGTGCGACGACTGCCCGCCGTAGATCTTGTTGCCGACCTGGCGCTTCGCATAGTTCACGAGGATCTTGCGCTGACCGCGTTCGATGAACACGACCAGGTAAGTCACCGCTGCAATCAGCACGACGATGATGATCGCCGAAATGATGCTCATCGAACCCGTACGCACCAGCTCGAACAGCCCACCGACGGCATTCGGGAACCCTGCTGCGATCCCGCCGAAGATGATGATCGAGATGCCGTTGCCGAGACCGCGCTCGGTGATCTGCTCGCCGAGCCACATCAGGAACATCGTACCGGTGACCAGCGTCACGATCGTCGTCAGCCGGAACAGCATGCCGGGATCGGTGACGAGGCCCGGCTGGTTTTCCAGCGCGGCCGCGATACCGAAGGCCTGGAAGGTCGCGAGCACCACGGTGAAATACCGCGTGTACTGCGTGATCTTCCGCTGCCCTGCCTGCCCTTCCTTCTTCAGCGCCTCGAGCTGCGGCGACACGATCGCCAGCAGCTGCATGATGATCGACGCCGAGATGTACGGCATGATCCCCAGTGCAAAGATCGTGAAGCGGGAAAGCGCGCCGCCCGAGAACATGTTGAACATGCCCAGGATGCCGCCCGCCTGGCTCTGGAACAGCTTTGCCAGTTGATCCGGATCGATGCCCGGCACGGGAATGTGCGCGCCGATGCGATAGACGATCAGCGCCAGGAGCAGGAACATCGCTCGCCGGCGCAGATCGCCGAACTTCGCCGTGCTTCGACCGGGTTTTGCAAGACTCGGGCTGTTAGCCAAGTACCTTCTCCGATGAATGCAAGTGACGACGCGCTACGCGTGTCACTCGGCGAACGAACCGCCAGCCGCTTCGATCGCGGCGCGCGCACTCTTCGTGGCGCCGAGACCCTTCACGACGATCTTGCGCTTCAGTTCGCCCGTCGCGATGATCTTTGCGCTCTTCGTCAGCTCGCCGACCAGGCCGGCTTGCTTCAGTGCGAGCAGATCGATTTCGTCGACCGGCAGCTTCTCGAGGTCGCCCAGGCGCACTTCACCGACGAATTCCTTCGTCAGCGACGTGAAGCCGCGCTTCGGCAGACGACGTTGCAGCGGCATCTGACCGCCTTCGAAACCGACCTTGTGGAAGCCGCCCGAACGCGATTTCTGACCCTTGTGACCACGGCCAGCCGTCTTGCCGAGGCCCGAACCGATGCCGCGGCCGACGCGACGCTTGGCGTGCTTTGCGCCAGCGGCCGGCTTCAGGTTATTCAATTCCATATCAACTCCTTGATCCGTAGGGCCGCTTACGCGATGACCTTAACGAGGTACGAGACCTTGTTGATCATGCCGCGGACCGCCGGCGTGTCCTGCAGCTCGCTAACCGAGTTGAGTCGGCGCAGGCCCAGGCCACGCACGGTCGCGCGGTGCGATTCGCGGGTCCCGATCAGGCTCTTGACGAGCTGAACCTTGACAGTTTTCTCAGACATGGTGACCACCCGGGCTTAGCCCAAAATTTCTTCGACGGACTTGCCGCGCTTCGCCGCGATGTCTGCCGGGGTCGACTGCTTGCGCAGGCCGTCCAGCGTCGCACGGACGAGGTTGTACGGGTTCGTCGAACCGTGGCTCTTCGCCACAACGTTCTGAACGCCCATCACGTCGAACACTGCGCGCATCGGGCCGCCGGCGATCACGCCGGTACCGTCCTTCGCCGGAGCGAGGAGGACCGTCGATGCGCCGTGCTTGCCGTGCACTTCGTGCTGCAGCGTGCCGTTCTTGAGCGGCACCTTGAACATGTTGCGGCGAGCTTGTTCCATTGCCTTCTGGACAGCGACCGGCACTTCCTTCGCCTTGCCCTTGCCCATACCGACGCGGCCATCACCGTCGCCGACCACGGTCAGTGCGGCGAAGCCGAGAATACGGCCACCCTTCACGACCTTGGTCACGCGGTTGACCGAAATCATCTTTTCGCGAAGGCCGTCGTCGCGCTCGTCAGCCTGAACTTTCGCTTGCATCTTTGCCATGACGAATTCCTTCCTTAGAACTTGAGCCCAGCTTCACGAGCTGCCTCAGCCAGCGCCTTCACGCGGCCGTGGTAGCGGAAGCCCGAGCGGTCGAAGGCGACGGATTCGATGCCGGCGGCCTTGGCCTTCTCGGCAATACGCTTGCCGATCAGCGTCGCGGCGGCGACGTTGCCACCCTTGCCCGACTTGTCAGCGAGCTCTGCGCGCACTTCGGCTTCGAGCGTCGACGCACTGGCGAGCACCTTGGTGCCGCACGGCGAAAACACTTGAGCGTAGATGTGCGTGTTCGTGCGATGCACGGCGAGACGCGCGACCTGCAGCTCGGCGATCTTGATACGCGTCTGGCGAGCGCGGCGCAGGCGAGATTGAGTCTTATCCATGATTGCGCACCCTTACTTCTTCTTCGTTTCTTTGAGGATCACAACCTCGTCGGCATAGCGCACGCCCTTGCCCTTGTAGGGCTCCGGCGGACGGTAGCCGCGAACTTCCGCAGCCACTTGGCCAACTTTCTGCTTGTCGATCCCCTTGATCACGATTTCGGTTTGCGTCGGGGTTTCAGCCTTGACGCCTTCCGGCATCTGGTGCACCACCGGGTGCGAGAAACCCAGCGACAGGTTCAACTTGTCGCCTTGCGCTTGCGCACGGTAACCGACGCCAACCAGCGTCAGCTTGCGCTCGAAACCCTTGGTCACGCCGTGCACGGCATTCGCGATGATCGCGCGCATCGTGCCCGACAGTGCATTTGCTTCGCGGCTTTCGTCGGCCGGCGCCAGGTTCAGCGTGCCGTCGTTGTTCGCCACTTTCACGAGCGGGTTCACCGCTTGCGTGATCGTGCCCAGCGGGCCCTTGACGGTGATGACGCCGTCGGCCAGCTTGACTTCCGCGCCTTGCAGCGCGATCGGGCTCTTACCTACTCGAGACATGTTTCTCTCTCCTCGGCTTTAAGCGACGTAGCAGATGACTTCGCCGCCGACGCCCGTTGCGCGCGCCTTGCGGTCGGTCATCACGCCCTTCGGCGTCGACACGATAGCCACACCGAGGCCATTCATGACCTGCGGAATCTCGTTACGGCCGCGGTACACGCGCAGACCCGGCTTCGACACGCGCTCGAGGCGCTCGATCACCGGACGGCCCGCGTAGTACTTCAGCGCGATGTTCAGCTCAGCCTTCGCGCCTTCGCTCTTCACCGCGAAATCGTCGATATAACCTTCGTCCTTCAGGACTTGTGCGATTGCAACCTTGACCTTCGACGAGGGCATCGCGACCGATACCTTCTCGACCATCTGCGCGTTGCGGATGCGAGTCAGCATATCGGCGATAGGATCACTCATGCTCATTTACGTTTCTCCTATTACCAGCTCGCCTTGGTCAGGCCAGGAATCTCGCCACGGAATGCGATTTCACGAATCTTGTTGCGCGCGAGGCCGAATTTACGGAACGTGCCACGCGGACGGCCCGTGATCGCGCAGCGGTTGCGCTGGCGGGTCGGGTTTGCGTTGCGGGGCAGTTGCTGCAGCTCAAGGCGTGCTTCGTAGCGCTCTTCTTCCGACTTGCTTTGGTCTTCGACGATCGCCTTCAGCGCTTCGCGCTTCGCTGCGAACTTCGCGACCAGGCGGGCGCGCTTCTTTTCACGTTCGATCAGTGCCAGTTTAGCCACGGTAACCTCAGTTTCTGAACGGGAACTTGAAGCTGGCGAGCAGAGCCTTTGCTTCGTCGTCGGTCTTCGCAGTCGTCGTGATGCTGATGTTCAGCCCACGCAGCGCGTCGATCTTGTCGTAGTCGATTTCGGGGAAAATGATCTGCTCTTTCACACCGATGTTGTAGTTGCCGCGGCCATCGAATGCACGACCCGACACGCCGCGGAAGTCGCGCACGCGGGGCAGCGCAACCGTCACCAGACGATCGAGGAATTCGTACATCGCACGGCCACGCAGCGTCACCATCGCGCCGATCGGGTAGCCCTGGCGGATCTTGAAGCCTGCGATTGCCTTGCGAGCCTTCGTGACGACCGGCTTCTGGCCGGCGATCTTCGTGAGGTCGCCAACGGCGTTCTCGATGATCTTCTTGTCGGCGACGGCTTCGCCAAGACCCATGTTCAGCGTGATCTTGGTGATGCGCGGCACTTCCATGACCGACTTGTAACCGAACTTCTCGATCAGGCCGGGCACAACCTTTTCTTTGTAAAACTCTTGCAAACGAGCCATTTTTTACTCCGCTGCGTCAGGCGCTCAGTACAGCACCGGTCGTCTTCAGGAAGCGAACCTTCTTGCCTTCCTCGACCTTGATGCCAACACGCGACGCCTTGCCGTTCGCGTCGACAACCGCGACGTTCGAAATATGGAGGGGCATCGTCTTCGCTTCCACGCCGCCCGTCGTACCCTTCATCGGGTTGGGCTTCACGTGCTTCTTGACGAGGTTGATACCTTCAACCGTCACGCGGTCGGCGGCCACTGCCAGCACGACACCGCGCTTGCCCTTGTCCTTGCCTGCGATGACGATGACTTCGTCACCCTTGCGAATCTTGTTCATCGCGACTCCTTACAGCACTTCCGGCGCCAGCGAAACGATCTTCATGAATCGTTCGCTACGCAGCTCACGCGTAACCGGCCCGAAGATGCGGGTGCCGATCGGCTCGAGCTTGTTATTCAAAAGCACAGCGGCGTTGCCGTCGAACTTGATCAGCGAGCCGTCTTGACGGCGCACGCCCTTGGCGGTGCGGACCACCACGGCGTTGTAGATTTCGCCCTTCTTCACACGCCCGCGCGGCGTTGCCTCTTTGACGCTCACCTTGATGATGTCGCCAATGCTGGCATAACGACGCTTCGAGCCGCCGAGCACCTTGATGCACATGACTTCACGCGCACCCGTGTTGTCGGCCACTTCAAGCCGAGATTCGGTCTGGATCATGGTTTGTCTTTCCCAACTTAATCCGGATGCACCACCATGATGCATTCGGTCAGTCTTGGTCCCGTCAGCCGATCGGCTGCTTGGGTTGGAACAGCAGCGACGGCAAACGAAACCCGCCATCGCAATTCGGTGAATCTTTCGGAGCAGGCTGGCGCCAGTCCGCTTCCCCCACCAACTTCGCCCGCGACGGGGCTCCCATAAAGAGGGAAGACCGGGATTATAACAAATAATCCCGGTCACGCAAGCAAAAACTTTGCGATTTCAAGCACTTCGCGGAGAAGTGCCCGTTACTGCTCTACCGCTCCGACCCGCTTAGATCACGCGGGCCGCTTCGACGAGGCGCGACACCGTCCAGGCCTTCGTCTTCGAAACAGGACGGGTCTCCTGGATTTCGACGAGATCGCCTTCGTTGCAGGTGTTCGCTTCATCGTGCGCGTGGTACTTCTTCGAGCGCACGACATACTTGCCGTAGATCGGATGCTTGACGCGGTGCTCGATCAGCACGGTGACGGTCTTGTCCATCTTGTTGCTGACGACCCGACCGACCAGCGTCCGCTTCAGCGAGGTTTTCACGCTATCGTTCATTTCTGGTTCGCCTTCTGAGTCATGACGGTCCGCACACGTGCGATGTCGCGACGAACCTTCTTCAGCTGGCTCGTGTTCGTGAGCTGCTGGGTCGCGAGTTGCATGCGCAGGCCGAATTGCGCCTTCAGCAGGTCCGCCAGCTCCTTGTTGAGCGCGGCCTGGTCTTTCTGGAGAAGTTCGGAAGCCTTCATGTTTTCTCCTTAGGCGCCGAGCTGACGCACGATGAACGCCGTCTTCAGCGGCAGCTTCGCTGCAGCCAGACGGAACGCTTCGCGTGCCAGTTCTTCGGATACGCCGTCCATTTCATACAGCATCTTGCCCGGCTGAATCTCGGCGACGTAGTACTCCGGGTTACCCTTACCGTTACCCATACGTACTTCGGCCGGCTTCTGCGAAATCGGCTTGTCCGGGAAAATGCGAATCCAGATGCGGCCGCCACGCTTGATGTGACGCGTCATTGCACGACGCGCCGCTTCAATTTGACGCGCGGTCAAACGGCCGCGACCGATCGCCTTCAGGCCGAATTCACCGAACGACACCGCGTTGCCGCGCGTCGCCTTGCCGGTGTTACGACCCTTCTGCTCTTTGCGATACTTCCTGCGTTTCGGTTGCAGCATCGTTATTCTCCAGTCTTGCCGTCTTCCGGCTTGCCGGCGCCGCGGCGCGGTGCGCCACGACGAGCACCCGGAGCGCCGCCTTCGCCGTCACGGCGCGGACGACGGTCGCCCGGACGCGCATTGCGACGCGGACGCTTGTCTTCGGCTACTTCTTCCACTACCGGCGCGTCGTTGCGGCCGAGCGTATCGCCCTTGTACACCCACACCTTGACGCCGATGATCCCGTAGGTCGTCTTCGCTTCCGAGGTCGCGTAGTCGATATCGGCACGCAGCGTGTGCAGCGGCACGCGACCTTCGCGATACCACTCCGTACGCGCGATTTCGATACCGTTCAGACGGCCCGCGCTCATGATCTTGATGCCCTGGGCACCCAGACGCATCGCGTTCTGCATCGCACGCTTCATCGCACGACGGAACATGATCCGGCGCTCGAGCTGTTGCGTGATCGAGTCGGCGATCAGTTGCGCATCGGTTTCCGGCTTGCGGATCTCTTCGATGTTGACGTGAACCGGAACGCCCATGCGGCGCTGCAGTTCCGTCTTCAGCAGTTCGATATCCTCGCCCTTCTTGCCGATGACGACACCCGGACGCGAGCTGAAAATCGTGATGCGCGCATTCTTTGCCGGACGCTCGATGACGACGCGACCGACCGAAGCGTTCTTCAGCTTCTTTTTCAGGTATTCACGGACACCGATGTCTTCCTGCAGCATCGCCGCGAAATTGTTGTTGTTCGCGTACCAACGCGAAGCCCAATTGCGGCTGACAGCCAGACGGAAGCCAGTCGGATGAATTTTCTGTCCCATCGTATGGCTCCTTAATTCCCGACCGTCACAGTGATGTGACAGGATTGCTTCTCGATGCGGTTACCGCGGCCCTTGGCGCGCGCGGTGAAACGCTTGAGCGATGCCGCCTTGTCGACGTAGATGCTCTTGATCTTGAGCTCGTCGATATCGGCGCCCTCGTTGTGCTCCGCATTCGCGATCGCCGACAGCACGACCTTCTTCACGATGCCTGCCGCCTTCTTCGGCGAGAACGTCAGAACGTTCAGCGCCTTGTCGACCGGCAAACCGCGGATCTGGTCAGCCACAAGGCGCGTTTTCTGCGCCGAGATGCGGGCACCGCGATGAATTGCTTTCACTTCCATCTTGATAGCCCCTTATTTCTTGGCCTTCTTGTCGGCCGCGTGACCCTTGAACGTACGGGTCAGTGCGAACTCGCCAAGCTTGTGGCCGACCATGTTTTCCGAGATGTACACCGGAACGTGTTGACGGCCGTTGTGAACGGCGATCGTCAGACCGATGAAATCCGGGAGGATCGTCGAGCGACGCGACCAGGTCTTGATCGGCTTCTTGTCGCGCGAAGCTGCAGCCGCCTCAACTTTCTTCAGCAAATGGGCGTCGCAGAACGGACCTTTTTTAACAGAACGTGCCATTGCCTACTCCTTAACGCTTGTGACGGCGCTGGACGATCATCGTCGTCGTGCGCTTGTTGCGACGCGTACGGAAGCCCTTCGTCGGCGTGCCCCACGGGCTCACCGGGTCGCGGCCCGCGGCGGTACGACCTTCACCACCACCGTGCGGGTGGTCGATCGGGTTCATTGCCACGCCACGCACCGTCGGGCGGATACCGCGCCAGCGGTTCGCACCGGCCTTGCCGATCTGGCGCAGGCTGTGCTCTTCGTTGCCGACTTCACCGATCGTCGCACGGCATTCGATGTGCACGCGGCGGATTTCGCCCGAACGCAGACGAACCTGTGCGTACACGCCTTCGCGTGCGAGCAGCATCGCCGACGTACCGGCCGAACGCGCCATTTGCGCGCCCTTGCCCGGCAGCATTTCGATGCAGTGGATCGTCGTACCGACCGGAATGTTGCGGATCGGCAGCGTGTTGCCTGCACGAATCGGCGCTTCCGAGCCCGACATCAGCTGCTGACCGACCGTCACGCCCTTCGGCGCGATGATGTAGCGGCGCTCGCCGTCTGCGTACAGCACCAGCGCGATGTTCGCGCTGCGGTTCGGGTCGTACTCGAGACGCTCGACCTTCGCCGGGATGCCGTCCTTCGTGCGACGGAAATCGATCACGCGGTAGTGGTGCTTGTGACCACCGCCCTGGTGACGCGTCGTGATCCGACCGTTGTTGTTGCGGCCAGCCTTGGAGCTCTGCGAGTCGAGCAGCGCAGCGTGCGGCTTGCCCTTGTGCAGGTCCTTGTTGACCACCTTGACCATCGCGCGGCGGCCCGGCGAAGTCGGTTTAACTTTCACGATTGCCATGATTACTTGGCCTCCGCTTCGAAGTTGATTTCCTGGCCGGGCTTCAGGCACACGTATGCCTTCTTCACGTCCTTGCGGCGGCCCATCGAACGGCCGAAGCGCTTTTGCTTGCCCTTCTGAACCAGCACGTTGACGGAATCAACTTCAACCTTGAACAGCAGCTCGACGGCCGCCTTCACTTCCTGCTTCGTGGCATCCGGTGCGACTTCGAACACGACTTGCTCGTTCTTGTCGGCAACCAGCGTCGCCTTTTCGGAAATCACCGGTGCGAGCAGGACCTGCATCAAACGATGATCGTTCTTGCGAATCTCGCTCATGACAGCAACTCCTCGATCTGGGCGACCGCAGCCTTCGTGACCAGCACTTTCTTGAAGTAGATCAGCGACAGCGGGTCAGCGTAGCGCGGCTCGACAACTGCCACGTGCGGCAGGTTGCGCGAAGCCAGGTACAGGTTTTCGTCGACCGTGTCGGTGATGATCAACACGGAATCGAGACCCATGGCCTTGAACTTGTCGGCCAGCAGCTTGGTCTTCGGCGCTTCGAGAACGATGTCCTCGACGACCGACAGACGGCCTTCGCGGGCCAGCTGCGAGAAGATCGAGCAGAGACCTGCGCGATGCATCTTCTTGTTGACCTTGTGCGAGAAGTTTTCTTCCGGCGAGTTCGGGAAGATACGACCGCCGCCACGCCACAGCGGGCTCGACGACATACCGGCACGAGCACGGCCCGTACCCTTCTGACGCCACGGCTTCTTGGTCGTGTGCTTGACCTGCTCGCGGTCCTTCTGCGCGCGGTTACCCTGGCGAGCGTTCGCCTGGTAAGCGACGACGATCTGGTGGATCAGCGCTTCGTTGTAGTCACGACCGAACACGACGTCCGACGCGTTGACCACTGCACCTTCCTGACCATTTTCGTTCAGGAGCTTGAGTTCCATTATTTCGCCCCCTTGGTCTTCACGGCCGGCGTCACGAAAACCTTGCCGCCCTTCGCACCCGGAATCGCGCCCTTGACGAGCAGCAGCTTGCGCTCTGCGTCGATACGAGCGATTTCGAGGTTCTGCACCGTCACCGTCACGTCACCCATGTGACCCGTCATGCGCTTGCCCGGGAAAACGCGACCCGGATCCTGCGCCATACCGATCGAGCCCGGCACGTTGTGCGAGCGCGAGTTACCGTGGGAAGCACGGCCCGAACCGAAGTTGTAACGCTTGATGGTACCGGCGTAGCCCTTACCGATCGACACGCCTTGCACGTCGACCTTCTGGCCCACTTCGAACAGGTCCGGACCGACGATGGCGCCATTCGACAGCTCTGCTGCCTTGGCTGCATCGATACGGAATTCCTTGAGGATTTCACCGGCTTCAACGCCGGCTTTGGCGAGATGACCTGCCAGCGGCTTCGTCACGCGCGATGCGCGGCGGGAGCCGAATGCAACCTGAACGGCCGTGTAGCCGTCGGTTTCAACAGTCTTGATCTGCGTCACGCGGTTGTCCGACACGTCCACCACGGTGACGGGAATCGAATCCCCTTCAGCCGTGAAGATACGGGTCATGCCAACCTTGCGACCTACGAGTCCAAGGCTCATCGTTTTCTCCATTCCCGACTGCGATTGGTCGGGGCTGATTTACAAAATGCCGGGCACGCAAGACCCAACTTTTTTACGCGAATGCGCGAAAAGCCTAGCATTGTAGCAAGGCTTCCCGTTTTCTGCAAGCAATCAAAGACTTAGCGCTTCCAGCGGGCCGGAAGCGCCGAAAGCCTTACTGCAGCTTGATTTCCACGTCGACGCCAGCCGGCAGGTCGAGCTTCATCAGCGCGTCGACCGTCTTGTCGGTCGGATCGACGATGTCCATCAGGCGCTGGTGGGTACGGATCTCGAGCTGGTCACGCGACGTCTTGTTGACGTGCGGCGAACGCAGGATGTCAAAACGCTGAATGCGCGTCGGCAGCGGCACCGGGCCACGGACGATTGCGCCAGTCCGCTTCGCGGTATCGACGATTTCGGCAGCCGATTGATCGATCAGACGATAGTCGAAAGCCTTCAGGCGAATGCGGATTTTCTGTTGCTGCATGACGATTCCTTGAAAAGAGCGAGGCGATATTGCATCGCCGGACACTAAAAAGAACGCGAAACGCGACGCCTGCGGGGAGCGAGGCACCCGTTCCGAACGGCACTTCCACTGCTAAGCCCGCGATTCTACACGAATTTGTGCGGACGGTGCGGTTTATCGACGAGCGCGACAACGCAGCAGAAAAACAAAACCGGGCGCCAGCACGAGCTGGACACCCGGTTCGACGGTACGACTGCCTACCGTCCTGGAATCGCGAGCCCCGCCGGGGCCCGCGGATCGCCGATATTACTCGATGATCTTGGCGACGACGCCTGCGCCGACGGTACGGCCGCCTTCGCGGATTGCGAAGCGCAGACCTTCTT
>NZ_CABVPR010000037.1 GCF_902499135.1 Burkholderia dolosa
CGGCCGCCGGGCTCGCGGTCTGCCCGCTGGCGCGCCGCGTCGCGCCGCGCACGCTGGTCGACGTCGGCGCGAAGTTCGGCCTGCCGCCGCTGCCGCGGTCGCAGGTCGTGCTGTACTCGCGCGTGCGCGACGCGCGCGCGGCCGCCGCGCTGCGCAGGTTCGCCGACAGTCTTGCAATCCCGGCGTAAACTGTCGGGTTTCGCCTGCCGCCCGCCCTCTCCCGACGCACTCCGATGAAGCCCGACACCCGCAAACATCTCCGCGCCAACCTGCTGATGCTCGCCGCCGCCGCGATCTGGGGGTCGGCGTTCGTCGCGCAGCGACTGAGCCTCGACGTGATCGGGCCGTTCCTGTTCACGGGGCTGCGCTTCCTGCTCGGCGCGCTCGTGCTGGTCCCGCTGCTGGCGATCAACGCGGCGTCGCGCGCGCAGCTCGCGGCGATCCGCCGCCGGCCGGCGCTGCTCGTGCCGGGCGTCGCGCTCGGCGCGCTGCTCGCGGTGTCGATCTCGCTGCAGCAGGTCGGCCTGCAGTACACGCGGATCGCGAACGCCGGCTTCATCAGCTCGCTGTACGTCGTGATCGTGCCGCTGATGGGCGCGTTCGCGCGTCACCGGATCGGCGCCGGCACATGGTTCGGCGCGCTGCTCGCCGCGATCGGCCTGTATTTCCTCAGCATCGACGAGCATTTCTCGGTGCTCTACGGCGACTGGTTCCAGCTCGCCGGCGCCGTGATCATCGCCGCGCACGTGATGGCCGTCGGCCACCTCGCCAGGCGCCACGATCCGCTCGTGCTCGCGTTCCTGCAGTTCGTCGTGTGCGGCGCGCTGTGCCTGGTCGCCGGCGTCGCCGTCGAGCCGATCGGCATCGCGATGCTGCGCGGCGCGCTGCCGACGCTGCTGTACGGCGGGCTGCTGTCGGTCGGCGTCGGCTATACGCTGCAGGTCGTCGCGCAGCGCGACGCGGCGCCCGCGCACGCGGCCGTGATCTTCAGCATGGAAGGCGTGTTCGCGGCGGTCGCCGGCTGGGCCGCGCTTGGCGAAACGCTGACGCTGCGCGCGCTCGTCGGCTGCGCGCTGATGCTCGCCGGCCTGCTCGCGTGCCAGCTGCTGCCGAACGGCGACGCACGGAAAAAGGACGAGGACGCACTGCCGGCCTGACGCGCGCCGTCCCTATAATGATGGCGATTCGCGTGTGTTCCACGCTCACCGCTTTCGACAGGCCCGTTCCGTGACGTCCACCACCGTCGTCCCCACCACCGATCTGCTGCGCGAACGCGCAGCGCACTACGCGGCACAAGCCGCACTGTTCCTGCGCGACCAGGCGCTCTCGACCGCGTCGCACGATTTGCGCAGTCCGCTCAACGCGATGCAGAGCTGGGCGTACGTGCTCGAGCGCCAGCTCGCCGGCGCCGACCCGAACCTGCAGCGCGCGCTCGCCGGGATCCGTACCGGGATCGAGCAGCAAGTGACGCTGATCGACGGCGTGCTCGACGCGCCGCGCGAGGAAAGCCGCACGCCCGCGATCGTGCGGCAGCCGTTCGCGCTGCGCGCGGTGCTCGACGACACGGTCGCGCTCGTACGTTTCGCGCTCGCCGACGCACGGCACGTCGCGATCGACGCGGCGCTGCCCGACGGCGACCCGGTGCTGTCCGCCGATCGCGAACGCGTCGCGCAGGCGCTGTGGACGATGCTGACGACGGCCGTCGAAGCGAGCGCCGCCGGCAGCCGCGTGACGCTCGCGTGCACGCGCGACGGCGCGCGGATCGTTGCGCGCGCCACCTGCTGCGTGCAGGCCGCCGCACTCGCCGATCCGACGCTGCCGCACGCATTCGAATCGTTCGCGCGCCGCGAGATGCTGCGCGAACGCGATGCGAAGCGCGTCGCCTGGACGCTCGCGCTCTGCCAGCGCGTCGCGATCGCGCACGGCGGCACGTTCGTGCACGACGCGTTCACGGACGGCGCGACGGTCGCGCTGACGCTTGCGCTGCCGGGCGACGCATCCGTATAGGCCGTTCGGACAGCCGAAACATTACGTTTGCCTTTCCGGCCCTATACTGATGGGCCTCGTCATTCCCTGGAGCGATTCTTTTGTTACAGATCTTCGCGCTCATCGGCGCGTTGTTGCTGGTGGCCCTGAACGGGTTTTTCGTCGCAGCCGAGTTCGGCCTCGTCAAACTGCGCACGACGCGCGTCAAGACGCTTGCCCGCAAGCACGGGCTGCGCGGCCGCATCCTCGGCGTCGTGCACGGCAGGCTCGATGCGTATCTGTCCGCGTGCCAGCTCGGCATCACGCTCGCGTCGCTCGGCCTCGGCTGGATCGGCGAGCCGGCGTTCGCGGAACTGATCGGCCCGCTGCTCGATCTGCTCGGCGTGGAGTCCGAACGCGTCGTGCACCTGATCTCGCTCGTATTCGCGTTCTCGCTGATCTCGTTCCTGCACATCGTCGTCGGCGAACTCGCGCCGAAATCGATGGCGATCCGCCAGCCCGAAAAGGTCGGCCTGTGGGTCGCGCTGCCGCTCTACGCGTTCTACTGGGCGATGTATCCGGCGATCTGGCTGCTCAACACCAGTGCGAACGCGGTGCTGAGGCTCGCCGGCCTGTCCGCCGATCACGGCAGCGACGCGCACTACTCGACCGACGAGCTGAAGCTGATCCTGCGCAGCCGCCGCAGCACGGCCGGCGGCGCCGCGCAGCCGACGCGCGGCTCGTACAGCAACGACGAGTGGAACACGCTCGCGCACTCGCTCGACTTCTCGTCGATGACCGTGTCGGACCTGATGCGGCCCGCGCACGAAATGATCGGGCTGCGCCGCGACCTGCCGCTGCCCGACAACATGGAGATCGTCGCGCGGCACCGGTTCAGCCGTTATCCGCTGTTCGCCGACGCGTCGCGCGAACGCGTGTTCGGGCTGATCCATCTGAAGGACCTGCTGCTCGCGCGTCACGCGGGCGCGGCGCTCGACGATCTGTCCGATTACGTGCGCCCGGTGCAGTACGTGAAGCCCGACATGCCGGCGCTCGATCTGTTCCGCCGTTTCCGCAAGGGCGCGCCGCACTTCGCGCTCGTCGGCAACAAGCGCGAGAAGCCGATCGGCTTCCTGACGCTCGACAATCTGCTCGGCGCGCTCGTCGGCCAGATTCACGACGAGTTCCACCAGGGCGATGCGGACTGGAGCCGCCTCGACGACGGCACGCTGATGGGCAAGGGCAGCCTGCCCGTCGTGTCGCTCGAGCAGGCGCTCGGCATCGACATCGACGAAGGGCGCGCGGAGTCCGTCGGCGGGCTGGTGATCCAGGCGCTGAACGATCTGCCGTCCGAAGGGCAGCGCGTGTCGTTCGATCGCTTCGACGTCGTCGTGAAGAAGATGAATGGGCCTCGGATCGTGCTCGTGCGCGTCTATCCGAAGACGATGAAGGAAGCCGACGAATGACGGCCTCGTCACGGCGCGCGCGATGAACGCGACGTTGCCGCGCTGCTGCGTGATCACGCCGGAACCGGCGTCCGCGTCGGCGGCCGATTGCCGCGCATTCGTCGATCGTCTGGAAGCCGTGCTCGCGCGCGGCGACACGCTCGTCCAGCTACGCGCCAAATCGCTGGATGCCGCCGCGTTCGCGCGGCTCGCCGCAGACGCGCTCGCCCGCTGCGACGCGGCCGGCGCGCAGCTGATGCTCAACGGGCCGATCGATGCGGCCGGCGTGATGCGGCTCGACGGGGCCGGCTGGCATCTCGACGGCGCCGCGTTGCGGACGGTCGCGCAGCGGCCGTTGCCTGCGGACACACCGGTGTCCGCCGCGTGCCACACGGCGGACGATCTTCTTCTGGCCGCGCGGGCCGGCGCCGACTTCGTCACGCTGTCGCCCGTGCTGCCGACGCTCAGTCACCCCGGCGCACCGACGCTCGGCTGGGAGAAATTCGACGCGCTGGCCGCGCAGGCCGCGATGCCCGTCTACGCGCTCGGCGGGATGACGCGCGCGCATCTCGACGTCGCGCGTCGGCATCGCGCATACGGAATCGCGGGTATTCGCGGGTTCTGGTAAGCCGCGGTGCAGCCGCGCGCGGCTGAGCGCACGACGCTTCAGGCGCTTGCGCGTTCAGGCGTTCAGGCGCTCACGTGCTCACGTGCTCACGCATTCAGGTTGCGCCGGATGCCGCGCCATCCGCCGTCGTCGATGCGACGCACGTCGTGCGTCAGCGCGTACTGATTGACGTTCCCGGTCAGCCACGCAACGAGCGAATACGGCGGCAACTCGCCTTCGTCGATCCGGTCGCGCGCGCGGGCCGGCGTCTGGAACACGACGCGTCCGGCCGGTGCATCGAACGGCACCGCATCGGGCGACAGGTTCAATGCGATCGTCAGCGTCTCGTCGTCGGCGAGCCGCCATGACGCGACGAGCGCGTCGGCCTCGCCTTCGCCGCCCGCCTTCAGCGTATGCGCATCCTGCGGCCGGCAATCGGACAGCCGCGGCGAGATCAGCTTCGCGCGCACCGCGAGCGCGGACTGCACGAAATGCGCACGATCGGCGTCGCGAGCGGTCTCGTCGAACACGAGCGGAATCTGCGGCGTCAGCAGCGACAGCGCGAGCGCGGCGAGATGCGCTTCGTGCGCGCGCGCGCTCGCGTCGGGATCGCCGCAGTCGCTGTCGCGCCACACGCCGTCGGATAGCACGAGCGACGTCAACGGCAAGCCGCCGTCGGCGAACGGGGCGTCGGCGGACGCGACCGGCTGGAACGCCGCGCCGGACGCCGTCAGCGCGCGCGCGAGCGTGTGGATCGACTGATGCGTCGAGATGCCTTCATGCGCGAGCGTGCCGTGCGCGGTCAGCCGGTGCAGCGCGCGTTCGCCGCAGCCGTTCCACTGCGCGTCGAAATGCGTGGCGGCAAGATGCGCAGGATGCCGTTCGCTGCCGAGCACGAGATGAATGAGCCGGTCGGCCGGCACCGCCGCGCGCACGCGATCGGCGATCTCGCGCAACCACGACACGCCGATCCGGTCCGCCTCGCGCAGCCGCAGCCCGTCGCAGCGGTATTCGTCGATCCAGTACAGCGCGTTGTCGCAGAAGAAATCGCAGACTTCCGGATGATCGAGTGCGAGCGGCGACGCCTGCAGCGGATCGTCGCGCGTATGGAAGAACGGCGCCGCGTAGTGACGCAGCGCGTCGGTGCCGCTGCCGAAGCGCGCGTAATCGAGTTCCAGCAGCACCGCGAGACCGTAGCCGTGCGCGGCGTCGATCAGCGCCTTCAGCGCGTCGGGGCCGCCTTCGGACGCGAGCGGCGCGAACGGCAGACTGTCGTGCGGCGACGCGAGCAGCTCCAGCGCGGTCACGCCGAGACGTGCGAGCTGCGGCAACCGGCGGCGCACGCCGTCGAAGCCGCCCACCGCGTGCGGGCGAATCGCATAGAGCGCGACGTCCTCCCACGGGCGTCCGCGCCAGAACGTGTTGTGCCATGTGAACGCGCGCGGATCGACGACTTCGCTCGGGCCGTCGAGCCCTTCCGGCTGCGAGCGCGACGCCGGATCGGGAATCGATACCGAATCGTCGAGCCGATAGCGGTAGCGCGCGCCCGCACCGCATTCGACGAACACTTCGAACCAGTTCGGCCCGGCCGCCGTCATCGGCACGAGCGTCGGGCCGTTGCCGTCGCGGACGTCGAGTTCGAGCTGGACCTGCGTGCTGCCGGGCGCCCACACGCGAAAGTGCATGCGCGGCGTCGCGCAAAGCGCGCCGCACGGCTGCGCGCCGAACGGCAGACAGTGGATATAGTGCTGCGCATACGGATCGTGCGGACAATCGGACATCATGCGCTCCTCGTGCGTGCCGAGCGGCATGGCCGCGCCTTCGTGCGGCGCATCGCGGCCCGGCATACGGTGGCCAGGCGGAAGGGAGGAAAAAAGTATGCGCCGGTTTCGCCGCGGCGACGCATTCGTACGCAGATTTTTAAATTCGTATCGACCCTCGGCGTTCGCGGAGGCGGGTTCGCGGAGGCGGGTTCGCGGAGGCGGGTTCGCGGAGGCGGGTTCGCGGAAGCGGGTTCGCCCAAGCGGGTTCGCCCAAGCGGGTTCGCCTAAGCGGGTTCGCCGAAGCAGGTTCGCCGAAGCGGGTTCGCCGATCGATGCAGGTTCGCCGAAGCAAGTTCGCCACAGCCCCCCACACCGCAGTCGGGTAGTCCGCATACCGGAATGACGGCTCGCCTTGTTGCACCGTTCGCACGCGCTTATGCTCTGCGGCAATGCTCGCGGGCCGTGCCGTCCGCGCCCGTCGCTCCCTGCCAAAAGGAACCTGCCATGTCGCTCCCCGCCAGCGCCGCGAAATTCGATCCGGCCCGCGCGCACGAATACGCGGAACAATCGCGCATCGCGCTCGCCGGCTACGATGCGTGCCACGAACTCGCCGCATGCATGCTGGCCGCGTCGATCGGCGTGCCGGACGCGCGCATTCTCGTCGCCGGCGCCGGCGGCACCGGTCAGGAAATCCGCGTGTCGGCGGCGCTCGAGCCGGGCTGGCGGTTCACGGCAGTCGATCCGTCCGCGCCGATGCTCGCGCTGGCGCGCGCGAACGTCGAAGCCGCGGGCTTCGGCCCGCGCACGACGTTCGTCGAGGCCGGCGTCGACGCGCTGCCGGACGTGCGCGCGTTCGACGGCGCGACGCTGATCGGCGTGCTGCATCACGTGCGCGGCGACGATGCGAAGGCGGCACTGCTCGACGCGATCGCGCGCCGGATGAAACCCGGCGCGCCGCTCGTGATCGCGGGAAACTACCGCCGCTACGCCGATCATCGCCGGCTGCTCGATGCGTGGCAGCAGCGCTGGCGGATGAAGGGCGCGACGCCGGACGCGGTGCGCGCGCAGCTCGCGAAAATCCTGCAAGGCGCCGATCCGCCGGCGTCCGAGGAAGCGGTCGCCGCGCTGCTGCACGGTGCGGGCTTCGACACGCCGCTGCGCTTTTTCGCGAGTCTGTTCTGGGGCGCGTGGATCGCGCTGCGGCGCGCGTAACGGGTCCGCTATCGCGCCCGGTATGATGTCGTTCCCGCCCTCTTTCGGCCCCGACATGCTGACCGTCCATCACCTGAACAACTCGCGCTCGCAGCGCGTGCTGTGGCTGCTCGAAGAACTGGATGTGCCGTACGAGATCGTGCGCTACGAGCGCGATCCGAAGACGATGCTCGCGCCGCCCGCGCTGCGGGCGATCCATCCGCTCGGCAAGTCGCCCGTCGTGACCGACGACGGCCGCACGTTCGCCGAATCGGGCGCGATCGTCGAATACCTGGTCGAACGCTACGGCAACGGCCGCCTCGCGCCGCGGCCGGGCACGCCGGAGCGGCACGACTACACGTACTGGCTGCACTATGCGGAAGGTTCGGCGATGCCGCCGCTGCTGCTCAAGCTCGTCGCACTGCGGATCGCGCACGCGCCGATGCCGTTCTTCGCTCGACCGATCGCGCGCAAGATCGCGGCGACGCTGCAGTCGGGTTTCGTCGATCCGCAGATCGCGCTGCATCTGCGCCATATCGACGACGCGCTCGCGCGCACGGGCTGGTTCGTCGGCGACGACTTCAGTGCAGCCGACATCCAGATGAGCTTTCCGCTCGAAGCCGCGACGGCGCGCGGCGACGGCGGCCGGCATCCGGCGATCGCCCGCTTTCTCGCCGCGATCCACGCGCGCCCCGCGTATCGGCGGGCGCTCGAGCGCGGCGGTCCGTACGAACTGCTCAAATAGCCGGCGTCACGCGTCGAGCATCGGGCATCGGGCGTCAGCTCAGCAATCCCGCCGCGACGTTGATCGACAGCCCGAGCACGGCCATGTTGAAGTAGAACGAAAGGATCGACTGCGCGAGCACCGCGCGTCGCGCGGAGCGGTTCGCGAGCGATACGTCGGCGGTCTGCGACGCGACCGCGATCGTGAACGCGAAATACAGGAAGTCCCAGTAATCGGGCTCCGGGTGCGCATCGGGAAACCGCAGCGCGCGCTCGCCGGACGGCGACCCGTAGTAGAGCCGCGCGTAGTGCAGCGTGAAGATGGTCGGAATCAGGAACCACGCGCCGAACAGCGTCGCGCCGGTGATCGCGTAATGGCCGAGCCCCGCGCGAAAACCGACACTCTTCGCGGTCGCGAGCTCGATCGCGATCGCCGCCACGCTCGCGACGGTCGCGAGGCAGACGACGGTCAGTACGATCGTCGCGTTCTCGTCCTCGCGAATCGCGATCTCGCGCACGTTGTGATGATGCGCGGTCACCATGCGCACCCACATCAACGCCAGATACAGCCAGACCGCGCAATCCCAGCCGATCAGCGCGCGCACGGTCGGCCGCAGCGGCGACGGCAGCAGCAGCGCGCACAGCACGCCCGCGACGAACGCCGTGACCATGCGCGGCCGGTTGCGTAATACCTGCGGATAAGGCGTCATCGAAAGCTTCCGAAGCGGATGAAAAAATCGGCCGGCGCGGCGAACCGCAAGCGGCGCGACGCCGGCCGGTGCTGCCCCGATTATCGCGATTCCGCGCTCACGTGGCGACGGTCGCGAGCGCCTAAGATGACAGGATGACTGCCTTCGCCTCCCTCTGCCGCCATCCGGCGAACACGCTCGGCCGCGACTTCGTCGTCGGCGATCTGCACGGCTGCGTCGACGTGCTGCGCGCGCTGCTGCACGACGTCCGGTTCGACCCGGCCCGCGATCGGCTGTTCTCGGTCGGCGATCTGGTGGATCGCGGTCCGGCGTCCGAGGCTGCGCTCGAACTGCTCGACCGGCCGTGGTGCCACGTGGTGCGCGGCAATCACGAGGAAGTACTGAGCCTCGTATCTCGCGGCAAGCTGCCGGCCGACGCGTGGCGCGGGATCGGCGGCGACTGGGGCGCCGACCTGCCGCCGCAGCGGCTGCACGCGCATGCGGCGCGCGTCGACGCGCTGCCGCTCGTGCGCGTCGTCGGCGACGGCACTGAGCGCTTCAACGTGCTGCATGCGGAATTCTTCGGCTCCGATGCCGATCTCGATACGGGCAGCTATTCGTACGACGTGCGCGAGCGGCTGATCTGGGGCCGCGATCTCGTTCAGGGGCTCGCCGATCCGGCCGTGCAGGCCGGACTGTCGCTGACCTGTACCGGCCATACGCCGGTGCGCACGCCGCAACGCATCGGCGCGCAATGGTTCATCGACACCGGCGCGTTCGCGCCGTCCGGGCGGCTGACGCTCGCCGAGCCGCGCACCGGCCGGACCTGGTCGATGACGCAGGCCGCCGCGCGCGAGCGCCACGCGGGCGACTTGCCGCTGCCGTGACGCGGCCGCGTCGCGGCGTCGCAAGCCCGTGACGCGCGGCCGCGCGCCGCGTCAGCCGACCTGACTCAGCTCGAACACCGCATCGATCGCCGAGCCGTTCCAGTTGTACTCGAGATAAGCCGCGTGGCGGCAGTCGCGCAGCAGCGTCGTGCGAAACGCCGCGAGGCATTCGCCGCCCGGATCGCGCACCGACGGATAGACGATGCCCGCGCCGCCCGCGTTGCGCACCGCGCGGCCGAGCGCCTGCCCGGCGCTGTAGTCGAGCGGATCGAGCAGCGCCGGATCGCGTTGCCGCCACGTGCGCACGTCGGCCACGTCGCCGCCGTGCGCGAATACCGTGTAGAGCCGCATCTGCTGACGCATCGGCGGCTCCTTCGTCGCGGCGAGAAACAGCCCGCTGTGATAGCGCGTCTCGGCAATCGCGGTGTCGCGCGAGCGGGCGCAGTAGAACACACCGTACGTGCCGTCGGAAAAGCGGCTGCCCTGCGGATTCAGGTGCGTGAACGCGGCCATGATCGGCCCCCAGCCGGGCCCGTAGCGACGCTCGGCCGGCGGCACGAGATCGAGCGTGCCGATTTCGTTGCGGATGCGGTCGTTCGTCAGCGATTCGAGCGCGTACAGCGCGTCGAAATCGTCGGCCGACGCGACGCGGTCGAACAGGTTGATCGCCGGGAAACGGGTAGGTATGACGCGATAGGCAGGCGCCCAGTCGACGGTCGTCGTCGGCCAGCGTGTCGCTTCGGTCGGCATCGTCACGCCCAGCCACCTCGCATCGCGTCGAGATATTGACGGACCGCGACCAGATCGCCGACGTTGCCGGCCAGCATCCGGTCGAGCGCGCGCTTGCCGCCGAACGGCGCCGCGTCGTTGGGCCGCTTGATCCAGCCGTCGGCCGCGGCCGGCTGCGGCAGCAGGATCTGCAGCGCCTTGTAGATGCCGAGCAGCAGCGATAGCCGCTCGAGCGTGTCGCGCGGCACGCGCGCCGATTCGGGCGCCGCCTTCCATTTGAAGAACGTCGAACGGCCGGGCGAGCCGAGCAGCACGATCTGCTCGTCGACCGTCAGATCCCAGTCGCGCGCGATGTTGAAGAACGCGCGCAGGCCGGCCGCCGACATCTGCGCGACCGAGGCCTGACGCGGGGCGGGGTGCGGATGGTACGCGGGCTGTGACATGATTGTTAGTCTCTAAACGAATTCACTAACAAGACTAGTCCATTTTCGTATTTTTGCAAGGGTCGTCACCCGTCATTTCGCGATTGGGCCCGCAGAATCGATATTTTCTGTCCATTATGGACTCATATTTTATTTTCTGCGTTAATGGCCGCGCGGACCTCGCGTCGATACGCGGGTCGTCCGCTGGAACCGTGTCCCACCGAACCGGATCGACCCCGCCCAAGGAACACCACCATGAAGAGACTGATTGCCGTCGTTTCGATCGCCCTGCTCGCGGTATCGGCAGGCCCCGCCATCGCGAAGGACTGGACCACGATCCGCTTCGGCACCGACGCGAGCTACGCGCCGTTCGAGTCGAAGGCGCCCGACGGCAAGCTCGTCGGCTTCGACATCGATCTCGGCAACGAGATCTGCGCGCGCCTGAAGGCGAAATGCGTGTGGCTCGAAAACGACTTCGACGGGATGATTCCGGCGCTGAAGGCGAAGAAGTTCGACGCGGTGCTGTCGTCGATGTCGATCACGCCGCAGCGCGCGGAGCAGATCGGCTTCACGACGAAGATCTACAACCAGCCGACGCGCCTCGTCGTGAAGAAGGGTTCGCCGCTGCTGCCGACGGCCGAGTCGCTGAAGGGCAAGTCGATCGGCGTCGAACAGGGCACGACGCAGGAAGCGTACGCGAAGGCGTACTGGGCGAAGCAAGGCGCGAACGTCGTCGCGTACCAGAACCAGGACGGCGTGTACGCGGACCTGATCGCCGGCCGTCTCGACGCCGCGCTGCAGGACGAAGTGCAGGCCGCGATCGGCTTTCTGAAGTCGCCGCGCGGCGCCGGCTTCCAGTTCGTCGGCCCGGAACTGGTCGATGAAAAGGTGCTAGGCGTCGGCGCGGGCATCGGGCTGCGCAAGGAAGACACCGACCTGAAGGCGAAAATCGACCGCGCGATCCTCGACATGGTCAAGGACGGCACATACAAGCGGCTCGCGTCGAAGTACTTCGACTTCGACATCTACGGCGGCTGAAGCGGCCGCGCATGCAGGCCGGCGTGATGCCGGCCGCACGCGAACGCCGCGCAGCGTCAGTACGTGAAGATCGGGCGCCGGGGAACCGGCGCCCGTGCGCACATGCCCTTGCGGATCGGGCCGGCGAGCGAGAACGCAGCGACCCGGCGCGGATGACCGGCGATGAGCCGGATCCGCCTCGCGCCGGGCGTGCACAGATGGCCTGTCGAGGCATGCCGGCCGGCGGCCACGTGCACGGCCGGCCGCCGGTGCGCCGAATCGCTGCGATCGCGGCTGGCCGGCCGCGGCGTGTGACGATCGATCATTTTTCTACCCCGTTTTCGGTCTGTCGATTGTTCCGGCCGCCGGACGATGCCGGTGCCCCGACGATTCGACGACGCCGGCCCGTGCCGGCCGGAACATGACCGTGTCGGCCCGTCCGTCCGGTGCATCCCCGCGGGCCGTCCTTGCCGGATCCGACGTCGTCTAGTTTCGTATGTCCATCGTCGCAAGGAGCGGGCCAGCGGCGTGCGCGCCCGGCCGCGCAACGGTTCGGTCCGACGAACCCGCGGCGGGCACCGCGCGACCGTGCCGGAAGTTTCGAAACTGATACATGCGCCGCGCGGCCCGGCTTCGGCCGCGCGGCGGCGAAGTCTCGCCGCGCAAGCCCGCCGGACGGTGCGGGAAATCTTGCCGGCCGACGCGGCACGCAGCCGCGCGCGCCGGCAGCGCGATTTCGCGACGCCGTCGGCCGGAAATGTTTCAGGTGCTTTACATGCGGAATGCGGACGTCCGCGCGGGCCCGCATCGGCCCGCCGCGCGCAGCCGGCGCTCAGCCGACCCGCTGATGATCGGCGTCGTCGGACGGCGAGCCGTCCTTGCCGCCGTTGCCGTCGTGGCTGTCGTGATCGTTCAGCCCGTGCTCGATCATCATCCGATAGAGCGTCACGCGCGAGATGCCGAGTTCCGCGGCCGCCTTGTTGATCCGGTGATCGTTGCGCAGCAGCGCGTTCTCGATCGCGGTGCGCTCGGCCAGCGAGCGCGCCTGTTCGAGCGTCACGGGTTCGGTTTCGCCCGGCGTGTCGAGTCCGAGATCGTGCGGCGTCAGCAGCCGGCTCTCGGCCATCACGATCGCGCGCCGCACGCGGTTGATCAGTTCGCGCACGTTGCCCGGCCATTCGTAGCGGCGCATCGCGTCGAGCGCGGCCGACGTGAAGCCGCTGATCTTGCGGCCGCTGTCGGCCTTGTATTTCTGCAGCACGTAGTGCGCGAGGATTTCGATGTCCTTGCCGCGCGCGCGCAGCGGCGGCTCGTGAATGCGCAGCACGCACAGTCGATGATAGAGGTCCGCGCGAAAGCGCCCGGCCTCGACCGCACCGTCGAGATCGACGTGCGTCGCCGAGATGATCCGCACGTCGACCGCGATCGACTCGTGACCGCCGAGCCGCTCGATCTTCCCTTCCTGCAGAAAGCGCAGCAGGCTCGCCTGGCTCTCGACCGGCATGTCGCCGATTTCGTCGAGAAACAGCGTGCCGCCGTTGGCCGACTCGATCCGGCCCGCGCGCCGCTGGTTCGCGCCGGTAAACGCGCCGCGCTCGTAGCCGAACAGCTCGGACTGCAGCAGATGATGCGGAATCGCGCCGCAGTTGATCGCGACGAACGGCCCCTTGCCGCGCGCGGAACGCTCGTGGATCGCGAGCGCGGTCAGCTCCTTGCCGGTGCCCGATTCGCCGGAGATGAACACGCTCGCATCGGTCTTCGCGACCTTGCGGATCGTGCTGAACAGCTGCTGCATCGCTTCGCAGCTGCCGATCATCCCGTACTCGCCGATCGATGCCGCATACGCGGCGCCGTCGACGCGATCGAGCGCGGCCATTCCGCGCGCATGGCCGAGCACGTGCGAGATCCACTCGTACGGCAGCGGCAGCGTCACGTAGTCGAAACAGTAGCTGCGGATCAGCTCGCGCACCGCAGGGCCGATCGTGACGCCGGCCTGCGCGATCGAAATCCAGCCGATCGCCGGCTGGCTCAGGCAGGCCTTCAATGCCGGGTAATCGCGCGACGTGAATCCGGTGAAATCGATGAGCCCGGCGGCAAGCCGCACGCCGGACGTCATGTTCTGCGCGGCGCCGGCCGTCTTCGCGACGGTCACCTCCCAGCCGAGCCCGCGCAATTGTGCAAGAAGCGACTCGTCGGGCGAACGCATGATCACGAACAGCTTGCGTCCGGCCTCGGGAGCGGTGACGGATACGGACGGCTTCTCGGGCGCCGCTCCCCCGTTTGCGTCGGGTGACCTTGCAACCATCGTTATTCCCCGCTTGGCGTTGGTATCGCGCGCCGGCTCGCGGCCGCGTACGACGGACCTCGATCGAACCGACATATTGGCCGCATTTCCGTCCGAATAAAATCCCCCGGCGCAATAAACTCGATCCGCGCGCCGCGGCAGCCCCTTTCCTGAACGGTATATCGATGCGGCCGCCGCGCGGCTAGATGGGTGTTATCCCGGTAGCACGGGATGCGGAAGGCGGGCGGGAAGCGCGCGAGCGGCGGATTCGGGGGATGAGGCGGTAGACGTCAGCGCGCGGACGACAGCGGCGCCGGCACGTTCGCGCGACCGCGGCCGGCCGGCGTGCCGCCGCGTTCGCCGTACGCGGCAACGAGCGCGTCGACGCGCGCGAGATGATGGCGGTTGTCGTGATCCCACGGATGGAAGCCGGGCCGGAAAAAGCTCAGCCATTCGCGCGCGATGCACGGGAACAGTCCGCGACGCGGCCCGTACAGGTACGCGATCATCCGCAACATCCCGCGCACGCGGCGCGTGACGTCGCGATCGCGCGACAGCAGCGTCGTGTGGATCAGGAACACGGTCGGCCAGAACGTCAGCGTCGTGATCAGATACACGCCGATCCGGATCAGATAGCGGCGCAGGCCGGGTTTCGTCACGGCGTTCCACACGTCGAACGACACGGCCTTGTGCTCGGTTTCCTCGAGCGCGTGCCACAGCCACATCTGCCGATAGCCGTCGACCGACCCTTCGAAGCGTGTCGGATCGCGCAGCACCCAGTCCGCGAGCATCGCGGTGTAATGTTCGGCCGCGACCGTATGCGCGAGCTGCATCGAATGCGGCAGCTTGCGCTTCAGGTAGCCGAGCACCGCCCACACACGCCGGTCGAGCTTGCGCGCGGGCAGCCGGCGCGCCTGCATCAGTTCGTTGTATTCGACGTGTTCGCGCGTATGCATCGCTTCCTGGCCGATGAAGCCGAGCACCTGCCGCTTCAGCACCGGATCGTCGATCCGGTCGCGATAGTTGCGCACCGAATCCATGAAGAAACGCTCGCCGGCCGGAAACAGCAGCGACAGCGCGTTGAAGAAATGCGTGACGTGCGGCCCGTGGCCGTGCCAGTCCTTCACGCGTTCGACCGGCAGCTCGAAGCGCAGGTCGCGGCGCACCGGCATCGGTTCGGCAGCGGTCGCGCAAGCGGCTGACTTCATGTTCGTCGTTCTCCTCGTTGCTGGGCGGCCCGGCGCGCTCGTGGCGGCCTGCCGCATGCTGTCGGCGCGTTGCAGCGCGCCGGAATCCTGACATCGACAGCTGTAAAGATAGGCTGCGGCCGTCTGCGCGTGCAAGCCGCGCGGTAGATGCGCGCTTCCAAACGGCGCACGGTCGAAAACGCGGAGAAAAATACGCGTCGACGGCGTGTGCCGACGTGCCGATTCGAACGCGCACGGCCGATCGTGCGCGCGTCCGCAGGTGCGGGCCGCGGCGATCGCGATCGCCGCCGCCGCCCCGCGCGACGGGCGTGTTGCGGCATCCGGCAGCAGCGGCGCCGCGCGCCGTCGATCGCCGTGAGCGCCGCGCTTCGCACGCGCGGCGCACCCGAATCGAGCGACTGCTTCCGCATCGCTCGCGACAGATTCAAACGCGCGTTCCATCGCCGTCTCCGGCGCTACGCGGCCGCGGTCGCGACGCGGACGCGCGGCGCGCCGGCCGCGCGCCACGACCGTCAGCCCGCTCGCCTACAATAGCGGCTTTACCGAACCCTTTTCAGGAGAAGTCATGTCTGCCACCACGACCGCATCGGGCCTCAAAATCGAAGACCTGACCGAAGGCACCGGCGCGGAAGCGCAAGCGGGCCAGACGGTCAGCGTTCACTACACGGGCTGGCTGACCGACGGCCAGAAGTTCGATTCGAGCAAGGACCGCAACGACCCGTTCGCGTTCGTGCTCGGCGGCGGCATGGTCATCAAGGGCTGGGACGAAGGCGTGCAGGGCATGAAGGTCGGCGGCGTGCGGCGCCTGACGATTCCGCCGCAACTCGGCTACGGCGTGCGCGGCGCGGGCGGCGTGATTCCGCCGAATGCGACGCTCGTGTTCGAAGTCGAACTGCTCGCCGTCTGACGCCGCACCCGGCCGACGCGCCGTCGATGGCACGCATCCCGTCCCCCGCGATCGCGCTGCGCCGCTACGATGCGCGCGAAGCGTCCGACGTGCACGACTTCCATCAGGTCGTGCTCGGCGTCGACGGCGCGATGGTGATGGCCGTCGACGGCGTCGGCCAGCGCATCGACCGGCACGCGGCGTGGCTGATTCCGGCCGGCGCGCGGCACGACTACGCGGGCCTCGGCGACAATCGCCAGCTCGTGATCGATCTGCCGGCCGCGTCGCTCGCAGTGCCGCAGCGGCTGTTCGACCGCGCGCGCGCCGTCGCGATCGATCCGTCGCTGACCGCGCTCGTCGCGCAGATCGCCGCCGCCGTGCGGCTCGACGACGAGCACGCCGGCGACGCGCAGCACCCGCGTCGCTTTCAGTGGCAGGCGGCCGCGCGGCTGTGCGACGCGCTGCTCGACGATGCCGGCGTCGCCGCGCCCGCATCGGGCCTCGACTTCGCGCGCATCGACCGCTGGCTGCGCGCGCGTCTCGCGGAGCCGCTGCGCATCGCCGATCTCGCCGCGCATTGCGGCTACGGGATGCGCCGGTTTCATCAACTGTTCGTCGACGCATTCGGCGAAACGCCGCATCGCTACCTGCAGCGGCTGCGGCTCGATACCGCGGTCGTGCTGCTCGCGGACGGCCGCCATTCGCTCGTCGATATCGCCGGCCTCGTCGGCTTCGCGGATCAAAGCACGTTCACGCACGCGTTCACGAAACGCTTCGGCGTCGCGCCAGGCCGTTGGCGCGGTGAGCGGCACTGATGCGCTGACGCATTGACGGGCTGACGCATCGACCGCGCGGCCAGTTCGTCGCGATCGCGATGCAGCGCCCACGCCGCGCCGCCGGACGACGAAAAAAAGCCGGCTCGCCCGGATCGGGCGGCCGGCTCGCGAACCGGCCGCGCCACGCCCGCCGGTTCGCGCTTCGCATCGGCGCACACGCGGGCGCCGACGCAACACGCAACATCGAACACGCCGCGACGCTCAGCCCGCCGCCTGGATCGCCTCCTCGTACACGCCGGCGACGCGTCGCGCGATCACCGCGTTGTCGAAATGCTCGCGCGCATAGCGCTTGCACGCCGCTTCGTCGGGCAGCTTGATCGCGCCCGACAGCGCCGCGCCGAGCCCTTCGGCGATCGCGTCGGCACCGGTCGACGGCAGCACGAGATCGTTCGACAGCCCGGCGACCGCCTCCGGCAGCCCGCCGACCGGCGTCACGAGCACCGGCGTGCCGGACGCGAGCGATTCGACGGTGATCAGCCCGAAGCCCTCGAGCGCGACGGTCGGCACGACGCTGACCGTCGCCGCGCGGTACAGCGCGGCCAGATGCTGGTCGGGCACGAAGCCGAGCAGCTTCACGTTGTCCTGCAGCCCCGCGGCGTCGATGCGCTGCTGCAGTTCGTCGGCGAGCTTGCCCTTGCCGGCGATCAGCAGCAGCACGTCCGGATGGCGCTGCTTGACGATACCGATCGCGTCGACGAGATCCTCCAGCCCCATGCGCCGCACGAGCCGGCGCACGGCGAGCACGATCGGCCGGTCCTGCGGCAACTGCAGCCGCTGCCGCGCTTCGCCCGGCGTGAGCGGCGTGTCGAACTGCGCGGTGTCGACGCAGCCCGGAATCACGCGCACGCGCGACGGATCGATCCCGTAGCGCTGCGTGAGGATCTGCCCGAACGCCTGCGACAGCACGATCAGCCGCGACGAGCGCGCATAGACCGCCTGCTCCAGATAGCGCTTCGCGCGCTGACCGAGCGACGCGGCACCCTCGACCTGGCTCTCGTCGGCCCACGGCCCCTGGAAATGCGACACCTGCGGAATCCCGCGCGTCACGTCGAGGCCGGGGAACGTGTACAGCGCGAAGTGCGACGAGATCACGTCCGGCCGTGCGCTGCGGACCGCATCGCGCAGCGCGCGCCGTGCGGCGAGCATCCGCCGCGCGAGCGGCTCGGATGCGGGACCGAAGCCCTGGATCGCACCGCCCGTGTCGTCGGCGACCTTCGGCGAGCCGGCGACGAGCCCGCGCACTTCGACGCCCGCGCCCGGCAGCGCGCCGACGAGCGAGTAGTACATCCGGTCGAGGCCGCCCGCACGTTCGGGAAACCAGTGCATGCCGATCTGCAACGACTTGATCGGCCGGGAAGAAAGGGACATCACGATTGCTCCTGCGTGAGCGCAGGCTCGACCCGCTCGAAAGCGGACGGCTGCGAGGGTTGGCCGATGCGCCGGTAGAGCGCAACGTACTGGGCGCCCATGTGCGCCCAGCCGAAACGGGTCATCAGTTCGCGTGCCGCGGCGCCCATCGCGCGGCACGTGTCGCGCGACGCGGCGAGCGAGCCGATCGCGTCCGCGAGCGCGGCCGGATCGTCCGGGTCCTCCAGCACGATGCCGCATTCGCGCGTGATGATTTCCGCGCCGCCCGCGGTGCGCGCGGTGACGACCGGCAGCCCGGCCGCCATCGCCTCCAGCAGCGACAGGCTCATCGCTTCGTAGCGCGACGGAAACACGTACGCGTCGACCGAGCGCATCAGCGTCGGCATGTTCTTCACGAGCCCGAGAAAATGCACGCGCGCGCCGAGGCCCAGCGCGCGCGCCTCGTCCGGGTACGGGCTGCCGGGCAGATAGCCGGCCACCGCCAGATGAACGTTCGCGGGCAGCTTCGTCAGCGCCTTCAGCACGGTGCCGAGGTTCTTGCGCGGCGTGCGCAGATCGCCGACGAACAGCAGCAGGAACGCGTCGTCCGGCAGCTTGAACGCCGCGCGATCGGCCTGCGCGCCCGCGAACGCGCTGCCGTCGACGCCGTTGTAGATCACGCTGATCTTGCCGCCGTCGATGCCGAGCCCGCGGATCTCGTCGGCGACCTTCTGCGACACCGCCGTGATCGCGCGCGAGCGCCGGTATGCCCAGCGCTCGAGCGCGGTGTTCACGCGCGTGTACACGTACTGATAGGCCGACCACAGCCCCTTCGTGAGCCCGAACGGGTAATACGGGCTCTTGAACCAGCCGCCGTGCACGAAGTGCGCGGTGTTCACGTCGGCGCGGATCCAAGAGATGAAGCCGTTCACGTGCAGCACGTCGTACGCGTCGCGATGCGCGCGCAGCCACCACGCGCTCTTCAGCGCGAACACCTGCTGCCTGACGAGGTTCGACGGCCAGAAGCGGCCGACCTGCACCGGCACCCAGCGCACGCGCGGATGCTCGAGCAGCTCCGGCGCGACGTGCGACGCGACGAGCGTGACCTCGTAGTTCTCGGCCAGCGCCGCGCGCGCGATTTCGTAATTGACGCGGCCCTGGCCGTCGTTATGACGCACGACGTGCGTGACGATCGCGATTCTCAATGGTCGCCTCCCCGTAAACGCGCGACGGCCGGCAGACGGCGAGCCTTCTGCCAGTGCGCCGCGGAAAGAATCGAAAAAATGGCGGTAAACAGCAGCAGGCCGCCCGTGCCGATCAGCGAGTTCGTGAACACGAGCATCGCGAACACCGACAGGCACAGGCTCAGGCAAGCGCCGACGAACTTGTCGTCGCGCAGCTTGAACGCCGCGCGCACGGTGCGGCCGAGCAGCATCACGACGCCGGCCAGATACAGCAGCGTGCCGGGCCAGCCGAGCACGAACGGCACGTTCATCACGCCGCTGTCGAAGCTGCCGTACTTGCCGAGCTCGCCGCTGTCGCTCGACAGCTTCGTCGACGCGCCGGTCGCGCCCATCCCTTCGCCGGCGACGTCGGTGAACGCCGTTTCCGCGAAGGTCGCGTAGAACTTGTTGCGGTCGTCGTAGCTGCGATCGTCCTTCAGGTTCACGATCGACTGCAGCCGCTGGCCGAGACGATCGGCCACCGGGCCGACCGTGAGCAGCGGCACGCACAGGCCGACCAGCACGACGCCGCTGATCAGGATCCGCATCCGCACGCGATTGCTCGACTGCACGAGCTGGATCGCGAGCGCGATTACCCATCCGCCCCACGTCGAACGCACGAGGCACAGCGCGAACGACACGAAGCCGGCGGCGCCCGCGAACCAGCGGATCTTCTGCGGCGCGACCAGCACGAACACCAGCGCGCCCATCATCGCGAACGCGAACGGCCCCGACGAGTTCATCGTGCTGAACACGCGCACGCCGTAAGGCACCGGCTCGCCCTGCGAACCCATCTGCGAGCCGACCATCCACAGCACGTCCCACTGCGGCATCACGAAGTACTGGACGATCCCGTACAGCCCCATCACGAGCATCCCCCAGATGAACGTCGACAGCAGCACGTCGCGGTACTCGGGATAGTTGCGCGCGTTGACCATGATGTGAAAGCCGATCAGCACCGGATACAGCCAGTTCGCGAGGTCGTAGGTCGCGGCCATCACGCCGCTCGACACGATCCCGACGAGGTACGCATACGTGAGCCCGAACAGGATCAGCAGCACCGGAATCCCGCGCCGCTGCGACAGCACGCGGTAATGCCGCAGCAGCCCGAGGCCGGCGATCATCGTGACCGCGAGCGGCGCGACCTGGATCAGGCTCGTCGGCGTGAACGCGCCCTTCGACCAGTCGGCGAGGCGCCGCACTTCGGGGCTCAGGAACCACACCCACCACATGAAGCCGACGTAGCGCGCGGGGCTCTTGAAGTACAGCCACAGGCCGACCGCGATCGCGAGCACCGGAAACGCCAGCGTCAGCACCTTGCCCTGGTGGATCGCGATCAGCGCCGCCGTGAACGTCCACAGCCCGGCCTGGCCGGCCCAGTGCCTGGGCTCGGCGAACCACTTGCGGCGGCGCGACGGCGCGCGTTCGGCAGCGATCGTGCTCATCGATCCGGCGCTCACCGCGACGAAGGCGTCGAATCGGCCAGCGGCATCGCGACGTCGGCGGCCGCCGGCGTGCGGCGCCGGCGCAGCATGTCGCGCGTGATCCGCACGTGCTGCTCGGCGAACGCCCGCGTGGTCAGGTTGCGCTCGCGCAGGCACGCGGCCGCCGCGCGCGCGCATGCGAGCGCGGCGGCCGGATCGTTCGCGAAGCGGTCGGCGGCCTCGCGCAGCGCGTGCGAATCGAACGGCGGCACGTACGCGGCCGTGTCGTGCGGGAAATAGTCGCGCAGCCCGCCGACGTCGGACACGATCATCGGCTTGCCGAGCGCCGCCGCCTCGAGCATCACGGTAATGCCCGACGCGTGGAAGTTCGGGCGCAGCGGCACGACGATCACGTCGGCCCACGCATAGAGTTCATGCTGCTTCGCGAGCCCCGACGCCGAGCCGATCTTCACGTTCGGCGCATGCCAGTCGCGCGGCACGCGGCGCCGCGTCGCGAGCCGCACGTCGTAGCGCGCGTCGCCGCCGAACGCGGCGAGAAACGTGCGCCAGTCGCGGTCGCGGTCGTTGCCGATCGCCGCGATCCGCAGCGGCCGGTTCGGCTGCCACTGCTGCGGGTCGCCGATCGGGAAATCCTGCGTGTTCAGCCCGTAATAGACGAACTCCGCGTCGCGCCCGAGATAGCGGCGGCACAGCTCGGCGTTCTCGCGTGCGAGCGTGGTCAGCGCATCGGCGCGCGCGAGCAGCTTGCGGTACAGCCAGCGGCGCGGGCCGCCGAAGCTTTCCCACTTGTCGAACAGCCACACGCTCTGCGCGAGCAGCAGCGGACGCTTGCCGCGCGCGCCGGCGAGCTTCAGGACCAGCGCGGCCGCGAGGTGCTCCTGCTCGGTGTGCGTCCAGATCACGTCGGTGTCCAGCAGCGCGGCGCGATTGCGCCACGCATGCACGAGATCGAAGCCGAGCGCCGCCTTCAGCGCGCGGCGCGCGATGCTCGTCGCGCGGTTCTCGCGCCCGTCCTGCGAATAGGTGAGCCGGAATTCGTCGGATTCGGCATGGTGATAACCGTACAGGCAGCCGATGTTCTCGCCTTTCCGGTAGGTACGCGGATCGGCGCCGTGAAACAGGTGGACGTGTACCTTGGTTGCAGTCATTCGGACCCTCGGAGTTCGGCCGCGCGCTCGGTCGCGCAGCCCGTTCAGGACGTCACCGTCGGCATCGCCGCACGGTGCGGCGCGACGGTGGCACGGCGCGCGTCGCGCGCGCCGCGGCGCACCGCGCGCCAGTGCGCGAGCACGCGGCCGCGCCGCGCGGTCGGCAGCGCCAGCAGCAGATGCGCGAGACCCGGATAGACGCGCGTGCCGACGAGCGTCCACCACCACCACGCGATCTCGCGCCGCAGCGGCGGCAGATGCTCGCGCAACGTCAGCTGCAGGTTGTACGCGCCGTTGCTGATCGCGTTCAGCGACGCCGCGTCGCGACGATCGTCGTCGAAGCGCTCGGCCGGAAAATGGTCGACCGCGATCGCCGGGTCGTAGACGAGCTTCCAGCCGTCGCGCTGCACGCGCATGCTGAACGCCATATCGTTGTGCACCTGTGCGCCCGCGCCGCGCAGCCGTGTATCGAAACGCACGCGCTCGATCGCCGCGCGCCGATAGCTCATGTTCGCGCCCTTCAGCATGTCGACTTCGCGCGCGCCGCCGACGCCGAGGTGATGATTGCCGACGAGCCGGCCCCACGGCGTGATCCGGCCGACCTCTTCGCGCGACTCGTCGAGCACGCGGCCTTTCTCGTGCACCCAGTCGCGGCCGCCGACCGCGCCGACGCGCGGGTCGGCCGCGAACGTGGATTCGACGCGCGCGAGCCAGTCGGCGCGCGGCGCGGCATCGTCGTCGGTGATCGCGACGATGTCGCCGGCCGCGACGTCGAGCCCCTTGTTCAGCGCGGCGACCTGCCCCGGCACGTCGACCGCGACGACGCGCAGCGGCAGCGCGCCGCCGACCGCCGGGTCGGCGAGCCGTTCGTGCGTCGCGTCGTCCTCCGGACGCGCGACCACGATCACCTCGTCCGGCAGCCGCTGCTGCCGCTGCAGCGCGAGCAGGCAGCGCGCGAGATCGGCGGGACGCCGATAGGTCGGAACGAGCACGGAAATTTTCATCGATGGTTCTCCATTCGGCCGCGCCGGCGCGATGCGCGCCGGCCCGGTTTCGTGCGACGCGGTCACGCGCTCAGGTATTCGTGCACGGCCGCATAGCCGCGGCCGTAGCCGCGCGCCTTCGGCGGCACGCCGTTGAAGATGCCGCCTTCCAGATCGACGCCGGCGGTGCGCAGACGCTTGATCGCGTCGGCGATCTCGCCTTCGGTGTGCATGCCGGAGCGCAGCACGAGGAACGTCGCGCCCGCCATGCGGCCGATGATCGTCGCGTCGGTCACCGCGAGCACCGGCGGCGAGTCGACCAGCACGACGTCGTAGCGCTTGCCGAGCCCTTCCAGGTATTGCGGCAGACGCGACGACATCAGCAGCTCCGACGGGTTCGGCGGGCGCGTGCCGGCCGCGATGAACGACAGCCCCTGCACCGGCGTCTCGCGGATCGCTTCCTCGAGCGACGACTGGTCGCTCAGCAGTTCCGACAGGCCGGGCTGCGACGTGAGTCCGAAGTAGCGGTCGAGCAGCCCGCGGCGCATGTCGGCGTCGACCAGCAGCACGCGCTTGCCCGAATGCGCGAGCAGCACCGCGAGGTTCACCGCGAGAAAGCTCTTGCCGATGCCGGGCGTCGGGCCGGTGAGGACGATCACGCGGTTCTTCGCGTCCATCATCGCGAACTGCAGCGCGGTGCGCAGGCTGCGCAGGCTCTCGACGCTGAGGTCCTTCGGCCGCAGGCTCGCGAGGATCGGCCGCGCACGGCCGCCGCTCTTCTCGGCCGCCGCATCGAGCTTCGTCTGCTCGGCGCTCAGCGGCACGAGGCCGTACAGCGGCAGGTTGAACGTGCGCTCGATGCGGTCCGGATCCTCGATGCCCTGGAACAGGTTGCGGCGCAGGAACACGACGCCCGTGCCGAGGATCAGCCCGAGGAACACCGCGGCCGACAGGATCAGCACCTTCTTCGGCTTGACCGGGTCGCCCGGACGCAGCGCCGAATCGACCAGATGGATGTTGCCGCCCGTGCCGGCCTTCTGCACCGACAGCTCCTGCACGCGGTTCAGCAGCAGCACGTAGATGTCCTCGGCGACCTTCGCGTCGCGCTGCAGCTGCACGGCCTTCACTTCGGTCGCCGGCAGGCTGCGGAAGCGGTTGCTGAACTTGTCCTTCTCGGCCTGCAGCTCCGACAGCTGCTGCTTCGCGGCGATCACGAGCGGATGCGAATCGGTGAAGCGCTGCGCGAGCGACGCGAGCTGCAGCCGCTGCGCGGCGATCTGCTGCTCGTACTGCACGCTGCCTTCCAGATAGACCTTCGCTTCGTCGCTCGCGTTGATCGAGCCGGACGTGCGCTGATACTGCGTCAGCGCGGCTTCCGCGCGTTCGAGGTCGGCCTTCAGCCGCGGCTCCTCGCCCTTCAGGAACTCGAGCATCTTGGTCGCTTCCGCCTGCTTCGCGATCACGTGCTGGTTCAGGTACGACTGCGCGAGCGCGTTCGCGATCGCCGCGGTCTGCTCGGGGTTCTTGCCTTCGAGCGAAATCTGCACGACGCCGGTCTGCTTGCCCTGCTCGGTCACCTGGAGGCCGGCCTGGAAACCGGTGATCGCGTCGAGATCGTTGTAGCGGACCACCGTGAACTGCGTGCCGGGACGCGCGACGAGCTTCGACACGAGCAGCGTCACGCCGCCGCCCTGCGCCGCTTCGCCGACGCGTCCGGTCAGCAGGCGGCCGCCGTTCTCGTCGGCGAGCGTGTACGTGCCGTTCGGGCCGGCCGTCAGCGTCATCTTCTTGCCTTCGAGCGCGGGCACGACGCTGACCGAATCGACGTCCGCGATCTCGCCGCCCCACGCGTACGACTTCAGCCCGAGCCACGGCCGCGCCGGCTCGCCGGGCGTCGCGATGCGCGCGGCGAGGCTGCCGAGCAGCGGCAGCGTCTTCGGCACGACGGAGAAGTTCAGCTTGAACTGCTCGACGACCGGCGCGACCACGCCGCGGCTCTTGATGATCTCGATTTCCGCATCGGTCGGCGCCTGCTGCGGGCCGCTGTTGATCATCGCGCCCGTCTGCGTCTGCGTGAGCGCCTGCGTCGTGTTGTCGTTGCCTTCGACGCGCACGTGCACGTCGGCCTGATACACGGGCTTCGCGACGTAGCAGTACAGGCCGGCGAGCGCGACCACCGTCACCGCGATGCCGAGCAGCAGCCAGATGTCGTCGAGGATCACCTGCAGCAGCTGACCGAGGACGACGTCCTCTTCGTCCGTTTTCGCGCCGAGGTCCGCGTAGGAGTGTTTCGCTTGCGTGTTCACCATTCGTTCCCGCTTCAGTGGTGCCGGGGCGGGCATGCCGCCCCGGCGGGCTATCAGCGCGTGATTTGCCGCATGTAGAAGATCGTCTGGATCGTCGGCAGCACCTGCTGCAGCACGCGGTTGAACTGCACCGAGCTCGCGGTGCTCACGTAGACGACGTCGAGCGGCTGAAGCGGGAAGCGGCTCGACAGCATCAGCGCGTCGGGCTGCGTCATGTCGAGACGGAACACTTCGGGCTTCGTCGGGTTGTCGCGCATCCCGCGCATCACGTAGATCTTGCGCGGGTTCGCGTCGGTGTCGAGGATCCCGCCGCCGGCGGTCAGCGCGTCGGCGATGGTCAGCCGGCCCTTGAGCATCGGCACCGTGACCGGCGTCTTGACCTCGCCCATGATGAACACGCGGCTGTCGCTGCGGTCCGGCACGTTGATGATGTCGCCCGGCTGCAGCATCACGTTCTGCTGCACTTCGCCGCGATCGAGCAGGCCGTTCGCGTCGAGCGTGTACAGCTTGCCGTCGCGCGTGAGACGCACGCGCTGCAGGTCGGCTTCGGCCGTCGAGCCGCCGGAGCGCGAGATCGCGTCGACGAGCGTGAGCGGCACGTCGCTGATCGCGAGCGGCCCCGGCTGCTTGACCTCGCCGGTCACCTGTACCTTCTGGCTGCGGAACGACAGCACGCGCACGTCGATCTGCGGGTTCTTCACGTAGCGCGCGAGGCTCGACGTCAGTTCGTCGCGGATCTGCCCGACCGTCTTGCCGGCCGCGCGTATGCGACCGACGAACGGGAAATAGATCGTCCCGTCGGCGGCGACCGTCTGTCCGTACGGATCGGCCTGGCCGGGCAGCGCGGTCGTATACGGCTGCTGCAGCGCGCCGGCGACCGACTGCGTCGTGTTGCCGCCGCTCGAGAACGACTGCCCCTGCGGCGTCGTCAGCTCCGGGTGATCCCACACCGTGACGCCGAGGATGTCCTGCGCGCCGACGCGGTACACGTACTGCGACGGATCGGCGTAGCGCGACGGCGGCAGCGGATGCGACACCTGCAGCTTCTGCAGCTGGTCCATCACGAGCTTCGCGTCGATGTAATGAACCGGATAGGTTTCGGCCTCGCCCTGCCGGCCGTCGTCCTTCAGGTTCGACGAGTCGAGATAGTTGCCGGGCGCGGTCGCGCACGCCGACAGGAACGTCGTCAGCGCGACGGCAAGCGCCACCGGGCGCATCGAGCGTTTCAGCATAGTTTTTGCAGCCATCCTTGAACCAGACGTTCGATCAATGAGCAGCTCTCCCGATAGTCGGCCTCGGGGCCGCCATGCGGGTCGGCAATCTCGGCGTCCTCCCACTTGCCCAGCAGGTGCACCTTGCCGCGCGCGAACGGATCGACCGATTCGACGGCCTTGATCTGGTCGCGCTCGCTGACGAGAATCAGGTCGGCGTCGCGCACGATCCGGCGCGACAGCCGCCGCGAGCGATGCGTCGTCGCATCGACGCCGCGCTCCGCGAGCAGCTTGCGCATCACCGGATCGATGCCGTCGCCGTCGTTCGCACGCACGCCCGCCGAGTGGAACGTGACGCGCGGGCCGCCGCGCGACGCGGCATGCGACTTGAACAGCGCTTCGGCCACCGGACTGCGGCAGACGTTCGCATGGCAGACGATCAGGATGTTCCGGAACATGGCGTGTCGTATCGGGTAACGGGTAACGGTGCGGGGCTTACGCGCTCGCGCGTGCGACACCCGGCGCGCGCGCCGCGACGGCCTGACGCGAGCCCGGACGGCCGATCGGGTGGTATTCGATCCCCTGCTCGCTCATCGCGTCCGGCTCGTACAGGTTGCGGCCGTCGAAGATCACCGGCGCCTTCCACAGGCGGCCGAGCGCGACGAAGTCGGGGCTCTTGAACGCCTTCCATTCGGTGACGATCACGAGCGCGTCCGCGTCGCGCGCGGCCTGCGCTTCGTCGTCGACGAACGTGAGCCGCTCGAGCCAGCTCGGATGGCTCGCGAGATCGAGCGCGAGCACGCGGCGCGCCTCCTGCTGCGCGACCGGGTCGTACGCGGCGACGCGCGCGCCGCGCGACAGCAGCTCCGCGATCAGCTCGCGGCTCGGCGCTTCGCGCATGTCGTCGGTGTTCGGCTTGAACGCGAGGCCCCAGATCGCGAACGTGCGGCCGGTCAGATCCTCGCCGAAGCGCGCGACGATCTTGTCGGCGAGCACGCGCTTTTGTGCGGCGTTGACCGACGACACGGCCTTCAGGATCTGCAGCGATTGCCCGTGCTCGTCGGCGGTACGGATCAGCGCCTCGACGTCCTTCGGGAAGCATGAGCCGCCGTAGCCGCAGCCCGCATACAGGAAGTGATAGCCGATGCGCGGATCGGAGCCGATCCCGCGACGCACGGATTCGATGTCCGCGCCGAAGCGGTCCGCGAGATTCGCGAGCTCGTTCATGAACGAGATGCGCGTCGCGAGCATCGCGTTCGCCGCGTATTTCGTGAATTCGGCGGAGCGCACGTCCATGTACAGCGTGCGCTCGTGGTTGCGGTTGAACGGCGCATACAGCTTCTTCATCAGCTCGCGCGCGCGCTCGCCCGGCACGTCGTCGTCGCAGCCGATCACGATGCGGTCCGGCCGCGTGAAGTCGTCGACCGCCGCGCCTTCCTTCAGGAACTCCGGATTCGACACGACCGAGAACATCGCGTCTTCGCCGCGCTTCGCGAGCTCCTCGGCCACCGCCGCGCGCACGCGCTCGGCGGTGCCGACCGGCACCGTCGACTTGTCGACGATCACCTTGAAGCCGGTCATGTAGCGGCCGATGTTGCGCGCGGCCGCGAGCACGTATTGAAGATCGGCCGAGCCGTCCTCGTCGGGCGGCGTGCCGACGGCGATGAACTGCACGTCGCCGTGCGCGACCGCCGCCTCGACGTCGGTCGAGAAGCGCAGGCGGCCCGCCGAGCGGTTGCGCGCGATCACTTCCTTCAGGCCCGGCTCGTGGATCGGCACGCCGCCGCCGTTCAGCACGTCGATCTTCGCCTGATCGACGTCGAGACAGAACACGTCGTGCCCGATGTCGGCGAGACAGGCGCCGGTGACGAGACCTACGTAACCGCTGCCGATGATAGTCAGATTCATGATGTGTCGGACCTCTTGACCAATGATTCGAAATTCGTAAATCCAGATCGGCGCACGCGCGCGACGGGAATCAGTACGCGTTGCTGCCGGTGAAGCCTTTCCACAGCGTCAGCACGACGATCTTGATGTCGAGCCAGAACGACCAGTTCTGCATGTAGTACAGATCGAGCTTCACGCGTCCCATCATCTTCTCGATCTGGTCGGTCTCGCCGCGAAAGCCGTTGATCTGCGCCCAGCCGGTGATGCCCGGCTTGATCCGGTAGCGGAACATGTAGCCCTTGACCAGATCCTTGTAGATGTCGTCGTGCGCGAGCGCATGCGGGCGCGGCCCGACGACCGACATCTCGCCCTTCAGCACGTTGATGAACTGCGGCAGCTCGTCGAGGCTCGTGCGCCGCAGGAACCGGCCGACCGGCGTCACGCGCGAGTCGTTGCGCGTCGCCTGCGTGACGGTGCCCGACGCTTCCTGATGCACCTTCATCGAGCGGAACTTGTAGATCTCGAACTCGTGCCCGTCGATCCCCTTGCGCTTCTGGCGGAAAAACACCGGCCCCGGCGACGTCAGCTTGATCAGGCACGCGATCGCCAGCATCAGCGGCGCGAGCATCGTCAGCGCGACCAGCGCGAACAGCCGGTCGAACACGAACTTCGGCAGGATCCGCACGTCGGTGATCGGCGACGCCGCGAGGTTGATCGCCGGCACGCCGAGCACCTCGACCACTTCCTGGTTGAAGAACGACAGGCTGCGCACGTCCGGAATGAAGCGGATGTTCACGAAGTCGTCGCGAAACACCGTGACGATCTGGTGAATGCGTCGCTCCTCCGAGATCGGCAGCGTGAGCCACAGCTCGCGGATCGCGCGACTGCGCACGAGCCACACGAGCGATTCGAACTGCCGCTCGATGCGCACGTCGTCGAGCGCCACTTCGCTCGGCGCCGCGTTCTCGTCGTAGACGCATACCGGATTGAAGCCCGCCTCCGGCCGCGCGCGCATCTGCGCGATCAGCCGCCGCGCGGCCGGCGTGCCGCCGACGATCGCGACCGCCTTCAGGTTGTAGCCGCCGCGGCGCAGCTGCCGCAGCACCGCGTGCACGCATGCTTTCGAGCCGGCGAGCAGCCCCATCGTCGCGAGCGCCCAGTAGCCGAGCCACAGTCGCGACAGCTCGCCCGACTGGTGAAAGCTGAAACTCATCAGGATCCCGGCGAGCTCGACCGCGAGCCACGCGGATGCAACGCGGCCCATCAGCGCGACGAGACGCTTGCCGCGCCACGACTGATAGATGCCGAATGCCGGAAAACACACGACGACGAGCAGGCAGTCGAACAGCACCATCGTGCGCTGCAGGTCGCTGAGCGCGATGCTGCCGCGGTGCAGCGCCGCGGCGATCATTGCGCCGGTCACCACCATCGCGATGTCGATGACTCTCGCCAGCACGCTCAACATGTTCGCTTCCTCTTTGAACAGGCGTTTGCCGAACAGCTCCTCGTGCAGCCGGTGCCGCACTTTCGATTCAAACGTTGCATGACGCTATTGAACCGGCAAGAAAATCGCCTCTCAAGCGCACAAGTATTTCGAAAAATAATCGGAAATTATTGCCGCGATCCGGCCAATTCAAATCGGCAGGTTTTCCCGGTCCGATCGTCGCGCGCGACATTTTCGAACGCTTTACGATTTGCCGGAATCCTTGTGCGGCGGCCGCATCCAGCCGATTCCCGGAATTATTTTTGATTTTTTTATTTGCATCCGATACGAACTCGTCAATTTTTCACGAACGGCGATTTCGCGAATATCCGGCGAGCGGGCCGGTTTTATTGTCGATTTACTTCGTGCTACAACGGCAACACTGACTTCAATCGAGGAGAGTGTCATGAATGCTCCGGCCGTCGCAGCCGATACGCGCCCTTCTTCTTCCGCCGCGACCGCCGCCGGTGCGCGCGTCGCCGTGCAGCCGGTGATCCTCGCGGGCGGCTCCGGCACGCGCCTGTGGCCGATGTCGCGCGAGCACTATCCGAAACAGCTGATCGGCCTGCTCGGCGAGCATTCGCTGCTGCAGTCGACCGCGCTGCGTCTCGACGGGCTCGCTGCCGGCCTGCCGGTGAACGACGACGTACTGATCGTGTGCGGCGAGGATCACCGCTTCACGACCGCCGAGCAGCTGCGCGTGACCGGCAAGCGCGCGACGATCATGCTCGAGCCGCTCGGCCGCGACACCGCGCCCGCGCTGACGCTCGCCGCGATGAAGATCGCCGCCGACGGCCGCGATGCGGTGATGACCGTGATGCCGGCCGATCATGCGGTCGCCGACCTGCCGCGCTTTCATGCGGCCGTCGCCGCCGGCGTGCATTGCGCGGCGCAAGGCCGGATCGCGACGATGGGCATCGTGCCGACGCGCGCGGAAACCGGCTACGGCTACATCCGCGTCGGCACGCCGCTCGGCGATGCCGGCACGGGCGACCTCGACGTGCGCCGCCTCGACCGCTTCGTCGAGAAGCCGCATCTCGAACTCGCGCAGCAATACGTCGCGTCCGGCGAATACTGGTGGAACAGCGGGATCTTCATCGTGCGCGCGTCGGTGTGGCTGAACGCGATCCGCGAACTCGAACCGGAAATCCACGCGGCGTGCGAGCGCGCCGTCGCGCAAGGCAAGGCCGACGGCGACTTCTTCCGCGTCGATCGCGACGCATTCGCCGCGTCGCCGTCGAACTCGATCGACTACGCGGTGATGGAGCCGCTCGCGAGCCGCCCCGACCTGTGCGAAAGCGTCGTCGTGCCGCTCGATGCGGGCTGGTCGGACGTCGGCTCGTGGGACGCGATCTGGCAGATCCTGCCGAAGGACGATGCGGCGAACGTCGGCCGCGGCCACGTGCTGTTCGAAAACGCCGCATCGACGTTCGCGCATGCGGAAAGCCGGCTCGTCGCGTGCGTCGGCACGCAGAACCTGGTCGTCGTCGAGACGCCCGACGCGGTGCTCGTCGCGGACAAGTCGTGCGTGCAGGACGTGAAGAAGATCGTCGGACGCATCAAGGCCGAGCACGGCGCCGAGGCGACCGATCATCGCAAGGTGCATCGTCCGTGGGGCCACTACGACTCGGTCGACATGGGCGAGCGCTTTCAGGTGAAGCGCATCGTCGTGAAGCCGGGCGCGCGGCTGTCGCTGCAGATGCATCATCACCGCGCGGAGCACTGGATCGTCGTGCGCGGCACCGCGCGCATCACGCGCGGCGACGAAACGTTCCTGCTGTCCGAGAACGAATCGACGTACATCCCGCTCGGCGTGTCGCATCGTCTCGAGAACCCCGGCAAGATGCCGCTCGAGCTGATCGAGGTGCAGTCGGGCGCGTATCTCGGCGAGGACGACATCGTCCGCTTCGACGATACGTACGGCCGGCAGTGATGTGATCCAATGCGAGACGGGCGCACCGCTTCGAAGGCGGTGCGCCCGTCTCGTCGTCGAGCACATCGAAGAACCGCGGCGCGGCGCCGGCATCGCATCGTGCGACCGCGCGCCGTGCGGCGAAACGATCAGCCGACGCGGTACGCGTACTCGTGGCGATCGGCCTGAACCGGATCGTTGCGGCTCTCGGACAGCGCACCTGCGCGACGCTCGGCGATGAAGCGCTTGATGTCCGACTCCGCACGCGCGAGCGCCGACAACCCGGCGAGCACTTCGCTTTGCGGCGCACGTGCGGGCGCATCGCTCGCGCCGTGGCGATCGATCCACTGGCGCGCCCATTCGAGCGCGTACTGCTCGGCCGCGTCGGGATCGGTGAAGCGCGGGCCGATCAGGCCCGAGCGCTCGACGCGCCGATCGTCCTGCACGATCTCGGCCCACGCGCGATACATCAGGTTCTGCACCGGCCGCGCGATGCCGTAGATCGTATAGCCGCGATATTCGTCGACCTGCGGCTCCGCCGACCCGAAGCTCGCCGCCGATGGCCGCGCATGACGCATCGCCGCGGCCGGCGTACCGGGCACCACGAACGACGAGCGGCAGGTTTCGTCATGCGATTCGTCGCGCAGTTCGTCGGTGTCGTCGCGCGATACGGACGACAGCGACGCACGCGGCGCACCCCAAACGTTTGCGTGTGCAACCGGCAATTGCCACGACTCGGGGTTTTGCCAGAACACGCCTCGCAGACGGTCGTTGTCGGGCGCGGGTTCCGCGCGGCGCGCGGGCGCGACCGGTTCCGGCGGCGGCGGAATATAGGCGAACGTGCGGCCGCTGAACTGGGTGAGCACGTCGATCATCTTCAGCAGCGTGCCGTTCGCGAGCCACTCTTCATAGCGGCGGCGGCACGTCGGCCCGGACGGATAGCGGCCGGGCAGCTTGGACCACGCTTCGCCGGTCGTGAGGATCCAGAGCACCGCGTTCGCAACGACGCGGGGTTCGGCGCGTGGACGGCCTCGCCGGTTCAGCCGGATGGGTTCATCGGCGATCAGCGGTGAAAGACGAAACCACTCTTCATCGGTAAGCTCATCGAAGAACATAGATCTCTCCACGCAGCCAGGCCGGGGCTGCGATTGGCGGTGCCGTCGCGACGCGTCGCATCGCGGGGCAGCCAGGTTGCACATTATGGTTTATCCGGTTTGTCGTGCATGCCGGCTCGGAACCGCACTTTCACGGTGCCTCAATTCCCGGCAATGGCGCACAAATCACGGTCTCACTCCAATGTGGGAATTTTTGTGCACGAAGCATACCATCGCTAGGGTTTATCTCAATATGACAATGACTTAATGTTACGTACTGAAACAACCTGCCAGGAATGCGCAATCCATTTACGCTTGAATTTTTTTACGCGATCGTTATGCGCGGCGCTGCAAAGCCCCGTCCGGCGGGGCTCTCCGGGGAGCGTGCGAAGCCCGCTGCTGGCGGCGCGCCGAGCGTTCCGACCCCGCACGGTAACAATCTCCGGAATTGCAGCCGTGAATCGGTAAATTCGGCAGAAATTCGTAACAAGATATTTATGGATCGGTAAATCGTTCAAATACCGGCCGGTGGCATTATCTCGATGCACAATCTTTTAATTGTTTCTCTTCGGGTAATGAAAGCGACGTGACGCGGAACGTGCGCGGTTGCCCGTCATGCAACCGCGCAGGCGGCGGCGAGCGCTTCGCGCAGTGCCCCGCGCACGCTGGTTGCTTCAGCGCAAATCGCCGGTCAGCGACGCGGCGACGTCCGCGTCGATCCGCTGCGCGGGCAGCGCGTACGCCGGATGATCGCAGCCGATCGACAGCGCGGCGCCGCGCTTGAGCGCCGCGCGCATCGGCTCGCTCAGCTCGAAGCGCACGAAGTGGACGGCCGACGTCTTCTCCGCGTTGTCGCGGTCGAGATCCTCGTCGGCGATCGCGAACACCGGCGGATGGCCGTCGACCTGCAGATACACGCGATCCTCGATGCCGATCAGCCGCGCGAGCGCCGCACGCCGCTCGGCTTCGTGCTCGTACTCGATCTGCATCGTCGCCTTCAGGTTCGTGCCGTCCGGCACGAGCGGCAGATACGCGTCCAGCTCGCCTTCGATGCCCGCCTCGTCGAAGATCTTCTCGATGTGCAGCATCTCCTGGATCTGATAGCGGATCGTCGTCTCGTCCTCGAACAGGAAACGCAGATGGTTGCCGAGCGCGACCGCGCGGCGGCGCTTGTACGCGACGAGCCGCGCGTGTTCGGCCTTGCGGATCTTCGCGTACGCTTCGAGCGTGAGCAGCGAGTCTCGGGTCAGCGTCATCGGAGGTGCCTCGTTCGTCGGTCGCGTCAGATGCCGTATGCACGGCGCAGCAGCGTGAGCGGATGCGCGAGCGGCGCGCCCGGCAGTCCTTTCTCGTCGATGCCCTGCGCGATGTGATGGCCGGCGAGCGCGCAGTCCGACGCGATGAAGTCGGGTTCCGGCTGCGCCATCGCGTTGAACACCGGCGTGCCGATACGCATCGCGTCCGCGTGAAACTCCTTCTTCACGCCGAACGTGCCCGCGTGGCCCGAGCAGCGCTCGACGACGTTCACGCGCGTATCGGGCACGAGCGACAGCGTGTCGGCCGTCTTGCGGCCGATGTTCTGCACGCGCGCATGACACGGCACGTGATACGACACGGTGCCGAGCCCCGTCCTGAAATCGGTCTTCAGCAGCCCGTCGCGGTGCCGCGCGATCACGTATTCGAACGGATCCCAGAACGCGTCGGCGACCGCGCGCACCGCTTCGTCGTCCGGAAACATCAGCGGCAGCTCGCTCTTGTACATCAGCACGCAGCTCGGAATCGCGGCGATCAGCGCATAGCCGTCGCGCGCATAACGCTCGAGCACCGCGATGTTCGCGGCCTTCTTCGCGGCGACGCCGTCGAGATTGCCCTGTTCGAGCAGCGGCATCCCGCAGCACGCTTCGCGCGCGACGAGCTCGTAGCGAATGTCGTTGTGCGCGAGGATCGCGAGCAGGTCGTGGCCGATGCCCGGCTCGTTGAAGTTCACGTAGCAGGTCGCGTAGATCGCGACCTTGCCCGGCGTGCGCTCGCCGTCGCGCACGGCCGGGCCGTCCGACGGCCGCGCGGCGCGCCGGAACTTGCGCGGTGCGAATTCCGGCAGCCACGCGCGGCGATCGACGCCGAGCGCCGCTTCGAGCGCGTGACGCGCGGGCGGCGTGCGGTTCACCGCGTTGACGGCGTGCGTGACCACCGGAATGCCGGCGAGACGGCCGAGCGCATCGGTATTCGACAGCAGCTTGTCGCGCAACGCCGCTTCGCCGCGCTTGTAGCGCGCCGCCTTGCCGCGCAGCATCAGGTGCGGGAAGTCGACGTTCCACGCGTGCGGCGGCACGTACGGGCATTTCGTCATGTAGCAGAGGTCGCACAGGTAGCACTGGTCGACGACCTTGCCGAACGCGGCTTTCGGCACGTCGGCGACGTCGCCGCTCGGCGTGTCGTCGACGAGATCGAACAGCGCGGGAAACGCGCCGCACAGCGACACGCAGCGTCGGCATCCCGCGCAGATGTCGAACACGCGCGTCATTTCCGCATCGATCGCCGACTGGTCGTAGAACCCGTCCGACTGCCAGTCGAGCGGATGCCGGGTCGGGGCTTCGAGGCTGCCTTCCTTGTGTGGCATGGGACGCTCCAGCATGACGCGCATGCGCGCGCGAACGCGCCGCCCGCCGCGCAGCGGGCAGCATCGGGACGAATGGTTGCCGGTTGCCTGCCGGTTGCCTGCCGGTTGCCGCTTGCCTGCCGGTTGCCGGTTGCCGGTTGCCGCTTGCGCGACGCGCGGCCGCGGCCGTGCAGCCTGCGGCGGCCCGTCAGTCGACGAGGCTTTCCAGCGCCTTCGTATAGCGGTTCGCGTGACTGCGCTCGGCCTTCGCGAGCGTCTCGAACCAGTTCGCGATTTCGTCGAAGCCTTCTTCGCGGGCCGTCTTCGCCATGCCGGGATACATGTCGGTGTATTCGTGCGTCTCGCCGGCGATCGCCGATTCGAGATTCAGCCGCGAGGAGCCGAACGGCAGACCAGTCGCCGGATCGCCGACCGCTTCCAGATATTCGAGGTGGCCGTGCGCGTGACCGGTCTCGCCTTCTGCGGTCGAGCGGAACAGCGCGGCGACGTCGTTCTGTCCTTCGACGTCGGCCTTCGATGCGAAATACAGATAGCGCCGGTTCGCCTGCGATTCGCCCGCGAATGCGGCCTTCAGGTTCGCTTCGGTGTTGCTGCCCTTGAGTTGAGCCATGTGCGCCTCCGTTCGAGTCGGCGCGGCCGCGTGCGAAGCCGGGCCGGTGATGGATGTGGGGAGCGATGCGGGCGCGGAGCGCGCACGTATCGTGCTCTTTAATCTAGGCGTTCGCGTTCGCATCCCCCAATAGGCTTTTTCAATGCGGCCGATAGTGCGGCGGCGCGCTCGCGGGCGGCGTGGAAATGCGACGCGTTTCGCGCAAGGCGCCGAGCCGGCGGCGGCGATCGGCTACGCGTCCGTCGCGCGCCGCAGCAGCAGTTCGCGCTCGCGCTCGTTGCGCGTCAGTTCCGCCGCGCGGCGGAATTCGGCCTTCGCTTCGTCGGTGCGGCCGAGCTTCGCGAGCAGGTCGCCGCGCACGCTCGGCAGCCAGTGATAGCGGACCAGCGCCGGATCGTCGCGCAGCGCATCGACGAGTTCGAGCGCCGCGGCCGGCCCGAACGCCATCCCGACCGCCACCGCGCGATTCAGTTCGACGACCGGCGACGGCGCGACTTCGGCCAGCGCGTCGTACAGCGCGACGATCTGCGCCCAGTCGGTTTCCGACGCGTGCCGCGCACGCGCATGGCACGCGGCGAGCGCGGCCTGCAGCGCGTACGGGCCACGCACGCCGCCGAGCTTCGTCGCGCGGTCGAGCGCCGCGAGCCCGCGCCGGATCAGCAGCGGATCCCAGCGGCTGCGGTCCTGGTCGAGCAGCAGCACCGGGCGGCCCTGCGCGTCGGTGCGCGCGTGGATCCGCGATGCCTGCAGCTCCATCAGCGCGACGAGCCCGAGCACTTCGCTCTCGTTCGGCGCGAGCCCCGCGAGCACGCGGCCGAGCCGCAATGCCTCGTCGCACAGCGCGGGGCGCGTCCAGTCGTCGCCGGCGGTCGCCGCGTAGCCTTCGTTGAAGATCAGGTAGATCACTTCGAGCACCGACGCGAGCCGCGCGGGTCGCGCGTCCGCCGACGGCACTTCGAACGGCACACGCGCGGCCGCGAGCGTGCGCTTCGCGCGCACGATCCGCTGCGCGATCGTCGGCTCCGGCGTGAGGAACGCGCGCGCGATCTCGCCTGTCGTCAGCCCGCCGAGCAGCCGCAGCGTCAGCGCGACGCGCGCGTCGGTCGACAGCACCGGGTGGCACGACGTGAAGATCAGCCGCAGCAGGTCGTCGCCGATGTCGTCGTCGCGCGCGTCGGCCAGCGCGTCCGCGATGTCGGGTACGACGTGCGCGTCGAGCGCATCCATTTCGTGGCCGAGCTGGTCGCGCTTCGCCGCATGCAGCGATTCCTGCCGGACCCGGTCGAGCGCGCGACGCTTCACGGCCGTCATCAGCCACGCGGCCGGGTTGTCGGGCACGCCGTCCACCGGCCAGTGCTCGAGCGCGGCGACGAGCGTGTCCTGCGCGAGCTCTTCCGCCACGCCGACGTCGCGCACCACGCGGGCCGCGCGCGCGATGATCTTCGGCGCCTCGATTCGCCAGACCGCTTCGATCGCACGATGGGTCGCCTCGCGCGTCACGACGCGTGCCCCTGCGCGGTCGCGTCCTGCTCGACGAATATCAACTCCCATTCGTGGCCGTCCGGATCCGCGAAACTGTGGCCGTACATGCCCGGATACGTCTGCGGCTCGCGCACGACCGCGCCGCCGGCCGCCCGCGCCTTCGCGACGACGTCGTCGACCTCCGCGCGGCTGTCGCACGACAGGCACGGCAGCATCTGCACATGCGTCGCGGGTTCGACGATCGTCTTGCCGGTGAAGGTCTGGAAGAACGGCCGCACGAGCAGCATCGCGAAGATCGTGTCGCCGATCCGGATGCAGGCCGCCTGCTCGTTCGTATACGCCGCGACGACGTCGAAGCCGAGCCCGTCGTGATAGAACGCCTTCGCGCGCGGCAGGTCCGCCACCGGCAGATTGATGAAGACCATCTTGTGCATCGCTTTCTCCTGGTGGCTTCAGACCGCGCGACGGCCGATCTCGAGTTCGCGGAACCGCTCGACCGCATCGCTCGGCGTCAGATCGTCGAGCTCGAACAGCGGGCGCACTTCGATCTCGCAGTCCATCCCGGCGCCGAACGGTGCGGGGAACCGGCGCGTCCATTCGAGCGCCTCGTCGCGCGAGCGCACCTGGATCAGCGTGTAGCCGGCGATCAGCTCCTTCGTCTCGGCGAACGGGCCGTCGACGACGCGCCCCTTGCCGCCCGTATAGCGCACGCGCCAGCCGTGCGAGCTCGGCCGCAGGCCGTTCGCGTCGAGCAGCACGCCTGCCTTCGCCAGTTCCTCGTGATAGGTCGTCATCGCGTCGACCAACCGGTCGTCCGGCAATGCGTCGGATTCGCTGACGGCGTTCGCCCGAATCATGATCATGAATCGCATCGCGCTCTCCTTGTCGTCGGTAGAAGAAGACGGCGCCGTTTTCGACGCCTTGTCCTGACGACGGGCGAAACGCGGCCGGATCGACGCGCCGCGCGACGAATCAGGGTAAATACCTAGAAGTCGTTCACGCTAGCGGCGTGAACGGGCGCGACATCGCGGCATTCACTGATAGCACGGGGCGACCGCCCGAACTTCGACCGTGCACCATTGCGCGGCCGGACACTCGAGCGCGAGCCGGATCGCGTCCTCGCGCGTGTCGACGTCGACGATGAAGAAGCCGCCGACCATTTCCTTCGCCTCGGCGAACGGCCCGTCGATCAGCCGCGTCTGGCCGTCGCGCACCTGCACGCGCGTCGCGCGATCCGAGCGCTCGAGCGATTCGACGCCGCGCAGCACGCCGCGCGCCTTCAGCGTGTCCGCGAATTCGACCATTCGCGCATAGAGCGCCTGCCCTTCCTCGAGCGTGCGTTCGGCGCGCTGGCCGGCCGGCTCGACAATCAACAGCATGTACGACATGAAGATCTCCTGGAGGCGCGGTGCGTTCGATTCCGTCCGCCCGCGGTTTGACGACGATGCAAGCGTAGCAGCCGAAACGCCGTCTGACTGCATCGTCGGCCATCCGGCCAAGGGTCGAACGATCGTTACGGCCGCTTCCCGACGTGTTGCCGCCAGGACGCGATGCCGATGTCGGCACCTGCACGGACGCCGACCCATGCGCGATTACAAAACGCCGGCGCCATAGTCGGCGTATTACGCACTGCCGCTTTCGGTTCACCGCGTCGCGAGCCGTCGATTATCGATCGCCCGTGCGCGAAAACGGCCGCGTGGGCCGCCGCTTTCGACGCGCGCACCGGCCGGAGCGCGCGTTCCGCTGCCGGCACGCAGGAAGCGGCTGCGCGCCGGATTGCAAGCGGACGGAGCGCGGCCGCAACACACGCATCGCGATGCGGGGACGCCGCCGCGCACGCCGCCAGCCGCATGTCGTGCACGTATCGGGCACGAACGCTGCTCCATCGTCGAACGCCGCCTAGTGCATTTGCATCAACGTGAAACCTGCAACGGCACTATTTACCGACTCGCAGGGGCGACGCCATATTGGCGGGACCTTCACTTCGTGCAACTGCCTGCGACGCGGCACGGTTTCGTCGCGAAATTTTTTTCAACCGCCGCGCGTCACCGCGCAACAACGGATGCCGGCGACCCGGCCGACGAATTGAAAATTTGTCCCGAAACTCAGTGGGGTCATTGGAATCACATCAGTTGCAGGGAGCCTTGTCATCTTCAATTTGCCTGGAATCGAAGGAGGATAAACACCATGGCGCTCACCGACTCGATCGAACACAAGCTGGATCGCGGGCTGTCCGATATCCGTCGCACCGGACGCCGCGTGGGCCGCACGACGCGCTCGGCCGCGCGCGATCTGCATGAAGACGTGACCGACGATCTGCGCGGGCTCGTCGACGAACTCGAAGCTCTGCTGAAAAACGACGGCGACGGCGATATCGCGGCGCTGCGCAAGCGCGTGCAGGCGCGGCTCGACGAAGCGCGCAGCACGCTCGACTACGCATCCGGCAACGCCGCCGCACGGCTGCGCGACTCGGCCGAACGCGTCGCGCAAGTCGTGCACGACAACCCGTGGCAGACCGCGGGCGTCGTCGCCGGCCTCGCGTTCGCCGCAGGGCTGCTGCTTGCCCGCCGTTGAACGGGGCGGCCGCACCGCTGTCCGCCCCGCGCCCCGTCCATCCTCAATCAGAGAACGAAGGAGAACCGCCATGCAGAAATCCCTCGCGATGAAAGCCGCCGCCGCCGTGATGCTCGGCAGCCTCGCCCTCGCCGGCTGCACGACCACGCCGAACAAACCCGATAACGCGGCAGCGAGCGCGTCCAAGCGCCAGTCGATCGACGCGAGCGTGAACGCGACGCTGTCGCGCCTCTATTCGACCGTGCCGGGCTCGCGCGACCTCGTGTCGAAGGCGCGCGGCGTGCTCGTGTTCCCGAACGTGCTGCAGGCCGGCTTCATCGTCGGCGCGCAGTCCGGCAACGGCGCACTGCGTGTCGGCGGCAGCACCGTCGGCTACTACAACACGTCGTCGCTGTCGGTCGGCCTGCAGGCCGGCGCGCAATCGAAGGCGGTCGTGTTCCTGTTCATGACGCAGGAAGCGCTCGACCAGTTCCGCCGCTCCGACGGCTGGTCGGCCGGCGCCGATGCGTCGGTCGCCGTCGTGAAGGTCGGCGCGAACGGCGCGGTCGACACGAACACGGCGAGCGCGCCGGTGCAGGTGCTGGTGCTGACCAACGCCGGCCTGATGGGCGACCTGTCGGTCAACGGCACCAAGGTCACCAAGCTCAACATCTGACGTTCCGGCGCGGCGCACGCGCCGCGTCCGACGTCCGTCCCGCAGCGCCGCGGCTCCGCCCGCGGCGTTTTCGCATGCGCGGCGCGCAGCGGCTATGATCGCGGCACCTTTGCGGGCATACTCCCGTTCGGGCCGCCCCGCCGCGCGCTTTGCCGCGAACCCGACGTTCGCGAGCGGATCGCGCGCGAGGCAACGAGATTCGATCAAACCAAGCACCAATCTGCGCGAACGCCACTCATGGATAGCGGACACGATCACGAAAAATTCTTTTATTTCCTGCTGTTTGCGGTCACCGTCGGGCTGTGCTGGATTCTCGCGCCGTTCTCCGGGGCCGTGTTCTGGGGGACGATTCTCGCGATCCTGTTCCAGCCGGTGCAGCGCTGGTTCGCGGCGCGCTTCGGCAAGCGGCGCAACGTCGCCGCGCTGCTGACGTTGACGCTGATCGTGCTGATCGTGATCCTGCCGCTCGTGTTCGTCACCGCGACGCTCGTGCAGGAAATCGCGTACGTGTATCAGGAGCTGAAGGACGCGCAGCCGAACTATTCGAAGTATTTCCAGGACATCATTCACGCGCTGCCGACGTCGATCCAGCATCTGCTCGCGAAATACGGGCTGACCAACATCCCCGGCATCCAGAAGAAGCTGACCGAAGGCGCCGCGCAGATCAGCCAGTTCGCGGCCGCGCAGGCGCTGAGCATCGGGCAGAACACGTTCCAGTTCATCGTCAGCTTCGGCGTGATGCTCTACATGGTGTTCTTCCTGCTGCGCGACGGCGGCGAGATCGGCCGCCGCGTGCGCCGCGCGCTGCCGCTCGACGAAGAGCACAAGAACCTGCTGCTCGCGAAATTCACGACGGTCGTACGTGCGACCGTCAAAGGCAACATCGCGGTCGCGCTCGTGCAGGGCATCCTCGGCGGGCTGATCTTCTGGATTCTCGGCATTCAGGGCGTCGTGCTGTGGGGCGCGCTGATGGCATTCCTGTCGCTGCTGCCGGCAATCGGCGCGAGCCTCGTCTGGGTGCCGGCCGCGCTCTACTTCCTCGCGACCGGCGCGATCTGGAAGTGCGTGATCCTCGTTGCGTTCTGCGTCGGCGTGATCGGCCTCGTCGACAACCTGCTGCGGCCGATTCTCGTCGGCAAGGACACGAAGATGCCCGACTGGGTCGTGCTGATCTCGACGCTCGGCGGGATGGCGCTGTTCGGCATCAACGGCTTCGTGATCGGGCCGCTCGTCGCCGCGCTGTTCATGGCGAGCTGGGACATCTACGCGCGTTCCGAGCAGTCGGAATGAGCTCGCACGCGGGATGCGGTGCCGCGCGGACGTTCACCGCGCGGCGCGCACGCCGCACCGTTCACGCAGCCGGATCGACGCGCAGCACGAGCTTGCCGCGATGGTCGCCGTCGAACAGGCGGTTCAGCACGTCCGGCGCGTTCTCGAGACCGTCGGCCACCGTCTCCTCCGCCTTCAGCCGACCGTCGCGCAGCCAGCCGGCGAGCGTCTGCACCGCTTCGCGGCTCTTGCGGTAATCGAGGATCAGAAAGCCGCGCATCGTCAGCCGTTTCGAGATCAGCACGCCGACGTCGTCGGCCGCGCGGCCGCTGTTGTAGTTCGAGATCACGCCGCACAGCGCGATGCGTCCGCCGATCACCATTCGCGACAGCACCGCGCGCATCACGTCGCCGCCGACGTTCTCGAAGTTCACGTGCACGCCGTCCGGCGTCGCGGCCTTCAGCTGCTCACGAAAATCGTCGGCCTTGTAGTCGACGGCCGCGTCGAACCCGAGCGTGTCGGTCAGGTAGCGGCACTTGTCCGCGCCGCCCGCGATGCCGACCACGCGCGCACCGTGGATCTTGCCGATCTGCCCGGCGATCGAGCCGACCGAGCCGGCCGCCGCCGATACCACCAGCGTCTCGCCCGGCTGCACCGGCGCGATCTCCGTGAGCCCGTAGTACGCGGTCAGGCCGCTCATCCCGCATGCGCCGAGCAACGTCGGCAACGGCAAGCCCGACTGCGCGGGCAGCTTCACGAGCTGCGCGGCCTGCTCGGCCGGCACGCGCGCATAGTCCTGCCAGCCGACGAGCCCCTGCACGAGATCGCCTTCCGCGAAACCCGCATGCCGCGACGCGACCACGCGGCCGATGCCGAGCGCGCGCATCACGTCGCCGATCGCGACCGGCGGCAGGTACTGCGGCACGTCGCTCATCCATACGCGGTTGGTCGGGTCCATCGACAGATACAGCACGCGAACGAGCACGTCGCCATCCGCGAGCGCGGGCACCGGCGTCTCGACGAGCGAGAAGTGTTCGCGGCCGACGCGGCCTTCCGGACGCGTTTTCAGCAGCAGTTGGCGATTGACGAGTGTCGACACGATGGGCTCCTCCGGAGATAGGCGACGGAATCGGCGAAATGTGCGTCAGACCGCGCACATCCCGCCGTCGATCACGAGTTCGGCAGCGGTCACGAAGCGGCTTTCGTCGGACGCCAGATAGACGGCCGCATGCGCGACGTCGTCCGGCTCGCCGAGCCGGCGCAGCGGAATGCCGCGCGCGAGCTTGCGCGTCGCGTCGCGCTCGCCGAGCGTGCGGAACAGCGGCTCGACGATGCCCGTGCGGATGAACGCCGGATGAATCGAGTTGCAGCGCACGTCGAGTTCGCGACGCGCGCAATCGATCGCGACCGACTTCGTCAGCGACGCGACGGCCGCCTTCGACGCGTTGTATGCGGTGAAATCCGGCTCGACCTTGAAGGCCGCCACCGACGAGATATTGATGATCGACGCGGGACGGCTCGCGCTCAGATACGGCAGCGCATGCTTGCAGCCGAGCACGATGCTCTCGACGTTGATCGCCATCACGCGCCGCCATTCGTCGAGGTCGATCTGTTCGGGCGCGCCGATCGATCCGACGCCCGCGTTGTTGACGAGCACCGACAGCCCGCCCATCGCTTCGTTCGCCTGCGCGAGCAGCGTCTGCCAGCGCGCCGCGTCGCGCACGTCCTGCGTCGCCGCGAACGCGACCGGCGCCGCTTGGCCGGCATTGAGTTCCTGCGCAAACGCGTCGAGCACCGCGGAATCGGCGATGTCGGTGACGAATACGCGCGCGCCCTGCTCGACCATCCGCCGCGCGATCGCGCGGCCGAGGCCGCCGGCCGCACCGGTGATGTACGCGCACTTGCCCGCGAGGCGCGGAGAAACGACTGTCATCTGAGCTGCTCCTGTCGTGAATCGTCGTCGCGGCTCGGCGCCGCGACGGTCGTGGCCGCGCGTACGTCGGTCGACTCGCCCGCGGTCTCGCGAGTATATCGAGACGGCGGTGCGGTCTCGCCCGCAGCATGCGCGGCCGGCACCGAACGACGGCCAGCGTACGCGAATGCGGCCCGGCAATGAAATGAATATTCGTGATGGCCGGTCATACGCGCAGTTCATGACCGGCGGTGCGTCGTTGCCGAGCGGCGCCGGGCCGCGGCAGCGCTTCGGCAAGAGCGGACGGAGAACGAATCGACGGGCAATATGGCGGCCGGCCGCGCGGCACGCGGGGGCCTCCGCATGCCGGAACGCAGCGAACCAACGGCTCAGAACCGGTCGCCCGGCGACCCGCGCATGAACGCGCAGAGCTGAGGAGAATGCGCGTCGATCATCTGCTGGAACGGCGCGCGATGCCCGTACGCGATGCCGGACACGAGCAGCAGGCAGACGGCCGCGACGCGCGGCGAGAACGCGCGCTTTTGCGCGCGATCGTAAGCGTGCAGGAACACCAGCGCGACGGCCGCACCGAGCAGCCAGCCGGCGACGACTTCCGGCACCGTGTGCGAATGATCGAACACGCGCGCGACGGCCGTCGTCGCGCCGATCGCGAGCCCGGCCGCGACGCCCGGCGCCTTGCCGGGCCGGAACGCCTGCCACAGCATCGACAGCGCGACCGTCCATACGGACGTCGACAGCATCGTGTGGCCGCTGATCACGCGGAAATCGAATTGCGGGATCTCGACGCCGCAGCCCGCATAGAGGATCTTCGTCGCGCCGACCACGATCATGCCGGCCGCGAGCAGCGCGACCCAGCGCACGGCCAGCGTCCAGTTCGACAGCGCGAGCCATGCCGCGCACGTGAGCGCGATCGGCAGCGTCAGCGCGGCATCGCCTATGTTGCTGATTTCACTCCACATCATCGACTTCGAACGGCCAGGGAAGGCGGCAGTTTAGCGCATGCGCGAGCCGCGTCTGTGTCAGCGTGTGACAGGCTGTATCAGCCCGCGACGCCGGTGATCAGCAGCAGGTTCGTGCCGGTGATCACGACGAACAGCACCCACGCGACGGCCTGCATTGCGCGGCCGATCGTATGCTCGCCCATCGTCCGGCGATCGCTGACCGAGCGGATCAGCGGCCACATCGCGAACGGCAGCTGCAGGCTCAGCAGCACCTGGCTCCATACCAGCAGCTGCCCGACCGAGTTGTCGCCGAGCCACAGCACGCCGATCAGCGCCGGCGCGAGCGCGAGCCCGCGCGTGATCAGCCGGCGCTGGTAGCACGGAATCTTCGTGTGCAGGAAGCCGTCCATGATCACCTGGCCGGCGATCGTGCCGGTCAGCGTCGAACTTTGCCCCGACGCGAGCAGCGCGATGCCGAACAGCAGCGCGGCCGCGCCGCCGGCGATCGGCACGATCAGCCGGTACGCCTGTTCGATGTCGGCGACGTCGGTCTTGCCGGTCGCATGAAACGCGGCGCCCGCGACGATCAGGATCGCCGCGTTGACGAGCATCGCGACGAACAGCGACACGCAGGTGTCGACGCGCACGAGCGCGAGCGTGTCGCGGATCACGCCGCGCGTGCCGCCGACGACGTGCCGCGTCTGCACGACCGACGAATGCAGATACAGGTTGTGCGGCATGATCGTCGCGCCGACGATGCCGAGCGCGAGCACGATCGCGTCCTTGCGGTCGTGCCCCGGATCGCCGGGCACGAGCCCGGCCGCGACCGCATGCCAGTTCGGCGGCGTGATCGCGACCTGTGCGACGAAGCAGAACGCCATCGTCGCGATCAGCCCGAGCACGATCGCCTCGATCTGCCGAAAGCCCTTGCCCTGCAGGCCGAGGACGATCAGCGTGTCGAGCGCGGTCAGCACGATGCCCCACGCGAGCGGCACGCCGAGCAGCAGCTTGAACGCGAGCGCGCAGCCGAGCACCTCCGCGATGTCGCACGCGATGATCGACACTTCCGCGGTCACCCACTGCACGATGCGCCCGAAGCGGCCGTAGCGCTCGTAGCTCGCCTGCGCGAGATCCTTGCCGGCGACGAGGCCGAGCCGCGCAGCGAGCATCTGCAGAAAGATCGCGGCGACGCTCGAGAACGCGACGACCCACAGCAGCGCGTAGCCGAACTGCGAGCCGGCCTGGATGTCGGTCGCCCAGTTGCCGGGATCCATGTAGCCGATCGCGACGAGCAGCCCGGGGCCGAAGAAGCGCTTGAGCTTCAGCCAGCGCGATGCGCGCGCGTCGATCGTGATGCTGCCCTTTACTTCCGACGGGCAGAAGGGGGCGGTGGCGGTGGTGGGCAGGAAGGACATGAAAGCCGGGGGTCGAGATCGCGATACGGCGATTTTACGGTGATCCGCGCCGCGGCCTCTCGTGCGTCGGCCCGCGCGCCGCCGCGCAGCGGGCGTTCGCGGCCGGCCGCGCCGTTCGCGGACCCGGCATCCGCGTGCGGCGACGCACCCGCATCGGTCAGCATCCGCTCGCGTTCGGCGATGCGGAACTCGGTCGGCGACATCAGCATGCGCTGTCGAAACAGCTTCGCGAGACGCTCGCCGCTGCCGAATCCGGTGCGGCGCGCGACCTTGTCGGCCGGCAGCATCGTGTGGACGAGCATGTGGCATGCGCGTTCGAGCCGCACGTGCTGCACGAACTCGGTCGGCGTCACGCCGATCTCCTTCTTGAAGCGCCGCAGGAAATTGCGCTCGCTCATCGCGGCGGCGCGCGCGGCTTCCGCGATCGACACGCGGTTCACGCTGCGCGCGCGCAGCCACTGCGCGGACATCCGGATCGACGGGCTCGCGCTCAGTTCGCGAAACGCCCACATCGACTGCACGTAGCGCTGCTCGATCGGCCGCAGCATGTTCGACGCGATTTCCTGCGCGGCGCCGTCGCCGAAATCGGCGCGGAACATGTCGAGGACGGCGGCGAACACGTCGGTCTCGCGCGGCGGCCGCTCGAGCGTCGCCGCAGCGTCGTGCGGCGCGCCATTCGGCGGCCGGTGCGCAGGCGGCTGCGCTGCGGCCAGCGCCGGCAGGTCGGCCGCATCGACGATCCAGCGCGCATGCCGGCGAACGTCCGCGAGACGCCGCCGCAATGCGTCGTTCCAGCTCACCGTCACGCGCTCGCCGTGAAGATGGAGAAACGCGTATGCGCAGCGGCCGTGATCGTCGTCCAGCGGATCGGCGGCGATCTGCACGCCCGACGACGACTGCACGAGCCCGCCGCGCTCGGATACGTATTTCAGCTGGTAATCCGCGCCGAGCGCATGCAGGCGGTTCGCCAGATTGAAGGCCTCGCCGACACGCGCGGCCTGGGCCAGCGAAAACCCCGTACTCAGATAGATCACGACCCACCGCTGCTGTGCTGCATTCACTGGCCAAGCCCCCGACTCTCGTTTCGACTTCTTCTAATACCGTCGAACTGTCCGGCTTGTAGTTGGATTTTTGATCGCGTGCGACAGGACGGCCATCTTGAAATATGAAGCGTCGGCATCTTAGCCGAACGCCCCCGCGGCCGGCGCGAAATGGCCGACGCGGACAGCATCATGGCGGATTACTACAGACTGCCGGGCGCCCGCGGTATGCCGATGCAGAATCGCGCAGCGCGGCCGGCGCGCATTCGCCGTGCGCGTCGAGACGCGTACGTTTGCGCGGTGCGGTGCGGTGCGGTGCGGTGCGGTGCGGTGCGGTGCGGTGCGGTGCGGTGCGGTGCGGTGCGGTGCGGTGCGTGCGGTGCGGTGCGTGCGGTGCGGTGCGGTGCGTGCGGTGCGTGCGGTACGAGCGGTGCAAGCGGTAAACGGAGTAAAAGGACCACAAGCGGCGCGAACGAACCACGCGGTTGCTTCGCGTGCGCATCCCTTAGAATCGGTCGTCCCCGACCACGCCGCCGCCGCCCGTCCCGTGCCTGCCGACCACCGCCTCGATCTGAACCTGTTCCGCGTGCTCGACGCGATCTACGTGCACGGCGGCATCGGCGCGGCTGCCCGCCAGCTGCATCTGACGCAGCCGGCCGTCACGCACGCGCTGAACCGGCTGCGCGCACATTTCGACGATCCGCTGTTCGTCCGCCAGGGCAACCGCGTCGTACCGACCGAGCGCACGCGTTCGATCATCGCGGACGTGCAGCTGCATCTGAAAGGTCTGCAGCGCACCGCGCGCGACCCGGCCGCATTCGATCCCGCGACGCTCGAGCTCGACGTCGCGGTCGGCATCCGCGACGTGCTCGAGTCGATCGCGCTGCCGCGCATCGTCGCTGCGCTCGCGGCCGAAGCGCCCGGCGTGCGGCTCGTGAGCCGCCGCGTCGCGGTGCGCGACATCGAGCGCGAGCTCGCATCGGGCAATCTCGATCTCGCGATCGATCGCCGCGTGCAGACCGGCGCGCGGATCGCGACCGAGCGTCTGCTCGACGACGCGCTCGTCGTCGCGATGCGGCGCGATCATCCGCTCGCGTGCGAACCGCTGCGGCGCGCCGACTATCTCGCCGCGCGGCATATCGCGGTGTCGTCGCTCGGCGAGCCGCAGTCGCTCGACGTGCTGCTCGGCAACGATGGCCGCCTGCGCCATATCCAGCTCGTGTGCCAGCACTACTTCGCCGCGTGCCAGATCGCGGCGGCCGGCGATCTGCTCGTCACGCTGCCGCGCACCTACGCGCTGCGCATGACCGCGCTGCTGCCGATCGCCGTGCAGCCGCTGCCGTTGCAGCTGAAGCCGTTTCCGCTGCTCGCGTACTGGCACGAGTCCCGCGATGCCGATCGCGCGCATCGGTGGGTGCGCAAGCGCATCGCCGCGCTGGTGCGCAGCAGCGCGGGCCACGGATGACGGCCGGCGCACGCGTGCGCGTGCGGCCGCGTGCGGCACGGTATGCTGGCGCCAGCCGCGCGGCTACGCTGCCGCGCGTTCCTGTCCCGCTTACCGGAGCCCTCCCATGTCGCTGATCCACGCTACCGCCACGCTCGAAGCCGACGCGCCCGATTACGTCGTCCAGTTGCAGGCCGGCACGCACGCGCTGACCGGCGACGAAGCGCCGCGCGAAGGCGGCGGGAACCTCGGGCCCGCCCCGTACGAATTCGTGCTCGCCGGTCTCGCGCAGTGCACGGCCGCGACGCTGCGTATGTACATGCAGCGCAAGCAGTGGCCGGCCGTGCGTATCGGCGTGCGTACCGAGCTGCATGCCGATCGCGAAGGGCAGCAATACGTGCGCCGCGTCGTGACGCTGGACGGCCCGCTCGACGACACGCAGCGCCGGCGCGCGGCGGAGATCTGCGAGAAGACGCCGGTCACGCTGTTCATCAAGCGCGGCACGCGGATCGAAACGACGCTGAACTGACGCGCGCGGCGTCGGCACCGGCACCGCGTCGACGATTCGAGCGCCGAAACGCACGACGGGCGGGCCGCGCACGCCGCGCGACCCGCCCGTTCGTCGATGCCGGCACGCGTCTCGCGACGCGTTCGGCTGCGCGCTGCTTACAGCCCGAGCGCGGACAGATCGAGCCTGCCCGCCTTCATCGGCGGGCACCAGAAATACGCGCCGGTCAGCGGCTGCGTGAAGCGGAACAGTCCGTCGACGATTCCGTCGTCCGCGCCGCTCATCCGGCGCATCTGCACGTCGAACGCGCGGAACGACCGGCCGAACGCGACGAAGTACAGCCCCGCGCGGCGCGCATCGGCCCACGGCGACGAGCGGCGCAGCATGAACGCGTCGGGCTCGAAGCTCTCCTGTGCGGTGCGCTTCACGTGCGAGAACGCGGGTGCATCGTCGAGCTCCTCGTTGTCCGAGCGGCGTCGGCCGATGATGTCGTCCATGTCGGCCGACGCGATGCGCTCCATCCGGTCGAAATCGTGCACCCACTGCTGGACTGCGACGAAGCTCGACCCGTCGAGCCCCGCGCCCTGCCCCGCGACGATCGCGGCGGCCAGCGCGTCGTCGCCGGTCGGATTCTCGGTGCCGTCCTCGTAGCCGGACAGATCGCGGTCGTTCGAATAGCGGAACCCGTCGACGACGTCCTGCAGCACGAACGCCGGCGCGAGCGCACGCTCGATCGCCCGCGCGCGCAGCACGATTTCGCCGCGATCGTCGCCGCGCAGCCACACCCACACGTCGGCCGGCGTGATCGGCAGCGTGCGGTCGTTCACCGCGAACGCCGGATAGTCGACGAGCCCCGGCACCGGACGGCCGACGTACGCGGCCAGCGCACGTCCGAATCCGACCACCGTATCGCGTCCGTCGACGATCCCGCGCAGCGCGGCGAGCGCAGCCGGCACGCTGCCGTCGTTCGACATCGTGAAAGTGAGGTATCGGGCCGCCGTGTCGATCGGAGCCAGAATGCCTTGCTGAACGTCGCTCATCGTTTCCTCGGGAATGTATCGAAGTGAAGCTGCGGGCCGATGTCGGCTGGGCGCGGGCGCGGCGCGCGACGCCCGCGAAAGAAGGGCCAAAACCCTGAATACTAACCGTATCGACGCGGCAACGCGGCATTCGTCCGACGTTGCGGCCGCGCGAGCACTGCTGATAGAATCGCTGCACGTCTTTTTTCGACGTCCTTTCAACGTTCACTTCAGGGAGGTGCAGATGTTCCGAATGCCAGCAGCCTTCCCGAACGTGGTCTCGCGACGCGGCTGATCCAGCCCGTCGCCCGCGCCGGCTCCCGAGCAGTGCTTCATTAACGAGCCCGCCAGCGCGTTTTCCCGACAGCCCGTTTCATTCGCCCGCGTCATGCGCGCGGCTCCGGCTGTTGCGTTTTCGACGTTCTCCGAACCGGAAAGTCCCGTCGCGCGATGCGCCGGGCAACGATACATGACCAGAAAAACCACCCATCTGGGCGGCCACGCTTTCCAGGCCGTCTTCGGCTTCACGTTCCGTTACTGGCGCCGGCAGCCGGTGCGCATTGCAGCGGTCGCGATCCTCGCGCTGCTCGCGGCGCTCGCCGACGTGCTCACGCCGCTGTTCGCCGGCCGCCTCGTCGACGCGCTGTCGACCGGCCTCACCGACCGCGCCGCGGCGTGGCATGCGGCGCTCGCCGCGTTCAGCGCGCTCGCGGCGCTCGGCATCGGCGCGACGCTGCTGCGCCAGGGCGTCTACCTGAACATCATCACGCTGACGCTGAAGATGATGAGCGAGATCGCCGCCGCGTCGTTTCACCGCGTGCAGCGCTTCTCGACCGACTGGCACGCGAACAGCTTCGCGGGCTCGACCGTGCGCAAGATCACGCGCGGCATCTGGGCGCTCGACCTGCTGAACGACACCGTGCTGATCGCGCTGCTGCCGTCGGTCACGATGCTCGTCGGCGCGACCGTGCTGCTCGGCACGCACTGGCCCGTGATGGGGCTCGTCGTCGGCGCGGGCTCGCTGCTGTACGTGTCGGTGACGGTCGCGGTGTCGCTCGGCATCGTCGCGCCGGCCGCGCGGCTCGGCAACCTGTGGGACACGCGCATGGGCGGCGCGCTCGCGGACGCGGTGAGCTGCAACGCCGTCGTCAAGGCGTTCGGCGCGGAAGCGCGCGAAGAAGCGCGGCTCGCACGCGTGATCGCGAAGTGGCGGCAGCGCACGCGCCGCACGTGGGTGCGCGGCACGTTCAACGGCGGGCTGCAAGGCGCGATGCTCGTCGCGATGCAGGCCGCGATGATCGGCGTCGCGCTGCGGCTGTGGGCGCGCGACGAGGCGAGCGTCGGCGACATCGCGTTCGCGCTGACGATGTTCTTCATGCTGCAGGGCTATCTGCGCGACGTCGGGATGCACATCCGCAACCTGCAGCGCTCGGTCAACGACATGGAAGAACTCGTCGCGCTCGAGCGGCAGCCGCTCGGGATCGACGATCGCCCGAACGCGCCCGCGATCCGGATCACCGACGGCGACATCCGCTTCGAGCACGTGACGTTCCGCTACGGCAACCATCCGGTGCCGCTGTACGACGACTTCTCGATGCGGATCGCGCCCGGCGAGCGCGTGGGCCTCGTCGGCCATTCGGGATCGGGCAAGACGACGTTCATCAAGCTGATCCAGCGCCTGTACGACGTGTCGGGCGGCCGCATCACGATCGACGGGCAGGACATCGCGCACGTACGGCAGGACTCGCTGCGCAGCCAGATCGCGATCGTCCAGCAGGAACCGGTGCTGTTCCACCGCACGCTCGCGGAGAACATCGCGTATGCGCGCCCCGACGCGAGCCGCGCCGACATCGAGCGCGCCGCGCGGCTCGCGAGCGCGCACGACTTCATCGCCGCGCTGCCGGACGGCTACGACACGCTCGTCGGCGAACGCGGGATCAAGCTGTCCGGCGGCGAGCGTCAGCGTGTCGCGATCGCGCGCGCGTTCCTCGCCGACGCGCCGATCCTGATCCTCGACGAAGCGACGTCGAGCCTCGACAGCGAAAGCGAAGTGCTGATCCAGCAGGCGATGGAGCGGCTGATGATCGGCCGCACGACGCTGGTCGTCGCACACCGGCTGTCGACGGTGCGCGCGCTCGACCGGCTGCTCGTGCTCGATCGCGGCCGCGTGATCGAGGAGGGCAGTCACGACGAGCTGATCCGCATCGACGGCGGCATCTACCGCCGGCTGTTCGAGCGGCAGGCGCTGGAGCTCGCGAAGGGGCTGGCCGATCCGCCGCGGCGTACGGTCGGCGGCGATGCGGGGCCGCTCGGCGAGCCTGCGGAGGCGTGAGCGAAGAAGCGGCTACGCAGCCGCTTCTTGCGACGGCGCGGCGCGGCGGCGTCGCAACTCACGCCGCCCGCTGTCGAAACGCCGATCGCCCCCGTTGAACTCGGGCCGTGCGCACCGCACGGCCTTTTTTTCATTCGCGGCTGGCTGTGGCTGTCGCGCGCTGCGCCGCTTGCTGCTTGCTGCTTGCTGCTTGCTGCTTGCTGCTTGCTGCTTGCTGCTTGTTGCTCGCTGCTCGCCCCTTGCTGCTCGCCGCTCGCCGCTCGCTGCTCGCTGCTCGCCCCTTGCCGCTCGCCGCTGGCCGCTTGCCGCGCGCCCCTTGCCGCTCGCGGCATACATGCGCCTGCCGTACGCACGCGCTTTCAGCGACACAGCTCCTCGAGCCGCTTGCCGTTCGTGCGCGGCCCGAAAATCCCGATCGACAGCACGACCACCAGCATGCATCCGGTAATCCCGGCGAACACGCCGACCACGCCGAAATCCCGCAGCAGCGCGGCGATGATGAAGCCCGACATCATCGCGCCGATACGGCTTGCCGAATAGACGAGCCCGTTCGCGCGGCAGCGGATCGCGGTCGGAAACAGTTCGGCCTGATACGCGTGGTAGCACACGGAGATCGTCTGGCCGGCGAGACTGATCAGCACGCCGAGCGCGATCAGCAGCCCGACCGAGCGCGCGTACGCGAACGCGATGCCGGCCGCGATCACCACCAGCGCGCCGCCGACGATCAGCCATTTGCGCTGAACGCGGTCCGCATACAGCATCGCGAGCAGCGGCCCGACCGGCAGCGCGAACGCGATGACGAACGAATACAGCAGGCTCTTCGTCACGGTGATGCCCTGCCCGATCAGCAGCGTCGGCACCCAGTTCGCGAAGCCGTAGTAGCCGATCGCCTGACACAGATTGAACACGACGAGCAGCACGAAGCGCGACCGATACGGCGGCTGCAGCAGCTCCGCGAACGACGCGCGCCGATGCCGCGGCTGCTCGACGATCGGCAGCGGCGCCCGCAACGGCGCGCCCGCCTGCCGCGCGACGATCGCTTCGATGTCGCGCACGATCGCGTCGGCCTGCGCGGGATGCCCGTGCGACGCGAGCCAGCGCGGGCTTTCCGGCACCGCGCGCCGGATGAACCACACCAGCACCGCGCCGGCGGACCCGGCGAGCACGACGATGCGCCAGCCGTCGAGCCCGAATACGGTCGTCGGCACGAGCCAGTACGACAGGATCGCGGCGACCGGCGCCGCGGCGAACATCACCGTCTGGTTGAACGCCATCGCGCGGCCGCGCATGTGCTGCGGGACGATTTCGGTCACATAGCTGTCGATCGTGATGATCTCGACGCCGACGCCGATGCCCGTGACGAAGCGCCACAGGATCAGCATTTCCGGCGTGGTCTGAAACGCCATGATCGCGGAGCCGGCCGAATACCACAGCAGCGATATCGTGAACACCGCGCGGCGGCCGAAGCGGTCGGGCAGCCAGCCGAGGCAGAAGGTGCCGACGAACAGCCCCGCGAACGTGGCCGCGATGAAGCCCGCGATCCCGGTGAAGCCGAAGAACGCATGCGTGGTCGTCGCGAGCAGCCCGCTTTTCGCGATGCCCGGCGCGATATAGCCGGTGAAGATCAGATCGTAGATTTCGAAGAAGCCGCCGAGCGAGATCAGGAACACGAGCATCCACAGATGCCGCGTGACCGGCAGGCGATCCATGCGCGCGGATATGTCGGCGCCGGGCTGAATGCCGACGCGTACGTTCGGCGTGGCGAGCGGAGGGCCGCCCGCGGTGACGGTCTGCTGCATGTCCTTCGTCTCCTTGTAGATATCGTGTTCTGCGGCGGCGCCGCGCCGTGCGGGGCGCCGCCGATCCGCCGTCGCGCACGCGCACGGTCGCGCGATGCGGCGGGCGTCTCGCGCCGTCGCTACGTCGGCCCGACGCAGGCCGCGCCGGGCATGCGCCGCATCTGCGCGGCATGCTTCGTTCGCGCGACGACCGCGCGCACGCCCGCGCGTGCCGGCATGCCGATCGCCGCGCCGCTCATGCGACCGCCTTGTTCCGCAGGCGTCCGAGCACCTCGTGCGTATGCTCGCCGATCCGCGCGAGCGCGTGCCGCACGCCGGGGCGGCGGCCGCCGAGCGTGATCGGCAGCAGCACCACGTCGGTCATGCTGCCGTCGTCGGCCTGCATCGGCGCGAGGCCGCCGCTGGCGCGCAGATGCGGATCGTCGAGCAGCTGCTCGGGCCGCACGATCGGCGCATAAGGAATGCCGGCCGCTTCCAGCTTCGGCGCGAGCTCGTCCGCGCGACGGTCTTTCAGCACCGCGCCAAGACACGCGAGCAGCTCGGGCCGCACGTCGACCCGCATCGCGTTGGTCGCGAAGCGCGGGTTCGCGGCGATGTCCGGACGTTCGAGCACGTCGCACAGCGTGACGAACTGCTTGTCGCTGACCGCGCCGATGAACAGCTGCTCGCCGTCCGCCAGCGTGAACACGTCGTACACGCTCCACGCGGATACGCGCGCGGGCATCGGCGGCGGCGCCTCGCGCGTCATCGCGTACTGCTGCATGTGCTGCGCGGACAGGAACACGCAGTTTTCGAACAGCGCGCTCTGCACTTCCTGGCCGCGCCCGGTGACGTCGCGCTCGCGCAGCGCCGCGAGCACGCCGATCGCGCCGAACATCCCGCCCATGATGTCGTTGACCGACGTTCCCGCACGCAACGGCCGGCCGACCGGGCCCGTCATGTACGACAGCCCGCCCATCATCTGGACGACCTCGTCGAGCGCGAGACGCTTCTCGTACGGGCCCGGCAGAAAGCCCTTGTGCGATACGTACACGAGCGCCGGATAACGCGCGGACAGCGTGTCGTAGTCGAGCCCGAACGACTTCATCAGGCCGGGCCGGAAGTTCTCGATCATCACGTCGCAGGTGCCGATCAGCTCGGTCGCGGTGTCCCTGCCCTGCGGCGTCGCGATGTCGATGACCACGCTCTTCTTGTTGCGGTTGAACGAGCGGAAGAAGCCGATGCCGAGCCCCGGCAGCTTGCGCGTGCGGTCGCCGCCGGGCGGCTCGACCTTGATCACTTCGGCGCCGAGGTCGGCGAGGATCATCCCGCACGTCGGCCCCATCACCATGTGCGTGAATTCGACGACGCGCACGCCGTCGAGCGGAAGTCTTGCGTTGACGGTCATGGTCGGCGACCTCAGGTGGCGCATGCGACGCCGGCCGCGTCGCATGCGGATGTTGCGGGCAGCCCGGCGCGCGCGAGCGCGCCATGCAGCGTTTCGCCGTCGAGCCAGCGCGCGAGCTTCGCGCGCAGCGCGAGCAGCGCCGGCACGTCGGCGCCGGTCGCGATGCGCATGCCGGCGAGCATGAACGCGAGGTCTTCGGTCGCCGCGTTGCCGCTCGCGCCCGGTGCGTGCGGGCAGCCGCCGATGCCGCCGAGCGACGCGTCGAAGCGCGCGACGCCGGTTTCGAGCGCCGCATAGACGTTCGCGAGCGCCAGGCCGCGCGTGTCGTGGAAATGACCGCACCACAGGCGTTCGCCGGCCAGTTCGCGGGCGCGCGCGAACAGCTCGCCGACCGCGCGCGGGCCCGCATAGCCGACCGTGTCCGCGATGCTCACGCGATCCGCGCCCGCATCGAGCAGCGCCTGCATGTAGCGCAGCACGTCGTCCGGCGCGACGCGGCCCTGGATCGTGCAGCCGAACGCGGTGCCGATGCCGCCTTCGATCAGCGTCTTCGCGCCGGATGCGTCTCGCGCGGCGCGAATGCGCGCGACGTCCGCGACGACTTCGTCGGGCGTCTTGCGCAGGTTCGCGATGCTGTGCGCGCGGCTCGCCGACAGCGGCACGAGCAGCAGATCGGCTTGCGCATGCAGCGCGGCATCGGCGCCCTTCAGGTTCGGCACGAGCACCGACACCGACAGCCCGGGCAGCGTCTTCGCGAACGCGACGAGCTCGGCCGTATCCGCAAGCTGCGGCAGCAGGCGCGCCGGTACGAACGATCCGACTTCGATTTCGCGCAGACCGGCTGCGTACGCGTCGCGAATCCATTCGATCTTGCGTTCCGTCGGAAGAATGCGGCGGATGCTCTGCAAGCCGTCGCGCAGGCCGACTTCGCGAATCGCGACGTCGGAGGGGAACAAGGGCATCGTCGTCTCCGTGTTTTCGCCGGTCATCGGGGCGCCGGCGTCGTGATAACTTTAGGCGTTCCTGAATCGCAGTAAAGCGGCGATCCGGAACGTCGATCGTTCCGAACCGGAATGTCTCGGAAGTGCGTCGCGGCCGCCGGAACCGGCCGTGCACGGCACCGCGCGGTCCGACGTATGCATGGGCAGCGCGAACGCGCCGGGCGGCGATCGTCGCGGCGACGCACGCGCGTTCCCCATCTGAAAACCCGCCCCGAAGGAGACCGCCGTGCGCGACATCGACCTGAAGACGCTGCGCCTGTTCGTGTCGGTATGCGAGCACCGCAACATCGCGCGCGCCGGCGACGAAGCGCATATCGAACCGTCGGCGATCAGCAAGCGCATCGCGCAGCTCGAGACGGATCTCGGCGTGCCGCTGCTCGCGCGTTCACGACGTGGCGTCGAGCCGACCGGCGCAGGGCTCGCGCTGCTCGAGCATGCGCGCAGCGTGCTGTTCACGCTCGAGCGCATCGGCAGCGACATCGCCGCGTTCGGCGGCGGACTGCGCGGCCGCGTGAGCATATGCGCGTCGGCCTCGGCGATCGCCGAAGCGCTGCTCGACGACATCGCGGCATTCATGAGCGAAGCGGAGAACGTGAACATTCGCGTCGACGTCGAGGAGCGGCTTTCCAGCGATCTCGTGCGCCAGCTGCGCGAAGGCGTCGCGAGCGTCGGCGTGTGCTGGGACAACGTCGATCTGCAGGGCCTGCAGCATCGGCCGTACCGGCGCGACCGGCTGGCGCTCGCCGTGCACCCCGATCATCCGCTCGCCCGCATGACGCAGCTGAGCTTCGACCAGACGCTCGCATACGAGCACGTCGGTCTGCCGCCGGCCACCGCCGTGCATACGATGCTGCAGCGCGCGGCGGCGAATGCGGGCGGCGCGCTGTCGTACCGCGTGATCGTGTCGAGCTTCGACGCCGCGTTTCGCGTGGTTGCGGCCGGCCTCGGGATCAGCGTCGTGCCCGTCGAAGTCGCGGCGACCTATCAGGCCGTGTTCGGCGTCAAGGTGATTCCGCTCGTCGATGCGTGGGCGGAGCGCCGCTTCGTCGTGTGCTTCAAGAACTTCGATTTCCTGCAGCCGGCCGCGCAGAAGATGGTCGATCATCTGACGCGCCGCGCGGCGCTCACGCGATCGACGCCGGACGAACGTCACGCATGACCGCAGCGGAGGTCGTCGCGCCGATTCGAACGGGAGGCGGCCGGCGACGGGCGACGACGGTTGACGTTGACGTTGACGTTGACGTTGACGTTGGCGATCGGCGATCGGCGGTCGGCGGTCGGCGACTTGCGACTTGCGACTTGCGACTCGCGACTCGCGGTTAGCGACTCGCGACCGGCAAACGCAACCGGCACGTCGACGATGCCCCATCAATCGGCTTCGCCCCGCGCGCGTTTGCCGACCGCGACGCGCTGCGCGCGGTAAATCCCCGCATGTCCGGAAAACAGATACGCGACCACGCACGCGACGATCGCGTACACGCCGATATCCGCGCCGAACAGCTCGATCGCCATGATCGTCGATGCGATCGGCGTGTTCGCCGCGCCCGCGAACACCGCGACGAAGCCAAGCCCGGCGAGCACCGGCACCGGCAGCGCGAGCACGTGGGCGAGCGCATTGCCGAGCGTCGCGCCGATGTAGAACAGCGGCGTCACTTCGCCGCCCTTGAACCCCGACGCGAGCGTGACCACCGTAAACGCGAACTTGCCGGCGAAGTCGTAGACCGGCAGCGGCCCGCGAAACGCGGCCTCGATCGTCGGAATGCCGAGGCCGAGATACTGCGGCACGTCGAGCACCGTGGCCGCCACGGCGACGAGCGCGCCGCCGAGCACCGGCTGCAGCGGCGCAACGCGCACCACGCGCCGGAACCATGCGGTCAGCGCATGCGTCGCGTGCGCGAACAGCCGTCCGACGACACCGAACGCGACGCCCGCGGCGATCGTCGCGGCGAGCCGCGCGGCCGACACGGCCGGCACGAACGGAATCGCGTAAACGGTGTGATGCACGCCCCACGCGCGGCACATGGCGTCCGCGACGATTGCGGACGCGACACAGGTCAGCAGCGCGTCGTAGCGCAGGCGGCCGATCGCGAGCACCTCGAGCCCGAACACGGCGCCCGCGAGCGGCGTACCGAACACCGACGAAAAGCCGGCCGCGATGCCGCCCATCAGCAGCACGCGCCGATGCTCGCGATCGAGACGGAACAGATGCGTGACGCGATCGGCGAGCGCGCCGCCCATCTGCACCGCGGTGCCTTCCCGTCCGGCCGAGCCGCCGAACAGATGCGTGACGACGGTCGCGACGAGCACGAGTGGCGCCATCCGCTTCGGCACGAGCGCCTTCGGATCGTGAATCTCGTCGATCAGCAGGTTGTTGCCGCGCGCGACCGACTGGCCGAAGCGATGGTAGACCCACCCGGTCGCAAAGCCGGCCGCCGGCAGCAGCCACAGCAGCCACGGGTGCGCGACGCGCATGCCGGTCGCGTGGTCGAGCGCGATCAGAAACAGCGCGGAAGCCGTGCCGGCGAGCGCGCCGAGCACGGCCGACAGTGCGAGCCAGCGGCACACGTAGCGCGCGGTCGCGAGAAGATCGGCAGAAGTCGTGAAGAACATGATTTCCAGATTCGGCTGAACATCGAACCTGGGCGGCAGAACACCGCATGGACGGCCTGCGACCTCCTGACACCCAGGAATGCGCAGGCATCATCAGCCGGGCGAACCGGCGGTTGAGGGCCGAAGCGCGCCGCGTAACGCGCGGCGATCGACCGCAGGGAGGCATGCCATCTCCGCAAGGCGGCCATTGTACGCGAGCGCTCGCGCCGCACGCAACGCGCCGCTTGTCGCCTTATCGCCTTATCGCCCTACCGCCTTATCGCCCTACCGCTCTACCGCCTTACCGCTCTACTACCTTGTCGCTCTACTGCCTCGCCGCCTTGCCGCCTTGCCGCCTGGCCGCCTTGCCGCCTTGCCGCCTCGCCGCCTGGCGCTCTGCCGCCCTGCCGCCCCCCGAGCGCGCGGCCGCGATACACGCTCAATCCGCCGACGCACGCGTCACGCGCGCGATCAGCTGCGGCGCGATCCGCTCGAGCGGCAGGATCGCGGACGCCGCACCGATCGCCGCGGCCGCCTTCGGCATTCCGTACACGGCGCTGGTCGCCTCGTCCTGCGCGATCGTGTAGCAGCCCTTCGCGCGCATCGCCTTCAGCCCGAGCGCACCGTCGCGCCCCATGCCGGTCAGCAGCACGCCGAGCGCGTCGCCCTGCCAGCCGTCGGCGACGCTGTGGAAGAACACGTCGATCGACGGCCGGTACGGCGTGTCGGCCGGATGCCGCGTATAGCCGAGCACGCCGCGCGGCGACACCCACAGATGATCGTTGGACGCCGCGAGCAGCACTTCGCCCGCGCGCGGCACGCTGCCCTGCCGCGCGACGCGCACCGGCAGCCGCGTGTAGCCGTCGAGCCAGTCGGCCATCCCGGCCGCGAACGCCTGATCGACATGCTGCACGATCACGATCGCGGCCGGGAAATCGGCCGGCAGCGCGCGCAGCAGCGCGGTGAGCGCGGTCGGCCCGCCCGCCGACGCGCCGATCGCGACGAGCGTCGGCCGGCCGCGCGCGGGAGATCGGAAGAGCGTCGTGTAGGGAAAGAGTG
>NZ_CABVPR010000038.1 GCF_902499135.1 Burkholderia dolosa
CGCCGGCCGGCCGCGCGGTAATGAGCTGCACGTAGCCGTCGAGCGACGCGCACGCATGCTCCGCGTGCATGTCGCGCAGGATCCGGCACGCGCGGTCGGCGACCTTCGCGGGCGCGGCATTGGGCGCCCGCACGAGCGCGGCCGCGATCGCCGCTTCGCGCGCGTCGAGCCCCGACGGCGCCTTGCCGAACAGCACCTGCGACAGCGCGGCGAGGCCGACCGTCTCGCCGCGGAACGGCACGAGATTCAGGTAGGCCTCGAGAATCTGATCCTTGCGCCAGCCGCGTTCGAGCAGCAGTGCGTTCATCGCCTGCGTGGCCTTCTGCGGCAGCGAGCGCTGTCCCGAGCGGCGCGGCGAATCGCCGAGCAGCCCGGCGAGCTGCATCGTCACGGTCGATGCGCCGCGCGTGCGCGCGTTCCACAGGTTGCCCCACGCGGCGCCCGCGATGCCGCGCCAGTCGACGCCGCTGTGCTCGTAGAAGCGCTTGTCTTCCGACACGACGATTGCCTCGCGCAATGCCGGCGACACGTCCGCGAGCGACACCCAGTCGCCGCGCCGCTCGGTGAGATCGACGCGCGTGCGCTGCAGCGGCGTGCCGTCGCGCGCGAGCAGCACCCAGTCCGAACTGCGCCAGTGGCCGCGCACGTCGTCGTAGCTCGGCAGCGCGTGCGCGACCGCCGGCGCGGCGAGTACGACGGCGACGAACAGGCGGCCGGCGAAACGCGCCGGCCGCCGCAACGTGACGGCGATCATCGCGCGTTCACGACTTGCCCGCATCGGCCGGCTTCACGGTCATCGGCGGGTTCGGCCACAGTCCGTAGACCGACGGCGCATACAGCGCTTCGACGCGCGTCGGCGGCAGCCCGAACGTGCCGACGTTGTTCAGCCGCACCGTGTACTCGATCGAGAATTTGCCCTTCGGCACGTAGTCGTAGTACGCGCGATAGCCGTCGAAGTCGCGTTCGACGAACGTGGGCCACGTGCCGTCCGGCGCCTTCTCGCCCTGCGTCGCGACTTCGGAATCGCGGCCGAGGCCCGAGCCGAGGATCGTCGCGCCGGCCGGCACCGGATCGTTGACGACGACCCACGTCATGTCGCTCTGCGCGTCGATGTCGAGATGCACGCGCACGACGTCGCCGCGCGTGAGCACGCCGCTGACGGCCGGCGACACCGGCGTGACGGTCTTCGTGATCCGGTAGCCGGCCGCGAACGGTGCGCGCAGCGGCACGGCCGCGAGGCTTTCGACGGTCGCCCACGGCCGGCCGGTGCCGTCCTGCGTGACGGACAGCGTGGCCGGCGCCTGCGACGCGCGCGGCCACGGCAGCATCACGCTGCGCGCGGCGGCGGCGCGCGTCGCGGGCGTTGCCGATGCGGCCGACGCCGGCGGCGCTTCGGCCGCTGCCGCCGGCTGCGACCACGAAATCGTCCGCTCGACGCCGCCGAGCGCGATCTTCGTCGTGCCGGCGACCGGCGCGCTCTCGTACGTGCGCGAGAAGCGCTCGACGGCCAGCAGGCCGAGCGCGTTCGACGTGGTGGTTTGCCATGCGCCCTGGCGTTGCAGCGCGAGCAGGCCCGCCGTCACGCGCGGCATCTCGTCCTTCCATGCCGGATCGCCGGCGAATTCGAGCGCGAGCCGTGCGGCATTGGTCTCGTTGCTCGTCATCAGCCACCACAGATCGTCGTCGCGCGCGGTCGAGAACACCAGCTGCGTGCCCTGGTACGTGAGGCGCGCACGCAGGATCTGCTCGACCTGCGCGCGTTTCTCGTCGCGCTGCGGAATGTCCTTCACGCGCGTGAGGATCGCGTGATAGTCGATCACCGCCGACGTCGGCCACTGGTTCGGCGCGATCTCGATCGATCCGAGCATGCGGCCCTGTGCGGCGCCGTAGCGCGACAGCGCTTCGATCGCGGCGAGCTTGCGCAGGTCGCGGTCCTGGCGCGGCGCCCACGCGTTGCGCTCGATACGGCCGTCGACGAAGCGCGCGAGCCCGGCTTCGAGCTGCGTGCGCAGGTCTTCCGGCAGCGCGAAGCGCGGATCGAGCCGGCTCGCCTCGTCGGCGACCACGAGCAGGTACGACGACAGCGTCGGGCTGCCCGCATGCGACTCGTCGGACGACGGCGGGAAGTAGCTCGCGAGCCCGTCGCTGTCGAGGTAGACGGGCATGCGCGCGATCAGCGCCTGCCATTGCGCGGGATCGCGCAGCCCGATCGCCCGCGACGTCTGCTGCTCGAGGCAGCGGTACGGATAGCGTTCGAACCAGCGGCGCACGCCGGGCAGCCCGTCCGCGAGCTTCGACTGCAGCGACACGGCGATGCCGCCGCGCGGCGTGCCCTGCGCGTTGTTCGCCGCGCCGGCCGGCGCGGCGACGGGCACCGTCAGCGTGCCGTCGACCTGCGCGAGCGTCGCCTGCTGCACGGTCACCGGCAGCGCGGGCACGACCTTCTGCGCGACGGCCAGTGCATCGGACGCGCGCTTGCCGCCTTGCTCGGCCGCTTCGATCCGCCAGTTCAGCGCGCCGGCCGCATCGAGCGACTGCTCGGGCACGGTGATCGTCCATGCGACTTCGGCGGCGGCGTTCGCTGCGAGCGACACGGTTTGCGGCGCGACGTCGATGCCCGTGACGTGCGGCGTGACGACGACCTGCATCGCGCGCTCGGTCGTGTTGCGCAACGTGACCTGCGCGCGGAACGCGTCGCCTTCGCGTACGAGCGGCGGCAGGCCCGAGATCAGCTGCAGGTCCTGCGTGCTGCGGATCGACGTGCTGCCGGTGCCGAAGCGGTCGGGGCCGACCGCCGCGATCGCGACGATCCTGAAGCGCGTGAGCGCGTCGTTCAGCGGCACGTCGACGGTCGCGCTGCCGTTCGCATCGAGCGTCACGCGCGGATTCCACAGCAGCAGCGTGTCGAACAGCTCGCGCGTCGGCGCGCTGCCGCCGCCGCCGCCCGCGGGCACCGCCTTGCGGCCGAAGTGGCGGCGGCCGACGATTTCCATCTGCGCGGTGGCCGTCTCGACGCCGTACGCGCGCCGGCGCAGCATCGCGTCGAGCAGGTCCCAGCTGTCGTTCGGCATCAATTCGAGCAGCGCCTCGTCGACGGCCGCGATCGCGATCTGCGTGCCGGCCGGCGCGGGCTGACCGTTCGGCAGCGTGACCTTCACGTGCGCCCGCGCGTTGCTGCGCACCGTGTAGCGCGTCGCGTCCGTGGTCACGGTCACGCCGAGCCGATGGACGCCCGTGCCGACCTTGATCTCGCCGAGTCCGTAGCGGAACGCGGGCTTCGACAGATCGACGAACGCGGTCGGCGCTTCGTAGTGACGGCCTTCGCGCCAGAACGCGCGCGCCCATTCGACCGGCGCCTTCCAGCCCCACGTGAAGAACGAGTACCACGGCACTTCGCGGATCCGGCCGCGCAGCGCGAGCACCGACACGTATACGTTCGGCCCCCAGCTTTCGCCGACCTTCAGGTCGACGGTCGGGTTCTTGCCGTTCAGTTCGACGACGTGCGTCTCCATCACGCCGCCGCGTTCCACCGCGACGAGCGCGGTCGCGTAGCGGAACGGCATGCGCACCTGGAAGCGCGCCGTGTCGCCCGGCTCGTACGCGGTTTTCTCGGGAATCACGTCGATGCGGTCGGTGTTGTCGCCGCCGAACCAGAGCTCGTCTTCGCGCGTGACCCAGATCGACGTCGACGCGTTCGACGTGCGGCCGTCGCCGTCCTTTGCGACCGCGATGAGCTGAATGTTGCCGGCCTGCTCGAGCGTCGCGTCGCACGCCATGCGGCCCTTGTCGTCGGTCTTGCCCGAGCACAGCACGCCGAGATCGCGCGTGTCGCTCTTGTTGTCGTACGCGTAGAAGCCGCCGACCATCCGCTTGCGCGACGACGTCGTCACGTGCGCGACGCCCTTGATCTCGATCGGCACCGACGCGCGCGGCTTGCCCTGCAGGTCGACCGCGAGCGCCTGCACCGGCACGCGCTGGCCGACCGACACCCAGCGGCCGGCCTTGATGCCGGCGACGACCGCCGCAGGCCACAGGATCGTGTCGCCGCGGATCGTCTGCACTTCGCCGTTCGGGTCCGCGAACGTCGCTTCGAGCGCGAGGCGCTTCGGCGCATCGACGGCGGGCAGGCCCTTCAGCGTGACCGAGCCGGCGCCGTTGCGGTCGAGCGTCAGCGGCAGCTTGTCGGCGATCAGTTTCGTCGCGTCCGGATCGCTGCCGGCGGACGAGCCGGTGTCACTGTCCTGCGCGTCGTCGTCAGCCATGCCGTCGTTCGCGTCGGCGCGATACGGCGCGAAACTGAAATCCTCGAAGCGATCGGCGAACGGCGGCGATGCCCACTTCATCAGCGCCGACACCTGCACCGGCAGGTTCGATGCACCGCCGCCCGACACGTAGTCGATCTGCACCGCGAGCGGCGCTTCCTTCGCGGCGACGAGCGGGCTCTTCTGCGCGTCGCGCACGCCGATCGACCCCTTCAGCACCGGCAGCCGGAACGCTTCGACGCGGAAGCTGCCGCTGTAGTAGCTGGCCGTCGGCGCATCGTCCGGGCCGCCTTCGAGCTCGACGCTGTACTCGCCGAGCTTCGCGGCGGGCGGCAGCGTGAACTGCGTGTCCGCGCTATGGTCGGCGGCCCACGTGAGCGGCAGCTTGTACGTTTGGCCCGTGCCGAGATGGCGGATCGTCGCGCGCGTCGGATATTGCGACGGGAACGCGAGGCTCTGCAGCGTCTCGGTGCGCACGAAGTGCTTCATCGACACGGTTTCGCCCGCACGTAGCAGCGTGCGGTCGAACACCGTATGTGCGCGCACGGTCGGCGCGCTGTCGGTGTCGGTCGGCACGTTGAAGCGCCACGCTTCGATGCCGCGGTTCCAGCTCGAGCTGACGAACGCCATGTCCGGGCCGGTCTTCGGATCGTCGACGCGCGCCGACACGAAGTAGTCGTCGAAGCGCTGCGGCCAGCTGCATTTGCGCTTCGGCTCGAACGGTCCGTCGATCTTCAGCAGCCCCTGCGCGTCGGTCTTGCCGGCCGCGATCTCGTCGCCGTTGCAGTCGGACACGCGGATCTGCGCGTTCGGCACCGGCTTGCCCTTGTCGAGCGTCGTGACCCACACGAGGTTGTTTTCGCGGCCTTGCTTCAGGTGCACGCCGAGGTTCGTGACGAGCACCGCGGTGCGCACGTACATGCTCGACGGCTTCGCGAGCAGCGAGCGGCCGAGCGCCGGCGACGCGAGTTCGAGCACGTAGAAGCCGGGCTTCTCGATCGGCACGCCGACGACCTCGAACGGGCGCAGCGTCTTCGGGTCCGCCTTCGGCAGCGCCAGCGTCTGCGCGCCCGGCTCGCCGGTCAGCAGCGACAGCGAACGAACGTCGATGCGGCGATCTTTCGGCGCCGGCATCTTCTGGCCGGCCTCGAGCGGCACGTAGACCGGATGCTGGCCCTTGCGCGTCAGCAGGCCGGGAATCTGCTCGTCGATCGAGCCTGCGGTCATCGACCAGTTGTCGAAGCGCTCGACCGTGCGCATCCATTCGCGGATCGCAGTGTCGTTCTCGACCTTCAGGTTCGAGAATTGGGCGCCGCCCGCGTTCAGGCCCGCGACGTGCAGATCGGCTTCGACGTTGCGCAGCGTGACCGGCACGAGCGCCGGCGTATCGGGTTCGGCAAAGCGTTCGACGATCCCGAACGTGCCCGACGAGAACTTCGCGAGCGGCGGCATCGGCGCGGTGCGGGTCGACAGCGGGAACAGGTCGGCGTTGGCGAGCGGGCGGTCCGTCACGTCGCGCAGGCCGGACGGCAGCTCGATCGTCAGCGCGGCGTCGGCGGGCAGCGGCGGACGGAACGTGACGGTCGTCGTTTCGTCGCTGCGGTCGTCGGCCGCGAAGGTCGGCGAAAGCGAACCGTCAGGACCGCGCAGCTTGATCGCTTCCGCGTTCTTGCGCGAGATCGGTGCGTTGAACGACAGCGTGAGCGGGCGCAGCGGCGTGCACGGTGCCTTCGCGTTCTCGCGTTCGCACGAGAAGCTTGCAGCGAACGGCGCGCGCACCGTGAAGTCGAAGCGCCGCTCGGTGTCGTTCGCGATGCCGCTCGGGCTCGCGACGCCCTTGCCGTACACCAGCTGCATCTTCGCGCCGGCCGGCAGCGCCTGCGCGCACGACAGCGTCAGCACGCGCGCGGCGTCCTTCTTCAGCCCGAAGTGATCGAGCAGCGCGGTGCGCGTCGCGTCGTCGGCGGCGGTGACCGGGATCCGGTTGCCGATGCCGGCCGCTTCGCACCAGATGTTCGCGAGCGCCGAGCGCGGCTCGGCCGGCCCGTTCAGCTTCAGCACGAACACCTGCCGCTCTTCGATCTCGCGCGCGCCGGGGCGCACGGTCACCGGGAACGGGCCGCCCGTTTGAAACGTGAAACGGCGCGGGCCGGCGAGCGCATTGCCGGCGACCGAGCGCAGCGTGTCGTTGAGCGCGAGCGAGCAGCGCACGCCGGGCGGCAGATCGTTCTCGAAATCGTAAACCCACGTCTTTTCGTCGAGCCAGCGGCCCTGACCGCGTGCCGCCGCGGCATCGGTACAGGTCATGCGCGCGGGATTCGGCGCGGATGCCGAACCGAATGCGACCATCGGCTCGTCGAATTTGACGACGGCTTGACGCACTTCGGTCACCGTGCCTTGCGGCGACACGCTGACGGTGCGTGCGGCGCCCGCGTGCAGCGACAGCGCCACGGCCGCCGCCAGCGCAATGCCGGCGCCGGCGCGCGACAGCAGCCGTGCGGTGCGATGCGTGCGGTTCGCTTTGTCGTGTTTGTTGTGATTGTCGTGTTGCTTCATCGCTCGATTGCCCTCGGAGGGAAGCTTTCTGTTTGATTGCACGCGATTCTAACCGACGGTCATGACCGTGGAACGCGGCATGCTTCGCGTCGCCGACGTGCGTCATCGACGATCCGGACACCGCGTTGTCGCTTCGGCGATACAAAAATGCGGCGAATTTCGATTGTCGCGGATCGCGGAACATTTCATGGACTATAAAAAGATTGTTCGATCCGGCCTGAGCGCGTACATTTCAGGTCCGCGCTAACGTTTGCGAAATATCAAGCGTGGTTTTCCCGAATCCGGTGTTCGAGAGAAGGAAACATGCACAACGACAACACTCCCCATTCGCGTCGCGACGACGCAGCCGCATCGGGCATCACGCGGCGTCAATGGCTGCAGGGCGCACTGGCGCTGACGGCGGCGGGCCTCACGGGTTCGCTGGCGTTGCGGGCCCTGGCCGATGATCCCGGCACGGCGCCGCTCGATACGTTCATGACGCTATCCGAGGCGCTGACCGGCAAGAAAGGACTGAGCCGCGTGGTCGGCGAGCGCTTCCTGCAGGCACTGCAGAAGGGCTCGTTCAAGACCGCGGACAGCCTCCCGCAACTCGCCGGCGCGCTGTCGTCCGGCTCGCTGAATCCCGATCAGGAAGCGCTCGCGCTGAAGATTCTCGAGGCGTGGTATCTCGGCATCGTCGACAACGTCGTGATCACGTACGAAGAGGCGCTGATGTTCAGCGTCGTGTCCGATACGCTCGTGATCCGTTCGTATTGCCCCAACAAACCCGGCTTCTGGGCCGAAAAACCGATCGAGAGGCAAGCCTGATGGCCGATACCGATACGCAAAAGGCCGACGTCGTCGTCGTCGGATCGGGTGTCGCGGGCGCGATCGTCGCACACCAGCTCGCGATGGCCGGCAAGGCGGTGATCCTGCTGGAAGCCGGCCCGCGCATGCCGCGCTGGGAAATCGTCGAGCGCTTCCGCAACCAGCCCGACAAGACGGACTTCATGGCGCCGTACCCGTCGAGCCCGTGGGCGCCGCATCCCGAATACGGGCCGCCGAACGACTACCTGATCCTGAAGGGCGAGCACAAGTTCAACTCGCAGTACATTCGCGCGGTGGGCGGCACGACGTGGCACTGGGCCGCGTCCGCGTGGCGCTTCATTCCGAACGACTTCAAGATGAAGAGCGTGTACGGCGTCGGCCGCGACTGGCCGATCCAGTACGACGATCTCGAACCGTACTATCAGCGCGCCGAGGAAGAGCTCGGCGTGTGGGGCCCGGGCCCCGAGGAAGACCTGTACTCGCCGCGCAAGCAGCCGTACCCGATGCCGCCGCTGCCGCTGTCGTTCAACGAGCAGACGATCAAGACCGCGCTCAACAACTACGATCCGAAGTTCCACGTGGTGACCGAGCCCGTCGCGCGCAACAGCCGCCCGTACGACGGCCGGCCGACCTGTTGCGGGAACAACAATTGCATGCCGATCTGTCCGATCGGCGCGATGTACAACGGGATCGTGCACGTCGAGAAGGCCGAGCGCGCCGGCGCCAAGCTGATCGAGAACGCGGTGGTGTACAAGCTCGAGACCGGGCCGGACAAGCGTATCGCCGCGGCGATCTACAAGGACAAGACCGGCGCCGATCATCGCGTCGAAGGCAAGTACTTCGTGCTCGCCGCGAACGGCATCGAGACGCCGAAGATCCTGCTGATGTCGGCGAACCGCGATTTCCCGAACGGCGTCGCGAACAGCTCCGACATGGTCGGCCGCAACCTGATGGACCATCCGGGCACCGGCGTGTCGTTCTATGCGGACGAAAAGCTGTGGCCGGGCCGCGGCCCGCAGGAGATGACGTCGCTGATCGGTTTCCGCGACGGTCCGTTCCGCGCGACCGAGGCCGCGAAGAAGATCCACCTGTCGAACCTGTCGCGCGTCGACCAGGAGACGCAGAAGATCTTCAAGGCCGGCAAGCTGATGAAGCCGGAGGAGCTCGATGCGCAGATCCGCGACCGCTCCGCGCGCTACGTGCAGTTCGACTGCTTCCACGAAATCCTGCCGCAACCCGAGAACCGCATCGTGCCGAGCAAGACGGCCACCGACGCGATCGGCATTCCGCGCCCCGAGATCACGTATGCGATCGACGACTACGTGAAGCGCGGCGCCGCGCATACGCGCGAAGTGTATGCGACGGCCGCGAAGGTGCTCGGCGGCACGGACGTCGTGTTCAACGACGAGTTCGCGCCGAACAACCACATCACGGGTTCGACGATCATGGGCGCCGACGCGCGCGATTCGGTCGTCGACAAGGACTGCCGCACGTTCGACCATCCGAACCTGTTCATCTCGAGCAGCGCGACGATGCCGACCGTCGGTACGGTAAACGTGACGCTGACGATCGCCGCGCTCGCGCTGCGGATGTCGGACACGCTGAAGAAGGAAGTCTGACCGTGCGGAAATCTACTCTCATCCTTCTCGTCGCCGGCTGTCTCGCGGTGCCGGGCTTCGCGCGCGCGGCCGACGCGGCGGATCCGGCGCTCGTGAAGCGCGGCGAATATCTCGCGACCGCCGGCGACTGCATGGCCTGCCACACCGTGAAGGGCGGCAAGCCGTATGCGGGCGGCCTCGGAATGCCGGTGCCGATGCTCGGCAAGATCTACTCGAGCAACATCACGCCCGATCCCGATACCGGCATCGGCAAATGGACGCTCGAGGACTTCGAGCGCGCGCTGCGCCACGGCGTGTCGAAGAACGGCGACAACCTGTATCCGGCGATGCCGTACGTGTCGTACGCGAAGATCAACGATGCCGACGTGCAGGCGCTGTATGCGTACTTCATGCACGGCGTCGAGCCGGTCAAGCAGGCGCCGCCGAAGAACGAGATCCCCGCGCTGCTGAGCATGCGCTGGCCGCTGAAGATCTGGAACTGGCTGTTCCTGAAGGACGGCGTCTACCAGCCGAAGCCCGCGCAAAGCGCCGAATGGAACCGCGGCGCATATCTCGTGCAGGGCCTCGCGCACTGCGGCACGTGCCATACGCCGCGCGGCGTCGCGATGCAGGAGAAGTCGCTCGACGAGACCGGCGGCAGCTTCCTCGCGGGCTCGGTGCTTGCCGGCTGGGACGGCTACAACATCACGTCGGACGCGAACGCGGGGATCGGCAGCTGGACGCAGCAGCAGCTCGTCCAGTACCTGCGCACCGGCAGCGTGCCGGGTCTCGCGCAGGCGGCCGGGCCGATGGCGGAGGCGATCGAGCACAGCTTCTCGAAGATGACCGAAGCCGACATCGGCGCGATCGCGACGTACGTGCGCACGGTGCCGGCGGTGTCCGACAGCAACGCGAAGCAGCCGCGCTCGTCGTGGGGCAAGCCGGCCGAGGACGGCCTGAAGCTGCGCGGCGTGCCGCTCGCGTCGTCGGGAATCGATCCCGCGCGGCTGTATCTCGGCAACTGCGCGACCTGCCATCAGATGCAGGGCAAGGGTTCGCCGGACGGCTACTATCCGTCGCTGTTCCACAACACGACGGTCGGCGCGTCGAATCCGACCAACCTCGTCCAGGTGATCCTGAACGGCGTGCAGCGCATGGCCGGCAGCGAAGACGTCGGCATGCCGGCGTTCCGCTACGACCTGTCCGACGCGCAGATCGCGGCGCTGACGAACTACCTGACCGCGCAGTTCGGCAATCCGGCCGCGAAGGTCACCGAGCAGGACGTCGCGAAGCTGCGCTGACGCGCGCATCGAGCAAACAACGCAACGTCTGACGACAGGAGGCGCACAGCACATCGGGCGGACCCGATGCCGGTTGTTGCAGAACGGGGCGGGCGGCACAAGCGGCCGCCCGTCTGGTCCATTGGCAATCCGGTGCGCGCAGCCCGCGCATCGCTTTCGTTGATCGACACCATGACACCGAATCAACCGTTTCTCGCGTCCCAGCGCGATGTGCTGCTGCTCCTTTCCCGAATCCTGCTCGTGATCCTGTTCGTGATGTTCGGCTGGAAGAAGATCGTCGACTTCTCCGGCACGATCGCGTTCATGGGCAGCGAGGGCGCGCCCGCGCCGATCGTTTCCGCGGCGATCGCGGTCGTGATGGAGCTGTTCGCCGGCATCGCGATTCTCGTGGGCTTCCAGACGCGGCCGCTCGCGCTGCTGCTTGCGCTGTATACGATCGGCACCGCGCTCATCGGCCACCACTACTGGACGATGACCGGCGGCGAGCAGATCAACAACATGATTCATTTCTACAAGAACGTCGCGATCTCGGGCGGCTTGCTCGCGCTGTGCGCGGCGGGCCCCGGACGGTTCTCCGTCGATCGCGGATGACCGCCGGCGCGTGCATGGGGCGTGCGTCGGAAGGTCGAGACTCCGAGGAGGCATCACTTTGCGATTCAAATACTTCGCATCGCTGATCGCGGCCGTCGTCCCGGCGGCTGCGTTCGCACAGACGAGCGTGACGCTGTACGGCCGTATCGACGGCGGCGTCGAATACCTGAACCACATCGCGACGCCGAACGGCAGCGCGACGCGCTGGAGCGCCGAAAGCGGCGACTGGGGTACCAGCATGTTCGGGCTGAAGGGCATCGAGGATCTCGGCGGCGGGATGTCGACCGTCTTCAACCTCGAGACCGCGTTCCAGGTGATGAACGGCAGGACGGGCGGCGGGCGGCTGTGGTCGCGGCGCGCGTACGTCGGGCTCAAGAGCGACGCGTGGGGGCAGCTGCAGGCCGGGCGCAACCTGTTCATCGACAGCGACGGCGTATGGGAATTCGATCCGTTCGTGCAGCAGGCGTTTTCATCGGCGTCGCTCGTGCGCGGCCGCAACTGGCAGCAGACGAGCAACAACATCGAGTATCACAGTCCGGTGATCGGCGGGTTCGACGTGCAGGCGCAATACGCGTTCGGCAACCAGTCGCGCGGCTTCAACTACGGCGCGGCCGACGATTTCGGGCGTTCCGACGGGATCATGATCTCGTATCACTCGCCGGTGCTCGACGTGCGCGGCATCTACGACGAGCTGCGCGACAACAACGGCAAGTTCAGCAACATCTTCACCGCATCGCGCGAGTACTTCGTCGGCGCGAACGTGAAGGTGTCGAAGTTCAAGATCCAGGGCGCGTACACGCACTACCAGGCGCCGGACAGTCCGGCCGGCGTCGCCGATCGTGCCGATCACTACTGGCTCGGCGCGACCTATGCGGCCAATCCGCAGTGGGCGGTGACGGCCGGCGGCTATTACGTGAAGGTCGGCGACGGCGGCGGCGATGCGTCGCACGATCCGTCCGGGCACGCGATCATGTACGTGCTCGGCACGACGTACAACCTGTCGAAGCGCACGTTCCTGTACGGAACGGTCGCGTACGTGCGCAACGGCGGGAATTCGAACTTCTCGCTGCTCGCGACGCCGCGGGACGCGACGCCGAACACGAGCCCGATGGCCGGCGAATCGCAGACGGGCGCGTACGTGGGGATGATGCATACGTTCTGAGCGGGTGCGTGCGGGTGCAGCGAATGCACGGGCGATTCGGTCCGTGCGTTTGCTGCGCGTTGCGTGGGGACGCTGTCATTGCCGCTCAGGCGGGTGCCTTTCCCGACTTCTCGTCCATGCAGTGGATCGCGAGCAGCGCCAGTGCACCGCAGCCGATCGCATATTAGGCCGGCGCATTGGATTGTCCGCTGCCGCGATGCTGCTCGATTGCCTGCGCGATGCCGCGCAACGCGAACGGCTGCGGTGACGCACGCTCGACGACGCGGGCACGTGGTTCATGCGGCCGTCCGCACGATGGCGGTCGCCATGCGCCGGTGATCGTCCGCGATTGCGGTGCGTTTCGTGCGAGCCGGTATCATAACGACCGGCCTGCCGCCCGGCCGGCCTCCATTCCATCGCCATCCGGCATTCAGCATCCAGCAATCAGAGGCATCACATGACCAGTGCAACCCAATTCGACAACGTGTCGGTCGTCAAGCGCGCGAACGTCTATTTCGACGGCAAGTGCGTGTCGCATACCGTGCTGTTCCCGGACGGCACGCGCAAGACGCTCGGCGTGATCCTGCCGTGCGCGCTCAACTTCGGCACGGATGCGCCCGAATTGATGGAAGTGCAGGCCGGCAAGTGCCGCGTGAAGCTCGACGGCAGCAGCGAATGGCAGACGTACGGCGCCGGCGAGTCGTTCTCGGTGCCGGGCAACAGCCGCTTCGACATCGAAGTGCTCGACACGCTCGACTACGTATGCAGCTATCTGTAACGACGACTGCGCAAGCGCACGTGTGAACCCGCGGCGTCCCGCGGGCGAACGGTAAACGGACAAGCCCCGCCGAGGCGGGGCTTGTCGCATCCGGACGGCGCAATGCCGTCCGATGCGGACGTTACAGACACGCGCTGATGTCGCCCGCGGCGGTCGTGTCGCCGCGCACGCCGACCCATGTCTTCGCGCCGGCCGTCCATGCCGGGCGCACCATCGCCGCGGCGCCGTTCGGCGGCTGCTGGCCCGGTGCGTAGACGTCGGCCGCGAGCCCGTTCGCGAGCACGTTCTGCGAGATCACCTGTTGCTGCGACTTGTCGGCCCATGTCTTCGCGATGCACGCGGACACGTCCTGCGCGGGCTTCTGGCTTTGTCCCACGTTCTGCACGGCAGGGCCGGCCGCATGAGCAGAAATTGCCACGGTCAATGCGATGAGCGGTAAGTATTTCGCTTTCACGTTATCTCCCTCGAGTCGTGATTGATTGAGTGGGATGCGCAGCGGAACTGCGTGCACGTGAGAGCGCCGCGCGGCGCGCGCGGTTCCGACGATTCCGAAACAAGTTGTTAACGCGCTTGCCAAACGGCGGCTCGGGTGCTGCGCGGTCTGCTCGGCTGCCGCTCGTGCGGCGGTCGGTGGCCGCGGCACTGCGTGGGCTTCACGCAGTGCCGCGGCGCTTTATCGGACGGCGAAGTGGAATGGCTGAAAGATGGCCCCGTCGCATGGCAGCGATGATGACAAACTTTCGTCGGTTCGATTGTCAACGAACTTCAAATGCGGCGATGCGGCGCGCGATGCGCGGACCGTATCGACAGGGCAGGCCATGATGCGAGGCCAGCGCGGCGAACGGCGCGCCGCGCGAAAGCGCAACGATCAGCCGGCCTTGCGCGAGCCGGCGCCGCGCAGATTGACCGGAACGATCGGACGAAAACGCTCGCGCTTGTGCTCGTCGTCGAAATGCTGCAGCGCGGGTTTGATCAGGTCGCTGCGCGACACGATGCCGGTGATGCGCAGCGATTGCGGATCGTCGACAACCGGCAGCCGTTCGAGGCCGAGCATCGCGAGCCGCGACGCGACGACGCGGCACGTTTCGTGCGCGAGCGCAACGGCGGGCGGCCGGTCGGCGAACGCACTCGCGATCGGCGCGTCGGGGCCGGACTGCGCGCGCTGCGCGTCGAGCGTTGCGCGATCGACGAGGCCGAGCAGGCGACCGTTCTGCACGACGGGATACGCACGGTGCGTCTGCGTCGCGCCGAAGTATTGCGCGTCGACCGCGCCGAGCGTCAGCGCACCGTCGACCGAGACCAGCGCATCGGCGGACGTCATCACTTCGCCGACGTCGTGCCGCTCGAGCGGATCGACGCCGTATTCGCGATAGATGTGATAACCGCGGCGCGCGATCTTCTCGGTCATGATCGAGCGCTTCATCACGACGGTCGCGAAGCCGTGCGCGACGAGCGTCGCCGCGAGCAGCGGCAGCAGCGCGTTCGCGTCGTGCGTGAGGCCGAATGCGAACACGATCGCGGTCAGCGGTGCGCCGAGCGTCGCACCGAGCGTCGCAGCCATGCACACGAGCGGCCACAGCGCCGGATCGCCGCCGGGCAGCACCGGCGACAGCACGGTGCCGAGCCCCGCGCCGAGCATCAGCAGCGGCGCGAGCACGCCGCCCGACGTGCCCGAGCCGAGCGCGATCACCCACATCACGGCTTTGACGACGAGCAGCGCGAGCGCGATCTTCAACGCGATGTGCTGATGCAGCAGATCGCCGATCACGTCGTAGCCGACGCCGAGCGCACGCGGCTCGAGCCAGCCGCCGATGCCGATCACGATCGCGCCGAGCGCGGGCCACCACATCCAGTGCACGGGCAGTTTCGCGAAGCCGTCCTCGATGCGATACAGCGCGGCCGACAGCCCGCACGCGAGCATGCCCGACAGCAGGCCCGCGACGATGCACGACAGCAGCGCGACCGGCGATGCCGCGGCGGTCGTCAGCGGAAACAGCGGTTCGACGCCGAAGAACAGCGCGCGCGCAAAACCGGCGACCGCGCACGCGAGCGCGACCGGCAGGAAGCTGCGCGGCCGCCATTCGAACAGCAGCAGCTCGACCGCGAGCAGCACGGCGGCGACCGGCGTGCCGAACACGGCCGTCATGCCGGCGGCCGCGCCGGCGACGAGCAGCGTCTTGCGCTCCGCGGCGGTCACGTGCACGCATTGCGCGATCAGCGAGCCGAGCGCGCCGCCGGTCATGATGATCGGGCCTTCGGCACCGAACGGGCCGCCGCTGCCGATCACGACGCCCGACGACAGCGGCTTGAGCACCGCGACCTTCGGCGACATGCGGCTCTTGCCGAACAGGATCGCTTCGATCGCTTCGGGAATCCCGTGGCCGCGAATCTTTTCCGAGCCGAAGCGCGCCATCATCCCGACGATCAGGCCGCCGATCACCGGCACTACGACCACCCATACGCCGAGCGTGTTGTCGGCGGGCGAACGGTCGGCGAACGAGAACTGCTGGTAGAAGAACAGGTTCGTGAACAGGTGGATCAGGCTCAGCAGCACGAAGGCTGCCAGCGTGCTGAGCAGGCCAATCACGGCCGCGAGCAGCGCGATCCGGGGCAGGCGCTCGTTGATCGAGAAATCGCGTTTGTGGGGGGCGTTCATCGGAATGGAAACGGAAGGGTCAGTAATCGATCTGCGGAACCTGGAACGCGTCCTTCAGCGACTTCAGTTCGGCACGATGCATCGCGGCGAGGCGCGCGAGCAGCGTTTCGCCGGCCTGCTCGAGATGCACTTCGACCTGCCGGCGATCGGCTTCGCTCGTCTTGCGCTTCACGAGCCCGAGCGCCTCGCAGCGCGTGACCAGTGCAACCACACCGTGATGCTGCGCCTGCAGGCGTTCCGCGAGTTCGCCGATGGTCGCCCATTCACGGTGCGGATAGCCCTTGATGTGCAGCAGCAGCAGGTATTGCAGCGGCGTCACGCCTTCGCTCTGCGCGGCGCGCTCGGAGAAGCGCTCGAAGCGGCGCATCTGGTAGCGGAATTCGGACAGTTGCTGGAAATCGCTCTTCGTCAGCGCGCGTCGGGTGTCGGTCATCGCAGTGGTTCGGCAGGCAGTTTCGATAGCGGCAAATGTATCACGACATGATATAAATGGGCGATTTTCGGCCAAATGAATCGGTTTTGACTTTCGTTCGCGTTACGCCGCCTCCAGCATCCGGGTCTGCTGATACAGGCCCGTGACGAGATCGGTCTGCGTAATGATGCCGACGAGCCGGCGCGACGCATCGACGACCGGAATATGGTGATGGCCCGAATGCGTGAACAGCGGCACGAGCGCGGTGATCGGCAGCGTTTCGGGCACCGATGCGACGTCGCGCGTCATCATCGTCGCGACGCTCGCGGGCTGGCCGCCGAGCGACTGCGGCAGCCGAGCCGACAGGCGCTGCCACAGCGGGATCGGGCGGCGCGTCTGGCGCGTCAGGTCCGCTCGCGTGACGATGCCGATCAGCCGGGCGTCGGCGTCGACGACGGGCAACGCCTTCACGCGGTGGCGGTCGAGCAGCGCGATCGCGGCCGCGATCGACGTCGACGGTGCGACGCTGACCGCATCCTTCGTCATCAGATCCGCACACTTGAGCTGCCCGAACGTGCGCGTATAAGCCTGTATTTCGGTTTCGCGCAGCAGCGTCTCGAGATCGTCCGGATCGACGTCGAGCCATTCGCTGCGGCGCTTGAGCACCGCATCGAGATCTTCGCGCGTGAAGCCGCCGCGCGCCGGTGCGCCGGCCTGCGGCTTTGCGTCCGGACGCACGCCGCCGTGCGGGTAGCGATGCCCGGTCAGCGCGTGGTACGCGATCGCGGCCGACAGCAGAATCGCCGACTGCAGCGCGATCGGCTCGAGCACGAAGCCGAAGCCGAGCGAATGGATCGCGGGGCCGCCGACGACGGCGGTCAGTGCGACCGCGCCCGACGGCGGATGCACGCAGCGCAGCGCGAACATGCCGCCGATCGCGCACGCGATCGCGACGGCCGCGGCGGTGATCGGATCGGCGATCCATTGCGCGCACGCGACGCCGACGGTGGCCGCGACCAGATTGCCGCCGATGATCGACCACGGCTGGGCGAGCGGGCTCGCCGGCACCGCGAACAGCAGCACGGCCGACGCGCCCATCGGCGCGACGAGCAGCGGCACGAGTCCCGGCACGCCGGGCAGCAGCCGCATCGTGATCCCGACGGTCGCGATGCCGACCAGCGCACCCGCACACGAGCGCAGGCGCTCGCGCCAGCCGAGCGTCATCGGGTGGGGAATGAAGCTGTGCAGCCATTGCCGGAAGGTGCGGCGCGACGAGGAGGAGCCAGACGACATGGACGATAAGCGGTAGAAGCGGCAGCGCGGGCGGCGCCGGGACAAGCGCGAGATTATATCGCGTTGTGATACAAATTGTCGCGCCGCATCAACGTGTTGCTCGCATGCGACGCTCGCTCCTTTCCAAAACCTTTCATTCGGCGAAAACGTCCGGATCGCGTGCAGAGCGCAAATTGGCCGGCGGCGGCGTACAATTCGGGCCACCCGATCCCCGCTATGCCCGAAACCCGTACGCGATGCCGCTCTCCCGCCTTTCTCCCGGCACAGCGATCGTTTCGGCACGGTTTGCGGCGCCGTCGCGTCTCCCGCCTGACGCATTCGCCGACGTCTTTTCATCGATTCTCCCGAAGCCAATTCAATGGACATGCTCGAAAACATGCGCCTGTTCGTGCGCGTTGTCGAAGCCGGCAGTTTTACCGCGGTCGCGAAGGAAATCGACGCGACCACCGCGCAGGTGTCGCGTGCGGTGTCGAATCTCGAAGCGCATGTGCAGACGCGGCTGCTGCATCGCACGACGCGACATCTCGGTCTGACCGAGAGCGGCGAACGGTACTTCGAGCGCGCGAAGTCGATCCTCGCGGAGATCGACTACGCGAACGCGGAGGCGCGCAACGCGCTGCTGCGGCCGAGCGGCAAGATGCGCATCCATGCGATGACCGGGCTCGGGCAGAGTCACGTCGTGTCGTCGATCGTGCGCTATCAGGAAGACAATCCGGACGTGTCGGTCGAACTGACGCTCGCGCAGCGGATGCCGAACCTCGTCGAGGAGGGCTACGACGTGTCGATCGTCACGGCGTCGCAACTGCCCGATTCCGGCTACGTCGCGCAGACCTGCGGGACGAGCTGCAGCGTGCTGGTCGCGTCCCGCGAATACCTCGCGCGGCACGGCACGCCGCAGACGCCCGGCGATCTGCCGAATCACGTGTGCCTGCGCCTCGATACGCCGGCTTCGCCGGCCGGCGAATGGCGGCTCGAGCGCGGCGACGGCGAGGAGACGGTGTATGAACTGCAGCCCGCGCCGTTCCAGGTCAACGTGCCGGATGCGCTGTGCGTCGCCGTGCGCGCGGGGCGCGGGATCGCGTGCGTCGCGCTGTATACGGTGCTCGACGACCTGCGCGAAGGGCGGTTGATCCGCGTGCTGCCGGAGTATCGGCTGCAGACGGTCAGCGTATACGCGGTCTATGCGACGCGCCGCTATCTCGACGCGAAGATCCGCACATTCCTCGACCATCTGCGTACGACGCTCACGCCCGCGCTGGAAAACGATCTGCGCGAACTCGACCGGCTCGCGGCCGCGCAGCCGGCGGCGAGCCGCAAGCATGCGTGACGCTGCAGCCGCCGATTGGCGCGGCGCCGGCTGCGCGCCCCGTGCAACGGCCGATGGAAACCGGGTCGATGTTGGATTACCGTGGCAACACGATCAATCGATCCAGCATTTGAATGATTGAACTTCACCAGCTCCGTTGCTTCGTCGCCGTTGCCGAGGAACTGCATTTCGGCCGCGCGGCGAAGCGGCTTTTCATCACGCAGCCGCCGCTCAGCCGGCAGATTCAGCTGCTCGAGCATGCGCTCGGCATCGCACTGCTCGAACGCAGCAGCCGGCAGGTGAGGCTGACTGCGGCCGGCGCGCGGTTCTTGCGCGATGCGCGCCATATCCTCGATTTTTCCGCGCGCGCCGAGCAGGCTGCGCAGCGCGTCGCGCATGGCGGCGCGGGGCGTATCACGCTCGGCTTCACGGCCGTCGGCGCCTACCGGATGATCCCGATGCTGGTCGCGCATGCGGCGCACGCACTGCCGGACGTCGACATCGAGCTGCGCGAAATGGTGTCGACCGTCCAGATCGAAGCGCTCGCGTCGCGGATGCTCGATGCAGGCTTCGTACGCCAGCGCGCCGCGCGTCAGCCGCTCGAATATCGGCTCGTGCAGCGCGAGCCGATGCTCGTCGCGGTCGCCGAACGCGCGCCGCTCGCCGCGTACGAACGGATCGGGCCCGACGAACTCGATCGACAGCCGTTCATCGCGTATTCGCCGAACGAAGGAAAGTACTTCCACGACATGATTTCGGGGATGTTCGCGAGCGCGGGACGGCTGCCGAACTACCGGCATTACGTCGGGCAGACGCATACGATTCTCGGGCTCGTGCGCGCCGGGCTGGGCGCCGCGCTCGTGCCGGCGTCGGCCCGCGAGCTGCACGTGGACGGCGTGGTGTTCCGTCCGCTTTCCGGCGTCGATGCGGCGGCCGAACTCTATCTCGCGTGGCGAGCCGACAACGACAACCCGGCGCTGCCGACGTTCAACGCGATGGTCGAGCGGTTCCTGACGGACGGGGACGGCGGCGTGGGCAGCTAGTCTGCGTGCACGCGGCGCTGTACGTACTTTCGGGCGACAAGTCCGGCGAGCGACCGGAGCGGGGGCGCGAGCGGCAAGCCCGGCGACCGCCGCATCCACGGATGCCGGCGCGCGGCGGCGCCGGCATGGTATTCACGACGTCAATGCGTGACCGACAGGAAAAGATACGCGGCGAACAGCGACAGATGCACGACGCCGTGCAGCACCGTCGTGCGTCCCTGGCTGAGCGTCAGCGTGCTGACGAGCAGCGTCAGCGCAAGCAGCACCGTTTCCATCGCACCGATGCCGAGCGTCAGCGGCTGCCCGACCCAGATGAATACGGCGGCGACGGTCGGGATCGTCAGCCCGATACTCGCCAGCGCGGAGCCGAGCGCCAGGTTCATGCTGGTCTGCAGGCGATTCGCGCGCGCGGCGGTGACGGCCGCGAGACCTTCGGGCAGCAGCACGAGCGCCGCGATCACGATCCCGACTGCGGCTTCGGGCGCACCGAGCTTCAGTACCGCATGCTCGACGGCCGGCGACAGCAGCTTCGCGAGCAGCACGACTGCGACGAGGCTCGCGAACAGCAGCAGCAAGCTGACGATCGCGGTGCGCGTGCTCGGCGGCGCCGCATGGACGGACTCGTTCGCGCTGTCGTGCGCGGCGAGGAAGTAGTCGCGATGACGGACCGTCTGCACGAACACGAACACGCCATACAGCACGAGCGACGACACGCCGGCGAACGCCAGCTGCGAACTGGAGAATTGCGGGCCCGGCGCGGCGTTCAGGTAATTCGGCATCACGAGCGACAGCACGGACAGCGAGGCGAGCACGGCGAGCGCCTTGCTGGTGCCGCGCCCCTGAAAGTCCTGCTCGCCGTGCTTCCATGCGCCGACGAGCAGACACAGCCCGACGATGCCGTTGCAGATGATCATCACGGCCGCGAACACCGTGTCGCGCGCGAGGCCCGATTTCTCGGGGCCGGCACCGAGCATCACCGACACGATCAGCGCGACCTCGATTACCGTCACGGCGACCGCGAGCACGAGCGTGCCGAATGGTTCGCCGACGCGATGCGCGACAACTTCGGCATGGTGGACGGCTGCGAACACGGCACCGGCGAGCGCGGCGGCGAACAGTGCGATCACGGCGCCTTCGACTGGTACGACGCGCGACAGCGCGAGCACCAGCCACGCGGCAAGCGGGGCCCACAGGGTCCAGCGCGGGAGCAGGTTGGACGAGATCGGCATCAACGGTTTCCTTATGCGAGTGACGGCGCGCAACGCGCCGTCACGGGTTGACGAAGTCCGGCCGGACGATCCGACGAACGAAACGATGAAACAGGGAACGGCTGCGCAAAGGACGCTGCCGGGAATTCGACGCCCTGAGGCGGCGAGTGGCGCGGGCGGGCCGAGGCCCGTCGCTCTGTGAAGCGGTTGCATGCCGCCGGCCGAGGCGGCCCGCAGTCCGGGGCCGCATGTTCCGATCATTCGGTCCTGGCTCTGGACGGGCGATGGACGGCGGCATGACACGCGTTTCCCCAGGATCCGATGAATTCGCCGGATTTTATCAGGGGTATGGCGCTGCTTTTCCACACATGAATCCTTACGATGACCTTTCTGTTTGCGGAAAGTTGCACGAATTCGAAACTTTTTGCGTCTGCAGGCTCGGTAACACTCTCTTGCCCGACGAATTCGGGCTCGCCCTGACATAAATCTACCGACCGGTCGGTTTATAATCGCTCGCACTTTCATTTGATGACGGGCCGCAAGCGATGGCTGTTTCTTCTGCACATTCGGTGAATTCGGGCGCGTTGCCGGCGTCGGCCGTCGTCGGCGTGATCGGCGCGGGCGCGATGGGCGCGGGCATCGCGCAGGTCGCCGCGGCGGCCGGCCATACGGTGCTGCTGTACGACCTGAGCGAAGCGGCGTGCGACAACGCGCTGGCCGGCATTCGGGCGCAATTCGCGCGGCTCGCCGACAAGGGCAGGCTCGAACCGGCGCAGGCCGACGCCGCCGCGAACCGGATTCGGGCTGTGCGCGCGCTCGCCGACTGTGCCGATGCGGCGCTGATCGTCGAAGCGGCGGCCGAGCGGCTCGACGTGAAGCGCGAGATCTTCGCGACGCTCGAGCGTCATGTCGGCGACGCGTGCGTGCTGGCGACCAACACGTCGTCGATCTCCATTACGTCGATCGCCGCCGGCCTGCGTGCGCCGGAACGCGTCGCGGGCCTGCATTTCTTCAACCCGGCGCCGCTGATGGCGCTGGTCGAGGTGGTCAGCGGTCTCGCGACCGCGCCGGCGGTCGCGCAGATGCTGTATGCGACCGCCGTCGCATGGGGCAAGCGGCCGGTGATGGTGAAATCGACACCGGGCTTCATCGTGAACCGCGTCGCGCGCCCGTATTACGCGGAGGCGCTGCGCGCGCTGAACGAGCAGGGCGGCACGCCCGCATCGATCGACGCCGTGATGCGCGAGGCCGGCGGTTTCCGGATGGGTCCGTTCGAGCTGATGGATCTGATCGGTCACGACGTGAACTTCGCGGTGACCGAATCGGTATTCCGCGCGTATTTCAACGATCCGCGCTACACGCCGTCCCTGATCCAGCAGGAACTCGTGAATGCCGGCTTTCTCGGACGCAAGTCCGGGCGCGGCTTCTATTCGTATGCGGACGATGCGACGCCGCCCGCGCCGGACGTCGAGCCGCCGTGCGACGCGCCGGCCGACGTCGTGCTGTTCGCGCAGGACGGCCCGGCGGCCGCGCTGCATGCGCGGCTCGCGCAACGTATCGCGGGCGCGCGGCACGCCGACGCGCATCGCGACGATCTGCTCGCAAGCGCCGGCCGCGCGTCGATCGCGCTCACCGACGGCCGCACCGCGACGGTGCGTGCGCAGCAGACCGGCGTGCCCGACCTCGTGCTCGTCGATCTCGCGCGCGACTACGCGCAGGCCGGCCTCGTCGCGCTTACGCGCGCGCTCCAGTGCAGCGACGCCGCGTATGCGGACGCGGTCGGCCTGTTCCAGCAAGCGGGCTTTCGCGTGGTGCGCATTGGCGACGTGCCGGGGATGATCGCGATGCGCACCGTCGCGATGCTGGCGAACGAGGCCGCCGACACCGTGAACCAGGGCGTGTGCTCGCCCGCCGATCTCGATCTCGCGATGGAAAAAGGCGTGAACTACCCGTGCGGCCCGCTCGCGTGGGCCGACGCAATCGGCATCGGCCGCGTGCATCGCGTGCTGTCGAACCTCGCGGCGAGCTACGGCGAAGACCGCTACCGCGTGTCGCCGCGCATCGTCGCGCTGCACGCGGCGGGCCGCACGTTCCGTTCGTAGCCGTTCGCCCCGATCGCGGCTCACCCGATCACCCGATCACGACAACGACATCACTCCATGGGAGGAGCACCCCGATGACCGACCCGACGCATCCCGCTGCCGCGCTCGATCCGATCGAGACCGCCAGCCGAGACGAGCTGCAGGCGCTGCAGCTCGAGCGGCTCAAGTGGTCGCTGCGCCACGCGTACGACAACGTTCCGCACTACCGCCGCACGTTCGACGCGGCGGGCGTGCACCCCGACGACCTGAAGACGCTCGCCGATCTCGCCAAATTCCCGTTCTCGACGAAGAGCGATCTGCGCGACAACTACCCGTTCGGGCTGTTCGCGGTGCCGCGCGAGCAGGTCGTGCGCGTGCACGCGTCGAGCGGCACGACGGGCAAGCCGACCGTGGTCGGCTACACCGCACGCGACATCGACACGTGGGCGAACGTCACCGCGCGTTCGATCCGCGCGGCCGGCGGCCGCCCCGGCGACACGCTGCACAACGCGTTCGGCTACGGGCTGTTCACCGGCGGCCTCGGAATTCACTACGGCGCGGAACGGCTCGGCTGCATGGTCGTGCCGATGTCGGGCGGGCAGACCGAGAAGCAGGTACAGCTGATCCGCGATTTCGAGCCGAAGATCATCCTCGTCACGCCGTCGTACATGCTGAACCTGCTCGACGAGATGGTGCGGCAGGGGATGGATCCGGCGAAGTCGTCGCTGAAGATCGGCATCTTCGGCGCCGAGCCGTGGACGCAGGCGCTGCGCGACGAAGTGGAGGTGCGCGCCGGCATCGACGCGCTCGACATCTACGGACTGTCGGAAGTGATGGGGCCGGGCGTCGCGTGCGAATGCGCGGAAACGAAGGACGGCCCGGTGATCTGGGAGGATCACTTCTATCCGGAGATCGTCGACCCCGTGACCGGCGAAGTGCTGCCCGACGGCAGCGAAGGCGAGCTCGTGTTCACGTCGCTGACGAAGGAAGCGATGCCGGTGATCCGCTACCGTACGCGCGACCTGACCGCGCTGCTGCCGCCGACTACGCGCTCGATGCGCCGGCTCGCGAAAATCACCGGCCGTTCCGACGACATGCTGATCGTGCGCGGCGTGAACGTGTTCCCGAGCCAGATCGAGGAACTCGTCGTCGCGCAGCCGAAGCTGTCGGGGCAGTTTCAGATCACGCTGTCGCGCGACGGTCATATGGACCGTCTCGACGTCGCGGTCGAGCTGCGCTCCGACGCAGCCGCGTGTGCGACCGAAAGCGACCGCGCTGCGATCGCGCGCGAACTGCAGCACCGGATCAAGACGATGATCGGCGTGTCGTCCGGCGTGACGGTGCTCGCGGCCGGCGGCATTCCGGCCAGCGCGACCGGCAAGGCGCGTCGCGTGATCGACCGCCGGCAGGCCGCGTGATTCCGCCATTCGCTGTTCTACCGAGGAAACCTGTTCGATGGATGGATTGAAGACGCTTGCCGTCGCGGTCGATGCGCGCGGCATCGCGACCGTCGCCCTGCAGCGCGGCGACGTGCTGAACGCATTCGACGAAACGATGATTGCGGAGCTGACCGACGCGTTCGCGACGCTCGGCGCACGCGACGACGTGCGCGCGATCGTGCTGCGCGCCGACGGCCGCGCATTCTGCGCGGGCGCCGATCTGCAGTGGATGCAGCGCGCGAGCGCGAACGACGCGGCCGCGAACCTGCGCGACGCCGAACGGTTCGCCGCGATGATGCGTGCGATCCGGCAATGTCCGAAGCCGACGGTCGCGCGCGTGCAGGGCCACGCATTCGGCGGTGGCGTCGGCCTGTGCGCGGCGTGCGACATCGTGATCGCGAGCGACCGTGCGCGTTTTGCGGTCAGCGAGGCGCGCTTCGGGATCCTGCCGGCGGTGATCGGTCCGTATCTCGTCGAAGCGGTCGGGCAGCGGCAGGCGCGTCGACTCGCGCTGACCGCGACGCAGATCGATGCGGCCGAAGCGGTGGCGATCGGGCTGATCCACCAGGCCGTGCCGCTCGACGCGCTCGACGAAGCGCTCGAGCGCACGCTCGCCGAACTGAGCCGCAACGGTCCGAACGCGCTGTCGGAAATCAAGCGCTTCTTCGATGCGATCGGCGAATATCCGCCGTCGGACGAGCGCGCGGCATTCACTGCGCAGACGATCTCGCGCGTGCGCGCGACGCCGGAAGCGAAGGAGGGCTTCGCCGCGTTCTTCGCGAAGCGGCCGCCCGCGTGGGAGTCGCGCGGCGAATAACGGCACGCGGGCGGCCGTGCGGCGCGTTGCGGCCGCGCGCGCTTGCTCTACAATGCGTGACCCCCGGCGCGCCGCCGGCCCAGCCCCGACCGTTCGTTCGTCCGATGATCGTCAACCGCCTCGTCTCAGAGATCCTGTTCGGCTTTACCGGCCTGATGGGCATCATCAATCCGATCGGCATCGCATTCCTGTTTCTCGAACGCACCGAGGCGCTGACCGAGCACGAACGGCACCTGCTCGCGAAGAAGGTCGCGTTCAACGCGTTCATCGTGCTGCTGGTCGCGTTCTTCGTCGGCACGCCGGTGCTGCACTTCTTCGGGATCTCGATGGAAGCGCTGCGGATCGGCGGCGGTTTCGCGGTCGCCGTGTCCGGCTGGCAGATGCTGAACGAACCCGACGTGCCGGGCGGCGGCGATACGCCGATCAAGCCGATCGATGCGAACGCGGTCATGACGCGCGCGTTCTTTCCGCTCACCGTGCCGCTGACCGTCGGCCCCGGTTCGATCGCCACCGCGATCGCGTTGAACGCGAACCGTACGCACAAGCTGTCGGAGTTCATGTTCTCGAGCATCGTGTCGGTCGCCGTGTCCGCGCTGATCGCGGTCGTCATCTGGCTCACCTACAGCCGCGCCGCGCTGCTCGCGCGCTATCTCGGCACCGAAGGCACGAAGGTCGCGATGCGCGTGTCCGCGTTTCTGCTGCTGTGCGTCGGCGTGCAGATCATGCTGACCGGATTCTCCGCGTTCCTGCAGCCGATCGCCGATCAGATCAGGTAAGCGCGGCACGCACTTTCCGTTCCCGTGTCGGGCATACGTGTGCCGCCGCGGCGCACGGCCGTCGCGCGCACGATTTCGGCGTGCGCGATACCATCCTGCGTCGGGCCGACGCGCGCAGCGTCGTCCGCGCGCGACGCGTCGAGCGCCGCCGCGCGCATCGGCCGCCCACTCAACCCGAACGGCGAGGACGCGAGATGGAATACGTGAAATTCGGATCGACAGGGCTGGAAGTGTCGAAGCTGGTGCTGGGCTGCATGACGTTCGGCGAGCCGTCTCGCGGCACGCATCCGTGGACGCTGCCGGAAGCGGAAAGCCGGCCGATCATCCGCCGCGCGATCGAGGCCGGCATCAATTTCTTCGATACCGCGAACATGTACTCGGACGGCACGTCGGAGGAGATCGTCGGCCGTGCGCTGCGCGACTTCGCGAAGCGCGACGACGTCGTGATCGCGACCAAGGTGTTCTACCGGATGCGGCCGGGGCCGAACGGCGCAGGCCTGTCGCGCAAGGCGATCATGACCGACATCGACCAGAGCCTGAAGCGGCTCGGCACCGACTACGTCGACCTGTACCAGATTCACCGCTGGGATCACGGCACGCCGATCGAGGAGACGCTCGAGGCGCTGCACGACGTCGTGAAGGCCGGCAAGGCACGCTATATCGGCGCATCGTCGATGGCCGCGTGGCAATTCGCGAAGGCGCTGTACACGTCGCGGCTGAACGGCTGGACGCGCTTCGTCAGCATGCAGAACCATCTGAACCTGCTGTACCGCGAAGAAGAGCGCGAGATGCTGCCGCTGTGCGACGCAGAGGGCATCGCGGTGATTCCGTGGAGCCCGCTCGCGCGCGGCCGGCTGACGCGCAACTGGGACGAATCGTCCGGCCGGCAGCAGACCGACGACGTCGGCCAGCGGCTGTACGACGCGACGGCCGAGGCCGACAAGGCCGTCGTCGACGCGGTCGCGGCGATCGCCGCCGCGCGCAACGTGCCGCGTGCACAGGTCGCGCTCGCGTGGGTCGCGCAAAAGCGCGGCGTGACCGCACCGATCGTGGGCATCTCGAAGCCACATCATCTGGACGACGCGCTCGGCGCGCTCGAGCTGAAGCTGACCGACGACGAAATCGCCGCGCTCGAACGTCCGTACGTGCCGCACGCGGTCGCCGGGTACTGAGCGGACGCCGCCCGCGCGTGTCAGCGCGCGGCGGCGAGCATCGGGTACGTGAACAGCCCGAAGTGAATGGCGTTCAGCCCGACGTGCGCGAGCGCGGATGCGAGCAGCCCGCCGCGCCGCCACGCGATGCCGTAGCCGATGCCGGCGACCGTGCCGAGCACGATCCATTGCCAGCCGGCCGCCGCATGCGCGGCGCCGAACAGCAGCGCGCCGGCCGCGAGCGCGGCCCACGGTCCCCATCCGAAGCGTCCGAGCGCGCGCGTGAGCCCGCCCTGCACATAGCCGCGGAACAGCGCTTCTTCGGCGAGCGTCACGAGCAGCACATTGTTCGCGAGCCACAGCCAGCCCTGCGGCGGCCATTTCGGCGCCCAGCCGACCATCCCGAACGCGAGCGCGCCGATCAGGCATACCGCGGCGGTCGCGACGGCCGCGACGACGCCGGTGCGCAGCGCACGCGACGGCGCGACGTCGGGCGCGACCCACGGCAGCACCCACAGCAGCCACAAACCGACGAGCGGCTTGTCGAAATTCAGGTACATCGTGAACGGCACGGCATCGGGCGTGAACCGCGTCGGCTCGATCACGCGCGGATTGTGGAAGCCGGGCAGCAGATGCAGGCTCAGCGCGATCGCGAGCGCGGCAAACACGACGTGCGCGGCAACGCGCACCGCGAACGGGCGGCCGGGCGCAACGCCCCATGCGGCCGCGACGAGCAGCGCAAGCGGCGCGAGCGCGACCGGAGCGAGCTTGCCGAGCGCGAGCGCGCCCGCATAAGCGAGCACGGCGAGCACGATGCTCGGCACGTGCAGCGAGCGATGCCACGCGAGCGCGGCCGCGGCGAACAGGGCGAGCCAGATCGTGGCACAGGGGAGAAGCGACAGGGACATGGCAGGCGGTGCATTCGTCGGACGAGACGCCGCGCATCATACCGCAGCGACCGTCGCGCGCGATGCGAACGCGACGGTCAGCGGCCGGCCGTCTCCGTGATCCCGTCGCGGGTCGGAATGTCGACGCTGTTGCGTTCGCGCATCCGCCGCCGATACCAGAACGTCCACAGCAGCAGGCTGCCGAACACCGAGTAGCCGATGATCGGCGACACGACGAGCACGCGTTCGACGGGCCACGTCGCGACCATCCAGCAGCGCAGCAGCATTTCCAGCGTCATGCACGCGCCCCACACGAACGTCATCAGCCGCAGCATCTGCCGCAGCCCCGGCTGCTCCGCCCATACCGTCTCGAAGCGCGCGGCGCCGCCCGGCATTTCGCGCGCGACGGTCGCGCGCGCGAGGTAGAAGATCAGCGGCCGTTCGCGGAACATCGACAGCAGGAACACGACGCCGATCGCGCCGGACGCGAGCGATTCGCGCATCAGCAGCGTGCGCGAGCTGCCGCCGAGCGCCATGCCGGCGATCGACAGCGCGATGCCGAACAGCACGACCGCGGCCACGGCGTCGACGCGGCGCGAGCGGACGAATTCGACGATCGACCACACGATCGGCGGGACCGCCGACGCATACAGCGCGCCGGTTTCGCCGAAATGCGGATGCGCGATGCGATACGCGGCCCATGGCAGCAGCAGGTTGACGACGAGTTCGAGGATCAGGCCGGCTCGTGGTTTCACGGGAGGCGGGCGCGCGGGTCGGGCGCCGGGCGGTGAAGTCGCTTCGAGTATATCGAAATCCGACCCTGCGCGCGCCGTTGCGCGCGCATCGAAACGGGCGCTCGCGCGCGGACGGGGAACGCATGTGCACCGCCGCCCGCCGCGCGATCGTGCACGCCTACGCGGCGACCGGCTGCACGATGATCTTCACGTTGCGGTCCTTGTGATGGACCAGCTCCTCGAAGCCGCGCGTGACGATGTCGCCGAGCGCGATGCGGCCGGTGATCAGCGGCTGCACGTCGATGCGGCCGTCCGCGATGAAGCGGATCACGTCGGCGAATTCGCCGTTGTACGCGAGCGAGCCGATCACTTCCTTCTCCGTCGACACGATGTCGAAGAAGTTGAACGGCGCCGGCTCTTCGAAGATGCCGACCATCACCGACTTGCCGGCCTTGCGGATCACGTCGATCGCCAGCTTCGCGGTCGACGTGTGGCCGATGCACTCGAACGAGACGTCGGCGCCGTAGCCGCCGGTCAATGCGTTCACTTCGGCGATCGCGTCCGACGTCTTCGGATCGATGACGATGCTCGCGCCGACCTCGAGCGCTTTCTGCTTGCGCGCAGCCGACATCTCGAGCGCGATCACGCGCCCGGCGCCCGCGGCCTTCGCGCACATGATCGTGCAGAGGCCGATCGTGCCCGCGCCGACCACGACGACCGTCTGCCCGACGATGCTGCCGGCCTTCTTCACCGCATGCAGGCCGACCGCCAGCGGTTCGATCAGCGCGCCGGCCTCGGTCGGGAAGTCGTCGGGCAGCCGGTACAGCAGTTCGGCCGGCACGTTCACGTATTCGGCGAATGCGCCGTTGTTCATCAGCCCGGTGAACGCGAGGTTCTCGCAGATGTTGTACAGGCCGTGCCTGCAATACCAGCAAGTGCCGCAATGCTGGCATGCGTCGGCGGTCACGCGGTCGCCGACCGCGAAGCCCGTCACGCCCGCGCCGAGCTCGGCGATTTCGCCGCTGAACTCGTGGCCGAGGATGCATTGGCCTTTCAGGCCCGTCAGCGGATGCGGCGCATCGACCGGAATGAACACCGGGCCGGCCACGTATTCGTGCAGGTCGGAGCCGCAGATTCCGCACCAGTGCACGCGGATCTTGACCCAGCCCGGCGGCGGCTGGTCGGGAACGGGAACCTCTTCGACGCGGATGTCGCGGCGGCCGCGCCAGACGGCGGCCTTCATGCTGCGGGCGGTAATCGATGCCGGTGTGCTCACGTGGTTGTCTCCGTCAGGTTGTCGTCGGCGCGGGGCGACGTTGCCGCCGCGTCCGTTGCGCGATGGCGCGCGCGTCGGATATGCACGAACGGGGCCAGCAGTGAGGACAGCGGCAGCGGGTGGTGCACTTGGCACGGAGATGTGCGCCGCGTCATCGATCGGCGGCTCGCCGGCGAACGGCATGGACGCGGCGATCGTCCGCCGTTGCTGCGGATGCGAAGCAAACGCTGCGGTGAGACGCCGCGACGTTCGTCTCAGCGAAATGAGACGGATTGCGAGACGAATGCGTCGCGTCGCGTACGCGCGGGCTCGACATGCCGCTCGACACGCACGCAGTTCGCCGCGTGATTGTGGCGATCGGCGAAACGGTACGTTGCCTTTTTCCCCTTTACTTGAAGTGAACTTCAATTTGTATCATGTGCGCCAGTCCGGTCTCGGACGCGCGCCGCAACGCCGTTGCTCGCGGCGCTGTATCGCCGCGTCGTCCATGGAGGTGGGAAATGACCGAATCGCCTGTTGCGGCCGAGGCCGTTGCGAAGCCGTCGCGCGCCGACGGCGCGGCCGTGGCGAACGTCGTGCTGGCGAGCATCGTCGCGGCGCTGCACGTCGGCAAGGCGACGATCGCGCTGCCGGCGCTCGAGCGCGAGTTCGGCGGGTCGCTCGCGTCGCTGAGCACGATCATGTCGGTGTTTCCGTTCGTCGGCGTGTTCGGCGGCATCGCAGCGGGCCTGCTCGTGCGGCGCTGGGGCGATCGGCGCCTGCTGATCGCGGGCCTGCTGATCCTGGCGACGTCGAGCGTCGCGGGCGCGCTGTCGCACAGCTTCGCGTTGCTGCTCGCGACGCGTTTCGCGGAAGGTCTCGGCTTCGTGATCGTCGTCGTGGCCGCGCCTGCCGTGCTGAATCGCGTGACGCCGCCTGCGCGCCGCAACGTCGTGTTCGGCGTGTGGAGCACGTTCATGCCCGCGGGCATCGCGCTGTCGATGCTCGTCGGCCCGCTGGTCGGCGGCTGGCGCAACGGCTGGCTCGCGGCAGCGGCGCTGACGTTCGTCGCGGCGGCAGCCGTGCCCGTGACGACGCGTGCTGATGCGGGCGGCCCGAACGACGCGGTACCGAGCATCGGCCGTGCGTTGCGCGACGTGCTCGCGTCGCGCGCGACGACGCTGCTCGCGCTCGGCTTCGCGACGTACAACGTGCAGTTCTTCGCGGCGATGACGTTCCTGCCGGTGTTTTTGATGCAGCGGCTCGGTGTGGCGGTCGACACGGCCGGGTCGATCAGCGCGGCGATCGTCGCCGCGTGCGTGATCGGCAATCTGACGGCCGGCTGGCTGCTGTCGCGCGGCGCGCGGCCCGGCATCGTGATGGCTGCGACGTCGGTCGCGGTCGGCGCGGCCGGCGCCGGACTCTTCAGCACGGCGACGCCGGCGCCGCTCGCGGTCGCGCTCGGCTTCGCATTCTCGGCGATCGCCGGGATGCTGCCGGCGACGATCCTCGCATGCGCGCCCGGGTCCGCGCGCTCGCCGTCGCTCGCGCCGCTCAGCATCGGCTGGGTCGTGCAGGGCAACTATCTCGGCCAGGTGATCGGGCCGCTGGCGATCGGCTCGATCGTCGGCGCTTTCGGCTGGTCGGGCGGTATCGGTCTGATGCTCGCGGCGGCTGCGGTCGGCGCGGCGATCGGCCTGTCGCTGCCGCGCGAACCGCAGGGCCGGCATTGAGCGCGGCGTCGGCGGTTTAACCCTGCACGGAAACTTTGCAAGCATGCCGAACACGATCGAAAGTACGATTCGCGACGCGTTGCTGCCGGCGTCGCGCGCGCCGGCCGCCGCCGAGCAGGACGCGATGCCGACGCCGCACGCCGACGTCGCGCATCGGCGATCGCGGCCGAGCGGCGCGTCGGTTCCCGCGCCGGTCGACGCAGCGGTGTCGCCGTTGCGTCCGCAACTGTTCATCACGGTGTTGGAAGCGGGCGACGACGGGCTGCTGATCCGATGGGTCGAGAGCGGCCGCTGCCACTACGGCGAGCAGCGCTGGCGGCTGCGCGTCGCGGTGCAGCCCGGCCGCTGCGCGATCTCGGGACGGCCGATCGAACCGGGCGATCCGGTGTTTCGGCCGGTACGGCGGCCGGTGCCGGCCAACGGCGACGAGATGATCCGCCCGGCGTCGGTTCGATGCATGCGCGCCGCGTGTGATGTGCAACACGATGCGTCGGCCTGGCGCGCAGACGCCGACGCGGCCGACGTGCTTGACTGACCGCCGGCCGGCGATCGAAGCGTGCTACTTGAGATCCTTCCGGTACTGGATGAATCCCGCGTTGTTCGCGAGCCGGTCGTACAGCGCGCGGGCCGCGGTGTTCGTTTCGTGCGTGAGCCAGTACACGCGGCTGGCGCCGGCTTCACGCGCGCGCTCGTACACGGCCTCGATCAGCGCGGCGCCGACGCCTTGCCCGCGAGCGTCGGGCGCCGTGTACAGATCCTGCAGATAGCAGTATGGTCCTTCGGTCCAGCACGACCGATGGTAGATCGCGTGCACGATCCCGACCATCGCACCGGATGCGTCGAACGCGCCGAGCACGAACATCGGCTCGGCGGGATCCATCAGGCGCGCCCACGTCGTCGCGAACACCGCGTCGCTCAGCGCGGTCTCGTAGAACCGTTGATAACCCTGCCACAGCGGGCGCCACGCGGCTTCGTCGGCGGCGACGAGCGGGCGCACCGTCACGTGCGTCGCGTCGCGTGCGCGGCCGGCCGCCTCTCGCGCGTTCGCATGGGCGCGGCGGAGCGCGGTCAGCGACGCGCGCTGTTCGCCGTTCGCATCGAAGTTCTCCGGCGCGAGCCACGCGTCGAACGCGGCGCGCACGGTCGGCCATTCGCCGTCGACGATCGAGAACCACGCGGTGTCGCGACTGCGGCCCTTGTAGACGATCGCCTGCCGGAACGTGCCTTCGTAGCGAAAGCCGAGCCGCGCGGCCGCGTGGCGCGAGGGCGCGTTCAGGTCGTCGCACTTCCATTCGTAGCGCCGGTAGCCGAGCGTATCGAACGCGTACTTCATCAGCAGGTACTGCGCTTCGGTCGACGCGCGCGTGCGCTTGAGCAGCGGCGAGAACGTGACGGAACCGACCTCGATCACGCCGTTGGCCGGATCGATGCGCATCAGCGCGAGCGTGCCGACCGCGCGACCGCTCGCGTGATCGACGACCGCGTAGTGCAGCGGGTCGCTGCTGGCGGCTGCGCCGCGTGCGTAGTCGCGGTAGCTCGACTCGTCGGCGTACGGGCCGTGCGCGAGATAGGTCCAGTCGCTGTCGTCGTCGGCCTGCGCGTACGCCGCATACAGATCGGCCGCGTGGCGCTCGGCGTCAAGCGGTTCGAGCCGGCAGTAGCGGCCTTCGAGCACGACGCGCTCCGGGCGCGGTCGCGCGGACCAGTCGGGAAGAGGGCGGCCGATCGGCTGTCGGAAGGCGTTGGTGTGCGTAGGCAAGGTCGGTCTCGCTTCGGTTGGCGGCCGGCGACATGCCGGCATGCAGACGATCGTAGCGATCGCGAGGTACCATGAGAAGCGCCAGCGGCCGGCAAATTTATGGTGCCACGCGCCGCTTGAGCCGTTCGTTGCTTTCGTTTCTTTTGCCACTTCCACGCCGCGATGCCGCGATGACCTCAGCCTCTTTCCGCGACGACACACCGCTTCTGCCGCTCGATGCGCCGCTCGCGCGCACGCCGGGTGCGCCTTCCCTGCAGCGGCAGTTGCTGCGCCGCGTGCGCGACGCGATTCTCGGCGGCGCGATGCCGGCCGGCACGCGTCTGCCCGGCACGCGCGCGCTTGCGGAAATGCTCGGCGTGTCGCGCAATACGACGGCGGCCGTGTACGAGCAGCTCGTCGCCGAAGGGTTTCTGCAATCCGATCGTCGCGGCACGCGCGTGGTCGGACTGTCGCGGCCGGCGGCGCCGCGCCGGCGTACGGCGCCGCCGGCCGTCGCGCAGCGGCTCGGCCGGATTCGCGCGAGCGGCATCGGCGCCGGCGCCAGTGATTCGGCCGCTTTCCGGCCGGGCGTACCTGCGCTCGCGCAGTTCCCGGTCGATGCGTGGCGCCACGCGATCGATCGGGCGCTGCGCCGTGCCGGCCGCGACCTGCTCGCGTACGGCGACCCGCTCGGCGAACCGGCGCTGCGCGAATCGATCGCGCGCCACCTCGCGGTCACGCGCGGCGTGCGCTGCGAACCCGAGCAGATCGTGATCACCGAAGGCGCGCAGGGCGCGATCTCGTTGTGTGTGCAATTACTGACGAACCCCGGCGATACGGTGTGGATCGAGGAGCCCGGCTATCGCGGCGCACGCAGCGCGATGCAGGCGGCCGACCTCGACGTCGTGCCGATGCCGGTCGATGCGGAAGGGCTGCGCGCCGAAGCGCGCGACTGGCGCGAGCGAACGCCGCGCGTGATCTATACGACGCCGTCGAACCAGTTCCCGACCGGCGCGGTGCTGTCTATTTCGCGCCGGCTCGCGCTGATCGACGCTGCGCGCCGGCATCGCGCATGGATCGTCGAGGACGACTACGACAGCGAGTTCCGGCACACCGGCGAGCCGATCGGTGCGATGCACGGGCTCGCGGCCGATTCGCCGGTCGTGTATCTCGGCTCGTTCAGCAAGACGATGTTTCCGGCGCTGCGGATCGGGTTTCTCGTGCTGCCGGACGCGCTGCTCGCCGCGGTGCGGCCCGTGTTGCCGGAAATGCTGCGCGGCGGCCCGCGTCACGTGCAGCTCGCGCTTGCCGATTTCATCGAGACCGGCGAGTACGGCCGCCATCTCGGGCGAATGCGCCGGCTGTATCGCGACCGTCGCCGGCTGCTGCTCGCCGCGCTCGACGGCAGCTTCGGCGTCCCGCATCGGGTCGAAGGCGGGCCGTGCGGGCTGCATCTGACGCTGCGGCTGCCCGCGCGCTACCGCGACCGCGCAATCGTCGACGCGGCGAGCGCGCATGGCATCGGGCCGTTCGCGCTGTCCGGCTTTGCGACCGATGCCGCGTCGGCGGCGAACGGGCTCGTGCTCGGATTCGGCAATACGCCGGCCGACGCATTCGAGCCGATGCTGACGATTCTGTCCGGCATCGCGCGGCGCGTCGTGCGCGAGTGACACGGCGCGATATTCCGCGTCGTCGGCGAGTCGGTTTCGATTTCGGTTTCGCACGCGCGCCGCAGCCGACGTCGTCGCGACGGCCGCAGCAGCGCGACGCGCATCATCACGCGGCGAGCGCGCGCGGCGCTCAGCCGCGCGTGTCGGCGCGACTGTCGAGCAAGTCCTTCGGAATCGCGAGAATCAGCGCGCAGCTGACCAGCAGGCATGCGCCGAGCGCGTACGTGCCGTTGTTGATGTTGCCGGTCAGGTTCTTCGCGACGTTCGTGATCATCGAGCCGGTGAAGCCGGACAGGTTGCCGATCGAATTGATCAGCGCGATACCCGCGGCGGCGGCCGTGCCGGACAGGATCTGCCCCGGGAACGTCCAGTAGATCGGCATCAGCCCGAGGATCGCGCAAGTCGAGATCGTCAGGAACAGGATCGACAGCGGCACGTTGCTCGCGAAGAATGCGCTCAGCATCAGCCCGATGCCGCCGATGCCGGCCGGAATCGCCGCATGCAGCCGGCGCTCGCCGGTCTTGCGCGAATGCCGTGCGTTCCAGATCATCGCGGCGACCGCGCTGAGGTACGGAATCGCGGTCAGCAGCCCGATGCTCAGCGGACTCTGCACGCCGGACGCACGGATGATCGACGGCAGCCAGAACGCGAGCCCGTAGAAGCCGGTGTTGAACGTGAGCAGGATGAACGTCAGCAGCCACACGCGCGGATTGCGGAACGCGGCCGCGATGCTGTGCGTCTTCTTCGTCGCTTCCTGATCGAGATTGCGTTGCAGCACCGCCTTTTCGGCCGGAGATAGCCATTTCGCGGACGCGATGCCGTCGCCCAGGCAGGCGAGCACGATGAACGCGACGACGATCGACGGGATGCCTTCGAGCAGCAGCATCCATTGCCAGCCGCCGAGGCCGAGCATCCCGTGCGTGTTTTCCATCAGCCAGCCGGACACGATGCCGCCGAGCGTCAGGCTCACCGGAATCGCGATCAGGAACCCCGACATCGCGGTGCTCTGGCGGCGCGCGGGGAACCAGTAGTTCATGTACAGGATGACGCCCGGAAAGAAGCCGGCTTCGCATGCGCCGAGCAGAAAGCGCAGGATGTAGAACATCGTCGACGGCTCGACGTGGAAGAACCGCGACATCGGCGCGATGAACGCGAGCGACGACGACACGATGCCCCATGACACCATGATCCGCGCGATCCAGAACCGCGCGCCGTACCGGTGCAGCAGCAGGTTGCTCGGGATCTCGAACAGGAAGTAGCCCCAGAAGAAGATGCTCGCGCCGACCGCATAGACCGTATCGCTCAGCCCCAGCGAATCGAGCATCTGCAGCTTCGCGAAGCCGACGTTGACGCGGTCGAGGTAAGCGACGACGTAGCACAGCAGCAACAGCGGCAGCACGCGGCGCAGGACTTTCCGGTACAGCCGCTCTTCGGTCTCGTCCACGCTCGCGGCGGGCGTCGCGGCGTCGGTGAGTATTGCCATGAAGTGTCTCCTGAATTTTTTGCTTTTGTCGCCGGGCGTCTGACGGACGCGTTGCCCGGCCCGAAATGTTACCGGTAACTAAATTAGCATGCGCAACGAACGCCAGCAAGTTCGATTGCGCCGGCTTGCCCGGCAATCGGATGCGGGATTACCCGGTGAATGGGTGTTGCGGCACGGCGGTAACGGGTGCCGGATCGAGGCGGTAACGGAGCGTGAGAGGGCGCGACGCGCCGATGCACCGATGCGTCGCTGCAGCGATGCATTGACGCGCCGGCCGGCGCGCAGCCGGAGCAGATCGCGAAGCCGGACGACGAAGAGCGGTGCGCACGCATCGACACGGTACGCGCGCGCCCGTTCCGGCGGAACGCGTGCAGCGAGCGGCTATCATACGGTCGTTTCAACCCTTCCTCAGATGCTCGATGGCCAAACCCACTGGCGCCAACAAGACCACTCCGCCCCGCATGTCCGACGTTGCGCGCCTCGCCGGCGTGTCGAAGATGACCGTATCGCGCGTGCTCGCCGACCGCAGCGTGTCGGCCGCCACCCGTGAGCGTGTGCAGCGGGCGATCGAGGAACTGGGCTACGTCGCCGACGCGGTGGCCGGCGCGCTGTCGTCGGGGCGCTCGGAGTTCGTCGCGGTGCTCGTGCCGTCGCTGTCGAGCTCGAACTTCTCCGACACGGTGCAGGGGCTCACCGCTGCACTCGAGCCGCACGGGCTGCAATTGCTGATCGGCGACACCGACTATTCGCTCGAGCGCGAAGAGCGCCTCGTGCGGCAGCTGCTGCGCTATCAGCCGCGCGCGATCGCGCTGACCGGCTCGCAGCACACGGCCACCACGCGGCAGCTGCTCGAGCGCGCGGACGTGCCGATCGTCGAGATGTGGGACTGGCCGTCCGATCCGGTCGATCGCGTCGTGGGCTTTTCGAATGCGAAGGCCGCGCGCGAAATGGTCCGCTATCTCGCCGGCAAGGGATATCGCCGTATCGGCTTTCTGGCCGGCGCGGGCGATCTCGACCGTCGCGGGCTGGAGCGCCTGCGCGGTTATCAGCAGGAGATGAAGGCGCTCGCGCTCGGCGCGCCGCGCATCGTTCGGCTCGGCGACGCGCCGGTCACAATGAACCACGGCGGTCCCGCGATGGCGGCGCTGCTCGCGCAATGGCCGGACACCGAGGCCGTGATGTGCGTCAGCGACATGTCGGCGTTCGGCGCGATCATGGAGTGTCATCGGCGCGGACTGTCGGTGCCGGACGACATCGCGATCGCCGGGTTCGGCAACTTCGAAGTGGCATCGTGCTGCCATCCGACCATCACGACGGTATCCGTCGATGCGCTCGGCATCGGGCTGCGCACCGGCGAATCGCTGCTCGCCGCACTCGGCGAGGGCGAGCGCGACGACGCGGAATCGGCGCGTGCGGCGAAGAAGGTGCGTATCGACTACGCGATCGTGGAGCGCGACAGCGCATGACGACGCGCGGCGCTTGCGTCGCGCCGCTTCCGCCTCGCCGACGTCTGGCATGTCGCGCGCCGGCATGCTAGTATCGGCAAGAATGTTACCGGTAACTGTGCCATGCGGCCGGATGCCGGACCAAACCATGCGCGCGCACGAATCGATGCGCACGCAACCAGGAAGCAGGAGAAGGAGACATGACGCAATTCCCGCGCAGGCTGCGCAGCCAGCAATGGTTCGACGATCCGTCGCACGCGGACATGACCGCGCTCTACGTCGAGCGATTCATGAACTACGGCCTCACGCGCGAAGAGCTGCAGTTGGGCCGCCCGGTCATCGGCATCGCGCAGACCGGCAGCGATCTCGCGCCGTGCAACCGTCATCACATCGCGCTCGCCGAGCGCGTGAAGGCCGGGATCCGCGACGCGGGCGGCATTCCGATGGAATTCCCCGTGCATCCGCTCGCCGAGCAGAGCCGTCGTCCGACTGCGGCGCTCGACCGCAACCTCGCGTATCTCGGCCTCGTCGAAATCCTGCACGGCTTTCCGCTCGACGGCGTCGTGCTGACCACCGGCTGCGACAAGACCACGCCCGCGTGCCTGATGGCGGCCGCGACGGTCGATTTGCCGGCGATCGTGCTGTCGGGCGGCCCGATGCTCGACGGCTGGCACGACGGCAAGCGCGTCGGCTCCGGCACGGTGATCTGGCATGCGCGCAACCTGCTCGCGGCCGGCGAAATCGATTACGAAGGCTTCACGCAACTGACGACCGCGTCGTCGCCGTCCATCGGACACTGCAACACGATGGGCACCGCGCTGTCGATGAACTGCCTCGCCGAGGCGCTCGGGATGTCGCTGCCCGGCTGCGCGAGCATTCCGGCCGCGTATCGCGAGCGCGGGCAGATGGCGTACGCGACCGGCAAGCGCATCGTCGATCTGGTGCGCGACGACGTGCGTCCGTCGTCGATCATGACGCGCGACGCGTTCGAGAACGCGATCGTCGTCGCGTCGGCGCTCGGCGCGTCGACGAACTGCCCGCCGCATCTGATCGCGATCGCGCGCCATATGGGCGTGGACCTGAGTCTCGCGGACTGGCAGCGCGTCGGCGAACAGGTGCCGCTGCTCGCGAACTGCATGCCGGCCGGCGAGTATCTGGGCGAGAGCTTCCACCGCGCGGGCGGCGTGCCGGCGATCCTGCGCGCGCTCGACGATGCGGGACTGATCCATCGCGACTGCGCGACCGTGTCGGGCCGCACGATCGGCGACATCGCACGCGATGCGCCCGCGGCCGACCGCGACGTGATCCGCACGTGCGACGAGCCGCTGAAGCATGGCGCGGGCTTCATCGTGCTGTCGGGCAATTTCTTCGACAGCGCGATCATGAAGATGTCGGTGGTCGGCGACGCGTTTCGCCGCACCTATCTGAGCGAGCCCGGCGCAGAGAACGTATTCGACGCGCGCGCGATCGTGTTCGACGGTCCGGAGGACTACCGCGCGCGGATCAACGATCCCGCGCTGCAGATCGACGAGCGCTGCATCCTCGTGATCCGCGGCTGCGGCACGGTCGGCTATCCGGGCAGCGCGGAGGTCGTCAACATGGCGCCGCCCGCGGAACTCGTGAAGCGCGGCATCGATTCGCTGCCGTGCATGGGCGACGGACGCCAGAGCGGCACGTCCGCGAGCCCGTCGATCCTGAACATGTCGCCGGAAGCGGCAGTGGGCGGCGGCCTCGCGCTGCTGCGCACGAACGACCGCATTCGCGTCGATCTGAACGAGCGCCGCGTCGACGTGCTCGTGCCGGAAGACGAGCTGGCCCGCCGCCGCGAGGCCGCGCAGTTCGACGTGCCGCCGTCGCAGACGCCGTGGCAGGCGCTCTACCGGCAGTTCGTCGGGCAGCTTTCGACCGGCGGATGCCTCGAGCCCGCGACGCTGTATCTGAAGGTGATCGCCGAACGCGGCGAGCCGCGCCATTCCCACTGACCTGACCATCGACCGGATATCGCCATGAATACGCTTTCTGCTTCCGCCTGCCTGCCCGTCGATCTCGACGATGCGCTGCTCGTCGGCCGCGTGTGGCGCCGCGACGGCGCGCACGCGGGCCCGAGCGTCGTCGTCGTGCGGCGCGGCGAAGTGTTCGACATCACGCGCACGGTGCCGACGACCGCGGACCTGTTCGACCGCGCCGATCTGCTCGACGTCGCGCGCCACGCGGCCGGCGAATCGCTCGGTCGTGTCGAGCCGCTGATGGTCGCGGCCGGGCGCGACGATGCGCCGACGCTGCTCGCGCCGTGCGACGTGCAGGCGATCAAGGCGTGCGGCGTCACGTTCGCGGTGAGCCTCGTCGAGCGCGTGATCGAGGAGCAGGCGGGCGGCGACCCGGCGAAGGCGCGCGCGGTGCGCGACACGATCAGCGAGCTGATCGGCGAGGATCTGTCGAAGATCGAGCCGGGCTCCGCTGCCGCGATGCGTCTGAAGGAAGAACTGCAGCGGCGCGGGGCGTGGTCGCAGTATCTCGAAGTCGGGATCGGCCCGGATGCCGAAGTGTTCTCGAAGGCGCAGCCGATGTCGGCGGTCGGCTTCGGCGCCGATGTCGGCCTGCTGCCCGCGTCGGTGTGGAACAACCCGGAGCCGGAGATCGTGCTGGCCGTGAACGCGAGCGGCTCGATCGTCGGCGCGACGCTCGGCAACGACGTGAACCTGCGCGATATCGAAGGCCGCTCGGCGCTGCTGCTCGGCAAGTGCAAGGACAACAACGCGTCGTGCGCGATCGGCCCGTTCGTGCGGCTGTTCGACGACGCGTTCACGCTCGATTCGGTGCGCGCGGCGAGCGTGTCGCTGCGTGTCGAGGGCGCGGACGACGGCTTCGTGCTCGACGGCGTCAGCCACATGCGCGAGATCAGTCGCGATCCGGCCGATCTCGTCGCGCAGACGTGCGGCGCACATCACCAATATCCGGACGGCTTCATGCTGTTTCTCGGCACGATGTTTTCGCCGATCGCCGACCGCGACACGCCCGGCGGCGGCTTCACGCATCATCTCGGCGACGTCGTGACGATCGCCGCGCCGCAACTGGGCGCGCTCGTGAACACGGTGAAGCGGTGCACGGAAGTCGCACCGTGGACGTTCGGCGTGCGCGCGCTGTATCGGAATCTCGCGTCGCGCGGGTTGTTCGCGGCATCGTGACGACGCGGCGCGCGGCTATCGCGTTCGTCCGCTTGCCGTTGCGCGCCCGGTAGCGGGCGCGAACGTCGCGCGATCGCCGACGCAAACGCAACGGCAGCGCCGCGCAGCCCGCGCCGCATGCCGTCAGCGCCGCACACGTCGCGTGTGCGGCAGCACAGCTGCTGGCCTCTCTTATCGCGACGCGTCGTCAGCCCGACGCCGCGCGCTGCCGAATCGCCTTCATCTCTTCCTGCGCGAGTCCGAGCGAGCGCAGAAACGCATCGTGCGCATCGGGGTCTTCGGTCTCGAGCGCGGCGCGCCAGCGCTCCATGTCGTCATCGTCGCAGCCCGAGCGCCGCGGCAGCGCGACCCACGCGCTTTTGCCGCTGCGCCGCCGTTGGCGAAACGCCGGTGGCGCGGGCCGTGTCGCGATCGCATGCTGGCGACGCTTCAGACGCGCGATTTCATCGGTCAACGCGAGCAAGTGCGCTTCCAGAATCCGCGCGGCCGTATCGCCTTCGCTCGCTAGCACGTCGCGTATCGCACTCGACGGCAGACCGGCTGCGCGATACGCAGATCGTGCGCAGCCGTGCCTGTCGCGTGTCGTCGTCAAGACGATGGCCGGCCGTAGTTCGTGCGCTCGGCTCCAGCAAGCCCAGCGCTTTGTAATGCAGCAGCGACGAGCGCGAAAGCCCCGCGTCGCGGGCCAATCGGCATACGAAATCGAACGGCGCGACGCGCGCAGCGTGACGGCCCGCGCGGTGGCCGGCGACCGGCGTTTGGCAGCGGATCGGCGATGGGAAAATCGTCGCGCGTTGCTTGCGAAGCGTATGCCGGGAACGGCATTTGCTCGGCGCTCATGCCGCGGCGGCCGACGCCGACGGCTCGGTGAATCGATTCAGCAATCGCTGCTAGCCCGTGTGAGCATTGCCGTATGAACCACAATACCGTCGAGTCGGGATGGGCGCTGTCGGGAAGCCCGTCGGAAACCTGCCGCAACGGCGAAATGGCGCAACGTATCGCGGAGTTCGACTGGAGCGCGACGCCGCTCGGCCCGCGTTCGGCGTGGCCGCCGAGTCTGCTTGCGGCGGTAAGACTGCTGCTCGCGTCGCCGTCGCCGCTCGTCATTCTGTGGGGCCGCGAAGGCACGATGATTTACAACGATGCATATGCGATATTCGCCGGCGGCCGGCATCCGTTTCTGCTCGGCAAGCCGGTCGAGGTCGGCTGGCCGGAGGTCGCGTCGTTCAATCGGCAGGTGGTCGAGACGTGCCTCGCCGGCGGCACGCTGACGTACCGCGACAAGCAGCTCGTGCTGTACCGTCAGGGCAAACCCGAAGACGTGTGGATGGATCTCAGCTACAGCCCGGTTTTCGACGACGACGGGCAGCCGGCCGGCGTGATCGCGATCGTGTTCGAGACGACCGCGAAGGTCGTTGCCGAAACGCAGCGTCAGCAGGCCGAAGACGCGCTGATGCAGCTCACGCTCACGCTCGAGCAGCGCGTGGCCGCGGAAGTCGCCGCACGCGTCGCGATGGAAGCGCAGCTGCGGCAAGCGCAAAAGCTCGAGGCGATCGGCAGCCTGACCGGCGGCGTCGCGCACGACTTCAACAACGTGCTTCAGGTGATCGCGGCGAACCTGCAGCTGATTCAGCTGATGACCGCGGGCCATGCGGAGCTCGAAAAGCGCGTGGCCGTCGCGAGCAACGCGGTTTCGCGCGGCGCGAAGCTGGCTTCGCAGCTGCTCGCGTTCGCGCGCAGGCAGCCGCTCGTGCCGATGGTGCTGAATCCGCTGCGGCTCGTCGAAGGCATGGTCGAGATGCTGCGCCGCACGCTGCCGGCGTCGATCGACCTGTCCATCGAAGATGCGCATGCAGGCTGGCATATCCGCGCGGATCGTAACGAACTTGAAAGCGCGCTTCTGAATCTCGTGATCAACGCGCGCGACGCGATCGAAGGGCAGGGCAGGATTCACATTGCCGTGGCCGCGATCGATGCCGCAGCCGACCGGCGCGCAATCGACGCGAACGTGCCGGCCGGCGAATACGTCCGGCTGTCGGTGACCGACGACGGCAAGGGGATGCCCGAGCGCGTGAAGCTGCGTGCGTTCGAACCGTTCTTCACGACCAAGGCCGAAGGGCAAGGCACGGGGCTGGGTCTCAGCATGGTGCACGGATTCGTGTCGCAGAGCGCCGGTTGCGTGCATATCAGCAGCGCCGAAGGCGAGGGCACGACCGTCGATCTTTACTTCCCGCGCTGCGTCGATGCGGAATGCGAGCCGGACCAGCCGGTCATCGCCGGCGACACGCGCGGCGGCGAAACGATTCTCGTCGTCGAGGACAACGCGGACGTCCGGCTGGCGACCATCGAAATGCTCGTCAGGCTCGGCTACAAGGTGCTGTCCGCGCAGGACGGCGACGCCGCGCTGCGCCTGATCCAGAGCGGTCAGCGCTTTGATCTGCTGTTCACCGACGTGGTGATGCCCGGCGTCGTGCGCAGCAGCGAGCTCGCGCGCATCGCGAGCGGCCCGCCGTACAACGCGCGCGTGCTGTTCACTTCGGGCTACACGCGCGACGTGATTTTTCATGACGGAAAGCTCGATGACGGCGTTGCGCTGCTCAGCAAGCCGTACCGGATGGACGATCTCGCGCTCGCCGTCCGCAATGCGCTCGATCGAAGTCCGGCTGCGCGGCGCACGTGAGCGCTGCGTGCCGGCCGCCGTATCGACGATCGATCCCGCGCCGCGGGTCGACCACGCTGCTCCGTCGCGGTGAATGTTCGGATTGACGAACCGCGCACTTTGTCCGCAACGAACGCCGTCGCGGGTTCGCCGTTGTCCGCGCGTCGGCGCCCGGGTTTCGGTCCGTAGGTCCGGCGACGCGCGTGGACTATAAATGGATGCGTGTACCGGTGCTTGCCGGGGTATGCGCATCGTCGCGCATCTCCGCGACCGCCCGGGGGAGGTGCACCATGGTTCGCCGGACGCTTGCTCGCGCCGTGCTCGTTCGCGCCGCGCTGACGGCAAGCATGTTCGCCGTTTTTCCTGCGCTGCAGCCGGCGGCCGTCGCAGCCGGCGCGACGTCGCCGTCCGTCGCGAAGGATCGTCGCGCGCTCGCGCGTGACGCGACTCCCGTCGATTTTCCCGCGATCGTCGAACGCTACGGCCCCGCAGTCGTGACCGTGATGACGGCCGCATCCGACCGGCAGCCCGCGAGCCCGTCGTTCGCGGCGCTCGATCCAGACGACCCGCTTGCCGCATTCTTCCGGCGCGGTGCGCCGCCGCAGCCGGTCGCGGGCGTGCCGGCTTCCGCACCCGATACGTTGCCGCGCGCGATGTCGGGCAGCGGCTCGGGTTTCATCGTCAGCGCCGACGGGCTGATCCTGACGTCCGCGCACGTGATCGACGATGCGACCGACGTGACCGTGCGGCTCGCCGACCGGCGCGACTTCAAGGCGACGGTGCTGGCCGTCGATCCGCAGACCGACGTCGCCGTTCTGCGGATCGATGCGACGAAGCTGCCGTTCGTGCGGCTCGGCGATTCGTCGACGGTGCGCGCCGGCGAGCCCGTGATGACGATCGGCGCGCCGGACGGCTCGGGCAACACGGTGACGGCCGGCATCGTCAGCGCGGCGTCGCGCACGTTGCCGGACGGCAGCGCGTTCCCGTTCTTCCAGACCGACATCGCGGTGAACCCGGACAACTCGGGCGGCCCCGTATTCAATCGCGCGGGCGACGTGATCGGCATCGCCGTGCAGGTCTATACCGGCGCCGATCGTTACGCGAGCACGACGTTCGCGATCCCGATCGCGCTCGCGGCGAAGCTGCGCGCGCAGGTGCGCACGCAGCTGCAGGCCGATGCCGCGCCGCATGCGGGGGCCGGCAACGCGCTCGGCGTCGACGTGCAGGACGTCGGCGCGGGACTCGCTGCCGCGTTCGGGTTGCCGCGTGTAGCCGGCGCGCTCGTGAACGGCGTCGATCGCGGTTCGCCGGCCGCCGTGGCCGGCGTGAAGCCCGGCGACGTGATCGTGCGGTTCGGCGACACGTCGATCGGCCGGTCGGCCGAGCTGAACGATCTGGCCGCCGCGTTGCCGCCCGGACAGAAGGCGGCGCTGCGACTCGTTCGCAATCGCGTGCCGATGAGGCTGATCGTGGTGGGTGCCGGTGCGCGCGCTGCGGCCGGCGATGTCGGCAAAACGGGCGACGCGCGCAACGTCGATACGGCGGCAGCTGCTGGCGCGGCTGGCGCGGCGGCAACGCCCGGCGCACCGCACGCCGCGGACAGCGAAGGCGGCGCGACCGTCGTGAAGGCGGCTGCACGGCGGGCGGACGGCGGAGGCGATCGTCTCGGCCTCACGATGCATCCGTTGAGCGATGCGGAACGGCGCTCGACCGGGCTGGCGGTCGGGATGATGGTGGACGCGGTGCGCGGGCCGGCCGCGAAGGCCGGCATCCGGCCTGGCGACGTCGTGCTCGAACTCGACGACACGCTGCTGGAATCGCCGGACGACGTGCCGGCGCTCGAAGCACGCGGCGGCAACGTGATTTCGGTGCTGATCCAGCGCGGCAATGCGCGGCAATTCGTGCCGGTGCGGGTGAGATAGCCGGTTTCCCGCTCGATGCTGTCTGGTTACCGGCGCGCGTGCATTGACCCAACGCAATGCCGCGTACGCGCTGCTCGGCATGATGCTGCTGTCGGCCGTGCTCGCGCTGGTCGCCGCGCTGTACGTCCGCGCATTCAACGCCCACGACGGCGAGCGATGACCGGCCCGGCCGCCTGCGCGCCGCGCCGCTCCGGCGCACCGCTGCGGGCAAACGCCGGCGCGCGCGGGTGCGACGCTTGCTGTGGTCGATCGGTGGAGACGATCAGTCCGACGAGGTGGCGATGAACGATTTTTCCGATTTCCAGCGCGAAATTGCCGACGCGGCGCGCGCGACGTTCAGGGCATTGCGGTCGCATCACGCGGACGAGCACTTCTACGCGTTCGCGCTGATGACGGACAGCGGCGCGATGACGGTGTTGCCCGCGGCGAACTCCATCGAAGCGTTGAGCCGTGCCGGCTCGATAGCGCCAATCGACGGCGTCGAGTACGTGCCGCAGCGCGCGCCGCAGCAGATGTGGCGCGTGACCGAATGGGCGTATGCGTCCGCGCACGCGTCGCCGTTCAACGAAATCTGCGGGAAGCTGGCCGACGAGGTGCTGAGCCCGCAGTTCGCGCGATCGCGGCTCGTCGAGTTCTCGCGAAAACTGCATGCGGACATGATCGACGCGTTGCGTCTGCTCGATCGCGACGGATTCTTCGGTACCGGAGAAGAAAGGGCGCGCGTCACGCTGTTCGTGTCGATTAGCGACGACGATGCGGCCGCGACGCTCGAAAACGACTCGGCCAGGATCCTGAACCCGCCGGCCGTGTTCGAACGATTCCTGCGCCGCGGCGCGTGAACGGACGGATCGCCGCGCGGGCGCCGCCGTCACGCTGACGGGCGCGATCCGCGCACACGCAACGCGCACGCGCACGCGGGTCGCGCAGTCGCGATCAACGCTTGTCGCCGACCGTGAATTCGAACGTCGCGACGCCGTCGACGCCGCCCGTCACGCGGTCGCCCGGCTGCAGCGCGCCGACGCCGGCCGGCGTGCCGGTGAAGATCAGATCGCCGGCCTTCAGGTCGACCGCGCGCGACACGTACGCGATCACGTCCGGCACCGCCCAGATCATGTCCGCGAGATCGCCTTGCTGGCGCGTGTCGCCGTTGACCGCGAGCCAGATGCGGCCGGTCTCCGGGTGGCCCGTCGCCGCGACCGGCCGCAGCGCGGTCATCGGGCCCGACGCGTCGAAGCCCTTCGCCCAGTCCCACGGCCGGCTCAGCTTCTTCGCTTCGGCCTGCAGGTCGCGGCGCGTCAGATCGACGCCGACGCCGTAGCCCCACACGTGCGACAGCGCGTCGGCCGGGGCGATCGACCGGCCGTCCTTGCCGATCGCGACCACGAGCTCGATCTCGTGATGCAGATCGTTCGTCAGCGGCGGATAAGGGACGGTGCCGCGCGCGGGCACGATCGCGTCGGCCGGCTTCGTGAAGAAGAACGGCGGCTCGCGGTCGGGATCGGCGCCCATTTCGCGCGCGTGGTCGGCATAGTTGCGGCCGACGCAGAACACGCGGCGCACCGGAAAGCGTGCGGACGACTGGTCGACTTCGACGGAAGGACGCTCGGCGGCGTCGATGACGTAGGCGGACATCGGATGACCTCGTTCGGTAGGAAGACGGCTGCCGCGCCGCGCGACGCGCGGCCGGCATGCGTGCAACGATACCGGACGCCGGCGTGCGCGGATGCGACGCAATTGCGTTTTACCGGGACAAAACTACGCGTCGGCGTCCGCAGCGGCCGGCGCGGCGTGCGCGTCCGGCGGCGCGGCATTCGCGTCGCGGTACGCCTTCGGCGACACGCCGACCCGCGCGCGGAAGCGCCGCGCGAAATACCCTTCGTCGCGAAAGCCGACCGCGCGCGCGATGTCCGAAATGCGTCGGCTCGTATGCGCGAGCAGCGACTGCGCGAGCGCGATCCGCCGCTCGGTCACGAGATCGGTGAACGTGCTGCCGGTTTCCTTGCGGATCAGGTGCGCGAGATAGTTCGGCGACAGGAACGCGGCTTCGGCGGTCGTCGCGAGCGTCAGGTCCTCGCGGGTCAGGTTCGCGCGGATGTGGCGCAGCACGCGCGCGAGCGCATCGCGCCGGCCCGCACGCTGCGCGCCGCGCTGCGCGAGCTTCTCGAGCGCGCCCGCGTACTGCGTGCAGACGAGGCCGATCAGCTGCAGCAGATAGCCGCGCAGCAGCGTGGTCGAGCCGAACGTGCGCGCGCGGTCCGCGTCGAGCATGCACAGCGCGAGACGGCGCGCGTCGTCGAACGCATCGCCGGTCAGGATGAAGTCGAGATGCTCCTGGAAGCGGAACGGTGTCAGCTCCGGGAAGCGGTGCGCGGGCACGTCCTCGAGATCGAGCGGATCGACGTCGAGATCGGCGCGCAGGAACGTCTGGCTGAAATTGATCACGATGAAATGCGCGCCGGCCGGATGCGGAATCAGATGCTCGCGGTACGGCAGCACGAACGCGAGCGCGCCGCGCGGAAACGGCCGCGTGACGCCGCCGATCCGCTGCTCGGTGTCGCCGCCGAGATTGAACTGGATCTGGAAATACGCGTGCCGGTGCGGTTCGGTGATCGCCTGACGCGACGCCTGGTCGCGGATGTAGAAGTCGAGCCGGTCGCTGCGTTCGGGCATCCCGTACAGGCGCGGCGGAGCGGTGGAGGACATGAAGGATGGAGCGGTTCGTGGCGCGGTCGAGCCGCGATGGTACAGCGAACCGCGCGCGGCCGGAATGCGGGCGGCCGCGCTCAGCGCGCGCTCGACCGGCCGGCGGCGCCGATCAGCGGCGCGACGCGCCGCCGCAGTTCCGGCACGACTTGCGCGTCGAACCACGGATGATGCTTGAACCACGCCTGATTGCGCGGCGACGGATGCGGCAGCGGCAGCACGTCGGCGCCGTAGTCGCGCCATGCGCGCACGGTGTCCGTCAGCGTCGCCTTGCGCGCGGTGCGCAGAAAATGCCGCTGCGCATACTGGCCGATCAGCAGCGTCAGCCGGATCGACGGCAGCTCGGCGAGCAGCCGGTCGAGCCACAGCGCCGCGCATTCGGGACGCGGCGGATTGTCGCCGCCCGCGCCGCGGCCCGGATAGCAGAAGCCCATCGGCACGATCGCGAAGCGCGTGTCGTCGTAGAACGTGTCGGCGTCGACGCCGAGCCAGTCGCGCAGCCGCTTGCCGCTCGCGTCGTCCCACGGGATGCCGCTCGCATGCACGCGCGCGCCGGGCGCCTGGCCGACGATCAGGATGCGTGCGTCGCGATGCGCGCGCACGACGGGGCGCGGGCCGAGCGGCAGGTCGGCTTCGCAGGCGCGGCACGCGCGGATTTCGGTGAGCAGCACGTCGAGCGACGTGCGCGGTCGTTTCGGCATCGGTTCGGATCGGGGGCGCAGCGGCGCTGCGCGGACGTTCGGGCGGGCGGCGCGTGCGTGACGCGCCGCGTCGAGTCCAGTCGACTCGGGCTCGCCGATGCGCTGCAACGCGCGTGCGGCAGCGTGCAGTGCGGCGCGCCGGCCGCTTGTCGCCGCGATCGGCGAATCACGTGCGGGCCGCGCCGCCTTCGGCGACCGCAGCATCATACAACGCCGTCTGCGCGATCGCCGCGGCGATCGCCGCATCGTCGCGCGCGCCGGCGAGCATCCCCCAGCGCCGGTATTGCGCGATGAACCACTCGCCGTCGCGCGGATCGGGCCGGTTTACCGCGCCGCCGTCATGAAAGCGGATCGGCAGCGGCGGCGCCGCGAACGGCCCGGCGCCGTAGTCGCCGAGCAGGCGCGGCGCGATCAGCCGCGCCGGCACGCCGATCGCGTCGGGCGACGCGAGCCACTCGGCCGCTTCGCGGCGGTGCTCGGCGCTGTCGAGCCACGCGCACGCGTCGACGAGCGTGCGGATCAGCGCGCGCGCGGTCGCCGGATACAGCGACACGAACTCGCGCCGCGCCGCCAGCACCTTCTCCGGGTGATCGGGCCAGATCTCGCTCGTGACGGCGACCGTGCGGCCCGCATGGCACGCTTCGGCTACCGCGTGCCACGGCTCGCCCGCGCAGAAGCCGTCGAGCTCGCCGCTCGCGAGCGCGGCGACCATCTCGGGCGGCGGGATCACGACGCTGCGCACGTCGTGCAGCGGATCGACGTCATGCGATGCGAGCCAGTCGTTCAGCCACATCGCATGCGTGCCGGTCGGGAACGTCTGCGCGAGCAGCGGCTTGCGGCCGAGCGTCGCGAACGCCGCGCGCACGTTGCCGGTATCGCGGTACGCGTGTGCGAGCCCGCGCGAAAACGTGATCGCCTGACCGTTGCGATTGAGCACCATCAGCGCGGCCATGTCGGCCTGCGGGCCGCCGATGCCGAGCTGCAGCCCGCACACGAGCCCGTACAGCGCGTGCGCGGCGTCGAGCTCGCCGCTCAGCAGCTTGTCGCGCACGGCGGCCCACGACGGTTGCCGGCTCGGTTCCAGCGTCAGGCCGTGCCGCGCGCCGAGGTTCAGGCGCTGCGCGACGATCAGCGGGGCCGCGTCGCTCAGCGCGACGAACCCGAGGCGAAGATGCGCGCGCTCCGGCGCGGCGGCGGGCGAAATATTCATGAGACTCATGTGCGGGAAGGCGTATCGAGCAACTGCCGCGCGACGTCGACGATGCGCAGCCCCTGGTCCATCGCGCGTTTGCGCAGCATCGCGTACGCGTCGTGCTCGGACAGCCGGCGCTGGTCCATCAGCAGGCGCTTCGCGCGGTCGATCAGCTTGCGTTCGGCGAGTTCGCGCTCGACGTCGGCGAGCCGGCGGCGCAGCGCATCGTCGTGCGAGAAGCGCGCGAGCGCGACTTCGAGAATCGGCGCGAGGCGCTCGGCCGACAGCCCTTCGACGAGATACGCGCTGACGCCGGCGCCGACCGCCGCATGAATCAGCGCCTGGTCGGCGTCGTGGCTGAACATCAGCACGGGGCGCGGCGCGGTCGCGTGCATGACCGCGAGCTGTTCGAGCGTGTCGCGCGACGGCGAATCGGTGTCGATGATCACGACGTCGGGGCGCTGCTCCTCGACGGCGGCCGGCAGGCGCGCGGGCGTCGCGACGTCGTTCAGCATCTCGTAGCCGAGGCGCGCGAGCGCGTCGCCGAGCTCGCCGATCGGTTTGTCGGTGTCGGTGACGAGCAGCACGCGCAGGCGGGTGGGCGAGGCAGGCGAACTCATGGTGCGAACGGGGGCGGCGAGGCTTCGGTGCAAGGTACGAACGATCGATACGGAACGGCGGGGAAACGCTTGCGGCCGGCGTGAGCGCGACCGCAAGCGGCTTCGGAAACGGGTTCGAAAGCGGCTTCGAAAACGGCAGGCGGCCGGCGCCGCGCGACGATCCGCATGCTATGCGGCACGCGACAGGGCCGCTTCATCGTCGGCCTGCGCATCGGCCTGCCGCACGCACGCTTCGCCGATCGCCGCGCCGACGAGGATCACTGCCGGACTGCCGAGCCCGGCTTCGCCGACGCCGCGCGCGAGCTCGCCGAGCGTGCCGGTCCAGCGGCGCTCGTTCGGCGTGCCGGCCCATTGCACGGCGGCCGCCGGCGTGGACGCCGGCAGCGCGGCGAGCAGGCCGGCCGCGATCCGGTCGATGCGGCTCATCCCCATATAGATCGCGAGCGTCGTGCCGGCTGCGGCCAGCGCCGCCCAGTCCGGCTCGCCGTGATCCTGCCGATGCGCGGTGACGAACGTGACGCCCTGGCAGTGCTCGCGATGCGTGAGCGAGATGCCGAGGCTCGCGGCCGCCGCGAAGCCGGACGAGATGCCGTTGACGATCTCCACCGGAATCGCGGCCGCGCGCAGCGTCGCCAGTTCTTCGCCCGCGCGGCCGAACAGCAGCGCATCGCCGCCCTTCACGCGCACGACGTGCGCGCCGCGCAGCGCGTAGCGGCGCATCAGCCGTTCGATGAACGCCTGCGGCGTCGAGCGGCAGCCGCCGCGTTTGCCGACGCGCACGACGCGCGCATGCGGCGCAAGTTCGACGATGCGCGGATCGACGAGATCGTCGAGCAGCAGCACGTCGGCGGCCGCCAGCGCCTTCACGGCCTTCAGTGTCAGGAGATCGAGGTCGCCGGGCCCGGCGCCCAGCAGCGTGACTTTGCCTGTCGTCATGTTCGTATTCCGTTGCCGCGTGCGTGCGGCGATCGATATTGCAGGGTGCGCGGCGGCGGGCGTCGAAGCGACAACGGCATCCGGCCGTGCCGCGCACGGATGGACGCCGTTGTCCTGGTCTGAGGCGCGCGCCGGCGACGGCACGCATGCACTGCGGGACTGCCCACCGGCGCCGTTGCCGGTGTGATGCAGACGATTCAGCAATATCCGGGCCAGTCGTCGTGCGCGGTGGCCGCGCGGGATGCCGGACGGCGCACGCACGCATGCGCTCGCGGTGCGATCGCGCACGCGGTGCCGCATCGGCGTGCATCGCGCACCGCCGACGCGCACCGCGATGTCGCACGCCCACAGTGCTGCAGCGCACCACATCTGTGCTTCGCTGCATCAATGCGCGTCGCGGCGCGCGTCGCCGCCGGCGTCCGGCGTCGGCTCGCAGGCCTTGCGCGGCGGGGCGCGCGGGCGGTCCGGGTCAACATGGCACGACGCTTGCGTAACCTGGGTCGGACGGATCAACGGCGATCCGCCCGCAGTACCGAATACCGACGCGCCCGGCAACGGGCTTCATGGGCAACGGCGTCCTACGCATCGGGTCTCGACGAGACCGGGTGCGCAGGACGCCGTTTTTCGTTTGGCGGATGACAGACATGACCGACAAAGCTACCCGTATCGATCTCTTCAGCCTCCGCACCGCGCCGATGCGCGCGTTCCACCTGACGTGGATGGCGTTCTTCGTGTGCTTCTTCGCGTGGTTCGCATGCGCGCCGCTGATGCCGCTCATCGCGCGCGAATTCCACCTGAGCGCCGCGCAGGTCGCGAACATCAACATTGCCGCGGTCGCCGCGACGATCGCCGTGCGGCTGCTCGTCGGCCCGCTGTGCGACCGCTTCGGCCCGCGCCGCGTGTACGTCGGCCTGCTCGTGCTCGGCGCGATTCCGGTGTTTGCGGTGTCGTTCACGCACGACTATCTGTGGTTCCTGATCTGCCGGCTCGGCATCGGCGCGATCGGCGCGGGCTTCGTGATCACGCAGTACCACACGTCGGTGATGTTCGCGCCGAACGTCGTCGGCACCGCGAACGCGACGACCGCCGGCTGGGGCAACGCGGGCGCCGGCGCGACGCAGGCGCTGATGCCGCTGCTGGTCGCCGCCGGCCTGATGCTCGGCCTCGGCGACGATTCGTCATGGCGCGTCGCGCTCGTCGTGCCGGGCATCGCGATGCTCGCGATGGCGTGGGCGTACTGGCGCTATACGCAGGACTGCCCGCAAGGCGACTTCATCGCGCTGCGCAAGGAAGGCGTGACGATCGACAGCGGCAAGAAGGGCGGCTGGGCGAGCTTCTTCGCCGCGTGCGCGAACTACCGCGTGTGGATGCTGTTCGTCACGTACGGCGCGTGCTTCGGCGTCGAGGTGTTCATCCACAACATCGCCGCGCTGTACTACGTCGATCACTTCCGGCTGTCGCTGAAGGATGCCGGCCTCGCGGCGGGCATGTTCGGGCTGCTCGCGCTGTTCGCGCGCGCGCTCGGCGGCTGGCTGTCCGACAAGGTTGCGGCGCGCCGCAGCCTCGACGTGCGCGCGGCGCTGCTGTGCGCGCTGATCGTCGGCGAAGGGCTCGGGCTGATCTGGTTCTCGCACGCGCAAAGCGTCGGCATCGCGCTGGTCGCGATGCTGACGTTCGGCCTCTTCACGCACATGGCGTGCGGCGCGACCTACGCGCTCGTGCCGTTCATCGACCGCAAGGCGCTCGGCGGCGTCGCGGGGATCGTCGGCGCCGGCGGCAACGTCGGCGCGGTCGCCGCGAGCTTTCTGCTGAAGGGCGTCGGCGACGTGCAGCACACGCTGAGCCTGCTCGGTCTGGCCGTCACCGCGACCGCGCTGTGCGCGATGGCCGTGCGCTTCAGCGAAGAACACAAGGCACGCGAGGCCGAGCTGCGCGATCGCGCACTCGCCGCCAGCAACGCTGCCAACTGATCGACCGAGGGAAACGTCACCATGAAACTCATTGTCATCGGCCACGGGATGGTCGGCCACAAGCTGCTCGAATGCGTCGCGGCGGAAGCGGACGCGGGCGCGCTGCAGGTCACCGTGCTCGGCGAGGAGCCGCGCGCGGCCTACGACCGCGTGCACCTGTCCGAATTCTTCGCGGGCAAGTCGGCGGACGATCTGTCGCTCGTCGAACCCGGCTTCTTCGAGCGCCATCCGCAGTTCGACCTGCGGCTGAACGCGCGCGTCGCATCGATCGACCGCGCCGCGCATACGGTGACGCTCGCGTCGGGCGAAACGCTCGCGTACGACAAGCTGGTGCTCGCGACCGGCTCGCGGCCGTTCGTGCCGCCGGTGCCCGGCCACGATCGCGCCGGCTGCTTCGTGTACCGGACGATCGAGGATCTCGAAGCGATGCAGGCGTGCGGCGCGCGCGCGACGCGCGGCGTCGTGGTCGGCGGCGGGCTGCTCGGACTCGAATGCGCGAAGGCGCTACGCGACATGGGCCTCGACACGCACGTCGTCGAATTCGCGCCGCGGCTGATGGCCGTGCAGGTCGACGACGGCGGCGGCCGGATGCTGCGCGCGAAGATCGAGGCGCTCGGCGTGACGGTGCACACCGACAAGAACACGCTCGAGATCGTCGATGGCGACGGCGCCACGCACCGGATGGTGTTCGCGGACGGCACGCACCTCGATACCGACATGATCGTGTTCTCGGCCGGGATCCGCGCGCGCGACGAACTCGCGCGCGCGTGCGGGCTCGAGATCGGCCCGCGCGGCGGCGTCGCGATCGACGATGCGTGCCGCACCAGCGACGCCGACATCTACGCGATCGGCGAATGCGCGGCGTGGAACGGCACCGTGTACGGGCTCGTCGCGCCCGGCTACGACATGGCGCGCGTGGTCGCGAAGCACGTCGTCGCCGGCGACGGTGCGGCAGCCGCGTTCGCCGGCGCGGACATGAGCACGAAGCTGAAGCTGATGGGCGTCGACGTCGCGAGCATCGGAGACGCGCACGGCACGACCGCCGGCAGCCGCACGTATCAGTACGCGGACGAGCGCAAGCAGGTGTACAAGAAGCTCGTCGTGTCCGACTGCGGCAAGTTCCTGCACGGCGCGGTGATGGTCGGCGACGCATCCGAATACGGCACGCTGCTGCAGATGATGCTGAACCGCATCGAGCTGCCCGAGTCGCCGGAATTCCTGATCCTGCCGTCGTCGGACGGCGCCGCGAAACCGGCGCTCGGCGTCGACGCGCTGCCGGACGGCGCGCAGATCTGCTCGTGCAACAACGTGTCGAAGTCGCAGATCTGCGCGGCGGTCGCCGACGGCGCGACGAGCCTCGGCGCGCTGAAGTCGTGCACCGGCGCCGGCACGTCGTGCGGCGGCTGCGTGCCGCTCGTCACGCAGATCATGAAGGCCGAGATGAAGAAGCAGGGCCTCGCGGTCAACAACCATCTGTGCGAGCACTTCCCGTATTCGCGCCAGGAGCTGTTCCACCTGATCCGCGTCGAGCGGATCACGACGTTCGACGCGCTGCTGGAGAAGCACGGCCGCGGGCTCGGCTGCGACGTGTGCAAGCCGGCCGTCGCCGGCATTCTCGCGTCGTGCTTCAACGAATTCGTGCTGAAGAAGGAGCACGCGGGGCTGCAGGATTCGAACGACTACTACCTCGCGAACATCCAGCGCGACGGCACGTATTCGGTCGTGCCGCGGATGCCGGGCGGCGAGGTGACGCCGGAAGGGCTGATCGCGGTCGGCCAGGTCGCGAAGAAGTACGGCCTGTACACGAAGATCACCGGCGGCCAGCGCGTCGACCTGTTCGGCGCGCGCGTCGAGCAGCTGCCGTCGATCTGGGAAGAACTGATCGCCGCCGGCTTCGAATCGGGCCACGCGTACGGCAAGGCGGTGCGCACCGTGAAGTCGTGCGTCGGCTCGACGTGGTGCCGTTACGGCGTCGACGATTCGGTGGGCCTCGCGATCGACATCGAGAACCGCTACAAGGGCTTGCGCGCGCCGCACAAGATCAAGTTCGGCGTGTCCGGCTGCACGCGCGAGTGCGCGGAAGCGCAGGGCAAGGACGTCGGGATCATCGCGACCGAGAAGGGCTGGAACCTGTACGTGTGCGGCAACGGCGGGATGAAGCCGCGCCACGCGGAGCTGCTCGCGGCCGACCTCGACCGCGACACGCTGGTGCGCTACATCGACCGCTTCCTGATGTTCTACGTGCGCACCGCCGACCGGCTGCAGCGCACGAGCGTGTGGCGCGACAACCTCGAAGGCGGGCTCGACTACCTGATCGACGTCGTCGTGAACGACTCGCTCGGGATCGCCGCCGAACTCGAGGCCGACATGCAGCACATCGTCGACACGTACGAATGCGAATGGAAGAAGGCCGTCACCGATCCCGACACGCGCAAGCGCTTCCGCCATTTCGTGAACAGCGACGCGCCCGATACGACGATCGCGTTCGTCGAGACGCGCGGGCAGATCCGCCCGGCGACGCCGGACGAGCGCGTGCGCGGCAAGCCGCTCGCGATTCCGGTCGTCGCCGAGCGCGCGGCGCAGCCCGTGGCCGAATCCGAAACCGCATGACCCCCGCACCTGCGTCATTTTCAAGGAGCCCATCATGAACGATCGTCTTCCGCTGTCCTGGACCCGCGTGTGCGCGCTCGACGACATCGTGCCGAACACCGGCGTGTGCGCGCTCGTCAACGGCGAGCAGGTCGCCGTGTTTCACGTCGCGCACGCCGACGGCGGCGTGTTCGCGATCGACAACGTCGATCCCGTGTCGCAGGCGGCCGTGATGTCGCGCGGGCTGATCGGCAGCGTCGGCGAGCGCGTGGTCGTCGCGTCGCCGCTGTACAAGCATCATTTCGACCTGCGCACCGGCGAATGCCTCGAGGCGCCGGAGCAGTCGGTGAGCGCGTATCCGTCGCGGGTCGAGGACGGCTTCGTGTGGATCGCGGCCTGACGGAACCGGAGCGCGCATGACCGCCACCCCCGTCAAGAGCGTGTGCCCGTACTGCGGCGTCGGCTGCGGGATGGTGCTGCACGTCGAGGACGGCGAAGTCGTCAAGGTATCCGGCGACGCCGATCATCCGACCAACTTCGGGCGGCTGTGCACGAAGGGCTCGTCCGCGCACGTCGCGCTGCGCCGCTCGGGCCGGCTCGACCGCGCGTTCGTGCGCCGCGCGCGCGAGGCCGACCTCGTGCCGCTGCCGGCGCGCGACGCGATCGCGGAAACCGCGCGCCGGCTGCGCGCGGTGCTCGATGCGCACGGCCCCGACGCGCTGTCGTTCTACGTGTCGGGCCAGATGTCGATCGAGGCGCAATACCTGGTCAACAAGCTCGCGAAGGGCTTCGTCGGCACCAACAACATCGAGTCGAACTCGCGCCTGTGCATGGCGAGCGCGAGCACCGGCTACAAGCAGTCGCTCGGCGCGGACGGCCCGCCGGGATCGTACGACGACTTCGATCGCGCGAACCTGTTCTTCGTGATCGGCGCGAACATGGCCGACTGCCATCCGATCCTGTTCCTGCGGATGATGGACCGCGTGAAGGCCGGCGCGAAACTGATCGTCGTCGATCCGCGCCGCACCGCGACCGCGGACAAGGCCGACCTGTTCCTGCAGATCCGGCCGGGCACCGACCTCGCGCTGACGAACGGGCTGCTGCATCTGCTGCACGCGAACGGGCGGATCGACACGGCGTTCATCGACGCGTACACCGAAGGCTGGGACGCGATGCCCGCGTTCCTCGCCGACTACACGCCCGCGCGCGTCGCCGAGATCACCGGTCTCGCGGAAGCCGACATCCGCACGGCCGCGCAGTGGATCGGCGATGCGCCGGAGTGGACGAGCTGCTGGACGATGGGGCTGAACCAGAGCACGCACGGCGTGTGGAACACCAACGCGCTCTGCAACCTGCATCTGGCGACCGGCAAGATCTGCCGCCCCGGCAGCGGCCCGTTCTCGCTGACCGGCCAGCCGAACGCGATGGGCGGACGCGAGATGGGCTACATGGGGCCGGGGCTGCCCGGCCAGCGCTCGGTGCTGTCCGACGACGACCGCCGTTTCGTCGAGCACCTGTGGCGCGTGCCGGCCGGCACGCTGCGCAAGGACGCGGGCCAGGGCACCGTCGACCTGTTCGCACGGATGGCGGCCGGCGACATCAAGGCGTGCTGGATCATCTGCACGAATCCGGTCGCGACCGTGCCGAACCGGCAGAACGTGATCGCCGGGCTGCAGGCGGCGGAGCTCGTGATCGCGCAGGACGCGTTCCTCGACACCGAGACCAACCGCTACGCGGACATCCTGCTGCCCGGCGCGCTGTGGGCCGAAGGCGACGGCGTGATGATCAACTCCGAGCGCAACATGACGCTGATGCGCGCGGCGATCGCGCCGCCGGGCGACGCGCTGCCCGACTGGCGCATCGTCGCCGAAGTCGCGCGCGCGATGGGCTTCGGCGACGCGTTCGACTATGCGTCGGCGGCCGACGTGTTCGACGAGATCGTCCGTTTTTCGAATCCGGCGACCGGCTACGACCTGCGCGGCGCGAGCCATGCGGCGCTGCGCGACGGGCCGGTGCAGTGGCCGGTCGCGCCGGGCACCGCGCGCGACCGGCATCCGGTCCGCTATCTGAACGACGGCGTGAGCCAGCCGCTGCGCGCGGCGCCGGCCGGCGGCACTGCACCGCGCATCGCGTTCCCGACGCCGTCGGGCAAGGCGCGCTTCTTCGCGCGGCCGCACGTCGCGCCCGCCGAACTGCCGGACGACACGTTCCCGATCGTGCTGAACACCGGCCGCCTGCAGCATCAATGGCACACGATGACGAAGACCGGCAAGGTCGCGATGCTGAACAAGCTGAACCCACGCCCGTTCGTCGAACTGCATCCGGACGATGCGCAGGCGCTCGGGATCGCCGCGAAGGACAGCGTCGAGATCCGTTCGGCGCGCGGCCGCGCGGTGCTGCCGGCGGTCGTCACCGACCGCGTGCGGCCCGGCAACTGCTTCGCGCCGATGCACTGGAACGACGTGTACGGCGACGACCTGTGCATCAACGCGGTCACGAACGACGCGATCGACCGCGAATCGCAGCAGCCCGAACTGAAATACTGCGCGGTCGCGCTGCGGCGCGTCGACACGGGCGCATTCGCGTCCACGGACGACGACGCGACGCGGCCCGAAGCCGCCGCCGACGACGCGCGCGCCGTCCCGGCGACGGCGCCGACCGTTGCTTCACAGGAATCCGACATGGCAGACATCGACACTTTCGCGGCCGCGCTCGGCGTCGCCGATCTCGCGCCGCCGCCGCTGACCGACGCCGAGCGCCTGTACGTGGCCGGCCTCGTCAGCGGGCTGAAGGCCAGCGCCGGCCGCCGCGAAGGCAGCGTGCCGGTGCTGCCGGCCGGCGCGCCGCAACATTAAGGGCGCCGCCGAACGCGCG
>NZ_CABVPR010000039.1 GCF_902499135.1 Burkholderia dolosa
GGCCGGCGACGACCCGCGCAAATCCACGCCGGACGGGCAGCCGCTCGCGGCCGGGCCGCGCGACGACGACCACCGTGCGACGGCCGCCGCGAACGCGGCGGACGCCGGCGCCGCTCATTGACGGAGAAAGGCATGCAATTCGACAAGCGCGCCTGGCTCGACAAGATCAAGCAGATGTTCGCGGGCTTCGACCGCCCGCTCGCCCTCATCGTGTTCCTGCTGCTGTGCGTGGGCATCGTCACGCTGTACAGCGCGAGCATCGACGTGCCGGGCCGGGTCGAGGACCAGCTGCGCAACATCCTGCTGACGTTCGTGCTGATGTGGGTGATCGCGAACATCCCGCCGACGACGCTGATGCGCTTCGCGGTCCCGCTCTATTCGTTCGGGGTCGCGCTGCTGATCGCGGTCGCGCTGTTCGGCATGACGAAGAAGGGCGCGAAGCGCTGGCTGAACGTCGGCGTCGTGATCCAGCCGTCCGAGATCCTGAAGATCGCGACGCCGCTGATGCTCGCGTGGTACTACCAGCGCCGCGAAGGCGGATTGCGCTGGTACGACTTCATCGCCGCGTTCGGCATCCTGCTCGTGCCGGTCGGGCTGATCGCGAAGCAGCCCGACCTCGGCACCGGGCTGCTCGTGTTCGCGGCCGGCTTCTTCGTGATCTATCTGGCCGGGCTGTCGTTCAAGCTGATCGTGCCGGTGCTCGTCGCGGGCGTGATCGCGGTCGGCTCGATCGCCGTATTCGAAGCGCGCATCTGCCAGCCCGAAGTGCAGTGGCCGCTGATGCACGACTACCAGAAGCACCGCGTGTGCACGCTGCTCGATCCGACGTCCGACCCGCTCGGCAAGGGCTTCCACACGATCCAGGCGGTGATCGCGATCGGCTCGGGCGGCGTGCTCGGCAAGGGCTATCTGAAAGGCACGCAGGCGCACCTCGAATTCATTCCGGAGAAGCACACCGACTTCATCTTCGCGGTGTTCTCCGAGGAATGGGGGCTCGTCGGCGGCCTCGTGCTGCTGACGCTGTACATGGCGCTGATCGCGCGCGGGCTCTACATCGCCGCGCAGGGCGCGACACTGTTCGGCCGGCTGCTCGCGGGTTCGCTCACGCTCGGGTTCTTCGTCTATGCATTCGTCAACATCGGGATGGTGAGCGGCGTGCTGCCGGTGGTCGGCGTGCCGCTGCCGTTCATGAGCTACGGCGGCACCGCGCTCACGACGCTCGGCATCGCGATCGGCATGATCATGAGCGTCGGCCGGCAGCGGCGATTGATGAAGAGCTGAGCGCGCGGCATACGGCCGCTTCGGCCACCACGGATGACGGCGCGTCGACGGCGCCGTGGTTCGTTGCGCGCGGCAAACGACGTGCGCATCCCGCGCGATGCACCGGCCGCGCGCCCGGCTCGCTCACTGCGGCGCCGTGCGCGGCGCGGCCCGCTCCGCTGCGGTGCCCGACGCCGGCGCCTGCAGCCGCGCGCTCAGCTCCTTGAATTTCAGCTCGGCCGTTTCGTCGCCCTGCGCGGCCGCGGCCGCGTAATACGCGCGGGCGATGTTCAGGTTCTGCGCGACGCCGTCGCCGCCGCGCTCGTAGAACGACGCCGTCACGTACTGCGCGGTCGGCTCTCCCGCATCGGCCGCCTGCTTGTACCAGACGAACGCCTGCCGGTTGTCGCGCCGCGTGCCGCGGCCGTCGAGGAACTGGTTCGCGAGCGACAGCGCGGCCTGCACGTGCCCCTGCTTCGCCGCGCGCAGGAACCAGCGATGCGCTTCGACCGGATTGCGCGCGACGAACTCGCCGTCGTCGAACATCCGCCCGTACACGTACTGCGCATGCGACATGTTCGCGTCGGCCGCGCGCTTCAGCCAGCGCAACCCTTCGTCGACGTTCGCGGTCACGCCGACGCCGGTCAGCAGCATCATCGCGTAGTTGAACTGCGCGAGCCGGTCGCCGCGCTCCGCGGCGTCGTGGAACTGCACGAGCGCCGCGCGATAGTCGCCGGCGTTGTAGTCGGCGACGGCCGACTGCGTCTCGTGCGCGGGATCGGGCTTCGCGCGCGGCGCGCCCTGCGCGGCGGCCGCGGCCACGCACGCGGCCCACAAGCCGCACGCGATGCCGATCCGCGCGAACGCGCCGCTCGCACGGGCGGCATATAGGCAATCCGCATCGTCGTCGTTCATGACCGCACCTCCTGCAGCGCCTGCCGCGTCGCGCGCAACAGCCACGTGACGTCGGCCGACAGCGTGATCATCCGGTAGCCGGCCTCGCGGTACTGGCGGGCAGCCGCCGTGTCGCCGGCGAAGATGCCGATCGCGACGCCGGCCTGCTTGCCGGCCGCGAGCACGCGCGCGATCGCGTTTTCGACGTCCGGATGGCGGATGTCGCCGAGATGCCCGAGGCTCGCCGCGAGATCCGCCGGCCCGACGAACACGCAGTCGACGCCGGGCGTCGCCGCGATCCGCTCGACTTCGTCGACGCCGCGCGCGGACTCGACCTGCACGATCACCGCGACCTGCGCATTGGCCGTCTGCAGGTAATCGCGGCGCATCCCGAACGCCGCCGCGCGCACCATGCTCGCGACGCCGCGCAGCCCGTCCGGCGTTTCCGGCGACGGGAACCGCGTGAGCCGCACCGCGTGCGCGGCCTCGTCGGCCGTCTCGATGCAAGGAAACATCAGCGTACGGGCGCCCGCGTCGAGCGCCCGCTTCACGAGCCACGGCTCGCGCGCCGGCACGCGCACGACCGGCTCGCTCGGCAGATGCGCGGCGGCCAGCGCGCGCAGCTGCGACGCGACGTCGCGACTGTCGTTCGGCGCATGCTCCATGTCGATGCAGAGCCAGTCGTAGCCGGCATGCGCGAGCGCTTCCGCCGCCGAGTCGCTGCCGAGCGACAGCCACAGGCCGTACAGCGGCTCGTCGCCGTCGTGCAGACGTTGTTTGAGGGAATTGGTCAGCGTGCTCATCGATACGGCCTCCGGGCGGACAGGCAATCGAACGGAACAGGCAACGGGGACGGCCGCCGGAGCGGACGGCAGCGGCCGCGGGCGGGCGGCAGCGGCCGCGGGCGGGCGGCTTGACGACGCCACGCAGCGATCATAGCGCGCCGTCGGGCGGTGTGCGGGGAAGAGTCGGGGAAGCGGCGCCGGATCCGACGCCGCTAAGCAAGCCGATCCCGCGCGGCGCGCGCGGGCCGGCGAAGCGGCGTCAGCGGCCGGGTTCGCGCTCGACGTCGGCCCAGCAGTTCGGCGTCTCGTACAAACGCACGCGCTCGAGCCGCAGGTTCACGCCGTAATGCGCGTCGTACACGTTCGCGAGGATGTCGAACGCGATCGCCGCCAGGTTCTCGACGGTCGGAATCCGGTCGAGCACGACGGTCTTGTGGTCGGCCATCTGCTCGAGGAACGAACGCACGACCTCGTCGCGCGCATAGACCAGAAACGCGTGGTCCCACTTGCTGACGAGATGCTCGACCGCGAGCGCCTTCACGTCGGCGAAATCCATCACCATCCCGCGGTCGGGCGCGCCCTCGGTATCGACGAGATCGCCGCGCAGCGTGACTTCGAGCACGTATCGATGGCCGTGCAGGTTCCGGCACTGGCTGCGGTGATCGGGAATGCGGTGGCCCGCGTCGAATTCGAGTTTTCGGGTAATCAGCACGATGTCAAAAGCCGGGGCTCAGGGAATGTTCAGATATTTGTGGGTTTGCATCGACAGGCGCCACTGCGGATGGCGCTTGCACCAGTCGATCGCGAGCTTCGTGTTCAGGTCGCGCGACGGGCCGTCCATCGGCTGCACCAGAAAATACTCGAAGTCGAGCTTCGCGTAATCGGCGAGCCGCTGGTTGTCCTGCGGAATCACGACCTTCAGCTCGTTGCCCTTCGTGACGACGAGCGGCGCATCGGCCTTCGGGCTCACGCAGATCCAGTCGATCGAATCGAGCACCGGCAGCGAGCCGTTGGTCTCGATCGCGATCTCGAAGCCGGCCGCATGCAATGCATCGACGAGCGGCTGATCGAGCTGCAGCATCGGCTCGCCGCCGGTGCACACGACGAAGCGGTGCGCTTCGCCGTCCGGCCACAGTGCGGCGATCGCCGCGGCGAGCGACGCCGCGTCCTTGAACTTGCCGCCGTTCTCGCCGTCGGTGCCGACGAAGTCGGTGTCGCAGAAGCGGCATACGGCATCCGCGCGATCCTCCTCGCGGCCCGACCACAGATTGCAGCCGGCGAACCGGCAGAACACGGCCGGCCGGCCCGCGTTCGCGCCCTCGCCCTGCAACGTGTAGAAAATTTCCTTGACCGCGTAAGTCATCGTCCTTCGTCCGGCTCGCGCCGCTCGTTGTCGATCAGAATGATTTCGGCAAGCGCCGCCCGCGCATCCGCATCACAGCGGTGCTTCGGTCACGCGCTCGCCCTTCAGGTATGCGTCGTAGCCGCGCTTGCGCAGCTTGCATGCCGGGCATTCGCCGCAGCCGAAGCCCCAGTCGTGCAGCTCCGCACGCTCGCCGACATAGCAGGTGTGCGTCTCGACGCGGATCAGTTCGACCAGCGCTTGGCCGCCGAGCTGTTCGGCGAGCTGCCAGGTCTGCGCCTTGTCGAGCCACATCAGCGGCGTCTCGAGCACGATGCGCGTGTCCATCCCGAGGTTCAGCGCGACCTGCAGCGCCTTCATCGTGTCGTCGCGGCAGTCCGGGTAGCCGGAGAAATCGGTCTCGCACATCCCGCCGACCAGCACGCGCAGCCCGCGCCGATACGCGATCGCCGCGGCGATCGTCATGAACAGCAGGTTGCGGCCCGGCACGAACGTGTTCGGCAGCCCGTTCGCTGCCGTCTCGATCTCGATCGCGCGCGTCATCGCGGTGTCGCTGATCGCGCCGAGCACCGACAGGTCGATCATGTGGTCGTCGCCGAGCCGGCCTGCCCATGCGGGAAACTGACGCTTCAGCGCGTCGCGCACGCCTTCGCGACATTCGAGCTCGACACGATGGCGCTGGCCGTAATCGAAGCCGAGCGTCTCGACCGTCTGGTAGCGCTCGAGCGCCCACGCCACGCACGTGGCCGAGTCCTGCCCGCCGGAAAACAACACGAGCGCGCCGTCTTTAGCGTCTTTCCGAATCACCGTGATACTCCGTGAATGTGTAGGCTCGCGTCGCGCTGCGTTCCGGGGCCGACTGCCGCCGGCCGGCCCGACGCGTGCCGGCCTGCGCCGGCTCGGCCAGTATAGGCAGCGCGTTCGGCAGCGAACGCGGCGTCGCGCTTATACCGGCCATCGCGCGGCAGCCGCGCCGCGCGCCGCGGCCTTCGCATGGGCCGCGCTGGCATGCGCATCAAGCGATACGCTAAGTCATTGAGCGGGCACGGATTTTATCACGCCGCCGGAAAGGCTGCCGGGCGCCGCGATGCCCGCCACAAACGAAAAACCCCGAGAATCTGACGATTCTCGGGGTTGGAACTGCTGGTGGCCTGGGGCGGAATCGAACCACCGACACGCGGATTTTCAATCCGCTGCTCTACCAACTGAGCTACCGGGCCAACGAAGAAACGAGAGTATAGCGACGTTTACGGGGGTGCTCAAGCCCTTTTGCGAAATTTTTTACGCGGCGCCTTCGGACGGCTTCTTGCCGAGTTCGACGCCGAGTTGCTTGAGCTTGCGATACAGATGCGTGCGCTCGAGGCCGGTTTTCTCCGCGACGCGCGTCATGCTGCCGTTTTCGCGCGCGAGGTGATATTCGAAGTACGCGCGCTCGAACGCATCGCGCGCTTCGCGCAACGGAATGTCGAACGGAATCGCGGCCGTCTGGCCGGCGAGGCCGAGCGCGGCCGCCATGTCGTCGCCGATCGTCGGCAGCGCGGCCGCCGACGCGACCGCCGCGGGACCGGCAGCCTGACCGGCGCCCGCCTTCGCCGCCGCATTCACGGACACCGGCGCCGCGCCGCGTGCGAGACCGTGCTCGACCGCCTTCAGTAGCTTCTGCAGCGCGATCGGCTTCTCGAGGAAATCGAGCGCGCCGATCTTCGTCGCCTCGACCGCCGTGTCGATCGTCGCATGCCCCGACATCATGATCACCGGCATCGTCAGCAAGCCCTGCGCCGCCCATTCCTTGAGCAGCGTGACGCCGTCGGTGTCGGGCATCCAGATATCGAGCAGCACGAGATCGGGCGCCTGATTCAGCCGGTATTCCCGCGCAGCCTGCGCGTTCTCCGCCGCCTCGACGACATGTCCTTCATCGCTGAGGATCTCCGAGAGCAATTCCCGGATGCCCATTTCATCATCTACCACCAGGATGGTTGCCATTTACGCTGCCTTTGTCTGCACACTTGCTTTTGTCTTCGCCGGAGCCGGTCGATCGGGAGACGCTCCGTCCTGCGCGCCGTGTTCGCTGCCCGGCGTATCGCTCGCCATCTGCAGGAACAGGATCGATACCTGCGCGCCCTCGACCTTCTCGCCGTGCATGCGGTTGCGCAGATCGATCCGCGCGCCATGCTCGTCGACGATTTTCTTCACCGTGGCGAGCCCGAGCCCCGTGCCCTTCGCCTTCGTCGTCACGTAAGGCTCGAACGCGCGGGTCAGGATGCGCGCCGGAAAACCGGGCCCGTTGTCGGATACGGTCAGACGTACCGCGACGCGCGTTTTGCCCTCGGCGTCGGGATCGCCATATTCTACTGTCTTGGTTTCGATCAACACACGCGGATGCGCGCTCTCCGCGACCGAATCCTGCGCGTTCTGCAGCAGGTTGTGAATCACCTGGCGCAGCTGCGTCGCGTCTCCGCGAATCACCGGCAGCGACGGCGCGAGCTCCGCGACGATCGGGCTCTTGCCTTCGCCGACGCCGTACAGCCCGAGCACCTCGCTCGCGAGATCGTTCAGCTGCAGGTTCGTCAGCACCGCCGGCGGCGTGCGCGCGTATTCGCGGAAATCGTCGACCATCCGCTTCATCGCGGCGACCTGGTTCACGATCATCGTCGCGCCGCGCTTGAGCACTTCCGCGTCGTGCGGAGCCAGCTTGTCGGACAGCTTCATCTGCAAGCGCTCGGCCGACAGCTGGATCGGCGTCAGCGGATTCTTGATTTCGTGCGCGAGCCGGCGCGCGACTTCACCCCACGCGACCGAGCGCTGCGCGGAAATCACGTCGGAGATGTCGTCGAACACGACGACGTAGCCGGACGTCTGCGGATCGTCGGCTTCGCCCTCGACCGTCGATACCAGCCGCGTGCCGCGCACGAGCAGCGTCAGCGGATCGGCTTCGCCCGGCACCTCGACCGCGAACTGCTGCTGCCAGTGGCCGCGATCGCCGCCGCCACCGTCGGACGCCGCCTCGCGATCGGCGAACGCCTTGCGCACCATCGCGCCGAATTCCGCGACGACGCCGATCCGGTCGAGCGCGGTGCCGATCAGCGAATTGAACGGCTGCCGGAAGATCCGCTCGGCGCCGCGATTCGCGGTCGTGAGCCGGAACTGGCGGTCGAGCACGAACACGCCGGCCGTCAGGTTCGCGAGAATGCTTTCGAGATACGTCTTCGAATGCTCGAGCGCGATCCGGTTCTTCTCGACCGCGAGCCGCGCCTCGGACAACTGGCGCGTCATCGCGTTGAACGACTGCGTGAGGAAGCCGAGCTCGTCGCGCGTCTTGATCTCGCGCTTGGGCGTGTAGTCGCCTTCGGCGACTTCCTTCGTGCCCTGCGCGAGCAGGAACAGCGGCCGCGCGAGCTGCTGACCGAGCGCGAGCGCGAGCATCATCGCGATGAACGTCGCGAGGAACAGCGCGAGCGTCAGCGTGCCGATGTACATCTTGCGCAGGCCCGTGCGGCCGAGCGACTTTTCCTGGTACTCGCGATACGCGCGCTGCACCGCGTCCGCGTTGTGCGCGAGCGTCGGCGGCACCGGCTGCGTGAGCTGCAGGAACCGCTCCGCCGGCTGCAGCAGCGACGTCGTCGCGTCCGGAATCGGCCGCACGACGCGCAGCCGCAGCGCGCCCTTCGCGCCGTGCGCACGCGGATCGCCGTCGACTTCGCCCTCGATCGCCGCATACGCGCCGTGTTCGCGGGCCTGGCTCAGCATCAGCGGCGTCGGCAGATCGTCGGGGATCAGCGCAGAGAAATTGCCCGACGCCTGCGCGACGATATGCAGGTCCGGCGCCGCACCCGAGCCGCTGCGGCTCGGCTCGACGATCGTCGCGTCCTGTACGCCGAACTGGTCGCGCAGACGCAGCAGCGTGAGCGTCGTGCCGTTCGTGTTCGCGTCGACGCTCGCGAGCTGATCCGACATCAGCCGCGCCTTCGTCTGCAGATCGGACAGCGACGCGTCGAGCATCCCGCGGCCGAGGTTCAGGCCGGCCGTCAGCGCGGTCTCGACGTTCACGTCGAACCACGACTCGATGCTGCGCGACACGAACTGATACGACACGATGTAGATGATCCCGCCCGGCACCACGCCGACGAGCGCGAAGAACACCGCGAGCTTCGCGAGCAGCCGCGTGCCGAATTTGCCCTTCCTCAGCCGCACGACGATCATCCCGATCAGCCCGAGCACCACGAGCAGGAACACGAGCGCGACGACGATGTTCATCGCGTACAGCCACGAGTAGTAGCGGTCGAAGAATTCGGTGTTCGCGCTCGCGGCCGCGAGCAGCACGAGCAGCAGCAGCGCGGTCAGCGCGACGGTCGACACGATCACGCGAATGAGGAGGCTCTTCCCGCTGGCCGCGCGGCGCACTTTATTTAGCACGTTCGGTCACCGTGAAGTTGAAGCGCTTCCAGTCGGAACCGAGCGTCCAGTCGCGGTTGTTCACCGCGTCGACCTGGAACGGCTTCGGCATCAGCGCGGTGTCGAGCTGCATCCGCACCGACGCCGTATAGGTTTCGCCGGCGCGCACCTGGTTGCGGTCGATCACGTGCCACGACGTGATGTGCTTGACGACCGCGAGCGCGTCCTTCAGCGTGCCGAAGCCGAGCTGCAGGCCGCCGGTCGACACGCGGTACTCGCGCGTGAGCGGCTGGAACGACAGGCGAATCGTCTGCGACACCGACACGGGCTGCTCGTCGAACCAGTACCAGCGCGCGCGGCTCAGCTCGAAGTCGGTCGTGAAGTACAGCGGAATGCCTTTGTTGACGGCATCCTCGAGGTTCGGATTGAGTTCGAAATCGAAGCGGGCGTCGAGGCTCCAGCCGTTTCCGTCTGCCTGCAGCGACGCACGCTGCACGGCGATCGATTCGGCGTGCGCGGGCCGAATGACGGCCAGGCACAGCGTCAATGCGGCCATCAGGACGGCCGCGAGCCGAAGTGGAAAAAGGTGTTGGGTCGTCACCGTTTCTGAAACCGCGCGTAGAAGAATCCGTCGTGATCGGTGTTCGGGCCGGAGGCGCCGGTAGTCGCCGCCCGGTGCGCCGCGCCGGGAGCGGCGCTCGGCAGCAGCTGGCCGGGCGCGTCCAATCGTACCGCATCTTCACAGGCCGCTTCAAACCAGCGCGCCTGCGATTCGCCTTCCTCCGGAAAGATCGAGCACGTGACGTACAGCAGTTCGCCGCCCGGCTTCACGAGCGGCCACAGCGCCGACAGGATGCGGCGCTGCTCCGCGACGAGCGCCGGGATGTCGGTTGCGCGGCGCAGCCAGCGGATGTCGGGATGCCGGCGCACGATGCCCGATGCCGAACACGGCACGTCGGCCAGAATCCGGTCGAACGGGCGACCGTCGTACCAGGTGTCGGGTGCGCCCGCATCGCCGACGCGCACCTCCGCGTCGAGCGACAGGCGAGCAAGGTTCTCGCCGATGCGCGCCGCACGGTTTGCATCGCTCTCGAGCGCGACGACTTCGGCATCGGCCAGTTCGAGGATGTGGCCGGTCTTGCCGCCCGGTGCCGCGCACGCGTCGAGCACGCGCATGCCGTCGCGCACGTCGAGCCATTCGGCCGCGAGCTGCGCGCCGGCATCCTGCACCGATACGATGCCGTCAGCGAAACCGGGAATGCGGTCGACCGGCAGCGCCGATGCGAGCCGCACTGCATGACGACCGATTGCGGCCGCTTCGATTCCGCTTGCGTGCAGTGTGTCGAGATACGCATCGACGCTCGTGCGACGTGCGTTTACGCGCAGCGTCAGCGGGCCCTGGCGCTCGCCGGCCGCCAGGATCGCCTGCCATGCATCGGGCCACGCGTGCTTCACTGCGTCGATCCACCACGCCCGGTAATTCCAGCGCGCGACAGGATCGTCCTGCATCGCCGCAACGATCGCATCGCGCTCGCGCAGGAAACGACGCAGCACCGCGTTGACCATTCCCTTCGCGAACGCGCATTCGCGGCGTGCGGCGGTCGCGGTGACGGCCTGATCGACGACGGTGAACGGCGGATACGCGGCCTCGTCGGGCGCGTCGAGCAGCAGCGCGAGCGCGCCGGCGAGCACTCCATGCACGTGGGCTGGCGGCGCCTTGCTGACGAGCTTGCCGATCAGCCAGTCGACGCTGCCGAGGCGGCGCATCGTCCGATACGCGACGTCCTGCGTCGCACCGCGCGCGAGCGGCTGCGCGCCGGACGGCATCTGCGCGAACACGGCGGAAAGCGCGGCCGGCAGCGCGGTGCCGCGTCGCACCGCGTCGACCGCCTGCGCGGCCGCGTCCAGCGCGAAGCCGAGCGAATCGGGCGCCACGTGCAGCGCGGACAGGCGCGCCGGGCGGCCGGATGAAGATGGGGCGGTGGAACGGGTTCGTGTCATCGGAGCGAGATCGGCAAACGGGCGCGGCAGGCGGCGGAGCCCGGCAACGCGCAGCTGCCGCGCTGCCGGACCGCGCATTGTAGCGTGCGGCCCATGCGCCCCCGTTACGGACCTCGCAAGTGAGCGTGCAAATGAAACACCCCGCAGCGCGAAACATGCGGGGTGCCGAGTCGGGCGCGGCGCGGCGATCGCCGCGCGACGCTGCCGGTCAGTCGAAGCGGCCGGTGCGCGCCATCTCCATCAGGCGCGCGATGCGCTCTTCGGTGGCCGGGTGCGTGGAGAACAGATTCTGCAGGCCGCCGCCGTGCAGCGGGTTCATGATCATCATCTGCGCGGTGGCCGGGTGCGCTTCCGCCGCCAGGAACGGAATGCCGGCCGCATAGCGATGAATCTTGTCGAGCGCAGTCGCGAGCGCCTGCGGGTCGCCGGAAATCTGCGCGCCGCCGCGGTCGGCCTCGAACTCGCGCGCACGCGAAATCGCCATCTGAATCAGTGCGCCTGCAATCGGCGCGAGCAGCGCGACGGCAATGCCCGCGATCGGGTTGACCGGCCGGCCGTTCTCGTCGCGGCCGCCGAAGAACATCGCGAAGTTCGCGAGCGCCGAAATTGCGCCCGCCATCGTCGCGGTGATCGTCGAGATCAGAATGTCGCGATGCTTCACGTGGGCCAGCTCGTGCGCCATCACGCCGCGCATCTCGCGCTCGGACAGCACGCGCAGGATGCCGGTCGTCGCGGCAACGGCCGCATGCTCGGGATTGCGTCCGGTGGCAAACGCGTTCGGCGCATCCTCGTTGATCAGATAGACGCGCGGCATCGGCAGGTTCGCTCGCGTCGCGAGTTCGCGCACCATCCGGTAGAACTGCGGCGCGGTGGTCTCGTCGACTTCCTGCGCGTTGTACATGCGCAGCACCATCTTGTCGGAGAACCAGTACGAGAAGAAATTCATGCCGAGCGCGAACAGCAGCGCGATCGTCATGCCGCGCGAACCGCCGATCATCCCGCCGATCACGATGAACAGGGCCGTGATCGCGGCCATCAGCATCGCCGTTTTGACCCAATTGAACATACCCACTCCTTATCCGGGGACTTGCCGCGCATCATCCCGCGCGGCGGCAAATTGTAAGCGATTTGTTAGATAAGGGCGCGCCGGAAAAATTCAATCTCAGCGTTGCGACGTGGCGAGCCGCAGGCCGAGCCCGACGAACGCGCTGCCGACGGTGCGATCGAGCCATTTCTTGACGCCCGGCTTGCCGGAAAAGCGGCGCGTCACGCTGCCCGCGATCCATGCGATCAGGCTGTTCCAGATTGTGCTCATCACAACGAACACGGCGCCGAGGGTCAGGAACGCGAGCGCCTTGTGCGGACTGTCGGCCGATACGAACTGCGGGAAGAACGACACGAAGAACAATACGACCTTCGGATTCAGCACGTTCGTCCAGAAGCCCTGCAGGAACAACTGGCGAAGCGGCTTGGCGGGCGCCGCCTGCGTCGCGCCGGCGCCCGTCGGCACGTCGGTGTGCTTCGCGACGATCATCCGCACGCCGAGGTAGATCAGATACGCGGCACCCACCAGCTTGATGACGGTGAACGCAGCAGCCGACGCCGCGAGCAGCGCAGTCAGCCCGAACGCGCACGCAAGCGCATGCACGCAGCAGCCGGCCGAAATGCCGAGCGCCGACATCAGGCCCGCGCCGCGGCCTTGCGCGACGCTGCGGCCGACGATGTACGCCGTGTCGGGCCCCGGCGTGACGTTCAGCAGGAAAACCGCGAGCAGGAAGAAACCGAAATGGGTAATGCCCAGCATGACAACCTCGAGATCTGAGAGCGCCCGGAAATTCTACGCGTGCGTGCCACCTCGCGCGAGTCGGCCATCCGGCCGATTGTGCGCGGCCTGCCGATCGTGTCGAATGACGGTCACGCTTCGTCGGGCAACGCGAAGCGCTGGCCCGCGGCGAGCGGCGAGCCGGCCAGGAATTCGCGTGCAGGCAAGCGCTTGCCGCCCGGCTTCTGCAGCTGGGTCACGCGCAGCGCGCCGCTGCCGCACGCGACGATCACGCCGTCCGGCGCCGCGTCGACGATCGTGCCGGGCGCCGCTTCGACGCGCGCTGACAGCGGTTCGGCGGCCCACAGCTTGATTGCCGCGCCGTCGAGGGTCGCGACACCGCCGGGGAACGGATCGAATGCGCGCACCTGACGTGCGAGCACGTCGGCAGGCTTGCGCCAGTCCAGCGCCGCTTCGTGCTTGCCGATCTTTTCCGCATAGGTCGCGCCGTCGGCCGGCTGCGGCGTCGCGGGCAGCGTGCCGTCGCGCTCCAGCCGCGCGAGCGCATCGACGATGAGCCGCGCGCCTTCGGCGGCGAGCCGGTCGTGCAGTGTCGACGTGGTGTCGTCGGGCGCGATCGCGATACGCGCTTCGTCGATCATCGCGCCCGTGTCGAGCCCGGCGTCCATCTGCATCAACGTGACGCCCGTCTCGGCGTCGCCCGCTTCGATCGCGCGGTGGATCGGCGCGGCGCCGCGCCAGCGCGGCAGCAGCGACGCGTGGATGTTGATGCAGCCGTGGCGCGGAATGTCGAGCACTTCCTGCGGCAGCAGCAGGCCGTACGCGGCAACCACCATCACGTCGTGCGGCGTCGCGCGCAGCAGCTCGAGCGCGCCGGCCGCCTCGGCCGGGTACTTTCCCGCACGGCGTAGCGACGGCGGCTGCGCGACGGGCATCCCGTGCTCGACCGCATAGCGCTTCACCGCGCTCGCCTGCAGCTTCATCCCGCGGCCGGCCGGGCGATCGGGCTGCGTGAGCACGAGCGGCACCGGAAAACCGGCATCGTGGATCGCGGCCAGCGCGGCCGCGGCAAATTCCGGCGTGCCGGCAAAAATCACGCGCAACGTATGGGTCATGACAGCGTTCGGGGTCGGGCAGGGCGCACGCGCATCACATCGCGCGTTCGAGTTTCTTCATCTTCGTCTTGATCCGGCTCTGCTTGAGCGGCGACAGATATTCGACGAACACGCGCCCCATCAGGTGATCCATTTCGTGCTGGATGCACACGGCGAGCAGACCCTCGCAATCGAGCTCGAACGTCTCGCCGTTCTCGTTGAGCGCCCGCACGCGCACGCGATCCGGACGCTCGACTTCGTCGTAGATGCCGGGCACCGACAGACAGCCTTCTTCGTAGACCTGCTTCGCGTCGCTCGACCAGACGATCTCCGGGTTGATGAACGCACGCAGTTCATTCTTTTCTTCGGAGACGTCAATCACGATCACGCGCTCGTGCACGTCGACCTGCGTCGCCGCAAGGCCGATGCCGGGCGCTGCGTACATCGTCTCGGCCATGTCGGCGACGAGCTTGCGGATCCGATCGTCGACCTTGTCGACGGGCTTGGCGACCTTGTGCAGCCGCTTGTCCGGGTAGTGAAGAATGTTCAGCAAAGCCATGGTGTTCGTATTCGGTGAAACGGCGCGCCGCATCGGCCATCCGGCCAGCTGGCGCCGCCGCCGGGATGCAATGAAGATGAGGCGGATGCGCGGCGAATCAATGCCGCGCATCACGCCTCCTGCAATCGGTCGGGCGCCTGCGCGCGCGGCCTTTGTCGAGTATTTCGGATGATGAAAATTTTATCATGGTGCCCGACGGTCCGCTGGCTACCGCGTTCGAGGGGAGCGTCATGCCGCCGCACGCGCTGAACCCGGCCACGCTGCGCGCGTGGCTGCAGTTCGCGCATGCGCCGGGCCTCTCGCCCGTCGTGCTGCAGATGTTGCTCGACGCATTCGGCTCGCCGACTGCGCTGCTGCGCGCGTCCGACGAAGCGATCGCGGCCGTCGCCAGTCCGGCCGCCGCTCGGGCCGTACGCGCGAGCGAGCGATCCGACCTCGACGCATGCACCGACGCCGCACTCGCATGGCTGGATGCGCCCGGCAATGCGATCGTCACGCTCGGCGATCCCGCTTATCCGCCGCGGCTTCGCGACCTGCACGATCCGCCGCCGCTGCTATATGTAAAGGGCCGGCTCGATCTGCTGCACGCGCGCAGCGTCGCGATCGTCGGCAGCCGTCATGCGACGCCGCAAGGGCTCGCCGATGCGACGCACTTCGCGCGCACGTTGTCCGACGCCGGTCTCGCGATCGTATCGGGCCTCGCGCTCGGCATCGACGGCGCCGCGCATCGCGGCGGGCTCGACGGGCGGGCGAGCACGATCGCGGTGATTGCGACCGGCGCCGACCTCGTCTATCCGGCGCGGCACCGCGCGCTCGCCCATGAGGTCGCCGCGCGCGGCGCGATCGTGTCCGAATGGCCGCTCGGCACGCCGGCCCGCGCGTCGCATTTTCCGCAGCGCAACCGGCTGATCGCGGCGCTGGCCGTCGGCGTGCTGGTCGTGGAGGCCGCGCCGCGTTCCGGCTCGCTGATCACCGCGCGCCTCGCCAACGAGCTCGGACGCGACGTGTTCGCGATACCGGGCTCGATCCACGCGCCGCTCGCGCAGGGCTGCCATGCGTTGATCCGCGACGGCGCGAAGCTGACCGCGACGCCGCTCGACGTGCTCGAGGAATACGGGCTCGGCGAAGCAGTGGCTGGCGGCGAATGTGCGCGCAGCAATGAAGGAGCGAACCCCAATAACGCAAATCGAACCGTCGGCATCGCGCCGGTCAGCGGTGAGGGCAAGCCCGCCCCGACCGTTTCGCCGAATGCTTGCGCCGCGCCGGACGCAGCGCAGCCGCCCGCGTGCACGCCGTCCGAGCGCGCGGTGCTCGCGGCGCTGGGATACGGCCCCGTCACGTACGAATGGCTGGCCGAGCACAGCGGGCTGTCCGACGACGCACTGCATCGCGCGCTGCTCGCGCTCGAGTTGGCCGGACGCGTTGCGAGCGTCGCGGGCGGGCGCTTCGCGCGGCTCGATGCCGCACCCACCCCGGCTGCGCACGGCATGCTACATTCCGGCGCATAGGGCGGCCGCGCCGCCGACGACATCCAAGGAAACCATGCCCGCGCTGAATCTCGACACCGATGCGGACCGGATCGCCGAGCGCCTCGCCGATCCCGGCACGCTGCTGGTCGCGTGCCTGTGCGCCGAGTGGTGCGGCACGTGCCGCGACTATCGGGCGGCCTTCGACCAGCTGGCCGACGCACATCCCGACGCCTGCTTTGCGTGGATCGACATCGAAACGCATGCCGATCGGCTCGACGATCTCGACGTCGAAAATTTCCCGACGATCCTGATCGAGGACGCGAACACCGCCCGCTTTTTCGGCACGGTGCTGCCGCATGCGGCGATCGTCGAGCGAATGCTGTCCGACCTCAGCGCCGTGCCCGGCGCACCGCACGCACCGAAATTGCGCAACGTGCTCGCCGTCGAAGCCTGAAACCGCACGCCGGCCGGGAGATCGCGCGCGGCGACTGCGCGCTGCCCGGCCCGACGCTTGCCCCCGTGGCGGCCCCCCTCTATGATGAGCCGCTTTTTACACGCCCAGCCGCCGTCGCTGCCGCGTGTGCTATAAAGCCGTCGTAAAAGGGACCCACAACCGGCGAATCCGGTCTACCAACACACATCTGTCATGTCCAAAGCACTGATCATTGCGGAAAAGCCTTCTGTCGCGAACGACATCGCGCGCGCTTTGGGCGGCTTTACCAAGCATGACGAATACTACGAGAGCGACGAATACGTCCTTTCGTCCGCGGTCGGCCACCTGCTCGAAATCGCCGCCCCGGAAGAGTACGAGGTCAAGCGCGGGAAGTGGAGCTTCGCGCATCTGCCCGTCATCCCGCCGCATTTCGACCTGAACCCGATCGCAAAAAGCGAGTCGCGCCTGAAGGTGCTGACCAAGCTGATGAAACGCAAGGACGTCGATCGCCTGATCAACGCATGCGACGCGGGGCGCGAGGGCGAGCTGATTTTCCGCCTGATCGTCCAGCACGCGAAGGCGAAGCAGCCGGTCCAGCGCCTGTGGCTGCAATCGATGACGCCGCAGGCGATCCGCGACGGCTTCGCGCACCTGCGCAGCGACGCGGACATGCAGCCGCTCGCCGACGCCGCGCGCTGCCGCTCGGAAGCCGACTGGCTCGTCGGGATCAACGGCACCCGTGCGATGACCGCGTTCAACAGCAAGGGCGGCGGCTTTTTCCTGACTACCGTCGGTCGCGTTCAAACGCCAACGTTGTCGATCGTCGTCGAACGCGAAGAGAAAATCCGTCGTTTCGTCCCGCGCGACTATTGGGAAGTGAAAGCCGAATTCGCGTGCGCGGGCGGCTTCTACGAAGGCAGGTGGTTCGACCCGAAATTCAAGCGGGACGAATTCGATCCGGAGAAGCGCGACTCGCGCCTGTGGAGCTTGCCGGCCGCCGAAACGATCGTCGCCGCATGCCGCGATCAGCTCGGCACGGTCAGCGAAGAATCGAAGCCGTCGACGCAGCTGTCGCCGCTGCTATTCGACCTGACGAGCCTGCAGCGCGAAGCGAACAGCCGCTTCGGCTTCTCCGCGAAGAATACGCTCGGGCTCGCGCAGGCGCTGTACGAAAAGCACAAGGTGCTGACCTACCCGCGTACCGACGCACGTGCGCTGCCGGAGGACTACATCGCCACGGTGAAGTCGACGCTCGAGATGCTCAAGGAGAGCCACAACTACCTGCCGCACGCGAAGCAGGTGCTCGACAAGAACTGGGTAAAGCCGAACAAGCGGATCTTCGACAATTCGAAGATCAGCGACCACTTCGCGATCATCCCGACGCTGCAGGCGCCGAAGTCGCTGTCCGAGCCGGAGCAGAAGCTGTACGACCTCGTCGTGAAGCGTTTCCTCGCGGTGTTCTTCCCGGCTGCCGAATTCCGCGTGACGACGCGGATCACCGAAGTCGCCGGCCATCACTTCAAGACCGAAGGCAAGGTGCTCGTCGAGCCCGGCTGGCTGCAGGTTTACGGCCGCGACGCCGAAGGCGCCGATGCGAATCTCGTGCCGGTGCAGAAGGACGAGAAGGTGAAGACCGACGAAATCGCGGCCGTCGCGCTCGTCACGAAACCGCCGGCACGCTACTCGGAAGCGACGCTGCTGTCGGCGATGGAAGGCGCGGGCAAGCTCGTCGAGGACGACGAGCTGCGTGAGGCGATGGCCGCGAAGGGCCTCGGCACGCCGGCCACGCGCGCGGCGATCATCGAAGGCCTGCTCGGCGAGAAGTACCTCGTGCGCGAAGGCCGCGAGCTGATCCCGACCGCGAAGGCCTTTCAGCTGATGACGCTGCTGCGCGGGCTCGGCGTGAAGGAACTCACCGCGCCGGAACTCACCGGTGAATGGGAATACAAGCTGTCGCAGATGGAGCGCGGCAATCTCGGCCGCGATGCGTTCATGCAGGAAATCGCCCGCATGACGCAGCAGATCGTCAAACGGGCGAAGGAATACGACTCCGATACGATCCCGGGCGATTACGCGACGCTCGAAACGCCGTGCCCGAATTGCGGCGGCCAGGTGAAGGAAAACTATCGCCGCTTCGCGTGCACGAAGTGCGACTTCTCGATCTCGAAGATTCCGGGTAGCCGCCAGTTCGAGATCGCCGAGGTCGAGGAGCTGCTGCAGAAGAAGGAAATCGGTCCGCTGTCGGGTTTCCGCAGCAAGATGGGGCGTCCGTTCTCCGCGATTCTTAAGCTGACGTTCGACGACGAGCTGAAAAACTACAAGCTCGAATTCGACTTCGGCCAGGATCAGGGCGGCGACGAGGGCGAAGCGCCCGACTTTTCCGCGCAGGAGCCGGTCGGCACGTGCCCGAAGTGCAAAGGCCGCGTGTTCGAGCACGGCATGAGCTACGTGTGCGAGCACTCGGTCGCGAATCCGAAGACGTGCGATTTCCGCTCGGGCAAGGTGATCCTGCAGCAGGAAATCACGCGCGAACAGATGGCGAAGCTGCTCGCCGACGGTCGCACGGATCTGCTGCCGAACTTCAAGTCGTCGCGCACGGGCCGCAACTTCAAGGCCTTCCTCGTGAAGCAGCCGGACGGCAAGATCGGGTTCGAATTCGAGAAGAAGGAGCCGAAGGCCGCCGCGGCGAAGAAGACCGCGAAATCGGCGACGAAGGACGCGGAAACCGTGACGGAAGGCGCCGACGAGAAACCGGCGGCTCGCAAGACCGCCGCTCGCAAGACGACGACGCGCAAGACCGGTTCGTAGGAACGGCGGGCACCGCGGCGCGATTTTTTGCGCAGAAGCGGTGCATCGATGCCGGCGACCGGCAATAAAAAACGCGGATCGAGCAGTCGATCCGCGTTTTTCTTTGTGTCGGCCGCGCGTCGTTACAGCGGCGACGGCACCGCCACGCGCGGGCGCGACGAACGGGGCAGCCGCGGCGACAGATTCGGCTCCGCCGGTTCGGGTTGTTCGGCACGCGTCTCGATGCCGATCGCCGCTGGCCCCGTGCCTTGCGCGGCCCACTGCTCGCCCATCGTCGCATCGGTCGAACGGCTGAAGTGCTCGACGAGGTGATCGATGAACGTACGCACTTTCGCGGGCAGATGGCGGCGGCTCGGGTACGCGATGTTGATCTCGACCTGCGGCAACCGGAAGTCGGGCAGCAACCGCACGAGCGCGCCTCGCGCAATGTCGCCGCCGATCAGATAGCTCGGCAAAATCGCGACGCCCATTCCGAGCAGCGCGAACTGGCGCAACATCGCGGTGTTGTTCGCGACGATCACGTTGGTCGGCCGCACGCGCACTTCGCCGTCCGGCCCCGTGAACACGCGCTCGTCGCCCCAGTATTCGGTCGGCAGGCTCAGCGCCGGATGTTCCGCGAGCTGCTCCGGATGCGTCGGCACGCCGTGCTTTTCCAGATAGCTCGGCGTCGCACACACGGTCATGCAACCGGTGGTCAACCGCCGCGTGACGATGCTCGCGCTGCGCATCTGTCGCGTCACGACGATGCCGACGTCGAACCCTTCCTCGACCAGATCGACCTGCCGGTCGACCAGCGTCAAGTCGGGCACCACTTTCGGGAAATTCTCCGTATACGACTGCAGCACCGGCGCAAGGTTATGCAGCCCGAATACGACCGGCGCGACGATCCGCAGCGTGCCGACCGGCTCGTGATTGCGCGCGACGACCATCTGTTCGACGTCCTCGAGCTCGTCGAGAATCTGGCGCGCCCGCTCCAGATAGACCTGTCCGGACTCCGTCAGCGAAAGGCTGCGCGTGGTGCGGTTGAGCAGACGCGTGCCGAGCCGGCCTTCCAGATCGGCCACGTGACGCGTCGCGACCGCGTTCGAGATATCCATTGCACTCGCGGCCCGCGCGAAACTGCCGAGATCCGCAACCTTGACGAACACGCGCATCGACTGCAAATGATCCATAAACGACTCCTGCCGCTGTTACAACTTCAAAAAGATGAAGCAAATGCGTAATTCTCCTACGACAGCGGAAAAGGTGCAGAGTTGCCTAAGAGCCGCTTGAATCGAGATAAAAACAGTCAAAAATCCTCACTCGGCGCGGATAATTGATCCAACTATTCTGATTCGAGCAACAATCGAGTGAACCTCGACGGGTAAGCGGCCGAATCAGGAACGAGCTGTTCGGTGCGACAAAGCATCGCAGCCGGCGACGCGCGCGCAGTGCGCACCGGCACGGCTTCCTGCAATTGCGGTGGAGCGTAACAAGCTGTTAAAAAGGCACCACGAAGGCTGTCGACGTAGCATCATGTCGGCCCCGGCCCGACGGAACCGGCGCGCAACGCGCGCTGCCGCAACCGCCGCTTTCCCGCGCAATACCCGCTGACCATGAAAATCGCCATCCTCGACGACTACCAGGACGCCGTCCGCAAGCTCAACTGCTTCGAAATGCTGGCCGACCACGACGTAAAGGTCTTCAACAATACGGTGCGCGGCCTGGGGCAGCTCGCGAGCCGCCTGGCAGAAGTCGAAGCGCTGGTATTGATCCGCGAACGCACGCAGATCTCGTCGCAACTGCTCGCAAAACTGCCGAATCTGCGCATGATCAGCCAGACCGGCCGTATCTCGAGCCATATCGACCTCGATGCGTGTACCGATCGTGGCGTCGCGGTGCTCGAAGGCACCGGTTCGCCGATTGCGCCGGCCGAGCTGACGTGGGCGCTCGTGATGGCCGCGCAGCGCCGCATTCCGCAGTACGTCGCGAACCTGAAGCAGGGCGCGTGGCAGCAGTCGGGGCTGAAGACGTCGGCGCTGCCGCCGAATTTCGGCCTCGGCCAGGTACTGCGCGGTCAGACGCTCGGCATCTGGGGCTACGGCAAGATCGGCCGACTCGTCGCCGGCTACGGCAAGGCGTTCGGGATGAACGTGCTGATCTGGGGCCGCGAGCATTCGCTCGACGCGGCGCGCGCCGACGGCTATACGGCCGCCGACAGCCGCGAAGCGCTGTTCGAGCAGAGCGACGTGCTGTCGCTGCACCTGCGCTTGCACGACGACACGCGCGGAATCGTCAAGCAGGAAGACCTGATGCGGATGAAGCCGACGTCGCTGTTCGTCAACACGAGCCGCGCCGAACTGCTCGAGGAAAACGCGCTCGTGAACGCGCTGTCGCACAACCGTCCGGGAATGGTCGCGATCGACGTGTTCGAGAGTGAGCCGATTCTGCAGGGCTACAGCCTGCTGCGAATGGAAAACGTGATCTGCACGCCGCACATCGGCTACGTCGAACGCGAAAGCTACGAGTTGTACTTCAGCGCGGCGTTCAAGAACATTCTGGCGTTCGACCAGGGCGACACGTCGAGCGTCGTCAATCCGGAAGCGCTGACGCCGATCCGCAAGCGGTAACGGGCATGCAGCGCGGCTGTGCAGCCGCGCTGCATGCTTCGTCGCATTTCATCGTCTTCAGGCGGCCGCGCGGCCGCCCGTCAGTTCGCCGACGCGCGCGAGGAAGTGCTCGCCGTCGCGCCGCCCGAGGTCGTACGCATGCTGCATCTGCGACGGGCTCGTGTAATCCCAGCTCGAAATCGGCACCTTGCTCGACGGCTGCACGTACAGCCGCCGCTGGTCGCCGTGCGCGACCGTAAACATCTGCGGGCGCGGATACCGCCGCGTGACGAGCACCAGCACGTCGCCCGGCGCCGCGTCGAGCGCGCCGACCGGCACGTTGTCGACCATCCCGCCGTCCAGCACCGGCCGGCCGCCGCGACGCAGTACCGGCGTGAACGGCGGCGTGCACGACGATTGCAGGATCAGGTCGGCGAGTTCGTCGACGTTCGCGCAGGCCTGCGCGCGCACGAACTCCGGCCGAAAGCCGAGCGTGCGTCCGAGCGTCGGGTGCAGCGTCTTGCGCACGTATTTCTCGATGTTGTAAGCGACGAGGCCGGCGGCCACCGCACTGCGCGCGCCGAGCCAGCGCGGAACGTGCGACACGCCGATGCGGATCTCGGGCGCCGCCGCGAGCTTCGGGAACGGCTCGCCGTAGATGTCGAGCAGCGCCTGGCGGTAGATCCGGTAATGCGGGAACACCGGTTCGCGGCGGAACAGGTTCGCCCAGTACGCATTCTTCCGGTTGTCGCGCAGCGCCTGCTCGTAATAGCGCATGACCCACGCGGCATCGCGCGTATAGAGCATGCACGCCGTCGCGGCGCCGGCCGAGATCCCGGCGATCACGCGCGGGCGCAACGCGAGCGCCGGCTGCGCGACGTCCCAGAAGCCGGCCTGCCACCAGCAGCGATTGCCGCCGCCCGCGAAGACGATCTGATCGAACATCGTGCCGCTCAGCCGATCAACGCGTAGGTCGACGTCGCGTGGACGGCCATTTTGCCGTCCTCGTCGAACAGCTCGACTTCGCCGAACACCAGATTGCGGCCCATCCGCAGCACGCGCGCGGTGACGAGCACGTCGCCCTTGCGCACCGGGCGCATGAAGTTCGTGTTCAGCGACACGGTGGTCATCGGCCGGAATTCGCCGAGCGCGGCCGAGATCGCGACCACCATCGCGGTGTCGGCCGCGGCCGTGAACACCTGTCCGCAGATCACGCCGCCCGAATGGCGGAATTCACCGGAGAACGGCAGACGCAGCGTGATGCTGCCGTCGTCGATCGATACCGGAACCAGGCCGAGCGAGCGGACCCACGGGGCCAGCAGGCGATCGAGCAATTCGCGGACTGCGTTTTCGTCCATCTTCGAATGTCCAGAAAACGTCGCGCGACCGCCGCGCAACGGATGTGGACGTCATCATACCGGCAGCGCGCCGACTGCGACGGCTCGTTATCCCGCCGACAGCTTGCGTTGTCGAGACGAAATGGTTTCAGAAAATTTGCACAAGGGGCTTGCCAACAGCAAAATACTGACGCATAATCTCGCTTCTGTTGGGGGCGTTAGCTCAGTTGGTAGAGCAGCGGACTCTTAATCCGTAGGTCGAGTGTTCGAGTCACTCACGCCCCACCACCGAATTTTGCTGTAGAAGATCAAGCACTTGCGCGAAAGCGCAGGTGCTTTTTTTTCGTCAATCATTCGGCCCGAGGGGGCAAAAACTGGCCTTTGCCGGAAATCTGCCGGAACGGAAGAATCCAGACCAAGCGATCTCAATCATTCGCATGGAGTCTGGAATGGCATACATCAGTCAGCGTGGCGAGTATTGGCGCGCCGAAGTCCGTCGACGCGGATACAAGCCGGTCTATCGCACATTCGATACTAAGCAGCAGGCCCAGAAGTGGGCACGCCACGTCGAAGGCGAGATGGATACGGGATCGTTCGTGGATCGCTCAGCCGCCGAGCGCACGACCTTGGCCGAAGCGCTGAAGCGCTACCGAAAGGAAATTGTCCCCGAGAAGCGGCACCCCTACCAAGAAGAACGCCGCATCGACCGATGGCTGGCTAACGACCTGGCGCATCGAACGCTCGCCAACCTGAAGGGCGCTGACTTTGCCAAGTACCGGGATGAGCGCCGCGCGGCCGGCCGCGCAGAAAATACCATTCGCCTCGAGCTCCAAGTGATACGCCATCTTTTCGAGATAGCTCGAAAGGAATGGAACATGGAAGGGCTTCCGAACCCGCTCGACAACATCCGCAAACCGTCCGGAAGCAAAGCGCGTGATAGACGCCTGCGTCCGGGCGAATTCGATAAGCTGAAAACGCTTCTGTCTGCCAGCCGCAACCCGTGGGCCGCCCCCGCCTTCGAGCTCGCGATCGAAACCAGTCTGCGCCAAGGTGCGCTGTTCGGCCTTCGTTGGGAATGGATCGACCTGAAGAATCGCGTCATTCGCTTCCCCGTCGAGGCTCGTGGAGCCGATAACAAAGGAGTTCCTGCGGTACTACCCCTATCCAGGCGCGCAAATAACGTGCTTCGCAATATTGCCGCGGTCGCTGAAGGGGCTGAAGTACGCGTCGCCCGCGCCATGTACGGCCCCCCAGACGTTCGCCATGACCTATCTGGACCTGTATTTACCACCAGCGTAAACGCAGTTATCTGCGTCTGGAAACGCACCCTCCACACCGCCGGGAAGAGCGACCCAGAGCTTCTGACGCTTCGTTGGCACGATCTGCGTCACGAGGCGGCATCGCGACTCTTTGAGAAGGGTCTGAATCCCATGGAAGTCGCAAGCATCACCGGCCACCGTTCCATGCAGATGCTGAAAAGGTACACGCACCTTAAGCCAGAAAGCCTGCTCGAAAAATTGGGCTAGCACCCGCAAGGGCGCGCGCACCGCCAAGGCACCGCGCAGGCCTGCCACGGTTGGCATAAATAACCATACTGTTTGCATGTACAGGTACACTGGCGCATAATTCAGTCAGTCGGCGAATATTTGTCCAATTTTTTAGAATCGAGAGTCACATGGAGCACTTTTCAGCAATCCAAAGCCTATGCAGAGTCGGGCTCGAAGGGGGCGATCCTCGGTTCCGCAAGCAGGTGGAACGTCTGCGCGATCGGCTAGCGAAGGCAGGGGAAGACAGATACGCGGCAACGCTAGAAAGCTTGCTAGCTAGCGTTTCACGCGATACCTCATCGTTGGCGCCGAGCAACGTTGAGGTATCGCGCTCGCTCGTCGTTGGGGACGAGCTGACGGCAAATGTCTATCCGCCAGTTGATCGAGAAACCAGCGTTCCTCTGGCGGAAATTCATCTAGCGCCCGCGCGGGGGCAACCCACACCGATCTACGATGAAACGTTACGTTTGGCACTCGATGCACTAATTAGTGAATGGCAGAAAGCAGACGCCTTAAGAGCGCTCGGTGTCGAGCCATCTCGGTCTTGTCTGCTTTACGGCCCGCCTGGAACGGGTAAGACGTTGACCGCCTTCACTCTCGCTGCACGATTACATTTGCCAATCGTAAGTGCACGCATTGATGGCCTCGTTAGCTCATTCCTTGGAACGACAGCAAGAAATATTGCCAATTTATTTGATTTTGCCAATCGATATAAATGCATCCTCGTGCTCGACGAGTTTGACGCATTGGCGAAGATGCGAGACGACCCGCATGAACTTGGTGAGCTTAAGCGAGTCGTCAATACTTTATTGCAAAATTTGGATGCTCGTGCTGACAAAGGATTAACGATCGCGATAACCAATCATGAAGGTCTTCTTGATGCGGCAGTCTGGAGGCGCTTCCAGAATCATATTCGCATCGGATTGCCTGACTGGCCAACTCGCCTTCAAATGTTGCGAACTTTTCTTGGACCTCTAGAACCAAGTGACGATCTCGTCAAGGTTTTGAGCTACATCGCTGGCCCGCGGTCCGGATCCGATTTAAGGACTTTCGCGGATGCATTACGCAGGAGCCTCGCGCTTTCTGGAGCCGAGATTACACCGCATGCAATAGGTCAGGCGACAAAGGCCCTACTACCGCGCCTTGGCGTAGAGGATGTACAGATGGGGCCCGCCCGCGAGTTTCTAAATAATGAGTCGCAATTTGTTGGAACAATTTTGCACGCTGATATCGGTATCCGACAGGATAGTCTCGCGCAGATGCTAAATTGCAGTCAGAGCAAAATCTCTCGCTGGTTTAATGAGTGGACACCAGAAAATAACAACGCGGAAGGTGTGGTAAATGCCGAATAATCCGGTTCAAATCGTTCTCAATGACGACTCCTTTATTCGAGCCCCGGAGCCAGGTCAGGCTGGCCCCGATAGAGATTTCTTCGAGGGGAACGACAAGGGGTTTGCTCAGCACAAGGCCGCATTAATTGCCCGTCTCTCCGAAATAGATTCGATATTAGCGACATCTCGATTTGGACCAGTCACATATATACGCGTCCGGATGCGCACCGAAGCGATTGCCAAATCATATCGACCTAATCGCGCTCTATTTCTGCCGGACCAATGTCCGTGCGTTGGCGCAGGAGCCCCGGGGGAGTTGTTTTTCCGGCTTCCCCGACTCCACCTAGCGAAGGTACGTCAACATTTCGAGGCAGCGGAACTTGCGGGCGAAGCTCGGATTTCGCGCCGAACGAATAAGCCATACCACTACGTCACTCGCAATAGATCAGAGTTGGGGGCCATCGAGGCAATCGAGATTGCCTCGCCCGCCGGCAAGCGGTCTTTTTCTGCCGCCGACGCATTGCAAGCGATGCTTCATCCGTCTGCCGCAAGTGGTTATGTCATTGAGCTATTCGAGCAGGGTCCACTCGAATTGGTCCAAGGAGCAGACGTTCTAGGACTTCGACAATCCTTCGAGACATTACAAAACGATATCGCTGGTCTTGGAAACGGAGTCTATGCTGCGTTGCTACCGAGTTCGGGGAGCGCTCCACAAATTGAGCTTCTCATTACGAATTCGTCAACGAAGCCCTTACTCGAAGACCGTCGTACCGTCAGGGGAGATCTTGCGCAGATTCCAAGCTTGGCGTCGTCCGTAGATACGAACGTCGAACGCCATGAAAAGGCTCTCGGCGTCATCGCGACACATCCACTGGTACGGAGAATTCGATTCCCCGTACTTCTTGAACCATCGCAAGCCCCATCGTCATCGGAAAACCGGCCGTTTTCCGTGCCTCACAGAACTCAGAATGGTGTGTATCCAAAAGTCGGGGTTATCGATACCGGGATTAGCTCGGTGCTGTCTCGCTGGATCGTTGATCGATACGATTACCTCGATCAAGCGGAATGTGATTCGACCCATGGAACGCTCGTTGCAGGTCTATTGATCGGCGCTCGCGGCGAAAACGGCACCGAAATTGGTCGTGAAGCAGACGGGTGCGACGTCGTTGACATCCCACTATTACCTCAGGCGCGGTTCCTGGATGTCTACGGGCCTCGGGGGTTTGAAGCGTTCCTCGATGAGCTGGAAGCGGCAATCATTGAGGCACGGGACAATCACGGCATTCGCATCTTCAATATGTCTTTGAACATCACCGCACCTGTCGAGCAAAATCTGTATAGCATCTATGCGGCGCGGCTCGATGAAATACAGGATAGGCAAGGCGTCGTGATCGTAAACTCGGTCGGAAACTTAAATGGCGCGGAATGGCGGGCGCCTTGGCCGAAGACACCAAAACAAGCAATAGCAGCTTTGGCATCCAGGACTAGCCCGGACACAATATTCATGCCTTCTGAAAGTGTGCGAGCCCTCGCCGTAGGGGCGCTTAACCCGCCAGACGGTGTTCATGTCGGCGGGGCGCCTGCGACCTATACACGACGCGGGCCGGGCTTGCGCGTCGGCGTAAAGCCGGACCTTGCACACTATGGTGGCGCAGGAGATCTGGCTACACCACATGCTACCGGCTTGGCGTCGTGCGCCCCTGATGGAAGTCGAACCGAAACTCGAGGTACAAGCTTCGCCGCTCCCCTCGTCGCCAAAACGCTTGCAAGTCTTGATGCAACCACGGGTCAGCGACTTGCGACCCGCACTTTGCGTGCCTTTGCCGTCCATTGCGCCTCGATACCTGAGGCCCTAACTCACCGATCTCTACGAGACGTGTCCCGCCAATTCGTCGGCTTTGGCCAGCCGAGCGAAGCGGCGACGATGCTCGAGACTGATGATCATTCGATCACGCTGGTATTTGAGAGCAGACTTACGGTAGGCGAAAAGCGGCCGGCGATTTTACACTTCCCATTTGTCTGGCCAGCGTCGCTCATCGATGCAGAAAGCCGCGCCTGCCGAGGCAGCGTCCGCATGACACTCGTGTATGACCCACCCATCGATCAGGCATTCGGCACGGAATTTGTGCGCGTCAACCTCGACGCAAAACTTCAGCAGCGACAGCCCCAAAATCGAAAGGACGGCCAGCCCAGTTGGAACGACCAAATTACGCAAGTGTTTCTGCCCAAGCCAACTGGTCTAACTGCCCCCGAGCGCGCATTGATATCCCATGGCTTGAAATGGTGGCCTACAAAGCGATATGAACAGGACTTCAAGGACGGAGTGGGGACCAGCACTGAATGGCGGTTGCAAGTAGAGAGCATCGTGCGAGCCGAAGCGAAATTCCCGGCCGAAGGAATTCCATTCTCGCTGATCATGACTATCGAAGACCCCAAGCGATCCAGCCCCATTTTTCAGGAGGTCCGCCGTCAACTTATTACAAGCAGCGTCGACTTACATGATATCCGCACGTTCGCGAGGATCCGAACCCGTAATCGGCGATAGTGACTGCCGACTTCGCTAGCACAATTTGCCGGGAATCCTCCCCCCGGTGGTCGCCGCACGGGGGGTATTCGCTTCAAGTGGGTCTGTACGAGAAGTACCGCTCAACAAGGATTGTTGTAACATCTTGTTACACACGCCGCTGCCAACGGGTCCGATCCCGACGGCAAGAAATACAACAATCCTGGAGCATATATGTTCGACATTTGCCTATTTGACTTGGACGAAACGCTCGTCAGAACGGAGGACATCAAGGATATTCGGGAGGCTGGAAAAAATAACGACACGCCCGCCTACAGGCGAGAAGTAGTAACGGCACTCGGTCGCCGTGCGGATAGACATATATACAGCCAGGCATTCTTACAGGAGATTCGGGCGCGATTCCCTAACTTGCAGCTCGGGATTTTCACTCGTTCGCCCCGTAGCTATGCCGAGACTGTTCTTACTTGGGCATACCCAGGATTCAACTGGGACATTCTCGTCGCATATGAAGACGTTCCACGAACGAAACCATACGGAGATGGAATCGACCAGGCCATGGATCATTTCGGCATACTTGACGCCCAACATCTTCCGCGAACGATGCTCGTGGGTGACAGTGACGTAGACGTGAGATCTGCTTACCACTGCGGTTGCGTTGTGACGCTCGACAAAGGAGCATGGCCGAATCCACGTCAAAGTGACCACTGGCGTGCGCTCGAGCATGTCCCTGATGCGATTATCAACGCTCCGGATCAGATTTTGAGCGTTTTAGCGAATCCTACCCATTTCTTGCCAGAACTTGAGCGTACGCTGGCAACCAATGCGGCACGCCTAGGCGCCCCGCGCTTCGATAAGATCGGACATTTTGTTCCGAGATCAATTGGCGGCGACACTACTTCTTATCAAATTTATGTAAGTGGTCGATCATTTGCCAACTATGAATCAGTTCAATATCGAAAGGGGTGGCATCGATTAACCGAATCCATTGAAGAAAACAAAGATTCCGACATCTTTCCGGATGAGTGGGTGGAAACCGTGCGCGCCTTCATCGCTAGCCAATATTACAGATTCTTTGGCCCATCGGAAATTATCGTGTCCGCAGTCCCACATAGGCCTGGTCGAAAACCCCGGTTGGAGAATTTCTTAGGTCAATTAGCAGCGTCTGTTGCCCAACGGCCCCTCCACGGGATCAACGTGTCCTGTGCACCAGGCCTCTTCGCCTACAAGCAGGGGGTGAGGTCTCAACATGGGGAGCATCTCGGGCGTGATGAGCGCTTCACGAACGTCCGAGATCACCTGTATATTCGGCAACCCGACCTTATCAAACCCAAGACCTCGTTTCTGGTCATTGACGACGTCATGACGACCGGGGCATCGCTGATCTATGCGTACAAGTACCTAAAAGATGCGGGGGCCCTGGACGTGAAATGTCTCGCTTTTGCGAAGAACGTTGGTAACCTCTTCTGATGAACATCATCTCCTTTCCTACCGAGCGCCTTGTGGCGCTTTCATTCCTCACCGGCGTAGGGCCAGCGACCCTAAAGAAGGTCTTGGCCATCCCCCGGTTTGAGGACATGGATGTTAGGGAACTAGCCGCTCGGATTCCAGCGATCTCGAAGGCTATGAGTGTTCCAGCCGCATGGGAAAGCGCTCTAGACAAGGTAGATCAACAGATTAGAGAGGCAAAACGTGTCGAGGCTCGCATACTATCCGCGTACGATGCTGAGTACCCGCGTTTGCTGGCAGCAACAAAGGACGATCCACTTATCCTGTACGTTCGGGGCGCCCTGTCGCAGACCCCAGAACAATCCGTCGCAATCATCGGCACTCGCGAACCCACGGCACATGGAAAACGCATAGCAGCCCGCATCGCCGAATTTTTTGTCGAACACCAATGGAGCGTCGTCAGCGGGTTAGCACTTGGATGTGATGCCGTCGCTCACCAAGCCACCTTGGACGCTGGTGGTCATACGGTAGTAGTCTTGGCGCATGGTCATCAAACAATTGCACCGGCGCGGCACAAGAAATTGGCAAACGACATACTTGATGCGGGAGGCGCCCTAGTTAGCGAATACCCGTTCGGTCGCGAGATACAAAAACAACAATACGTGAAACGCGATCGCACGCAGGCCGGTATGGCGCAAGGGGTCGTAATGATCCAATCTGACGTCGTCGGAGGCAGTCTACACGCCTCGCGGGCGGCGCTCGACTATAAGCGATGGCTGGCAGTTCCATACCCAACTGACAAGGATCGGGAACACCAAGAACCCAAGATACAGGCAAACCTCCTGATTGCCGACGGGGCAGACAGTGAGCGAGCAGAGCTGCTTCATTGTTCAACTGAATCCCTAAGTCGTGTATTGATCCTTAGCAGCAGAGATGATTACTTAGCAATGCTTGAATCCTCGCAATCTGTTCACAGCGTTGGCACACCGGCAACGCTCATGCCACGAGGTACGCAAGCGCGTCTACATGATGCTTTGGAGCTAGAAATCTATTCCGATGCAAAAATCGACGAGTCCCGCAATCTCTATCGCAATACAAAGCCGCAATTTCCGCCAGCATTTGAACTCGCGGCCCAATCTAGCTCCGAGGCTCACATTCCCACCGCTAAGTCGGCCCCGGTTACGTCGGAAGAGAATGTTGCCACTCACCACTGCCTTTGCCACACGTCAATATTACAGTGTCCCTCAGCTGATACCGCCAACACCTCGTGGAACGAATTGGCTATCGACATGCCTGCTGTCTCCACGGCCCTAGATGCTCGATTAAGGTACCTACAGAGTCGGCTCGACTCCGCAAACTGCATTTATCGTGAATTGGACTCGGAAAGTTCACGCACAAGCGTACAAACGCTTCTGCTGACTATCGACGATTTCCTAGCTCAGTTGGAACGTGCCGCCGATTTCTTGCTGGCCATTGAGCATCTGTTCAAATCGGCAGAAGACGATAAGGGTCGCACCAAGAACGACGCCCCTCAAGATCTCGCCACATTGAAAGCCGATATAGCCTTCGATGCTCAAACGAATAGCACAAGGCAGTCTGATCGAAAATTCATGGCTACGTTGAGCGCCCTACTACACGCGTCCACATATCGCTTATTGACTGGACGCTGGGACAAGCTCGACGACCTCGATGAACGATCGAATGTTGTTGCGACCGGCGTATCCAGCGATGTTGCGGATACTTTGCAGCAAGCAAAAATTTCCGTCGAAGAACTAGTAACTGATTTTAACGACCTAGCAAAAATGGTTCTATATGCCAAATAGCTAACCTCTTCCAGCTCCTAAGGGGGCGCTGAGATCGAGAGCCCCCATAAGATACAACTAGGTTCGTGTAAATATATGATGTTCACCGGCGAATGCCTATCCTGCCTTAGAACCAAACCGATCGCTTTTCTTGCGCTGTCGCAATTTTTCGCCTCACAGCCACACTCGATGACTTGCCCTGCAAGCCATCGCCCTAGTTGCCATCAGAGAAGACCGGTAGCGCGCCCTGCGCGCGAGATCTAACCGATAGAGCGGGCGGAATCGTTCGTGAAATGCTCCTGCGGCTGCAACGCGGAAACTGCGCTACTCTCCTGCGCTGAAGAACTACCGCCCGACCGGCACCCTGATGACATGCCTGTTCGAACACGTCCCCCTGTGCCAGTCCTCCGCGTAGCGTGCTTTCGCCATGGCGAGAGCGCCGCGAACGCTGGAGACGCCACCGACGATCCTGCATCCATCCCATTGACCGAAAGGGGGGCGCAGCAAGCTATCGCAATCGCCCGGCGCTTTACTTCCCCTCCGGGCATCGTGATCTGCTCGCCCTTCTATCGCGCACAGCAAACAGCCGCTCCAACGCTCGGTCAATTTCCTTTGACACCGTTCGAGACATGGCCGATTCAAGAATTCACATACCTTGCACCCGCGAGGTGTACAGGCACGTCGGCGGCGCAGCGTCGTCCATGGGTTGAAACGTACTGGGATACGTCCGATCCGACGCTTGTCGACGGACCAGGAGCAGAATCGTTCGGAGCGTTCATCGAACGTGTGCGGGCCGCGTTGAGTCGCCTCACGAAACTCCCCTGCTCGTCAGATCTCACGGCGGCGATGTTCGGCCACGGTCAGTTTTTCCAAGCGATGCGATGGTTGATCGAGACTGGCGCTCCAATCATCGATGCCGAAGCCATGCGAGCGTTCCGGCTGATCGATCAACGAAGCCCTATGCCCAATGGAGACGGCTTTGTCGCGACGTTCGACGGACGGTTATGGGCGCTTGAACAGGACTCGCTGATACGCTGAACAACTACCGCCCGGCCACCAGCTCAGCACTAGCTCCACTTTTTCATGATCGCAAGGAATGTTCACAACACGCAGCTGCTCGAGTTCGGATTTTGTGAACAGCGTGCGTGCGCTGAACAACTACCGCAGGCCGACCACCAAACCGCGAGCCCGGCCAGTCAAAAAATTGCGACAGCGCAAGAAATTTGCGCTGTCGCAATTTTTTGAGAAGATCGGCTACCTAGTCGGATCGTCCGGTACACGCTCGCCGCCCGGTACTGTCGGCCGCTGGATTTCAACGTGCCGCTCACCTGACTTGCCGGGACGATCCCCGGCCATTGGGTCATATGCAAGCTGAACGGCCGGCATTTGCTTGACCAGATTCACGATTTCAACGGCCAGCGTTCGATCGCCTACGTCCTCTGACTCGGCCATGGCACGCGCTATCGCACCATATGCTCGTATCACTTTTTTGTCTGTCTCGATACGTATGCGGCGCACTTCATCGCACATCGGGCTGCGGGGCCGGTCAGGTACCACATCGCGCTTTTCCCGCATGTTCGTCACTGGTTGAGGTATGGCCCGCTTCGTTACGCCGCGCGCCTGCCGACGAGTCGCATTTGCTTCGATCCCGTGCTCACGCAAATGCTCGGCGAACGACTCTCGCCAACTCTGCAAATCGGCCTTTCGAGGATTGAGCCTCGTCCCATCGTTCGATCGAGCCATGACGCATAGATGCACATGAGGGTGCGCCTCATCGGTATGGCACGCAAACACGTAACGGAAATCGCCCCCAAACTCATCCGCGGCCAAGGCACGAACAGAATCGTGAACTGCTGCTCTATCGGTGCCGGGCGGCATCGAGAATACGATATTGAATGCTTCGCGGACGGTGCTGTCCTCCGGAATACCGAAGCCTCCGTGCTGAAGCTCCCTCTTGAGATAGCGAATATCGTCGCTACCGACGAGCTTGTCTCCATCTTGGTTTTCGAGGACGACCTCGCCATTTCGAGAAATGTAGTCGAGGTGGGCTCGGATAGCCTTCATGCCCCTGCCCCCGCCACTGATCTTGACGACAACCTCAGGCACCTTCTTTGTCGTCGCCTTCAGCATTTGTCGAACTCTCGCCGCAGCTACCGGAGTCGAGTCTTTACGTTGTGAGGAACGCCGAGGCGGTAGCGTCACGCCGGTACCAGCTTTTCGCGGTCGGACTGGACGCAGCGCATCCCCATAAAGCTCGTCGCCCCACGTTTGCAAGATTCCGTCGACGTAAATTTTAGGCAGCGTCACATCGCCCCCTTGTTCGACCTGACAGAAGCATCATCAGCCGACAGACAACTGCTTTCGGCTCATTACCTACGTCCCAACAGACGTTCATGCGTGGCCCGCTGATATGCGGGTATCTGACCGTCCCCGCTGCCAGATGGACGTCCGGCACCTCGTCCCGCATCCCCTGATATCGAACCGCCTCCGTTCTCGGTCTTCAAAAATGGTTGATTCTGCTCTCCGCCGAACCCGCCACTCGACAGCCGCCCGAGGAACGCACCAACGGCCATTGCCGCCGCCCCCGATATCGCAGCACCGCCACTTATACCGGCCGCGACACTTGGGAGTTGAATAATCAGCACGTTGATAGCCCCGGCCAAAGCCAGCAAGCTGAACGCATCTCCCAACGGATTGTTTGTTGCGGAGCCCGCGAGCAGACCATTGACGAAGGTCTCGTAGATCGACAAACAAATTCCCGCCGCCGCCGCCAAGAAGAAGATCAGCACGCTGTAGTTCGCAATCTTGGACACCCACCCTTCTGCAAACCGCTTCGTTGGACCGAAGGCAAGACAGGCGAGGAATAAGGGGCCGACGGCCAGCATGAATGAGAGCGCGACCTTCGCCAGGAGCAGCAAGCCAGCCATAACTAATTCGGCAAGCGCCGCAGATACGCCCACAATCAACGCAGAAATGAGATCAGCAATTCCGCCCCACGGCATGAGATTGGTACCTCGCTCCCACAGCATCTGCGTGAGTGCGAAAGCCTTCGAATCGAGCTGGTCGATCGCGGAAAACACATTACTCGTCGTGCCCGGCATGACGGTTTGCACTAGTCCCGTTGTCAGACCGTTCACAAATTCGACTACGTTCGCTTGATAGGCCCCGGAACCCAATGCAACCGCCAGTATCGCGGACATCTTGAACGCACGCACCGCGAACTGATGCACAGGTTCATGGACTTCGCCGCGCATTACCGTCCATCCATACATGAGAATCCAGATCGTTACCCCTGCCATGACAGCCGGAGTAATGCCGCTTGCAATCGATGACGAAACGCTCGTCACAAACGTCGAGAGGGCGTTGTCGATCGACCCAGAGAGGAATTGCCACAATCCTTGTGCCATCATCGTGCCCCCTGTTTGTTCCAACCGAACTGACTAGCAGGTACCGGCGCGAGGTTGTCTTGCGCCCGCGTTCTGCTGGATTCGTTACCTTCCTTCTTGCACGAGGCAAGAGCAACAATCGCGATACAGATGAAGAGCAGCTTCATTGAGCATCCTCCTCGCTAGCGCGGAGCCCTGCGTTTGCGCGCCTGTAGCCAACAACGAACGTCACGAAAAGCGCCGTGATCACGTACAACCCGTCATTGTGGGCAAAGCCGAAAAGCTGACGAGCACCCAGCACAAGCAGCGCGATGTACGCGAGCATCGACGCAAGATCTCCAACGAAATAGGTGGGCGTATGGACGAAGTAGCCGAGCAACTGGCGATTTCTGACGAGGAAGTTCCAGTCGAGACAATGGATATAAAACAGGAAGCTCGAAACCAGAAAAATGAGCACCCAAAGAGAAATCATGGCCGGTCTCCCTGTTGAGCGCCCAGGGGGCGCAAGGGCCGAAGGTCCACTTTTGCAAGACGGCTGCCCTGAGCCCTCGCAGGGCGAGGCTCATCGTGTCGCAGAGGTATCTCGTGGCAATCCCACACCCCGAGGTCCAGGAGAACGTGCTCAAAATCCAAGTCAACATCCAAGTCCAGTAACGCATCAGCGCAAGCGCTGATGGACTTGAACCAAACCGCCGAGCCATCGCGAAATACGGGTGTGGAGCGGGATGCGCTCAACACATATACGGCGAAGCCGCGATACCGATTCGCTCGAAGCAACAGCGTGGGAATGGGTTGAGCGCGGCGTCTGGCTATACCTTTGTATGTAGCAGGCCGAACCTTCTGTGGAACCAGTGTTTTCAGGTCGGACCAGTCGTAGTGCGGTTTCAATTGCATGTGGACCTCCAGGTTAGCGGGACCAGCGCTGAACATTCGATTGAATGAGCGCCCCCACGGTGGTTGTGTGCGATTTGATCTCGCTCGCAAGAGACTCGATTACCTCGGGTCGAAAACGTGTGAGCTCGGTCGGCGCGGTGTTCAGCGCACGAGTGATCTGATTGAGATTGCGGCCAATAGCAAGAAGTCGACTGTTCGAAGATGCCAGTTGCTCAAGCTCCCCCTGTCCGAACTGAGGTGAACCGGTCAGTCGAGCTCGAATGAGAGCGACAATCCAGGAATTCACGGAAAAGCCCTCGGCGGCTGCTATCGCTACAACTGCTCGATGCTCGTCCACCGTTACGCGAACCTCTACTCGCGCCTTCACGCGGGACGCACCCGACAAGTCAATTTTCAGCGGGGCCGCGGCATAAGGCTCACGCCCGATGAGTTTTCGAATGACTTGCCTTGTTGCGTCGCTCGGCGATATCCCGTGCGAACGACAATAGGCAACCCAGTCTCGCTTGAGCGGGCCGAGCTGAACGCTAAGCACGCCATTGCTTCGATCTGTCATGATGTAGTAACCATGTTGCTAACCAGTGCTTCGATATGCCAACCGTTGGCAGGGCGTTTAGCAACGTCCTCATGGACAAGCGTCGGCCCATCAGACTGCTGGCGTGCGGAACAATCTCTAAGTAAACGTCTCTTCTCTTTAGGGGCTCGCCCACGAGCCCTATTGGCCGTGCATTGGTATCAGCGACGAGCTGTATTCCCCCATCAAACGGCTCATTGGTGATCCGTGTCATCCATGCGCTGTGTATAACTTCCTGCCTCCACGACACCGGCCCGCTGAAGCAGATCTGAGAGCTTCTCCCTCAGCCCCGGGGATATCTGCGCAAGCGCATCCTGCACATTGACGACTACGCTTCCGGGGCCTACCTGATTGATGTTCACTTGCAGGCGTTCGATCTGAACTATTCGAGCACTCCGAATGTCCTGCGAATCGAGGACGCTATTGAGGTCCGAGACGGTATCTCGAACAGCAGCAGGCACGTACTCCCACGACGCAACTCCAGTCGGTTTCCCCAACTGGTCACGGATTTGGATGGTCTCGCGAACGCGGTATTCGTTTGCACGACCTCGTCGGGACTTGGCGATGTAACCCAGCGATTCGAGTTCGGCCACAGCACGCTTAACTTGGGCGATCGACAGATCCGCCTTCGCAGAAATCGTCTCGATGCCGGGGCCGCCGACGCCGGTGTGCAAATTGACGTGCGCTTTGATAATCAGGTAGACCTTGAGCGACGAACCCTTCATACGGGCGAGATCCCCGCTATCGACCATCGAGCGAAAGACGTGAAACCACATCGTGTCCGCCTTTACAAGCTCGCCATGAACAGGACGTTCGGCTATATCGCGGGTCATAGACCGATCTCCATTCAAATTGCACCACTGGCCGGAAGTCGCGGCCGGCCGACTCGCGGCTTCTGCGCGCTCTCGTGTGCCACAACGTCGTCTTTTCGTCGCCGTGCAGCCGCGTCGTCAAGCCATTCACGAATGTCGCCAACAAACCAGCACGCACGGCGCTTCGCGGGGAACGCAGTCGGCGGAAGTTCGCCGCGATATGCCATCTGAGTCACAGCTCCGACGGTCGTCGCCAACAATGCCGCGAGCTCATCTCGGTTGATGATGGCCTGCGGTGCCATCCCCGCGAAAATCTGCCGAAACTCGTTATTAATCTTGGCCATCGGAGACCTCCAGTCACTTGTCGTTAGTACGGTGACCAGAATATGATTCGTGGTACCAGCACGACAGGGCCATTTTTTGATCGGAGAACTGTAGTGGCAAACATCGGCCCCAACAGCGGCCAGAAATTGCGTTGGCCTCTCAAGAGCTTCACGGAAATGCTCATTCGGGAAGCCCGATGGGTAAGCGGGATGACGTATGAGCAGCTCGACGAAGCACTGTCGCCACCGGGATCGATCTGGTGCGGCCAGACCTATAGATATGCAAAGAAGGATCGCGCACCTCTAGCATCTGCTATTCAAAGCCTGGAGCAGCGTGTCGCTGATCTCACGAAGCGAAAGGCACGGCGAATTGCAGTCTTCGAAGGAAGCAATCGGAAATTCGTTGGATACCCCGAGGAATTTCACGAACTCGGTCGCAAAAGGCTTTCTGAGCAATTCCTACGTGCCCGTTTTTTGTTTCTCGCGTATGAGGATGGTTGGCCGACGTTCTTTGACCTCGTTGACGTGAACCGGACGCGACCTGATGGAGGCATCGCGTTGGCCACCTGGTGCTGGCAGTGGGGTTTATTGTGGGAAAAAGGATGGCCGGGCTTGGAACGATCAGCGTTCGGCTTCTCAGCCGGTGAACCGCTGCAGTCGGTCATCCTGGCGCTAGTGCATAAGGCTGAAGCCGAAATGCCGTCGCTCGATACCTCTCGGCAGTCATGGCTCACGTCAGCGCTCGAATGGCAACTGCACCGGACTTCACAGCTGCAAGTTGTGCCCACACGGGCACAACCGATAGAGCGAGGTTGGGTGGATGGGGACCGAACCGCGGACGACTTCCTTGCTGGGCGCTCCGCGTCCAATGTGATCGACTTGCCGGCGAGCAGGGCGGCATCCCGCAGAATCGACCAGCCCGTCTTTATGGAGGTCAGGAAGGGGGTATATCGTTGGGGCCGCTTGGTCTAGCAGTCTGACGTCGCGCACTAGGCCACACGGTTGCCGCAGTGCCGGAATTCTGCCGGAGCAGGCTAGTTGTCACACGTCATCGCCAGAGGCACCCGGTGACAAAATCTCTTGCAAAATCAAGTGACTACCAGTAACCTGCAAGGCGCTTGGTTTGACTCTTAATCCGTAGGTCGAGTGTTCGAGTCACTCACGCCCCACCAAGCATTCAAAAGCCCGGTCAGCGAAAGCCGACCGGGCTTTTTCGTTTCCGCCGCTCATATTCGTCACTCAACGTACCCGAGCGCACGCATCTTCCGCGCCCTTTCCGTTAGAATCGTCCGACAAATATCACACAACCGACGCACGCCTGTCGTATTGCGTCGGCACTGAGAGCACATGGGACGTCAGACATGGAAGCATGTGAGCGCGGCGCGACCATTCAGAGGGCATGGTTTCGTCAATCTTCGGCTATTCGGCAGCGCGCGCCGCTACCCGGCCGACCTTCGAACCGGCCGCACGGCGCACGACCCGAGGCCGATCATGCCGGGTAAGGACGCAGTCGTCGCGCTGGCGCTCGGCGTCGCGCTGTTCGCGCTCGCCGTGGTCCTCGCGACCGGCGCGCGCCATCCGGCCGGCAACCTGATCCGCGCACCGGGCACCGTCGTACGCATCGTGCAGGACAGCGATGCGATGCGCGCGTATCGGCCGATCGTCGCGTACCTCGCAAACGACGGGCGGCGCCGCGAAGTCGTCGGCAGCACCGCGTCGACGGTCCCCGCCTACGATATCGGCGAAAGCGTCGACGTGTTGCTCGACCCCGCGCATCCCGACCGTCCCGCGTTGATCGACGATTTCGCGCAGCGCTGGTTTCCGCCTGCCGTGCCGGCGCTGCTCGCGGTTGCATCGTTCGCGATCGGCGGTTTGCTGTATGCGAACGAGCGCCGCCGCGTGCAGACCGACACATCGCCCGCCACCCGAAAGTCCGCCCGGCGCCGCTGGGACCTCGCGCTCGTGCTGCTGCCGATCGCGATCGGCACTGCGTTCATGGCCGGCGCCGGCGCAATCGGGCTGCGCGAGTGGCTGATCGTCCGGCATTACGCGCACTCGACCGGCCGTGTCGTCGAGTTCACGGAAAACGCGCGTTCGCCGCGCACGCGCATGTCGCGATATGCGGCGACCGTCGCGTTCACGGCCGACGACGGCCGTCGCGTCACGTTCGCGCAAAGCGTGGCGGCATCGCATTCGACGCTGCATCGAGGCGACACGGTCGACGTGCTGTACGACCCCGTGATGCCGGAGCGCGCAGTGGTCGATCGGTTCTGGCAGCGCTGGGGACTCACGGCGATCCTGTTCGCGATCGGTGCGCCGTTCCTCGTCGCGGGGCTTTGCGCGGCGGGCACGCTGTGGCCCGAGCATCGACCGCACGAAGCCGCTCGTTGACGCCGGCCCAGCGGCACACGCCCGTTACCCGGCTGTAAAAGCAACGCCGCCGTCACGCGTCACCGCTCCCTGAACGCCTCCACTTTCGCGCGGTTTCCGCACGTGCGCATGTCGCACCAGCGCCGGCCGACACCGCGGCCGCGATCGACGAAGAACCACGTGCAGCGCGTGCACTGCCGCACGCGTGCGAAATCGTCAGTGCGCAGCAATTGCTCGAACCCGAGCGCGGCCGCATCGATCCACCGCGACGCGGCGTGCGCGTCGGGCCGCCACGCAAACCGGCCGTCGGCGGCTTCGAACCTGCTGCGTCCGATCGCATCGCGGATCGCGACCGCAAGCCGGTCCGCCGCGCGCGCACCCGCACCGCCGCGGGCGTCGCTCGTCAGGTACGCGATCGCGGCATACGCGTCCTCGCGAAAACCGCGCAGCGCGGTCAGCTCGTCGGCGCCGTCCCGTCGCGCGTGACGCGCGAACCGCGCAAGATCCGACGGTGCCAGCAAGCCCGATTTCTCCGCCCATGCGCGCACGGTCGCCCAGTCGACGAGCTTGTCGTCGTCGCGCGTCTTGCCGGTATCGGCCACGGTGTTGAGGAAGTCGAGCGCAGGATGGCCGCCGACGAAATCCGCGTCCGTCCATTCGCGCCCATGCAGCGACGCTTCGAATCGAGTAACCATTTATCTTGCACCTATCGGTTTCAAATCGGGGCGATCCGGAGTAACCTGTTTACGACAGAAACAGGTTAGCACGGAGGCACGAATGCTCGAACTCGCAAACCGCTTCATGTTCGAAGGCTATCGAATCGCGTGGGGAACGATCGGCGAAGGACCGCCGCTCGTGCTCGTGCACGGCACGCCGTTTTCGTCGCAGGTGTGGCGGCGCATCGCACCGTGGCTCGCGCGTCGCCATCGCGTGTACTTCTACGATCTGTTGGGCTACGGCGCATCCGACATGCCGGATGCGGACGTGTCGCTCGGCCGGCAGAACGCGCTGTTCGGTGCGTTGCTGCGCGAATGGGGCATCGTGCGCCCACGCGTGCTCGCGCACGACTACGGCGGCGCGACGGTGCTGCGTGCGCACTTTCTCGACGGCATCGCGTATTCGGATCTCACGCTCGTGAATCCAGTCGCGATCTCGCCGCAAGGTTCGCCGTTCGTTCGGCACGTCGCGCAGCACCAAGCCGCGTTCGCCGGCCTCCCGGAATATGCGCATCACGCGCTGCTGTCTGCCTACATCGGCAATGCGGCCGCGCGGCCGCTGACCGACGAAGCGCTGTCGGTCTATCGCGCGCCGTGGCTCACGCCCGCCGGTCAGCGCGCGTTCTATCGGCAGATTGCGCAGATGCGGCAGCGCTACATCGAGGAAATGGAGGCGCGCTACGCGCCGCCCGACTTTCCGGTGCGCATCGTATGGGGCGAAGAAGACGCGTGGATCCCGCTCGAACAAGGGCAGGCGCTCGCCGAGCGGATCGCGCACGGCAAGCTGATCCGCGTGCCGCACGCGGCGCACCTCGTACAGGAAGATGCGCCGGAGGCGATCGTCGCCGCGGTGCTCGACCGATAGGCGTGCAGCCAGCGTGCTGAGAGCAGCAGCCTGCGCGTACCGGGGCAACGAATACGTCTTCGTATTCGTGAAGCTTTGCATCGATTTCTGTACGCCTTCGTTGTAGCCGAGCCGGGAATCCTCGACACGACCGAGCGGCGTCAGTTCGAGCCGATAGACGGCAGCGTGCGCACGTTCACGCTGCCCACTTCGAGCTCGGTGAGGATGAAACGCGCGATGCCGTCGAAACGGTTCGTGCAGATCGACGAGGAGAGCGCATCGTCGGCGCTGTTCGACATCCGGATCGCGTCGTCGATGTCGCGAAAACGCATGATCGGGGCGACATGGGCCCGAACGTCTGGTATTTCGTGAGCCGCATGCCGCGCGCCACGCGACCGCCGACGGTTGGCGAAGGTCGGCAAATACAGCGCACCGGCGCGCACGTTGCCCATCAGCAGCCGCGCACCGCGCGCGATCGCGTCGCTCACCCGCAGGCTCGCAGAACTTCGCGGCCGCCTCTTCGCTCACCGCGCTATCGTCGACAGCTTTCAGTTTCCGGCAACCCGCCCGGCCGTGCACAGGTCCACCGCGCGCCCGTTCGCGGTCACTTCGGCAGCGCGGGAATCATCCACGTCAGCACGTGCTGCTGCAGGAACACCAGCACACCGAGCAGCAGCGTCAGGATCACGCTGTGCCAGAACGTGCGTGCGAACACGACGCCTTCCTGCCCCTTCAGGTCCGTCGTCGACACGCCCGTCGCGATGTTCTGCGGCGAGATCATCTTGCCCATCACGCCGCCGGACGAGTTGGTCGCGGCCATCAGCACCGGATCGAGGCCGAGCTGCCGCGCGGCGACGACCTGCAGGTTGCCGAACAGCGCATTGCCCGACGTATCGCTGCCGGACAGGAACACGGCGATCCACCCGAGCGACGCCGACACGAGCGGAAACAGCGCGCCGGTCGATGCGACGCCCGTGCCCAGCGTGTAGCTGATGCCCGAATAGTTCAGCAGGTACGCCAGCCCGACGATCATCATCACCGTGACGATCGCGATCCACGTTTGCCGCCACGTCCGCGCGACGCAGGCGAAGAACTCGCCGATGCCGACACGCGTCAGCACCGCGGTGATCAGCGCCGACAGCAGGATCGCGGTGCCGGTGCCGAGCGGCTGGAAATCCCAGATCGCCGCATACGGCTTGTGGTACAGCGACACGAACACCGCGTTGTGCAGGCCCGGCCACGGAATCTTCACGTCGCCGATCGCCGCGATGTTCGCGTGCACCCAGACGATCACGATCACCGACACGACGATCCACGGCAGCCAGCCGCCGAAGCCGGCGCGCGCGGCGCCGGCCGCGGCCGGCACGCTGCGCGCGAGCGCGTACTGCGGATCGGGCTGCGGCCGCCACACCTGCAGGAAGCCGATCGTGACGATCAGCGACGTGAGCGACGACAGCACGTCGGTGAGCTGGTAGCCGAGGTAGTTCGACGTGACGAACTGCGCGAGCGCGAAGCTCGCGCCGGACACGAGCAGCGCCGGCCACAGCCGCGCGATCGACCGCAGCCCGCCGTATGCACCGACCACGTAGAACGGCAGCAGTAGCGCGAAGAACGGCAGCTGGCGGCCGACCATCGCACCGAGCGTCGCCGGCGGCAGCGACGTGACCGCGCCGAGCACGGTGATCGGCACGCCGAGCGCGCCGAACGCGACCGGTGCGGTGTTGAACAGCAGCGTGTAGGTCAGCGCTTCGAGGGCGGGAAAACCGAGCGCGATCAGCAGCGCACTGGTGATCGCAACCGGCGTGCCGAACCCGGAGATGCCTTCGAGCAGACAGCCGAACGAGAACGCGACGACGAGCAGCACGAGCCGCCGATCGTCCGGCAGATTGTCGAGCATCCACTGCCGGAACTGATCGAAGCGGCCCGAGGTCACCGCGACGTTGTACAGCAGCAATGCGTTGAACACGATCCACATCACCGGGACGACCGCGAGCGCCATCCCGGCGCCGACCGCGTTGAACGCGAGGCCGGCCGGCATCCCCCACGCGCCGATCGCGACCGCCAGGCCGGCGACGAGACCCGCGAGCGACGCCTGCCACGCGGGGCGGCGCAGCACGCCGAGCGCGATCAGCGCGACCGCGATCGGAATCACGGCGACGAGAAACGACAGCAACAGCGAATTGGCGACGGGTGTCAGCGGCTGCGCGAACACAATGCCGGGCGGCAGGGCGGTGGTGGGATTCATCGTGTCTCCATGGGCGAAGCGGAGTCGGCGCGTCGGCAATCGTGCCGGCCCGACGCTTTTCTATCGGTCCGCGCGAGCGCTTGCACGTGCTGCTCCGCATCCATTCAACGTCGTTGTTCCGCGGCCCTCACGGCGCCCGGCGCTTGCAGATGCAACCGTGCCGCAGCGCCGACCGATCGGTCGCTCAAAAGAGGTTAGGAGGCACATCGCGCTTGTACAAGGAGAACAAGCGCGATCGGCGGTATCGCGCGCGGACGGTCCGCTGCACGATGACCCGCAGCTGGCGTACACGTGGCACACGCGACAGGAAACCGCGCGCGCATGCGTCGATCGGCGCTCGCAATGTTGCAGGTGCAACAAAGGTGCGTGTCGACCGGCGCGCTGTTTCGTACGGCGTACGAAGCCTGGACTGGCCGCATCGTTCCGCCCGCGCCGACGACGGCGCGGCGCCGGAACCTCACGGAGCAAACATGATGGACACGATGAAACGCGCGACGTGTGCGTTGCTGGCGATCGGCGCGGCATGGGCCGCGGATGCCCACGCGGCGTCGACGCTGACACGCGCGCAGGTCCGCCAGGAACTCGCGTCGCTTCAGGCCGCCGGCTACCGCGCGAGCCTTGCGAGCAGCCCCGACTTTCCGGCAAACATGCAGGCGATCATCCGGCGTGCCGCGCAGATGCGCGGCGACGGCGCGGGCTACGGCAACGATGCCGGCGTACGTGTCGACTCCGGCAAGCCGGCGCTGCCGCATGCGATCGATCGTGGCACGTACGGGCACCACTGATTCATCGATTCGAACGAATGCCCGCGTGCGCGATGCGTCGCGCGCGCTGCGGCATACCGGAGAAGGCGCGGTCGGCACGCGTTTGGCCGTGACGCGTCGGCCGCACACTGCACGCATGGCCGGCCGCAAAGCGTGCACTCGCCTCGCCGGCCACGCGCATCCGCAAAGCGCGCGCCGTACGCACGCGCCGGCGCAACGATCAGACGCTGAAGCGGTTCAGCGTATACGCGCGATACGCGGCGACGAACGCATCGAACGAGCCGGCTTCCTTCGCCTCCAGTTCCGCCTGCTCGGCGAGCGACTTCTCGGCGAGCGCGCGCTCGGCGCGCAGCGTGTCGGCAGACGGCGGATTCGCACGGAAATGCGCGGCATGCGCTTCGCTCTGCGCGAGCCCGAACGCGAGGAACGACTGCCCGTTCTCGCGCATCGTGCGCAGCACGCGCGCGGACGGCGTGCGCTCCGGATCGGCGAGCTTCTCGCGCTGCGCGGCAATCGTCCGCGCATGCTCGTCGCCGCCGCGGATCTCGTCGAGGCGACGGCCGACCGTTTCGATGTCGGCCATCAGCTCGTCCGCCCACGCCTGCAGCGTGATCGGCCGCCCGTCGCGCGTCAGCGTGAGCCCCGGCTTGCGGCCTTCCATCGTCACGCTCGCGAAGTTCGCGTTCGCTTCCTTGTACGCGTCGCAGTCGAGCGCCGGACTGTCGTCGAGCGCACACGCGAGCAGGAACGCATCGATGAAGCGCGCGGTGCCGAGCGCGATGCCGGTCGGCTCGAACGGATCGATGTCGAGGCAGCGCACCTCGATGTACTGCACGCCGCGCGACGCGAGCGCATGCAGCGGCCGCTCGCCCGAATACGTGATGCGCTTCGGCCGGATCGTCGAGTAGAACTCGTTCTCGATCTGCAGCACGTTCGTGTTGATCTGGATCCACTCGCCGTCGCGATGCGTGCCGATCGCCTCGTACGGCGGATACGGCTCGCTCACCGCCTTCGACAGCGCGTCGAGATAACCGGGCAGCGTGTTGTAGTCGACGTGCAGCGCCGCCTGCGCGGTCGTGTTCGAGTAGCCGAGATCGCTCATCCGCAGGCTCGTCGCGTACGGCCGGTACAGCGTATCCGCGTCGAACGCGTCGAGCCGATGCGGCTTGCCGCGCAGGAACCTCGCGTCGAGCGCCGGCGACGCGCCGAACAGGTACATCAGCAGCCAGCTGCGGCGGCGGAAATTGCGGATCAGCGCGAGATAGCGCTCCGACTGATAGTCGACCAGCGTGGCGGTCGACCGCTCGTCCGCATGCAGGCGCCGCCACACTTCCTCGTGCAGCGAGTAGTTGTAGTGGATGCCGGCGATGCACTGCATCGTGCGGCCGTAGCGGTACGCGAGGCCGCGCCGGTACACCGTCTTCAGGCGGCCGATGTTCGACGTGCCGTAGTTCGCGATCGGAATCTCGTCGTCGGCCGGCAGCAGGCCGGGCATCGACTCGTTCCACAGCATCTCGTCGCCGAGCGACGCATACACGTAGCGATGCAGATCGTCGAGGCGCTCGAGCGTGATCGCCGCATCGCGTTCCGCGGGCGTGATCAGTTCGATCAGCGCTTCCGAGTAGTCGGTCGTCAGCGACGGGTGCGTGAGTGCCGCCCCCAGCGCGCGCGGATGCGGCGTGAACGCGATCATCCCGTCGCGCGTCACGCGCAGGCTTTCCTTTTCGATGCCGCGCAGGCCGTCGGGCAGATGCTGCCGCGTCGGGCCCGAGCTCAACGCATCGAGGCGATTCAGCAGCAGTTCGGACTGGCGGTGAGTCATGGTGTTCGACATGGAGGCGCAAGTGCGGGACGGCCGCGCGCGAAACGCCGCGCGCGGCCGACTGGATTGTTGGTCGCTTCGTTGGTAGCGGGCACTTTAACATCTCGCCGACACACGCGCTTGACCCGGCCGCGCGCGGCGCTTGCACGCTGCCGACACGCCGGCAGCCGCTCCCCGCGTCGTGGCGACGCACGTTTGCGCGAGCGTCGAAAACGGCGCCCGCGCGGCGAAATCGTCTGGAGGAACGTGCGGGGGGCGACGCGACGACTCAGCCGCCGCGCGCGGCGCCCGCGCGGTCCGCGACGTCGTTCCACAAATGCAGCGCCGCATACGCGCGCCACGGTCGCCACGTTTCCGTGCGGCGTTTCTGGCTCGCGAGCCGGTCGAGCGACGGATCGCGCGCGGCGATCGACTGCATCAGCACGAGATCGGAGGCCGGCCACGCGTCCGGGTCGCGCCACGCGCGCATCGCGATGTATTCGACCGTCCACGGCCCGATGCCGGGCAGCTCGAGCCACGTGCCGCGCAGCGTCGCGAGATCGGCGTGCGCGCAGTCGACCGGCACGTCGCCGGCCGCCACCGCGCGCGCCATGCCGGTCAGCGCGGATGCGCGCTTGCCCGGCATGCCGATCTTCGCGAGATCGCATGCGGCAAGCGCGTCGGGCGTCGGGAAACGCCAGGCGGGCGCGCCTTCGTCGTCGTGCATCACGCGCTCCCCGGCCCGTTCGACGAGGCGGCCGACGATGGTCGTCGCCGCCTTCACGCTCACCTGCTGGCCGACGATCGCACGTACCGCCAGCTCGAATCCCGACCATGCGCCCGGCACGCGCAGCCCCGGCGCCGCCGCGACGAGCGGCGCGAACCACGGATCGCGTGCGAGCCCGCCGCCGATCGCGGCCGGATCGGCACCGAGGTCGAACATCGACGCGACGCGCGCGGCGAACGCATCGTCGACATGACGTGCGGCCGCCCCTTCGACCGTCGCGATCAGGCAATGCCGGCGCGGATGCCGCGTGACGGTCAGCCGGCCCGCTTCGCCGTGCAGATCGACGATACGGCGATACGCGCCGTCCGCGACCTGCTCGACGCCCGGAATCGCGCGCCCGCTGAAGAAGCGCAGCACGCGCGCCCAGTCGTACGGCGCCTTGAAGCGCAGTTCCAGTTGCGCGGACGGCGGCACGAGGCCGCCGTTCGCGATCGACGTAATCGTCGCTGTTTCGATGCTCAAGCTTCGCTGCCCTCCGCAACGGTTTCGTTTTGATCGTCGCGCGCATGGCGCGCTTCGGCTGCCAGCAGCGTCGCCTTGCGGCGCACGCCCCAGCGATAGCCGGCGAGCGCGCCGCCCTTTTGCACGACACGGTGACACGGGATCGCGAGCGCGACCGGGTTCGACGCGCACGCGGACGCGACGGCCCGTACCGCGTGCGGCGAGCCGAGCGCCTCGGCAATCTCCGAATAGCTGCGCGTTTCGCCGTACGGGATATGCGTGAGCGCCTCCCATACACGCTGCTGGAACGCGGTCGGCGCGATGTCGAGCGGCAGGTCGAACGCATGCCGAGAGCCGTCCAGATATGCGCGGATCTGCGCGACGAACGGCGCGAGCCGCGCGGCCGCTTCGACCAGCTCCGCACGCGCGAACGCGTGCTTCAGTTCGTCGACGAGCGACGCCGCGTCGTCGCCGAACGCGATCCGGCAGATTCCCTGCTCGGTCGCGGCGACGAGCACCGTGCCGAGCGACGTCGATGCCGTCGTGTAGTCGATTCGAAGCCCGGCGCCCTGGCGCCGAAACGCGGACGGCGCCATCCCGAGCTCGCGCGGCACCGACGCATAGAGCCGCGACGGCGAGTTGAAGCCGGCGTCGACGGCCGCGCGCGTGACCGGCTGGCCGCTTTGCAGCGCGTCGCGCAGCGCGGCGCCGCGCTGCGCGGCCTGGTACTGCCGCGGCGACACGCCGACCACCCGCTTGAACAGGCGTTGAAGGTGAAACGGGCTCACGTGCACGGCGTCGCTCAACTGCTCGAGCGTCATCCGCTCCGCGCGAGCGTCGAGCACCGCGCACGCACGATTGACGATCTCGAGTTCGCGCGGCAGGCCTTCCGGCTGACAGCGCTTGCACGGGCGGAACCCGGCCGCGCGCGCGGCGGCCGCGTCGGCGAAGAACGACACGTGCTCGCGCCGCGGCAGCCGCGACGAGCAGGTCGGGCGACAGAACACGCCGGTCGTGCGCACGGCATAGAAGAACGCGCCGTCCGCATGCGGATCGCGGGCGGTCACGGCGCCCCAGCGGGCATCGTCGGTCGGATAGGCGGTTTTCATCTGAACCTCGCACTCTCAAGTGTAGACGGAGCCTACTCTAGGCTTCGGCACAGACGGCCGCGCGCTGAATCTTGCTCTGTGATTCGCGGCCGGCGCGCCGATACGCTGCCAGCACGCCGGGAAAACCGCAAAATCCCGCGCGGCCGTTGCGCGCACGCATCGCGCGTCATCGCTCCGTCACGATTTTGCTGCAGTGCGGCTGCGACAAAACGCCGTTCTGACGTTTTTTTACACACGATATATTGCGTCGCACCATCTGCATGTGTATAGTTGGACCTGTCTCCTCCATGTCTCCTCCTGATATGGATTAAGCCCGTTCCGCTCTGCGTGAACGGGCTTTTTTTCGTCCGTCGGTCGCGGCGCGTTCCCGCGAGCGCGGCGCGCGTTCTACACTCGACGCACCTGCTTGCCGAAGGAGGGTGCGTCCATGAAACCGACCATCCGCGGAATCGACCATGTCGTGCTCCGCGTGACCGACATGGCTGCGATGACGCGCTTCTACTGCGATGCCGTCGGCTGTCACGTCGAGAAGGAGCAGCCCGATCTGGGCCTCGTGCAGCTGCGCGCCGGCGATGCGCTGATCGATCTGCTCGCGGTCGGCGCGAAGATCGATCGCCCGGACAGCGGCCCGCCCGGTGTCGGACGCAATCTCGATCATCTGTGCCTGCGCGTCGAGCCGTTCGATCCGCACGCGCTGATCGCGCATTTCGCCGCGCATGGCGCGCAGCCGGGTGCGCCCGTCGAACGCTACGGCGCCGGCGGCTACGGACCGTCGATCTATCTGTTCGATCCGGAGGGGAACATGCTCGAGTTCAAGGGGCCGCCGGCCGTCGTCGGCTAAGCGCGGCGCGGCGCGGCCGGCGCGCGCGGCCCCGCGTCACGCGTCCGCGCGCGCCTTCAGCACCGTCCATTCGACCGCGACCGGATCGTGGTCGGCACTCGACACCCATGCGGCACCGTCCTGCACCGTGCACTGCAGCCGCATCGTGCGCTCGGCGAGTTGGCCGAGCGCGACCGCGACGCCGTCGGCGAGCGACAGCACCTGCACGTTGCGCAGCCGCTCGACCTTGCTGCGCACGCCCTGCCACCAGATATCCGACGTCTTGCCGCCGTACGCGATCACCGTGACCTGCGCGGCACGGCCGGCCGCCTTCGAGATACGCCGCTCGTCGGGCTGGCCGACCTCGATCCATGCGTCGATCGCGCCGGTCAGGTCCTTCTGCCACAGATCGGGCTCGTCGACGTCCGACAGCCCTTTGCAGAACTCGAGCCGCTCGTGCGCGAACAGCGCGAACGCGACGATGCGCACCATCATCCGATCGTCGGTTTCCGACGGATGACGTGCGACCGTCAGCGCGTGATCGGCGTAGTAATGCCGATCCATGTCGGCGATTTGCAGTTCGGCTTTGTAGATCGTGGATTTCAGCGCCATGCGGATGCGGCCCGGGCGGGCATTCGGTTCGGTCGGGCCGTGATGATACCGAATGCGGGCCGCGCCGCCTGCGTGAAGCGCCGCCCACAGCGCAACGGCCCGGCATCGGCCGGGCCGCGTCGATCGCGCGCCGCCGGCCTCGTCAGGCCGGCACGCGCGCGTGGCGACGGTGCGCGTTACTGCTTGATGAAGCGCGAATCGGTCCAGAGGCCCTGCTGGTCGCTGTTGTCGGCGCTGACGAACTGCACGTCGCCCTGTTCGACCGACACCACGCGGAAGCGCTGGCCTTCCGGCACCGACAGGCAGCGATAGTCGTCGAAGTATTGCTGCTTCGCCTGCGCCTTGCCGTCGCGCTCGTGACTCAGCACGGAGTCCAGATTGTCCTTCGACAGACAGCCCCATGCATTCTTCGTCAACTGGATTTCCTGCTTCGGCTTGACGGCCGAATCGCCGCCCGCGTAAGCAATCGATACCGCCGCAAATGCGCCGACGAGGGCGAGAAAGACACCGGTTCGCTTCATCATGTTTCCGTCTCCGTACTTGCGGGCACCAGGCTGGGTTAGCTATGCGTTTAAAGGTGATCGTGAACCCGCGTTTTTCACTTTAGAAGACCGGCAAGCGATAGCAAGCACATTTATTGTGCGCTCGCAATAGCGGCGAATTGTCGCACCCCGCGCGCAGTCGATTTTTCGTCTGCTGTTTGCCGTTCATCGCGCGTTCTGTATGGCGCTCGAACATGCGACACGGCGCGCAAAGCATTATCCAGCAAGCCTTTCGGCAAAGTTACAACGTGCCAATTGAACGGTTTGGATAATCCATTCCGATATCCGGATCATTTTGATGCGTTGCACACAAAGTCGGCCGAAACGATATGAATTTATCGCAGCGCGGAAACCCGATTTACCGCTAACAAGAAAAGTGCCAGATATAAGCGGGTGCGTATTTACCCGTATTCGGCCGCCTGTGTGATCTTCACGGGAAAACGGCGCGCCGGTTTTCTTCAGCTTTATCGGCGCGCCGCCATCAATCCGGCGATCAATTCGTTTGCCGGCGTTCGAAATAATCGCGCTGGAAGATGCACATCCGGTACGCATTGTGATACGTGCCGTTGCCGAAAAATTCTTCCTTCAACTCGGCCTCGTGCTGGAATCCGCATTTTTCGTAGACGTGAATCGCGGCCGCATTCGACGTATCGACGATCAGATACAGCTTGCGCAGGTTCAACACCCTGAACGCGTACTCGACTGCCAGACGCGTCGCCTGGCCCGCATAGCCTCGCCCCTGGCAATGCGGCGCGATGATGATCTGGAATTCGCCGCGGCGGTGGATGTAGTCCAGCTCGATCAGTTCGACGAGGCCGACCAGGCTGCGCTGCGCGTCGATCGCGACGAAGCGGCGCTCGCGCTGATCGTGCACGTGGCGGTCGTACAGTTGCGACAGCTCCGCGAAGGTTTCATACGGCTCCTCGAACCAGTAGCGCATGATCTTCGCGTCGTTGTTCAGTTCGTGGACGAAGCGCAGGTCGTCGCGCTCGAGCGGTCGCAGCGACAGCGTGTGAGCATCGTTCTGAAGTTGCATGTTCATGTCCTTTTTTAATGCCGGCGCGTCGGCGAAACGCGCTCGTCCGGCCTCGATCGAGCCCATTTCGCCCCCGTAAGAAGTTGAACGCAGGCGAAATTCAGAGCCTAGAATGGGAGCAAGGGTTCCTGCCACCGCAAGGAGGCTATCGTGTTCGAGCAAGTCATACTCGGGATTTTTCTCGTGCTGCCGCTCGTGATCGTGGCGGTGCTGTTCTCCGACGAACTGTGGCAGGAACATCGACGCCAGCATCCGCGCGACGCCGACGCGCCGCATATCGACTGGAAGCATCCGTGGCGCCGCGTGAGGCGCGGGCACTGAGCCGTTCGACTTCCGCTTCGCGCGCGCCGCCTGGCGGGCCCGCAAATTGCGCAGTCGCGGTTTCTCCGATTCCGGTCAACCAGCGAGACGCCGACGTGAACGACAAACCCGCTGCTTCCCCGCACGACATTCCGCACGAAACGATCGATCTGCAGATCGCCGACATACTCGCAACCGTCCGCTACCCGGCGAACAAGGATGCAATCGTCGACGCCGCACGCGACGCCGGCGCGAGCAACGAAGTGCTGTCGATGCTCGACGGCCTGCCCGAACAGGACTACGCGGACGTCGATGCCGTCACGCGCTGGGTCGCCGGCAACTTCGGTCCGGGGCTCGGCGTTTGAGTGCATGCCGATAGCGTGTCAGGATCGGCTCGCACCGGTCGCGCCGCGGCCGGCCGCGTGCCGCCCGGCCGGCGACACGGTCGCGCTGCCGATCAACGCGGTCGCGCTCGTCGTCCGCGCGGTCAACGTGCTTGCGCTCCCAGTGGTCGTCGTCACGGGCCGGCTGCGCACGATGCTCGATCTATAGCTCGCGATCGCGGTATTCGCGTGCCTGACCGACACGACGCTGAACCTGCCGAGCACGAGCCGCTTCACGGTCGGCTGGGTATCTCGCGCGCGTATTCAGCATGTTCACGCCCGGCGTGCTGGTCTGCGTGCTGGCGTGGGAAGTGACGACGCTGTATCAGCGGCTGTTCGAAGCGCACGCGACGCTGGTTCACTCGTGCGCGCGCGACGGGCTGACCGGCACGTTCAACCGCAGCCATTTCAACGACCGGTTTCACGCGCTGTTCCTGCAGGCGCGTCGCGGACGCGAACCGCTGTCGCTGCTGATGGTCGTCGTCGATCACTTCGGGGCCTACAACGATGCGTTCGGACACGTGAAGGGCGATGCATGTTTGATCGCGATCGGGAATGCGCTGGCCGGCGTCGTCAGACGGCCGACGGATCTCGTCGCCCGTTACGGCGGCGAGGCATTCGCGATCGTATTGCCGAACACCGGCGCGCACGGTGCGCGGATCGTTACGGAGCAAGCACGCGAAGCGGTGCTGCGGCTCGGTCTCGCGATGCCGGCGCGACAGCGTGCGTCAGCGTGAGCGTGGGCTGTGCGACCGTCGCGCCGGGCGATCTGTCGACGCCCGATGCGTTGCTCGAAGTCGCTGATGCCGCGCTGTATCGCGCGAAGGGAGCGGGGAGAAACCGGGTCGCCACGGCGTGAAACGTCTGTGGTTTCGCGCACGCGTAACGGTCATTGTGACCGGAATAATGCGCGGTTACGCAATGCGCCGCGGCGATACGAATGCTTACAGTCCGTGTTCGGAGCGCTCGATATGCTGGGTTTCATCTTGAAATCCATGCAGGTGTGCGCGATGAAGAAGACGCTTTTGCTGATTGCCGGTGTGGCCGCGTTGTTGAGCGGGTGCATCGTGGTGCCGGACGGCGGGTATTACGGCGGCGGGTACTACCACCATCATCGGCATTGGGATTGACGTCGTGGCCCACGATGCGTGACGTGCGACGAGGGTAGCCAGAACGAAGCGCCGTTACGAGCATGCGACGTTCGTGTCGTGAGCGAGTCCGCCGTATGCGCGCGGGACGATGATCGAGCCGTATCGCGATCGCGAGCTACTTCCCGATGCAAAACCTGCTGAAAATCACCCCCAGCAGATCGTCCGACGTAAATTCCCCGGTAATCGAATTGAGCTGCTCCTGCGCGAGGCGCAGTTCCTCCGCGAACAGATCGAGTGACTGCGCGCGTTGCTCCGCGTGATCGGCGGCCTGCGCGAGATGCGCTTGCGCCGCGCGCAGCGCGATCAGATGCCGCTCGCGCGCGAGATAGACGCCTTCGGCGCCCGCCTGCCATCCCGCGATCCGCAGCAGTTCGGCGCGCAGCAAGTCGATGCCGTCGCCGCGCTTCGCCGACAGATGCACGTCGGTCAGATCGCCCTCGGCCGCAGGATGCTCGACGCACGCCGGCACGCCGGTCAGATCCGTCTTGTTCAGCACGCGCACGACCGGTACGCCGGCCGGAAACCGCGCGGCGATCCGTTCGTCGTCGGCGGTCATCCCGGTACGCGAATCGAGCAGATGCAACACGACATCCGCGCGCTCGATCTCGCTCCACGTGCGCGCAATGCCGATCCGCTCCACTTCGTCGTCGGTCTCGCGCAACCCGGCCGTGTCGATGATGTGCAGCGGAATCCCTTCGACCTGGATCGTCTGGGCAACCTTGTCGCGCGTCGTGCCGGCGATCGGCGTGACGATCGCGAGCTCCGCGCCGGCCAGCGCATTGAGCAGCGACGACTTGCCGACGTTCGGCTGTCCGGCCAGCACGACCGACAAGCCCTCGCGCAGCAGCGCGCCCTGCCGCGCATCGCCGAGCACGTGCGTGAGCTGCTCGCGGATCTTCGCGAGCTTGCCGCGCGCATCGGCAGCCTCCAGAAAGTCGATCTCCTCCTCCGGGAAATCGAGCGTCGCTTCGACGAGCATCCGCAGGTTGATCACGTGGTCGACGAGCGCATGGATCTGCCGCGAAAACGCGCCGTCGAGCGAACGGCCGGCCGAGCGCGCGGCCGCTTCGGTACTCGCTTCGATCAGGTCGGCAACCGCCTCGGCCTGCGCAAGGTCGAGCTTGTCGTTCAAAAACGCACGCCGCGTGAACTCGCCGGGCTCCGCGAGCCGCAGCCCGAAGCCGCGGCCCGCGTCCAGGCACCGCTGCAGCAGCAGCTGCATCACGATCGGGCCGCCGTGCCCCTGCAGTTCGAGCACGTGCTCGCCGGTGTACGAATGCGGCGCCGGAAAGTACAGCGCGATCCCGCGGTCGAGCGGTGCGCCGTGCGCGTCGAGAAACGGCACGTAGCTCGCATGGCGCGGCGCGAGCCGCTGCCCGCACAGCGCGTCGATCAGCGGCAGCGCGGCCGCCTCGCCGCCGCGCCCGAACGATACGCGAACGACGCCGATGCCGCCCCGGCCGGCAGCGGTGGCAATGGCGACGATCGGATCGGAGTCGGTAGCGAGCATGAGAATCGGTTCGGTCGAACAGTAAGTGGTGCGCCCGCGCGACAGTCGGGACAAAGGAACGCCGGCATTGTAGCGTGAGCGCCGGCCCGCCACCGGCGCTCACGTCTGCTACGGACACGATCTAATTTATCCCGGCGGGGATAAGTCCAGTACGAGCGTGGCACCATCACGCAGCACGCGTTTCGGACGAGTATGCGTACACACGCGGCTCCACGCTGCGGCCCTCAATTCCGCCCCATGTCCCATGCCGGATTGGGATTCGTCCGATCGAGATACGTTTATCCCACATGGTTGTCTGAGATGCGTCGGTGGAATTGCACAATCACGCCCATGCCGACACCCGAAGAAAAAGCCGCGTTCTCGGAACGCCTGAAATTCGCCCTGCGGCGCAGCCCGGAAAAGATCTCCGGCGCGACGGAACTCGCGAACCGGTTCAACCTCCGGCATCGCGGCGCGCAGCCGGTTTCGCCGCAAACCGCGCACAAGTGGCTGACCGGCCGCACGATTCCGACGCCGGACAAACTGCAGACGCTCGCCGAATGGTTGCGCGTCGAATTGCATTGGCTGCACTACGGACCTTCGCCGAGCGCGACGGAGCACGTGACGCCGCAGCCGCTGCCGCGCGACGAACGGTATCCGCCGACGCAGGAGACGATCGAACTCGCGTCGAAGATCGAGTCGCTGTCGCCGCATCAGCGCTACCTCGTTCAGGAGCTGATCGAGCAGTTCTACGGCGACCCGAAGCGATCCTGATCGGCACGCGCGGCGCGCAAAGCGCCACGCTCGGCCCGAAAACGAAAAAGCCGCATGGTTCGACCCATGCGGCTTTTTCACATATGCACCGCGAACGGCGAGCCGCCCGCGTGCGCCCCGCGTCACGCGGGCTTTTTCTTCGCGCTGCCGCCGAGCTTGCGCGTGATGTAGTACTGCTGCGCGATCGACAGCACGTTGTTCACGACGTAGTACAGCACGAGGCCGGCCGGGAAGAAGAAGAACATCACCGAGAACGCGATCGGCATGAACATCATCATCTTCGCCTGGACGGGATCGGGCGGCGTCGGGTTCAGCTTCGTCTGCACGAACATCGACACGGCCATCAGCACCGGCAGGATGAAGTACGGATCGCGCTGCGACAGGTCGTGGATCCACAGAATCCACGGCGCGCCGCGCATTTCGACCGACGCGAGCAGCACCCAGTACAGCGAGATGAACACCGGGATCTGGATCACGACGGGCAAGCAGCCGCCGAACGGATTGACCTTCTCGGTCTTGTACAGCTCCATCAGCGCGGCGTTCATCTTCTGCGGATCGCTCTTGAAGCGCTCGCGCAGCGCCTGCATGCGCGGCGTGATCTCCTTCATCCGCGCCATCGACTTGTAGCTCGCCGCCGACAGCGGGAAGAACACGGCCTTGATCAGCAGCGTCAGCAGCACGATCGCCCAGCCCCAGTTGCCGACGAAGCCGTGGATCTTCTCGAGCAGCCAGAACAGCGGCTTCGCGATGATCGTCACCCAGCCGTAGTCCTTCACGAGCTCCAGACCCGGCGCGATGCCTTCGAGCATCCGCTCTTCTTCCGGACCGGCGAACAGGCGCGCCTGCACGTCGGCCGACTGGCCCGGCGCGATCGTCGCGACCGGCTGCTTCACGCCGACGCGGTACAGCGTCGGATCGATCTTCTCCGCGTAGATGTCGCGCTTCACGCCCTGCTGCGGAATCCACGCCGACGCGAAATAGTGCTGCACCATCGCGACCCAGCCGTTGTCGGCGGAAGTCACGTAGTCGGCCTTGTTCTTGTCGAGATCGCTGAAGTTGATCTTCTGGAAGTGCTTCGCGTCCGTATAGACCGCCGGCCCGAGGAACGTATGCGAGAACATCGGCGTTTCGACCGCCGTGTTGTCGCGCACCAGTTCCATGTAGACGGTCGGCGTGACGGGCGTCGTGCCGACGTTCTCGATCTTCGTGTCGACGCCGATCACGTAGCTGCCGCGCGTGAACGTGTAGGTCTTCACGACCTTCACGCCGCCCTTCACCGGCGACTCGAACGACAGCTTCAGCGTGTTCTGGTCGCCGGACAGCGACGTCGGCCCGTTGCCGACTTCCGTGTACACGTCGTTGTGGTTCGGGAAATCGCCGCCGAGCAGGCCCGTGCGCGCGAGGTACGTGTGGCCGGCCGTGTGGTCGAACAGCGTGATGTACAGGTCGGGCTGCTTGCCGTCGCCTTGCTTCTTCAGCGTCAGCTTCGCGAGCGTGCCGCCGCGCGTGTCGATCTCGCCGTCATAGACGTCGGTCGAGAACTTCACGAGCTGCGCCTGCGCAGCCGGTGCGGTCGTGGTCGGCGCGGCGCCCGGTGCGGCGGCCGGCACGTTGCCGGCAGTCGGCGTCGCGCCCGTGCCCGACGCGCCGCCGGCAGCGGCGGGCGCCGTCTGCGTGGCGCTCGGGAAGAACATCGACGGGCGTCCATGGGACCGCTGCCAGTTGTCGTACAGCATGACAGCTGACATGAAGAAGATCACCCATAGGACGGTGCGTTTGATATCCATGCGTTGTCTCAGAGTCGATGGGACCGCGCGTCGGCTTCGCCGCGAGCGCGAGTGTCGGAGTTGGGCGGCGGGACGAGGTCGATGCCGCCCGCGGAAAACGGATGGCATCGGCACACGCGCCTGACGGCGAGATACGTGCCGCGCGCGGCGCCATGATACTGGATTGCTTCGCGCGCGTAATCCGAACAGGAAGGATAAAAACGGCAACGGTTGCCGAGCAGCGGGCTCACGGCAACCTTGTAGAAGCGCAGCAACGCGATCAAGACCGTTTTCATACCTTGCGCGGCGCCGTTCGGCACCGCTTCAAAACCCGCCGGGCCGGCGCGCGCGCCGCGCCGCGGACGGATGCGTCACTCGGACGCGGGCTTCGACGCACGGCGGGCGATCTCCCGCGCTGCCTTGTCGAGCAGCTCGCGGATTTCGGCCGCGCACATCGCGGCGAGCGGGGCGGAAGCCGCGCTCGGCAACGCCTTCTTGTCGAAGCGCGTGTGCTGCCGCAGCAGCAGGTCGTACCCGGCGAATTCCGCCCGGCGCAACCGGAACGCTTCGCGCGCGAGCCGCTTCACGAGATTGCGCGTGACTGCACGCGGTGCGTACTTCTTGCCGATCACGAGCCCCAGACGCGCGGGCTCGCCGGTCGGCTTGCCGTAGATCACGAAGTGCGCGGAGCGCCGCCACGGGCGCAAACGAAAAACGGATGAAAATTCATCCGTTTTCAGAAGTCGCGCAGCTTTCGGGAAGGCGGCTTTCGTCTGCGACGGATTCGCACCCGGCTCGACGGCACCCTCCGCAGGGCTGCGGACGGCGGACACAGCGCGCAACCTGCCTTAGATGGCGAGGCGCTTGCGGCCCTTCGCGCGGCGAGCGTTGATGACCTTGCGGCCGCCTGCCGTCTTCATGCGGACACGGAAGCCATGGGTGCGCTTGCGGCGCGTCACGGACGGTTGGTAGGTACGTTTCATGATGCTCTCACTTGTTCGAGAATGTCGAAATTCAGGGGACCGCGTGCCCTAACCGGAGGCCTTCGGGCGAACGCAATCGCCGGAAATACAGGATTGGTTTTCGCGGAACCCGCTATTTAAACCGTTTTTCTCTTGACGGTCAATACTTTACGCGTCCTTCGCCTGTGCCGGGCCGCGCCGATCCGGCCCCGCGACCCACAATCGCACCCTGTGGATAAGTCCCGCTGTGGCGGCTTTTGGCGTTAGAATCTCGCCTTATCTCCAAGAATCCCGCACGCCGCTTCGGCCCTCGCCTGTCTCGCCACGACCGCGACGCAGGCGCCCGAAGCACGCTCGCACGCCGCTTCGGGCCTTGTTGCGCGACAGCGACGAGGGCGCCGGCGAGACGCTGTGCACGCATAAAACGACAGTCACTTGATGAACGAATTCTGGCAACACTGTTCCGCACTGCTGGAGCGCGAATTGACGCCCCAGCAGTACGTGACGTGGATCAAACCCTTGGCCCCGGTGGCCTTCGATGCGTCGGCGAACACGCTGTCCATCGCTGCGCCGAACCGCTTCAAGCTGGATTGGGTCAAGAGCCAGTTTTCGGGCCGGATCGCCGATCTGGCCCGCGATTTCTGGAATGCGCCGATCGAAGTGCAGTTCGTCCTCGATCCGAAGGCCGGCATGCGCAGCGCGGCGCCCGCACCGGCCGCTGCGCGCGCGCCGCTAGCGCCGAGCGGCCCG
>NZ_CABVPR010000040.1 GCF_902499135.1 Burkholderia dolosa
TGCCGCGCCGCCGCCCGCGGGCGGGCCCGCCGGGCCTGCCGGCACGTACAACTTCGGCTGGTCGATCACCGGTGCGGATCAGGCGAAGCCGACCCAGGTGTTCGACGACGGCGCGCGAATCTACGTGCAGTTCAGCGACATGAAGCACGCGCCGGCGATCTTTACCGACACGCCGTCGGGCCGCGTGCTGATGTCGTGGGAATTGCAGTTTCCGTATGCGGTGCTCACGCGTCCCGCGCAAACGTTGATCTTCCAGCTCGGGCCGTTCGAAGCGCGCGCGCAGCGCGGCACGGCAGGAGCCGGCGCGGCGACTGCGCAGGCCGGGGCGGGTGCCGGTGCGGCTACCGGCGCCGGTGCGAAGCCGCCGGCTGCGACGACGGCCGCCGCACCCGCTGCGGCCGCCACGTCGAAGCAACCGGCCGATCCGCCGACCAAGCGTGCGGCGTCGACCGATGCGCTGTGGTATCTGAACACGTCGTCGACTGCGTCGGCGCCGGCCACGCCGCCGACCGCCGTGACGTCGAACGCGCCGCCCGCCGCGCCCGTTCAGGCACCGGCTGCGGCACAGCCTGCGCGCGTCAGTACCGACGCGCTGTGGTACATCTCGAAGTAGCGCGCCTGCGCGCTTATCGGCGAGCGGCGGCTTCGACGGCCGCGTAACGCCGACCGCGACGCGCTCGCGCATCGCGACAGCCGGCGCTGCGCGAGCGCGTCGTCACCCGCGCCGGACCCAGATCACCTTCCCGTCGCGAACGCCGAGATTGCGGCGCTCTTCGCGGTAGTCCATCGTGCCGGGCAGCGATTTGCCGTCGCGCTCCAGCACGCGCCACAGGCAGCCGTCGAGCTGCGCGGCCGCGTCGGCTTCGGTCTTGCCGACGAGCGCATCGTCCGGGCCGGCGTCCGCGCGGCACGCATGCGATGCGCGCGTCTGGCCCGGTTTCGATGCGTCTGCAACGGCATTCGTATTGTTCGCGTGCATGTCCGCACAGCCGGCCAACGTTGCGGCCGCAACGAGCGCCATGATCGTCGCACGGGTTTTCTTCATCGAAGTCTCCGTTTCTCCGTTGGACGCGCGGCCGAAGAAGCGATGACGCTCGCGCGGTCCGCGTGCCGGCATTCGTCATCGGTCGCGTAGCCCGCCTCTCGAGGACAAGCGGCCGCGCAGATCCGGCGCAACGCCGCATCCGCGTGCATGGTATCGCACGCGGCGCGTTGGCCGATCATGCCGCCGCGCCACCGGCGGCCGCGCATCCGGACGCTCGTCAGAACTTGTAGCTGACGCCGGCCATCCCATAGTAATTGCTGCGCGACTGGACGATCGGACTGTCGCCGTAGCGGCCGAGCAGCCGCGTCACGCCGGCGGTCGCGAGCAACGACCAATGCTGGGACAGGCTCCAGTTCCACGCGACCGACATCGACGCGCTGTCGATCCCCCCGCCCACCGAGTACGGCCGGAAGCGGCTCGCCATCGACTGTGCGTCGGTGACGCCGTAGAACGTCTGCATGTAGCGACCGGTGCCGCCGTGCACGCTGCCGGTCACGACGATCTCGTGCCGTCCGGCCTTGAACACCGGCACCGCGAGATCGACGTGGCCCGATACGCCGCGCGACGTATGCGTAACCGGCGTTTCGATCGTCGCGCTCAGCATCGCGCTGCCGAACAGCGTCACGCCGGCGCGCACGCCGACGAGCACCGAGCCCGGAATCCGCCCCATTCCCTTCAGGTAGTCGGAGCCGGGCAGATCGAAGCGGTTCTTGTCCGCGCGCCCCGGATCGTAATTGACGGCCGCCGACACGAACGCGCCGTGCGGCAGATCGAGCCGATAACCTGCGCCGTCGTCGCCGCCGATGAAGAAGCCGTTGCCGAATTTCGCCGAGAACGACGGCGCGACGACGCCGCGGTACTGGTTGCTGCCCTGGTAGCGCGGCGCGAAGCCGCCGCCGAGCGAGATCGAGTATTCGTTTTCCGCATGAGCGGCGGCGGCAAGCGTCAGGCCGGCAAGCGGCACGCAATAGCGGGAACGGCGGAAGATGGGGTGCACGATATCGGGACAAGAGTGATGGAGCCGGCAGTCTAGGTATCGCCGCGCGCGAAGACTGTCCCGAATCTGCAGCAAATCTGTGCCCAATTGTGTTCGATTGTTCGCGATTGTCGTGGCCGCTCCCGCGACCGGCGAAACGCCGGATAGAATTCGCGTGCCGCGCCGCGCTGCGCCGGCCGGCGCATGCGGCCGCGTGCGCATTTCGAGGAGACCATGAACGACAATCCGCTCAAACACCGTGTGCTGCTGATCGAGGACGACGATCGTCTCGCGCAGCTCGTGCGCGAATATCTCGACGGCTACGAATTCGCGGTGACCGTCGTGCGGCGCGGCGATCTCGCGGTCGCGGCCGTGCGCGAGCATCAGCCCGCGCTCGTGATACTCGATCTGATGCTGCCGAATCTCGACGGCATGGAAGTGTGCCGCCGCATTCGCGCGTTTACGCACGTGCCCGTGCTGATCCTGACCGCACGCGCGGACGTCTACGACCAGGTCGCCGGCCTCGAGACCGGCGCCGACGATTACGTGACGAAGCCGATCGAGCCGCGCGTGCTCGTCGCGCGCGCCCGTGCGCTGCTGCGTCGCGCGCAGCCGGCTGCCGGTGCGCGCGGCGCCGCGGCGCCCGAAGCGCTCGTGTTCGGGCAACTGATCATTTCGCCGCCGAACCGCACCGTCACGTGGCGCGGCGAACCGGTCGACCTGAAGACCGCCGAGTTCAACCTGCTGCTGATCCTCGCGCGCGCGGCCGGCACCGTGCTGAGCCGCGACGACATCCTGAAGCAGCTGCGCGGGATCGAGTTCGACGGACTCGACCGCTCGGTGGATTCCGGCATCTCGAAGCTGCGCCGCCGCTTCGAGGACGCGTCGTCGGAGCCGCACAAGATCAAGACGATCTGGGGCCGCGGCTATCTGTTCAGTCCTTCCGCGTGGGACGAATAAATGCTGCGCCCGCTGCTCAGGCTCTACCTCATCGTGATCGCGTGCGGCGCCGCGTCGATCGCGATCATCCAGTTCTCGTTCGACCGGATTTTCTACGAACGTGCGGCGCAGGCGCAGCGCGATTCGCTGACGACCTACGCGTTCGTCCTGAACGACTATCTCGAACGCCATCCGGGCGGACAACGCGCGCTCGCGCTACGCGAGCTCGCGCTGCACGGCAACGAAGGGTTCGGCTTCATGCCGATGGCCGATGCGCGCGCGCGGCTCACCGGCGCGCCGCTGCGCGATCTCGACGCCGGCAAGATCGCGATCAGCTACGACGGCAGGGATTACTACATGCCGCTCGCGGACGGCTCCGTACTGCACGCGCGACCGGTCCAGCCGTTCGATCTCGACATCCGCATCTACGCGTATCTGCTGCTCGCGCTCGCCGCGCTGCTCGCGGTCGGATTGTGGATCTCGTATCACTGGCGCGACCTGCGCAAGCTGCAGGACGCCGCGCGCGCGTTCGGCGCCGGCGAGCTGTCGACGCGCGTGAAGCTGCCGCGCAAGTCGAACATCTACGAGCTGTCGCAGCAGTTCAACGACATGGCCGACCGGATCGAGGCGTCGATCACGCAGCAGCGTGAAATGATGCACGGCATCTCGCACGAACTGAAGACGCCGCTCGCGCGCCTCGAGTTCGGGCTCGCGCTGCTCGCCGAACACGACGGAAGCGACCGGATGCGCACGCGCCGCGACGATCTGCGGCGCGACGTGCGCGAACTCGACGAACTGGTCACCGAGCTGCTGACGATCGGCAGGCTCGAGCAAGGCGCGAGCCAGCTCGCGCCGATGGAAGTCGTCGTCGATGCGCTCGTCGACAGCGTCGCCGGCAATGTCGCGAACGACGTCGCCGATCGCGGGATCGTGCTCGACGTGTCGACGCTCGGCGCACCGGTCACGCACGTATGCGATCCGAAACTCGTCGCACGCGCGCTGCTGAACCTGATTCGCAACGGTACGCGCTACGCGTCGCGCACGCTGCGGCTGTCGGCGACCGGCGATGCGCGCGGTGCGCTCGTGCTCGCCGTCGACGACGACGGCCCCGGCATTCCGGCCGCCGATCGCGCGCGTGTTTTCGAGCCGTTTCAGCGGCTCGACTCGAGCCGCGACCGGCAAACCGGCGGCTTCGGTCTCGGGCTCGCGATCGTGCGGCGCGTCGCCGTCGTACATGGCGGCGACGTGCGGCTCGAGGATTCGCCGCTCGGCGGCGCGCGGTTCGTGATCACGCTGCCCGCGCGGACGTTGCCCGACGGTCTCGACGACACGGCGCAGCGCGACGGCGCGTGCCGCGTCGATTGCGCGAGCGCCCCGCTGGCCGCGAGTTGAATCGCGGCCGTTCGCCGTCGAACGAACGCCGCCATCGAGATCGATCGTGCTCCGCGTGCCGGGCCGTACCGCACCGCCCGACGCGCGGACGCGCGATCGGCTCGCGTCCGCCTTCGCGAGTTGATCCGCGATCCGCAAATTGCGGATCCGCTTGCGGGTCGCCGCGAACATCGCGTTCGTCAGCGGCCCACGTGCCAGCCCCTCTACGTGCGATAGCAGCCGACAGCCGCGCGATCCGACACCGCGTCGACGCCCATTCGCTATCGCTTGCTTCACCGACGCTCATACGGCTTGCCGGCCGACCTGTGCGGTCGTACCGCAGCGGCACCGCGGCCTGTTCACGACGATCGCACGACACCGATCCATTCCGTCGATTGAAAACGACCGAGCGCAAGCGGCACGACGGTCGCCTGCTCCATATCGAATATGCTCGGCTTCGAGTGTCGCAACGCACGGCGCGCTGATGCGCACGCGGCATGCGAATGCAGCGGACCGGCCGTTGATATGCCCAAGGGGCGGCGATACACTGCGACCCACGCTATTACAACGAGCAGGAGAACGGCCGTGGGATCGATTTTGTCGGAGCAGTTGAAGGTCGTCGTGCTGGGAGGATCGGCTGGCAGCCTCGACCCGTTGCGCGCGATCGTTGCCGCTCTGCCGAACCATCCCGGCTTCGCCGTGCTGGTCATCACGCACCTGGACCCGAAGCAGGAGAGCCGGCTTGCCGATATCCTTGCGGAGGATGCGCGCTTGCCGGTCGAAAAGCTCGTCCATCTGCGCAAGATCGAACATGACCGGATATACGTGCTGCCGGAAAACGCCGGCGTGATTGCGCTGGACGGTCATTTTCGACTGACGCGCAGGCAAGCCGGGCTCAACCTGCCGATCGACGCGTGCCTTGCTTCGCTCGCCGAGGATCCGGACGTCGACGGTGCGGCGGTGATCCTTTCCGGCACCGGGCAGGACGGAGCAGCCGGCCTGGTCGATCTGAAGGCCTCCGGCGGCTTCGTCATCGCACAGCAGCCGCAGACGGCCGCTTATCACGGCATGCCGACCGCGGCGATCGATTCGGGTCTGGTCGACGACGTGCTGCCTCCCGACGACATCGCGCCGTCCCTGGTGCGGCGCTTCGGCACTCCCGCCCGCGGCGGCGACGCCGCCGACGCTCGAACGGCCGATGACGACGCGCTCGGCACCGCCATCTCGATTGTTCAGCAAAAAACCGGCGTCAATCTCGCGTACGTCAAGGACGTCAATCTGCGTCGCCGGTTCCTGCGCCGCGTGCTGCTGCAAAAGGACCGGGACGTGGACGCATACCTGCAGCTGTTGCGCAGCGACGCACGGGAAGCCGAAGCGTTACGGGACGACATCCTGATCGGCGTGACCGCCTTCTTTCGCGATGCCGAGTTCGTCAACGTGCTGCGCCAGTCGGTCATTCCGGCTCTGCTGGAACTCAAGCAAGACCCGATCCGCGTGTGGGTGCCCGCCTGTTCGACGGGCGAGGAGGTCTACACCATCGCGACGCTGCTGAAGGAGGCGCTCGACCGCGACGCGCAGCCTCATCGCCGCGTGCAGATCTTCGGTACCGACATCAACGAGGCGTCGATCGAAATCGCGCGAGCCGGCCGCTACAGCCTGGCGTCGATCGACGACGTACCGGAGGCGTTTCGCGAAAGAACCTTCGCCGCCACTTCGGGCGGCTATATGGTGCGCAAGTCGATCCGCGAGATGTGCGTATTCGCGCGGCACAACGTGCTGACCCACGCGCCCTTCTCCGGCATGGACCTGATCAGTTGCCGCAACCTGCTGATCTATCTGCGCAAGGAGGCACAGCAGCACGTGCTCGAGGTGTTGCACTACGCATGCCGGCCGAACGGATTTCTGCTGCTCGGGCGCGCCGAGGCCGTTTCGGGAGCCGACGGCTTCGAGCATGCGGGCGCTCCGCATCTGTACCGCAAAGTGCCGACGGCGAAGCGGTCGCAAGGCGCGTTCCCGATCGATGCGCTACGCCCGTGGGCGAGCCAGGGCACTGCCCCGCCGGTACGACGCGCGCAGCAGGCGGACCCCGTCCTCGAGGCCGCCGATCGCACCGCTCTGGAGCGCTATGCGCCGCCGGGTTTCATCGTCGACGACAAGGGCGACGTCGTGCACTTCCGCGGCGACGTGTCCGGTTTCGTCGCGCCGGCGAGCGGCGAAGCGTCGCTGGCGCTGCCGCGCTTGTTGCAGCCCGAGCTCAATGTGACGGTGCGCACCGCGCTGATCGAGGCCAAGCGGACGGGCCAGCCCGTGCGGCGCGAGCGCGTCCCGCTCGGCGACGCACACTTCGCGCTGGATGTACTGCCGCTCGCCGCCGACGATCTGGTACCGCATTTTCTGGTCACGCTCGAACGATTGCCTGACGACGCGCCGGCTCCGGACACCCTGAATGCGGGCTCGCCGCACAGCCGCGTTCAGGAACTCGAGCGCACGATCACCACCCTGTCCGACGAGCTCGAGGCCACCCAGGCTCAACTCAAGACGGTCGTCGCCGAATTCGAATCGGCCAACGAGGAATTACGCACGGCCAACGAGGAGATGCTCAGCACCAACGAAGAGCTGCAAAGCGCGAACGAGGAACTGCTGCTGGCCAAGCAGGAGCTGGAGTCGGCCAACCAGGAGCTCGCGTCGCTGAACGACGAGCTGAAATCGCGCAATGAGCAGCTCGACCGTGTCAACGACGACCTCAGCAATCTCGTCGAAGGCATCCCGCTGCCGGTGGTCGTGCTGGACCGGCAGTTGCGCCTTCGGCATTTTTCGCCGCAGGCCCAGACGCTATTCCGGCTGCCGGACGATAGCGTCGGACAACCGCTGGCGCAGTTGAACAGCCTGTTCTCCGCGGTCGACCTCGAACGCGTCGTGCAGTCGGCCGTCCAGGGTCTGGCCGATGTCGAACACGAGTATCAAGACAGCGAAGGCCGATGGTGGCTGGTCAACGTACGTGCATACCGCACCGCCGACGACCGTATCGACGGCGCCGTGCTCGCTTTCCAGGATATCCACCAGCTCAAAAGCGCGCTCGGCAACGCACAGTCGGCGCAGCTCGATGCGGAACGGGCCAATACGGCGAAGGACAACTTCCTTGCCCTCGTATCGCACGAGCTGCGCGCGCCGCTGAACGTCATCTCCAATTGGGCAGCGGTGCTCATGGCGGCCAGCGAGCGCGGCGTGCCGACCGACGAGCAGATGAGTCAGCGTGCGGTCACGACCATCCTGCGCCACTGCCAGCTGCAGGCCGAACTGATCGACGATTTGCTGGACGTCTCCCGTATCTCCTCCGGCCGTTTCTCGCTCGATGCGAAACCGGTCGACTTTGCAGCGGCAATACGAACCGTGGTGGAAAGCCATCGCCCGATAGCGGCCAAGAAAGCGATCGTGCTCGCAACGTCGGACCTGCAAGGTCAGGCTATCGTCAGCGGCGACGCGCGCCGTCTGCAGCAGGTTGCGTCCAACCTGATCGGTAATGCGCTGAAGTTCACGCCGCAGGGCGGCCGCGTCGAGGTCGCCTTGACGCGTCTCGGGGCGTTGATCGAGCTCTCGGTGACCGACAACGGCATCGGCGTAAAGCCGGAACTGCTGCCGCGTCTGTTCGACCGCTTCATGCAGTCCGACACGAGCCGTACGCGTCAGTACGGCGGCCTTGGACTCGGGCTTTCGATCGTCAAGCATCTGGTAACGGCGCACGGCGGCACCGTCACCGCGAGCAGTGAAGGCGAAGGTCGCGGCACCAGACTCACGGTTCGCATACCGTTGCTGCAAACGGCCACGACCGAACAGGAGACCATCGACGTTGCACCAAACAAATCGGCACGGCTCGACGGCCTGTCGGTGCTGCTGGTCGACGACGACGTGCCTGCGCAGGAGCCGTTGGCACACTTGCTCCGTGGCCTCGGTGCGCAGGTTCAGATCGCTTCCGGTGCAAAGGAAGCGCTCGCGTGCCTCGCTGCCGGCTCTTTCGATATTCTCGTCAGCGATCTCGCGATGCCCGGTGCCGACGGACACGCGCTGCTGCGCGACGTCCGCAATCGTGAAGGCGGCCGGCGGCGCATCTACGCGCTGGCCCTCACCGGCCTCGCGTCGATACACGACCGGGACGCCGCGATTGCCGCCGGCTTCGACGATCACTTGCCGAAGCCGGTGGACGTGAAAGTGCTATTGGAGAAACTGTCTCTCGGACGAGGAAGATAGCTGACGCCAGCTCGGCAATGGAAGCAGTCTTTCAGGGTTCGGGCGGGCTGTCGTCGCTGCAAGCATGCATCGACGAAGTCGTTTGGGGCGTAGCGCGCCGACGTCGCCGTCATGCTAACGTCCGATACCACTAGCCCGCTGCTCGGCACTGCTCTTCCAGGAGCGGGTTCTGCACGTGGCGCCTACCGATCGTCCAGGCGCCGCAGCTTCAAAACTGCGCCGTTATCTGAACCCCGACCGTCACGCGCGCCGTCTCGAAACCCGACGGTTTGTCAACCGGCGTACCCGCGAAGAGATCGTATGCATAGGCACCGAACCGCGTGCCGACACTGCCTTTCACGCCGACCACGGCACCGGCCAACTGCGTACCGACGAGCGCGATCGGTTGCGGACTCCATACGCGGCCGTAATCGAGTCCTGCGTAAACCGCTTGGCCCGTCTGCCCGCTTGGTGCCTGTAGCTCGTTGCGCCAGTAGAAGCCGCGCGCCGCGGCCAGCATCGTTTCGCCGTCGAAGCCGCGTACCGTATAGCGGCTGCCGATCGTCAGGTCGTCGATGTAGTACAGCGTGTTTCCGGTGTACTGGCCGTGGAACGTACCGACATAGCGGAACGGCTGCTTGCCGATCGCGAACGGTGCCGACAGGTTCGCGTCGAGCACGGCCATCTTGAAGCGATAAGTGGGGCCGCCACCCGCCGCCAATGTATCGTTCTGTGCGCCCAATCCACCGACGCCTTGGCGATACGCGAGCGAACCATCGAACTGTGCACCGCCGAAGTAATGCCGGTCCGTCAGGCCGAGTTCGATCATCGTGTTATTGCGGCGCTGCTGCGAAATCTCGGTGTCTTCGATAAAGCTTTGTCCGAAACGACGCGACACGCGGGCGTAGACGCCGAACACGTCGTTCTGGCTGCGCGCCAATACGCGAGCCAGCTTGAAATCGACCGTCTTCGAATTGCCGCTCGCGACGAATGTCTGGTTCACGCCGGCGATCTGTTGGTAGTACGTGTTCGTGTACGCGGACAGCGTGGCCGTCCAGTAGCCCCACGGAATCGAGTAGAAGCCGTTCCAGCCGTGCGAGCCGAGCCGCTTGTCGCCCAGTTCCAAATCCTGGCTCACGCCGATGTTGAACACGTCGTTCAGGCCAAGCGGGTTGTCGATGCCGAGCGACAGATTGCCTTGCAGCTTGCCGGTCGCGCGCGTGCCGGCGTTGTCGACCGATGCGACGACCGTCCACGGCTTGCCGCGCTTTACGTCGAGCACGACGTCGCTTTCGCCGGGAAGCTCGCCCGGGACGATTTGCATCGATACATCCTGGCTCGATACGCGCTTCATCTGCTCGAGACCTTGTTCGAGATCGCGCAGGTTCAGCAGTTCGCCGTCGCGGGTCGGGAAGGCGGTTTTCCAGGTGCCGCGGAGTTTTTCGTCGGCGAAGCGGACGTGGCGAATTACGCCGGGGATCAGTGAAAAATTGAGCGTTCCGGTCGACAGATCCTGTTCGGGCATTAGCACGCGCGTGGTGACGTATCCGCGCGCCAGGATCGCTTGCGAGAGGCCCTTGACGAGCACGTCGAGACCCTGTTTTCCGATGCACTGGCCAGCATAGTGCTCAAGCCATTCACGCGCGAAGGCGAAGCGATCCATGGGCAACGCCGACGCGCCTTCTGATTTCAGCGAGGCAGGCAGCGCATCGGGTACGTCGAGCGCAAAACGGTCAATGCGAAAGCATGGCGTTTCGGATGGCAGCGCTGGATACCCTGCGCTCGCCGTTATGCTCGAACGCACCCCGGGCGCTGTGACGGTCCGTTCGCGCTCGCGCGCTTCTTCCTGCTGTCGGATTTGCTGGTCGTTGCCCGAAATGATCGGGCGAGGAACTTCTTGCGCCGACACGGCCATTGGAATCAGCCATGCGGCCGACAGCAGCACGACCGGGGTACGGATTGTCATAGATGTGGTGTTGTTCGTTCGATTTTATGGTTTGGGGGCTAGATGTCCCGAAATCCAAACCCATTCGGTACCGCTCCATTTCCAAAAGCCCATGACCCAGATCGTGCTCGACCACGACGGCAATACGGGCTCCATTTCCGGCTTCGGAGGAGGACGCGGTGGTGCATCAGGTGGTACGGTCTCGCATGCAGCTAGAAGCGCGGACAATGCAAGCGCCAAGGCCACGGGCCATTTGGATTTCTTCATCGTTGCCTCGACATGAACGCAACGTCCGTCGATCACGTCTTGAACCACCGGGAGACGCGGCCAATCAGTCCTTGCGGAGGGGGCACCCAACCCGGCTTCAGAAAGTCGTAGACGTCATCGTAGTGATCAAGCGGCTTGACCGGCATCAGCCCCATTGGCACCAGTGGATGGTCGATTTCAATTGGGATGCCACGACGCCAGCAAATTTTTGTCTCGAGCGTCCCAAGGTATGAGATGAAATTTTCCAAATCTGGCCAAACGCATTTGACGTTTGCGTGCCGCTTCTCGATCAACGCTCTCAACCCAGCCGCATCCCGCGCGAGAAGCAATGAGAAAAAATACTCACCATTCGAGATAGCCTGCCGATCGGCCTTGGTTCCATTTCTGCGCACGTCCTCGATCAGGGCTTCCAACTCCTGATCCTTGCCCAAGATCGCAACCTTAAATCTATATTGGAATGCTGCTGCCGATTTTGGATCATTTTTTCCATTTAACAGTGCTGATGTTTCCACCTGCGCCGCCGTCTCAATAACACTTTCGTTATCGGACAAGATTGCACAGAGCAGCTCAAGTCCTGTGGTGAAGCTAGCGCCCCCATCTAAATTACAACTTTCCACGGACAACTTCGATGAAAGATAAAAATTCTGCTTGCTCGTTTCTATGTTTTCTTTTCCAAAATATTCGTAAACCGCCTGTGCTCTTGCACGACTGGCCAATCCCACATAAATCGCACCAAGACGAACCCTGTCCCTTCGATAAAGTATCGAATTGACAAGATCAGGAATTCTTTTATTCTCTAGATTTACAAAATCAGCGAGCTCACTTATCTCGGCTCTACTTGTCATTTCGAACCCCTTGGAATCTTGACAATCACCATCCCATTTGAATCAACCCCAGAAACCAATTTCACGAGCTTGCCCTCTTCAAAAGCTTTCTCGATGATTGATCCTGTTTTTACCAAATCTGGATCTTTCGATTTCTTTAGTGTTTGAAATGAATTTCTTACCCATTCGTCAGTTTGCTGGGTCGGAAGCCCAGTCGCGGGATTTTCTGGATTCAAGCTAATCGATCCAGGTCCGTTCAGCGGTTTTACTTCATTAATGTAAACCGTGTCTCCCTTGACGTAGACACCATCAAAGCAGTTGGCGCCGCACTTCCCGTCCAGCGGTGTAAACCCATTCCGCACGAAGTAGTTATTCGACACATACTCGCGGGCCTGCCCCTGCAAATCCTTCGACGGGAGCTGGTCGAGTTGTGATAGCACGCCTTGTTCCGCAGTATTCAATTTCACCGGCATGCTCTCCATCGTCACCTTGCCGGTGCTGATGAACCCTTTGCCCGTCGGATTCACCGGTCCCGCCAACCAGATGTCGATCGACTCTCCCACGCGCGCTACCGTCGACGTAATCTTGTTCGCAAGGATACCGCCGATGACCGTTTCCTCGATCGTGTAATCGGGTTTCACGGAGCCGTTTTGCGTGGCGAAGGAATCCAGCCGATTCTGATCGCGCTGGCTTGCACCCGGCACGATGGAGTCGGGCAGCGAACCCAGCCCGGAGTTCAAGTACCGATCCGAACGTTGCGTGGGCGTCGCACTGAAATACGTCTGAGCCGAACCGTCGGAGACGATAGGCGAACCGCGTACCAGAATCGGCTTGCCCATATACTGCGACAACATGTCTTGCGCTGTCTGAAGGTTCGCCAGGTAGGAGCTCAGCCCACCCATTGCGCCTTCGCTGGTCGGATTGTTCGCTGTCTGGATCAGCGTTTGAAGATACGCCATGTTCTCCTTATTGGCAGTATCGTCGACCATTCCCTTCGCCGCCCGTTCGAGCATGTCGGTCCAATAGATCGTTGCCTTCGCCACACAACTTGAGTCGCCGCGGCATACGGCCTGAGCCTTTTCCTTCGCGAGTTGTTCGACAATCCTCACTTCTTCCACGTGAAGCTGTCGATTGTAAAGCTCGTTGTTGATCGCCGAACCTGCGCCGGCCAGCGCACCGGATGAGCCGCCACCCGCAAGTGCACCAGCCGCCGCACCGCCCGCAGTCGCCACGATCTCGTTGAGCGCATTTCGCGCGGCGGCCTGCGCGCTCAACGGCAACTGGCTCACCATCTGATCGATAATCGGCTGCGCGAGCGACTGCAACACATCTCCCGCCAACGAACCAGCAACCGCTCCGCCAATGTTGCCGCCGGACAGCGCTGCCCCGATCGCCGCCACAGCGGCGTGCAGCGCGTCGCGACCCGCACCGCCCTCGCCGAACAGCGCCTTCATCTGCGGGCTGCTGTTTTCCAGTTGCGTCGCCGCCTCGGCCACCGCGAAGGTCGCAACCTTGCCAAACGCCTGCGCGAAAGCCATATTGTTCTGGACCTTCTGCAGGTTGAACGTATTCTCGACAGTTTGGTTCGCGTTCGCGGTGTCGCGCGACAAACCGGACGTGCTGTCCGTGCCGTTCTGCTCATCCGATTTCACGACGATCTTCGCCGGACTGACCGCGGCGTGCGTGACACCGCTTGCACTATCGCCCGTCTGCGCGAAGCTCGGCCCACCCGACGTCGAAAACCCTTCCGACGATCCCGAGTACGACATCTTGTTCTGAATGTCAGTAAATCCGAGACTGCCGGTCGTCAACGTATTGCTATCAGCCGGAGCGGCGCTCGCGATCTGCGCGCCGTTGAGTTGCGTGTGGCCCGCCACGTTGACATCGAATCCTTCCTTGCCTGCAACGATGCCGGTTTGCTGGTTCACCGACGCATAGTCCGCGTCGATACTGGTATGGCCGATCGACGCGTCTACGCCACCACCGTAGCCGAATGTGAAGCTGCCGCTGACGCCGGTGTTGTGCTGGTTGCTGCTGTAGTTCGACGTATCTTGAAGGCTCGTCATCGTCAGGTCACCGCCGATATCCGCCTTGACCTTGTCGCCCGACACCTTGGCGCCCGACAGCGTCGTGTCACCGCCCGACTTCATCGTCAGCGTATTACCCGCCGCCACCGTCGTGTTGGTTTGCGTAGCACTGTCACCATTGCCCTGGCCGTGCGAGTTCGAACCATTCGCAAAAACGCTGATGCCCGTGTTTTTGCCCACCCCGATTGCGACGCCCGCATTCCAGCCGGACGAACTGTTCGAACTCGTGTTCCGCTCCGTACTCTGCGCGCTTTGCAACGTAATCGCGTTGTTGGCATCGAGCGTGACGTTCTTGCCGAGCACTGACGCGCCGGTCATCGCGATATTGCCGGTGCCTGCCTGAGTATTTCCGTTCGCATCCGGCGTGCCGGTCGCGACAATGGCGACGTTGCCGTTACCGATGATCGATGACCCCTTCGCATCCGAGACCGATATCGTCGAATTGCTGCTGCTATGGTTCGATCCGATGCTGAGTTGTACCTGAATGCCCTTGGCGGCCTCACTCACATTACCGTTCGACAGCGCATTGGCCGCGTCCTTGATCGCGCCACGGTTCTGGTATGCCTGCTCGGCCGCTGCCACGGCTTGCACTGCCGCGAGACGCGAATCACCCGACTGCTGACCTTGGCGGACCGCGCTCGCCATCGACTGCCCAAGTCCAACCAGGCCGCCGCCCAATCCGACGCTCAATCCCGATTGACTGAATTGCTGCGATTGCGCGTCGTTGTAGGTATCGTAGGCAGCGTTCACAGTCACGTTCTGTGCCGTGATGCCGACGTCCTGAGCGGCAACGACCGTACTGCCCGTAATCGTTGCATCCTTGCCTGCTTGGATCGTGACATTGCCTTGCGACGATCCAATCACGCTGCCGCGATTCGTGACCGAACTTGCTTGGTCTTGCTGTGCCGTCGAGCGCGAACCCACCGTCACCGACAAACCACCGTTCGTGAGAAGACCCGATTCCTTCTTCTCGTAATAGCTGGAGGATTGAACCGCGTCTTGCGCGGTCTGTATGTTGACGTCGCGTTTCGCCTGCAAAGTGACGTCGTTCGTGCCAACGATGTTGCTGCCTGTCACGTTGATGTCTCGGTTGCTGACAATGCTTACGCCGTCGGCCGACACTGTGCTGCCCTGACGATAGGACGCCGTCTGATCGATCCCACTCGCGATCTGTGCGCCACTGACAACATTGCTGTGGCTGTGCGTTTCATGCGAGCTATATTCGCGTGCCTCGGTCGCGGCACCCACATTGACGTCACCGTTCGCCAACAGATTCGCATTGCCCTTTTCCAGACTGATCGTGCTGCCGCTGATTGTAAGGTCCTTGCTCGACGCCAACGTAACGGTATCGCCGCCCTTGAGTGTCGTGCCCGTCAGCATCTGGTCCGACGCGTGCAGCGTCTCCGCATAGCTACCGTGACCGTCGCTGCCCGAACTGTTGCTGTTGACCGTCGACGTCGCACTCGCCGCGCCAAGCGTGATGTTGCCCTTTGCGGCAATCGTCCCTCCCTGACCAAGGTCAATCTGCGCGCCCTTTGCCGTCAGGTCGCCGCCGACGCCGATGCTCGACTGCCCACCCACCTTCACCGAACTCCCGACAACGCTGTTGAGATCGGTGTTCGACACACCATTCGCGCGCTGGACGATCTTGTGCTCGCCAACCTGCTGCGTGCCGAGCGTCCAGTCGCCGCCGACGTTCGCGCCGAGATTGCCGCCGACCGTCAGGCTGCCTGCATTCTGCTGAAAGTTCCCGCCGGTCGTGATCGACGCATCGCCGACCACATCGAGCTGCGCGGTCGGCCCGAGCGTCGTCTTGGCGCTCGTCGCGCCGTCGCGGCTTACCTCGGTACTGGTGTTCGTCGCGGTGTTCAGAATCAGGTCGCCGCCTGCGTTCAGATTCAAGCTGCCGGCTTTCACCTTGGCCGACGTCAAATCGACCTGACCGTCTGTCGTCAGCGACATCAGCCCGCCGCTTTGCAGCGCGCCGAACGCGTTGTCGATCTGCTTGCCCTGAATCGACAGCGTGTTGTCGGCCTTCACCGTGCCGCCGTTCGTGAAGTTCTGCGCGTCCTTCAGATCGATGTCGGTGGCGGTGATCAGCGGACCATTGACGTTCTGCTGGTTGGCCTGTGCGAGATACACGACCGGCACGAGCACCGACTGACCGTCGACCACGCGCGTTTCCATCATGATCACGTTGCCGGTGAGCTTCGATACCTGATCGGCGGACAGGCTCGCGCCGACCGGCAAATCGAGCGATTTCGCCAGATCGGCCCCGGCCCCCATCAGCGACTGGTACATCGTCTGCAAATCCGTGTACGGACCGAGCACAGCCTTGCCCGTGAGCGCCGTTACCTCGTTTCTGACGAGTTGCTGCTCGTAGAATCCGTCGCCAAGACGCTTCGGGATATGCGTCAAATCGACGCCGATCTGATTGAAAAAGTAGTCGCTCGACAGGAAGTTCTTCTGATTCGTGAACGCCGGGTTCGTCTCGATCACGTAGCTCGCGTTCGGCGACGGATTCGGCCTGTACAACCCGCCCTGCGGAATCGCGAGATTGTTCAGCACGTTTTGCGCCGTGGCGCTGGCGATGATCGGGCTGACCGGCTGAACGGGCTTGCCGGTCACGGTCGCGCCTTTCGCGCCTGCGCCCGACACCTGCCCCGTCATCATGCCGCCCGACGTTTTCGACACGGCGGCGTTGCCGCTCAGGCTTCCAAACGTCAGGCCCGGCACTTCCTGGCCGGGAAGCAAGCCGAGCGACGGAAGCGACGCATTGCCCGCCGTGTTGTTGATGCTGACGCCCGTGCCCGAGATCGTGCCGTTCGAGCCCAACGTCGAGTCGTAACCGGCGATCGCATACTTCTTGACATCGGCCGGCGCGGCCTGGGTGTAGCCGCCGGGACGGCCGCCGACAAACGGCATGTCGCCGAACGGCAGCGTCCAGTTGTGCTCGGTGTTGTCGTAGTTGTTGTAGTGGTAGTAGCCCGAATACGTGACGGTCACGGCCGGCGCCTGCTGGCCGGACGCCGCCCAACCGTCGCCGTCGTAATGCTGCGGCATATCGACGTTCCCCACGGCCGTGATGTGGCTCCAGTAGTTCTGCAGGTTCCCGACCGTCGTCGCATTGATATTGCCGCCGGACACGATCTGACCGACAGCACTCAGCGCCGTAATCGTGTTCGCGACCGCCGTGCCGGTATACGTCGTGTACTGGTAGCCGCTATTCCACTGGCCGCCGTTTGGCGGAACGGTGAACACGCCGCCCGGCTGAGCCTGCAGCTTCGCGATGATCGGTGCCGGATCGTAATCCGGATAGTTCGGATCGCGCGAGAGGTTGATCCAATGGACGTTCTGACCGCTACAAGCGTCCATGTAGTAAGCGACACACCCCGACATGCTGATGCCCAGTTGCTCGAGCACGGCGGGATCGACGCTTGTGGTCGCACCCGACGTCTGCATCTGGCGACGCGTGTTCGTAACACGATCCGCATGCAGCTCCATGTCGCCGCCGGACTGAACCAACGCCGACGCATTGTTGACCAGCGCCGCATTCGTGTAATTGCCGCCTGCATCCTTGCCGCCGGCCAGTACGACCTTGCCCATGCCGAAAATGGCTGTCGTGGCCATCGTATCGGCGGACGACGTATCGTCCCGGTTCTCGATGTCGCGAGCGAGCACCTCGAGCGTGCCGTTGGCGTCGGACCCGCCGATCAGCGCAGTCGGACCGACGTTCGAAATCGTATCGGTTGCATTGAGCGACGCACTCGCGCCGACGAGCGCACCCGTGTTGAACAGATTCGCCGATTGCGTCCGCAACAGTCCACCTGCCGTCAGCGCGCCGACGTTCACGACGTTGCCTGCATTGACGCTCAGGTTGTTCACCGACTGCAGGTTCGCGTAGTTCGTGAAGGTGCCGGGCAGCGTGAACGTGAGATCGTGACCGACGTTGAACTGTGTGTCGGACGTCGACACGTAGTCGCCCTGCAGATTCACGTTCACGTCGCGTGCCGCACCGTACGCGCCGCCGCCGAGCAACGTGGCGGCCGACATCGTCAGATTGCGCGTCGAACTGACTCGGCCGTTCGTGTTCGTGATCGCACCGCCTGTCGCCACGTTCACGTCGCCGCTCGTGTTGGCGACATTGCCGATCGCGCCGCCGCTGTTGTCAATGGCGTTTGCGCTCACATGCAGCGACCCGCCGCTGAGCTGACCGCCTTGCGTGTTACTGATCGATGCAGCGCCGATGGTGACATCGCCGTTGCCGGTGATTGCACCCATGCCCGATACGTTGCCGGCATGGCTGTTCGCGATCCAGGCCCCGCCCTGGACGTTCATTCGGCCCGCACCGAGATCGACGATCGCGCCGTCCGTGTTGTCGAGCGACGCAGCCCGAAGATCGAGCGTACTCGCGTCGCCGGCCGTCGACTGGCCCGCCTGCATATGGCCGCCGCGGTTGGATATTGCGCCGCCCGCCGTCAGCGATAGCGAAGCGGTGGAGCGCAGCAGGCCCTGCGTGTTGTTCACGTCGCCGCCGATCGTCGCGTTTACACCGCGTTGCGCGGCGAGGATCCCGTTCGCGTTGTTCCAGCTGCCCGCGCTGACGGCGGCCTGTCCCTTCGTTACGATGGTGCCCGACGCATTGTTCAGCGCGTTCGCTCCATTGCCCGGCGCGATCGTCAGCGTACCGGTACCGGCATGCGTGATCGTTCCGCCCGCATTGTTCAGCGCGCCAGGCTTGAGCGTCAGGTCGGTACTGTTGGTCTGAATCACGCCGGCCGACGAGTTGTCGAGTGTGCCGCTGACGTCGACGGCCATCGCCGACGTTCCGTATTGCGTAATCGAGCCGCTATGGTTCGTCAGGTTCGCCGCGGTCAATGCAAGCTGGTTTGCCTCCAGCCTGCCTTGGCTGTTATCGAGCAGATTGCTTGCCTTCACAACGAGATTCGGTGCGACGATCGACCCTTGCTTGTTCGTCATCGTCGCGGTCTGAATCGTCGCATTCGCGCTCGCACCGATTTGTCCGGCGTCGTTGACGAGCATACCGGCGGTCACGCCGAGGTCCGTACTGGACAACAATTTGCCGCTCGCGTTGTTCAGCGTTCCGCTGACTTCCGCCGTCAAGCCGTTCTGTGCAGTGATCGAACCTGCCGTGTTGTCGAAGGTCGCCGACCGGGCGTCGATCCGGCCGTTGCCGACGATCTTCCCGCCCGCATTGCTGACCGCATTCGCCCCGTTGCCGAGCGTCAGCGTGCCCGTCCCGACATGCGTGATCGTGCCGCCATCGTTGATCAGCTTCGCAGGCGACAGCGTCAGGTCCGTACTGCGGGTCTGGATCACGCCGCCCGCCGAATTGTCGATCGTGTCGCTGACGTCGACGTTCATCGCCGACGCGCCATACTGCGTGATCGTCCCGTTATGGTTCGTCAGATTCGGCGCGGTCAATGCGAGCTGATTCGCCTCCAGCGTGCCTCGACTGTTGTCGAGCAATTCGCTCGCGCTCACGCTCAGCGTCGACGCGGCGATCGACCCGCCGCTGTTCGTCATCGATCGGTTCTCGATCGACGCATTCGTATTCGCGCTGATCCGCCCGCCGTCGTTTTTCAGCGTGCCGCCTGCGATGTCGAGGTCGGCATTGGACAGCAGCTTGCCTCCGGTGTTGTCGAGTGCGCTGCCGACGGTAGCCGTCAAGCCGGTTTGGCTGCCGATCACGCCCGTCGCATTGCTCAGCGTTCCGGTTCGAACCGCGACACGCCCGTTGCCGGTAATAGTGCCGCCGACATTCGACACCCGGCCCGTTCCGTTATCGATGGTCAACGTACCGTTGCCGGCATGGGCGATCGTGCCGCCGTCGTTGACGACGGCCGCCGCGCCGAGCGTCAGGTCGGTACTGTTGGTTTGCAACGTACCGCCGTTCGAATTGTCGAGCGTGCCCGACACGTTGACGGCCATCGCACCGGTACCGCTCTGCGTGATGGAGCCGCCGTGATTCACGAGTGTCGTGGCATTGAACGACACTTGATCGGCCTGCACGGTGCCCGCACTGTTGTCGAGCATCGTCGCGCCGACCGTCGCCGTCCGGCCGACGATCGAGCCGCCATTGTTCGTGAGTCGCGCGCCGGCATCGACTGCAACGTTCTGCGCAGCCTGCAGCGTGCCGCTACCGTTGTCGACTGCCTGCGCCGCGACGCGCAGATTCGTGTTGGACGTGATCGCACCGCGATTGACCACCGTGCCGCCCTGCACGATCACATCGCCATTCCCGCCGATCACGCCGCCTTGCGCGCCGCCCGCGGTCGTGCCGGCTGCGTTCGTCAGCTGACCGGTCGCGCTCACGGTCAGTCCATCGCCATTGAGCGAAGTGATCCGGCCGGCCGTATTGTCGATCGTGTTCCCGTCGAGCGCCGCACGCCCGGCGCTCTGAATCGTGCCCTGGTTGTTCGCGACGGCACCGCCATGCATATCGATCGTGCTTTGCGAGACGATCTCGCCCGCCTGATTGGCGAGCTGGCCGGCAACGTTGACCGACAGCGAGCCTTGCGACGACACCTTGCCGCCCTGGTTCGACAGGTTGCCGCCGGTCAGCGTCATGTTGCCGCCGCTCGACAGGGTGCCGCGGTCGTTGACCACCGTGCCTGAAGCGTTTGCCGACACGGTACCTTGAGCACTCGTCGTCGCGTTCGCCAGATTCACGTCGCCGGCCACGGCGTTCAGCGACAGATTGCCGTTCGCCGCCGTCTGGCCGCCGGCGAGATTCACGGCGGCGCCGGTCAGCGAAGCGCTACCGCCCGCTACGTTCTGGCCGACCGCGCTCAACCGGCCCGACGTCGTCACGCTCAAATCGCCGCCGTGCGCGACGGAACCGTCGTTGTTCACGCCCGCGCCCAGCGTACCGGTCGAATCGACGCTGCCGGCATTGACCGCCGTATTTTGCTGCGCAGCCAGCGTCCCGCTGTTCGTCAGATCGGCGCCGGTGCCGGCCGACAGCGACTGCTGCGCGTACGTCGTGCCGCTATTCTGGATTCCGCCTGCAGCCGACATCGCGACGTTGCCGCTCGCGGTCGTCTTGCCGGTGAGCACCAGTCGCCCGTCCGACTGCAACGTCAGATCGCCCGCCTGTGCCGCGATCGTGCCCGCGTTCGCCACACCGACACCTGCAGCGTTGCCGACCAGAAACACCCGGTTCGCGTACATCCCGCCCAGTTGCGCGACGTCGATCGCGACGGCCGGCGCCGCGCCGTCGCCCTGGATCGGCGTCGCGGCAAGCGTGTCGTGATCGACGCGGCTCGAGCCGGCGATCACGTTCAGATTCTTCGCATAGATCGCCGCATTGGCCTGAACGGCACGCGCAATGATGTCGGTCTGATCTACGGTCGATGCGTCCAGACCCGCGCCTTGCACGGTCACCAGGCCGCGATTCACGTTGAAGCCCGTCAGCGAACCGTCCGCGCCGAACTGCGGCACACCGGTCGTCAGAACGGCACGCGACGTATTGATGAAACCGCCGCCGTCGACGACGATCCCGGCCGGATTGGCGAGCACGATCTCCGCGCGGCTTCCCGCGATCTCGACATACCCTTTGATCTGGCTGGCTGCCGTGCTGTCGACCTGGTTGACGATGATGCGCGCCGCCTGCCCCGCGCTCAGGTTCGAATTGCCGTTGATATAGCCGGCTTGCTGCGTGTTGACGATCGTCGACGCGTTGTTCAGGATCGCGCCGTTCTTCTGAACGTCGAACTGGTTGTAAGTGTTGAGCGACACGCCGGCGGCGCTCGGCTTGTTGATGTTGACTTGTGGCAGGCCGTTGGGCGTCTGCACCACCGCGGGCGCGTGAGGCCCCGCGCCGACGATCTGCGCATTCGCCCACATCGGACTCATGCCGGCTGCAACCAGCGCGCCGAATGCAGCGACCCGTAACGCGAACATCGCCGGCGGATGCCCATTGCCGCGCTTCACTGCACGGCGAGTCTCGCCCGTATTTGTTTTCCCCGTCCTGCTGGCCGTCTCTTCGACGGCAACCAGCATACCGCGCGCACGGCTGTACACCAGCCGATATTGGTTCTTATTCATGATTCTGGTCTACTCGCGATTCGTTCGACCCGCTCTCACGGTGTCGAACATCGTCTGGAATCGAGTCGCATTGTCGAAAGACAGAGTGAAGACCGTCATCGTCGGCATACAGGCGGCACTGGCGCACCTCAATGAAGTGCGTGACCGCTGTAGCGAGCCGACGGCAATTCCGCCCCCGGACGGAATGACGAACGCTGTCAGCCGAAAATATCGACCGTATTGTTAATGAATTTCGGGCGAATATTACCTCACTCGAGGCCGACCGTTTCCTGACAAATTTGCGAGGGTAAGCGAGCGACGCTTCGAACTTGTCCTAGCCGACAGCGCTGCGGCCGCACCGACGCCGATCGACTACTGCGGCCTGTCCATACCGGTCCCGGCGCTCCCCCGCAAAACAAAAACGCCGGCGCGATTGCTCGCGCCGGCATCGTCGGCAAAACAGCAGGCCAGTTGCGCCGCACATCGTCGGCGGTCGCCACATGCGGACCGATCCCGCACGTCGCGCCCCGCACGCGACGCGATCGAAACTATTTCCGTTTCACGGCAGCGTCGCAAACAGCAAGTTGAGCCCTTCGGAAACGATCGGATGCCCGATGATCGCGTCGCGCACGGCCGTATACGGCAATCCGCCGAGCATCGCCATCTGCACCGCGGTCGTCACGTCGCCGGCTCCGGCACCGAGCATCGTGAAGCCGAGAATGCGCCCCGTGTCCGGCGCCACCAGCGCTTTCATGAAGCCGCGCGTGTTTCCGTCGGTACGCGCCCGCGGCACCGACGCCATCGGAAGCTTCGCGACCCGCACGTCGATGTTGCGCGCGCGTGCGTCCGTTTCGTTCAGGCCGATACGGCCGAGCTCCGGATCGATGAACAGCGCGTACGGGACGATGCGTGCCGCCGTGCTCGCCGGCCGCCGTTCGATACCGGCTTTCAGCACACGATAGTCGTCGAACGACGCGTGCGTGAACATCGGCGTGCCGGCAACTTCGCCGATTGCCCACGTGCTTTGCGCAGTCGTCGCCAGCTGGTGGTCCACCTTGATGAAGCCGCGCTCGTCGATCTCGACGCCGGCGAGCTCGAGTCCGATCCCGTGCGTCTGCGGCGTGCGCCCGGTCGCGACGAGCAGATGCGAGCCTTCGACCGTACTGCCGTCGGCCAGACTGACCGAGATGCTTTCGCCGCTCTTTCCGTGCACGCGGACGAGTTGCGCGGCAAGCTGCAGCTGGATGCCGTCGTCGGTCAGCGCCTGTTGAATCACCGTGCCGACATCCTCGTCCTCGCGCATCGCGACGCGCGGCGTATCGGTGACGAGCGTCACCGCGCTGCCGAGCCGCCGAAACGCCTGTGCCATCTCGAGTCCGATATAGCCGCCGCCGATGACGACCAGATGCTGCGGAAGCGCCGTCAGACGCAGCGCCTCGACATGCGTGAGCGGCTGCGCGTCCCGCAGGCCCGGCACGTCGGGGATCGACGCGACCGTACCCGTGTTGATGTAGACGTTCTCGCCCTCGTAGACCGTTTCGGTCCCGTCGGCCGCCCGCACCGCGATGGTTCGCGGTGCAACGAAGCGCCCGGTCCCGATCACGAGTTCGAGCCCCGACTGCTCGAACGCCCGACGATTGACGTCGACCATTCCGCTCACGACCGACGCGACGTAATCTGAAACGGCCGCCATGTCGGCGGTGACATCGTCCCGTTTCGCCGCTTCGCGCCACGCATGCATCGAACGCGCATGGTGGATCAATGCCTTGCTCGGAATGCATGCAACGTTGATGCACGACCCGCCGATCATCCCGCGCTCGATCACCGTCACTCGCCTGCCTTGACGGGCCAAATCCATCGCGAGCGATTTGCCGCCCTTGCCACCGCCCAGAAACAGGTATTCAACCCGCTTGACGTCTGCCATTCTGCTCTCCAGGTTCTATTCGTCCGACTCGAAACATATGAATCCGCGCCGAACGTGCGTCACGACCGCAGGAACGCGAGCAGGTCGGCGTTCACGCGATCGGCATCGACGACGCACATGCCGTGCGACGCACCTTCGTACACCTTCAGCGTCGCGTGCTCGACGATCCGTGCGGAAAGCCGTCCCGCATTGTCGATCGGCACGATCTGGTCGTCGTCGCCGTGCAGGATCAGCGTGGGCACGTCGATCTTCTTCAGGTCTTCGGTGTAGTCGACCTCCGAGAACTCGCGGATGCACTGGTACTGGCCGTGGATGCCGCCGCTCATCCCCTGCGCCCAGAACGCGTCGACGGTGCCCGCCGACACTGTCGCGTCCGGCCGGTTGAACCCGAAGAACGGCACGGCTAAATCGCGATAGAACTGCGAACGGTTCGCGGCCACGCCGCGGCGAATCCCGTCGAATACGTCCAGCGGCAAGCCGCCGGGGTACGCATCGGTTTTCAGCATGATCGGCGGCACGGCGCCGATCAGCACGGCTTTCGCGACCCGCTTCGTGCCATGCCGCCCGATGTAGCGCGCGACTTCGCCGCCGCCGGTCGAGTGGCCGACGAGCGTCGCTTCGCGCACGTCGAGCGCATCCAGCAGCGCAGCGAGGTCGTCCGCATACGTGTCCATGTCGTTGCTGGCGAACGGCTGTCCCGAGCGGCCGTGACCGCGCCGGTCGTGCGCGATCACGCGGTAGCCGTGCTGCAGCAGGAACAGCATCTGCGCATCCCACGCGTCCGCGTTGAGCGGCCAGCCGTGCGAGAACACGACCGGCTGGCCGGCGCCCCAGTCCTTGTAGAAAATTTGCGTACCGTCTTTCGTCGTGATGGTGCTCATGATGATGATCTCGTCGTCGTTGATTCGATGGGCGTTCAGAACCCTTCCAGCACGATCTTGCCTTTCGCCCGTCCTGCTTCGAGCAGCGCGTGCGCGCGCCGCAGATTGACCGCGTCGATCTTGCCGAGATGTTCGCCGACGGTGCTCTTGAGCACGCCGTCGTCGATCAGTGCCGCCACGCGCGCGAGCAGCGCATGCTGACGATCCATGTCCGGCGTGCGGAACATCGAGCGCGTGAACATGAACTCCCAATGGAGCGAGATGGATTTCCGCTTCAGCGGCATCGCATCGAGCGCGTCCGGATCGTCGATCAGCGCGAGCTGGCCTTGCGGCTTCAGCACATCGACGATCTGCGCGTAGTACGTGTCGGTATGCGTGAGGCTGATCACGTGATCGACGTGCTCGATGCCGACGCCGGTCAGTTGCGGCCGCAACGGCCCGCGATGGTCGATCACATGATGCGCACCGAGTTCGGCGACCCACGCTTGCGTCTGCGGCCGCGACGCCGTGCCGATCACGGTCAGCGCCGTGAGCTTGCGCGCGAGCTGCACGAGAATCGATCCGACGCCGCCGCCGGCGCCGATCACGAGCAGGCTCTGCCCGGCGCCGCCGCGCTCGGCGACCTTCAGCCGGTCGAACAGCAGCTCCCACGCGGTGATGGCGGTGAGCGGCAGCGCGGCGGCATCCGCGGCGCCGAGCGTGGCCGGCCGGCGGCTCGCGATACGCTCGTCGACGAGCCCGTACTCGGCGTAGCTGCCGGGCCGCGTGATATCGCCCGCATACCAGACCTTGTCGCCCGGCTGGAACTGTTCGACGTCGCTGCCGACCGCCTCGACGGTTCCGGCCGCGTCCCAGCCGAGAATGCGCGGGCCGCTCGGCGGCACGCCGAAACGCAGCTTCGAATCGACAGGATTGACGGCGATCGCGTCGATCCTCACGAGCAAATCGCGCGGGCCGGGCGTCGGCACCGGCATGTCCGTGTCGTACAACGCGTTCGGATCGTCGATCGGCAGACCGGCCTGCGCATAAACGATGGCTTTCATCAATGACTCCCTGAAGTGGCGAACGAAGGTCTGCGCTCACGCGCCGCGCAGGAATTCCCGCACATGGGCGACGTACGTCGGTGCGTACTGGAACAGCGCACCGTGGCCGGCATTCGGATAGACGATCAGCGTCGCGTTCGGCAAACCTTCCGCGAGGACGAAGCTGTTCGCGGTCGGAATCATGCGATCGTCGTCGCCGTTGGTCACGAGGACCGGCTGCCGGATCCGGCCCAACTTGCCGGCCACGTCGCCGCTCCAGTTGGCCCACGCGATCATCGCCTGCAATTGCGCGGAGGCGACTTCCGGCCCGGCCGGCAGATCGCGCTCCGCGCTGCGCGCATCGAGGCGAGCGACGAACGCGGCGGCCGCTCCCTGGCCGGCCGGCGTCGCCGGGAAGAACAGCCGCTTGAGCTTTTCGCTCATCGGCATCTCGCCGTCCGTATAGATCGCAAGCAGCTCCGGACGGTCCATGCCCGCGCCTTCGCCGCCTTCGGGCGCGCTGCCGGACACGATCATCCGCTCGACGAGCGCTGGTCTGGCGATCGCGATGTCCTGCGCGAGAAAGCCGCCGAGCGAGAAGCCGAGGACGTGCAGGCGGGCGAGCGTCAACGCGTCGACGAAACGCAGCACGTGTTCGGCCATCTGCGCGACCGACGTCGGCACCGTCCCTCCCGAGCGGCCGACGCCGGCGTTCCCGAACAGGATGATTTCGCGGTCCTGTGCGAGCGCATCGACGATCGCCGGATCCCAGTTGTCGAGCGTGCCGGTGAAGTGCTGCAGACAGAGCAGCGGAAGTCCGCCGTCGGCATTGCCGAAGCGGCGATACGCGTAGCGCACGCCGCACGCATCGACATAACGCGTCGGTGCGACGGACGAAGTGATTGCGGTCATGGTTCGATCCTCGATGTGCGCGCGAAGCGCGCCGTTTTGGCGCTCAGCTCAGCGCGATGTCGTGCAGGTCGATCGATACGACGAGCGGTTCCGGCAGCGCGTGCCCGTCGGGCGTTCGCGGGTAGATGCGCCGCTTGGTCGGGAAGCGGATGCCCGACACGGTCGTGTAGTCGCTGACGTAATGCGCGCCCGGCGTGTTGCCCGCGATTTCGACGTCATAGTCGAGCCGCCGGATCAGGTCGTCGGGCCCCACATAGATCGTCTGCGTCTTGCTGAACACTTCGAGCGTGTCCGGGTAGCGCACGCGAATCCTGCGCCAGGATTCCCCGTGCTCGTTCCAGATCCCGTCCTCGTCGCAGCTCACGCCGTCCCATGCGAGCACGAACGGCGCATTCAGATACGTCCACATCGCACATCCCGCGAAGAACGCGAGCTGCAGCTCGTCCCATGCGGTTTCGAGCGTATGCCCGTCGAACGATCGGCGCGGATGCTCGCGTTCCGCGAGCACGCGCCCCGACGAATCGAGCAGCGCGACGCGCTCGCCGGTGAATTCGCTGCGCGCGGCCACCGTGCCGACCGGCGCATGCGACGCCCATTGCCGATCGGTCGCGACGGTCACCGTCGTATCGTCCAGCACGCCGGCTTGACCTTTGAGGCTCCACAGTGCGCCGCCCTGCACGAGGCGCGCACGAACCTGGCGAAACCGGCGCCACTGCTCGAGACCGCCGTGCGCGTCGATGATGGATCGGGCGATCGCGTTCATGCGGCCACTCCTTTCGATTCGGAATTCATCGTCAGTACCGCGCGGAACCGGACATCCGCGCGCATCATGCGGTCGTATGCGGCCTGTGCTTGCTCGAGCGGGAACGTCTCGATCATCGGTCGAACGTTCTGCAGCTTCGCGAATGCGAGCGTCTCCTCGTTGTCGGCCACGGTCCCGGTCAGCGCACCGACGACGGAACGGCCGCCGAACACGAGGTCGACCGCGTTCACCGCGATCGGCTCGCCCGGCACCGCGACGACGATCAGCTTGCCGCGCGCGGACAGCCCGGCGACGGTCTCGGCCATGCCGGGGCCGGTCGGCGCGGTGCCGAGCACGACCTTCGCACCGCCGATCGCGCGCAGCGCGACGGCAACGTCGTCGGCACGTGCATCGATATAGCGATGCGCGCCGAGCTGCGATGCGAGCGCGGCCTTGTCCTCGCCGCGTGCGATCGCGACGGTGTAGAAACCCATCTTGTTCGCGAACTGCACCGCGAGATGGCCGAGCCCGCCGAGCCCGTGGATCGCGACCACGTCGCCCGGCCGCGCACCGGCATTGCGCAACGCGTTGAACGTCGTGAGGCCCGCACAGAGCAGCGGCGCGGCCTCGGCCGCGTCGAGATCGTCCGGCACACGAACGAGGCCGCGCGCTTCGGCCAGCATGATCTCCGCGTAGCCGCCATCGGTCGTCATCCCGGTGATCACGGGGTTCTCGCAATTGACGACGTCGCCGTGCCGGCACGACGAACAGGTGCGGTCTTCGCCGGCAAGAAAGCCGACGCCGACGCGCTGGCCGATCTGCCAGCCTTCGACGCCGCCGCCGACCGCGTCGATGCGCCCGACGACCTCGTGGCCCGGCACGCGCGGCGGCGCCCCGTCCGGTGCGTGCCGTTCGACGGTCGCGCTGTCGGAGTGGCATACGCCGCACGCTTCGACGCGGATGCGTACCTGCCCGTATGCGGGCTCGGGAATCGGCCGGTCCACCAGCTCCAGTCGTCCGGGCGCGGTCACGACCGCGGCGCGGTAGGTCGTTGCATGTGTCATGTTTTCCTCGTTACTCGAAACGGAAGTTCGACAGATCGACGCCGACGATCAGCGGCGCCGGCAGTGCGACGTTGTCCGCGGTTCGCGGATAAATGCGAAAGCGCGTCGGCATGCGGATGCCCTGCACATCGACGTAATCGTCGAGATAGCGGGCCGCCGCGTTGCGCCCCTGGATGTCGACCTCGTAGTCGTGCCTGCGCAGCAGTCCGTCCGCGTCGAAATAGAAGGTCTGGACCGCGCTGTGCGTCGCGATCTCCGGCGCAAACTCGACACGCAGCCGCCGCCACGGCAAGCCGTCGACCTTCCACGGCTCGATTTCGCGGCTGCGCACGCCGCTGTGACGCAGCAGAAACGGCGACGTCAGATACGTCCACATCGTGTAGCCGGCGAAGTATGCGAGCTGTGCGTTCGACCAAGGCGTCTCCATGTCGTAGCCGTCGAACGATGCGCGCGGATCGTCGAGCGTATCGACGACGCTGTCGTCGGCGCGCCTGATCTCGACGCGCGACGGCGTATAGACCGAATGGTCCGTGGTCGGCGCGAATGGCGCGTGCGACACGCGCTGCTCGTGCAGCTGCACCGTCACGCGCGAATCGGTCAGCACGCCGTCGCGCTGCTTCAGCTTCCAGATCACGCCCGTGTGATGCAATTGCGCGGACACGCTGCGGAAGCTTCGAAAGCGCTCCATGCCGCCTGCCGCGCGAATGGCGAAATCAACCAGATCTTCCATTTGCGATCCTGATAAATGCGAGTGTGTTGTCGAAGCGATCCGGCGCGCCGCCCGACCGAAGTACGGCCGGCGCGCGGATCTTCCGGCGGCGCTCAGCCGACGTCGTTGCCGACGAATGCCGCGATATGTGCTGCGCAGGCCTGCGGATATTGAAGCTGCGGCCCGTGCCCCGCGCGCGGCAGCGTGACGACATGCAGCGTCGGCAGCCGGCCGTTGAGCGCGTACCAGTTCTCGACCGGGAACACGATGTCGTGATCGCCGCCCAGATGAAGAACCGGGATCGACGTCGACTTCAGCGCATCGAGCACTGCGGCCACGGGGAACACCGGGTTCTTCGGGCCGTCGCCGACCTGCTGTCCCGCCCACTCGACCGGCACGGCCGGACTCAGATCGACCTTGCGCTGCGCGACGCGCGCGGCCGCCCGTTCCGCCGCCGCACGGCTGTCGGCCGACGTCGGTTCGAAGAACAGCGTGACGAAATCCTCGAAGTCGTTCTCGCGCCTGGCCATCGTGTAGAACAGCTGCTCGCCCGGCTTCACGAGCGGCCCGGGTGGCGTCGTCGCGATCAGAACCGCATGCGTGACGAGCTGAGATGCTTGCGCAAGCACGATCTGCGCGGCCATTCCGCCGACCGACCACCCGCCGATGACGACCTTCCCCAGCTTCAGCGCGACGATCAGATCGATCGCGTCCTTCGCGAGCGATGCGGGGTGATACGTGCGCTCGCCGGTGGACTGTCCGAGGCCGCTGTAGTCGAAGATCGTGACCTGGAAGCCGCGCTCGGCGAGGCTGTCGAGGAACAGCGGATCCCATGTGTCCATGGTCCCGCGAAAGCGCACGCACAACACGAGCGGCGTGCCGCTGCCGATGGTGCGGTACGCGAGACGCCGCCCGTCGACGTCGACGAACTGCGTTCTGGCGCTGAGGCTCGGCGTATCGTTTTTCATCAAGATCCTCCCGTCGTTTTCAAGCAAGTCGTGTCGTCGAGCGTTCGACGCCACGGATAGGCTGCGGCCGATTCGTCGTCCCGCACGAACGGCGCCGATACGGTCCGCCCGCTGCCGTCGCGATGTACGGACGAGCGCGCGTCAACGCGCTGCGAGCGCGCGGCTCATCCACTGCGCGAGTTCGGCCGGATCGAACGGCTTTTCCAGCACGCATAACGCGCCGAGACGCGCCGCCTCCGCGAGCCGGTCCGCGGTCACGTGCCCCGTCACGAAAATGACCGGCACGTCGCAGCGCTCGGCACGCAGGCATGCGAGCAACTCGATGCCGGACATCCCGGCCATCTGCACGTCGCATACGATGCAGTGCGACGGCGCATCGCGGCCGTGTTCGAGAAACGCTTCGGCGGACGCGTACTGCCGGACCCGCGCGCCCATCGCACGGACGAGCGATTCCAGCGCCTGTCTCATCGCCATTTCATCGTCGATGATGCAAACCGTCTTGTCGTGCACAGAGTCTCCCGCATGACGCCAGGCTCTCGGCTTCACGCTGGGAAGCGTCACCGTGTAACCGCGAGCGTATCGGCGGCACCGGCGCGTCACAATCATGCCGAGGTATGGTTGCCGCAATACCGGGCGCACGACGATGCACCGCTCGCGAGCGTCGCGCGCGTCGCCGCTCACGCGCGCTCCGACCGGTCACGGTCGACGTCGCCGGTCCGCTCGAGCCGATACCGCGACGCCGCTTGCAGCGGGCAATCGCTTGCCGGCAACGGCGTCACGGCAGCCGCATGGATCATCCGGTCCCAGTTGCATGGAACGGTCCGGCCGCGTCCGCGCGGCCGATACACGCGATCGCCGCGATTGATCGGCACGCCGGTCAGCACACATCGCGACGACGTCCGTGCAATCACGCAATGCCACACTTGTTCACCGAAATGCCCGGATCGCGGATCGCTCCAACGCACGCTGACCGACGTCCTCGACAGAATCTCGACGATCGTGATCTGCGCGCCGGCCCGCGTATCGTCATCCGGCTTGCCGTCCGCCCGCATGCGGCGAGCCGGACGACGGCGGCCGGCCGACACCGTACCGTTGCGTGCGGCCGGCATGCCCGACGGATCGAGCAAGCGGATCAGTGCCCTTTCGAATACATCGTCCTGTGCAATCGTTGCTTGCGTCATTTCGCCCGTCCTTGTCGCATCGAATGCCCGTCTGCCGCGATCGCGGCAACCGGCTCCGGTGTGCGAACGCCGCACACACGTCGTATCGTCCCGACTGCCGACGTTGACTGCATCGCTCGCTACGACACCGAGTCTATTGAAACGGCCGCGCACGCTCCATCAGTCCGTGGTCTCTGATCGCTCATACCAAGGTGTGCACCGGCGCCGCGCAAGACGCATGTCGGCCGCAGAAAACATCGCACGCGTGACGACGAAAACGACGCGCGCAAACGCACGCATCGCGACGTGGGCCGAGCAGCACGCGCTCATCTGCCTTATAGTGGCAGCTACGTCGAAGACGGCCGACGCATGCCGTCCGCTCCGCCGTCCCCCTCCATCATCCGGCTTCGCGCGCATCGCGCGAGGTCTTAGCGTTCCATCCGTGTCGCCATGTCCACGCTTGCCGCCATCGCGCCCGACCCGTTCACTTCGTCGAATCCCGCGGAAAGCGAGCTGTTCCTCAGCGCGCCGATTCCGATCCTGATCGAGGACTGGTCGCGCGTATATCGCGCGATCAAGGAACTGCAGGCATCGGGCGTCGCCGATATCGACCGCTATTTCGACGCGCATCCGGAAGCCGTCTCGAACCTGCGTGCGTTGCATTCGTTCGTCGCCGCAAACGACGCCGTCGTCGCACTGTTCGACGCGCAATCGCGCGAGCATTTCCTCGCGCATGCGCAAATCCTGTTGCCGGCCGACCGCCTCAGCAACAGTGCCGTGCTGCGCGCGATCTACGAGAACAAACCTGCCTGCCAGGGCGAACGCACGCTCGTCACGTTCGCCGGCCGCACCGTGCCGATCGTGTGGCGCTGCTCGTTGCCGAACGACGAGGAAGGTTATCGGCGGCTCCATTTCTACGCGTTCGACGTCACCGAACAGAAGGAGAACGCCGAGCGGCTCGAAGCGCTGCGTGCGGAAATGGCGCGGGCGACACGCGTGTCGCTGTTCGGCGAAATGTCGGCGTCGATCCTGCACGAAGTCAGTCAGCCGCTATCGGCGGCCAGCGCGGCGGCCGACGCATCGTTGCGCTGGCTGTCGCGCGACGAGCCGAACGTCGACGAAGCGTCGGCCGCGATCGCGAACGCGGCGCGCTGGGCACGCGACGCGATCGAGATATGCCGGAAGATTCGTGGTTTCATCGGCAAGGCGCCGGTGCAGTTCATCGACTTTCCGGCGGTCGAATCGGTAAAGGCGGCGCTGTTCCTGATCGCGCCGGAAGCGGGCGCGAAGGACGTTCGTGTCGACAGCAGCGTCGATCCGGACATACGCGTATTGGCCGGACCCGGTACAGATCCAGCAAGTCCTCGCGAATCTGCTGCTGAACGGCATTCAGGCGATCGACATGGGTCCGTCGCGCGAGCGCGTGCTGGCCGTGACGGTCGTCGCAGCGGCGGGCGAAGTCGTCTTCGACGTGCGCGATACGGGGCCGGGCGTCGAGCCGGCAAAGGTCGATCAGCTGTTTCAGCCGTTCTTCACGAGCAAGCGCGACGGGATGGGAATGGGACTGACGGTCGCACGCGCGATCGTCGAAGCGCACCACGGACGGATGTGGGCACATGGCGAGCCGGGCGTCGGCAGCTGCTTCTCGTTCGCGCTGCCGGCGCCCGCGGATGACGGCACGCACGCATTGCGTCACGACCGCAGCCGATAGCGTCGCAAACTGCATCCGGCGAGCGGCGCCGTCGAGTCGGCGGGCGCGGCGCAGCCGGAATCCGTCGTTGCGTTAGCCGGTCACGCGGCCGAGCGGCTATCCGATAGCTGCACGCCGATCGCCTCGGACTTGCGCACGAGATCCACGAGCGACGACGCATTCATTTTGCGCATCACCGACGCGCGGTGCTGCTTGACGGTGATCAGGCTCAACCCGAGATGCGATGCGATCTGCTTGTTCAGCGCACCGCTGATCACATACGACAGCACTTCGCGCTCGCGGCGCGTCAGAAGCTCGAACGACTGCTGCAGGCGCTTGCGCGCATCGTTCTCGGTTCGCCGCGCCGCGTCGAGCGACAGCGCGAGATTCACGGCATCGATCAGTTCCTGATCCGTGAACGGCTTGACCAGAAAGTCGATCGCACCGCCCTTCAGCGCCTTGCGACACACCTCGACGTCGGCGAAGCCGGTCATCACCACGATCGGCAGCGCCGGGCGATCCTGCGCCTGCTGGAACATGAGTCCGCTCTCGCCGCGCAGCCGCACGTCGAGCAGCAGGCAGCTCGGCGCGTCCTGCCAGCTTGCCGCGCGAAACTCGCCGGTGCTCGCGAACGTCACGACGCGCAGTCCCATCGAACGCAGCAGCGTATCGAGCGACGCACGCACGGACGAATCGTCGTCGACGATGTAGACGACGCCAGCCGAATCGTCTTGCGTTGCTGCATTTGACATAGCGTGTGTCCCAACCATCCATTCCGTTATCGTTCGTCGCCGGCACGCGCGCGCTGCCCGTGCGGGACACGCGTCATCGTTGCTGCGTGCGCGCTGCCGCGCACTGCGCGGCCGCTTCGATCGCAGCGTTCAGCTTGTCGTCCAGTTCGAGCCCGACCGATCGGACGTCGCCGTTTCCGAACTGGCCGAGCACCGTCGACGGCAGGTCGTATTCGATTCGCGTTCGTGCATCGTCCGCGCCGTCGATCAGGACCGTCAAAGGTGCATAGAGCGCCGCGCGGACATCGATGCGCGTCATCCGCCACGCGATCAGCGGATTGCCCACGTGATACCGGTACGCAACGCGCGGCCGGCCGCTCATCGCGAACAGGACGCCGTGGTCGAGCTTGTCGAACAGCATCAGGCCGTGCGGCCCTTGCATCACTTCGATCTGCCGCGCGGCCGCGGCCGGATCGTCACGCATCAGCGTCAGCGCGTTCCGGTCGAGCGTACCGAGCACGCCGTCGAACGCGGCGATGAAATCGGTGGCCGGCAGCTCGTACGTCCGGCTCACGTGAACTATCTCGAACGATCGGCGTGAAATCTGCTGCATTGGCTGTTTCGCAAGTTACCGGGTGTCAAGCGGACGATCCGTCGTCGACGAGCCCGCGATGAACATCGCGTCGTGGGGCCGCGGCGCGAGACGAACCCGCACGCACGACCGCCGGTCACCCGGCGCGGGCGCGCTGGCCCGACGCGGCGAGCCGACACCCGCGACGCCGCGACAGGACAACGCTGCCCGGGACCGATGCCGGCCCGAACAGCAAACATTCTATTGATGAAGCGCGTATGCGGAGGGACTCAATTCCCTCGTTTCGCGTCATGCTGCATTGCGCAGCGAGCGATACGCGCCGGCGCGCGCGTCAGTCGGCGCCGGTGCGCTCCGGCTTGCGCTGGCGCCGCAGCGCCTGAGGCGGTTGGCCGAATGCGCGGACGAACGATCGCCTCATGCGCTCCGGATCCGCGTAGCCGGTTTCGCGCGCAATCGTGTCGATGGTCCACGACGAACTCGTCACGAAATCCCGCGCCGTCTCCAGCCTGATGCGTTCGACCGCCTTCGCAGGCGTGAGGCCCGTTTCGTCCTTGAAGCGGCGCGTGAACTGGCGCTTGCTCATGCGCGCGACGTCGGCCAGTTTTTCGACGGTCAGATTCGTGCCGAGATTCGTCCGGATGTGCGTGATGACGTCGTGGATTCGATTGGAGCGCGCCGGATGGTCGATCAGCACCGAGTTCTGCGGCTGCGATCCCGAGCGCCGCCAGCGCTCGAGCACGAGGTCTTTCGCGACCTGCAGCGCGGCGTCCGCGCCGAGATCGTCCTCGAGCATCGCGAGCGCCATGTCCATCGCCGTGCTCATTCCGGCCGAACTCCACACGCGGCCGTCGCGCACGAAGATGCAGTCCTTCTCGACCGACACGGCAGGATAGCGATCCCTGAATCGATCGACGAAAGCCCAGTGCGTGGTCGCGCGCCGGCCGTCGAGCAGCCCGGCTTCCGCCAGCAGAAACGCGCCGAGGCAAATCGACGCCATACGCTCGACGTTGTCCGACAGACGGAGCAGCAGTTCGCGCATGCGGTCCGTGAGCGGCGGCGTCGACAGCGACGCGCCGACGAACACGGTATGAAGCTCCGACACCAGCGCCGGCTTCGTCGACGCGATCATGCCGAACGAAGCCTCGACCGGACCGCCGTCTTCGGAAATCACGCTGACTTCGTACAGCTTTCGTCCCGCTCGAAGATTGGCGATGTCGAAAACGGACAACGCGAGCAGACTCATCACCTGGAACTGGGGGACGACGACAAGTCCAATGCGGCGCATGCTGAACCTCACGCGGAGTGGCATCGCCGCTGCGTGCCGACGATGCCGCGATAGACGGGAACACCGGACATGCCGCGACGGACGCCGCATGCCCAGGGAAGTACGCTGGCGATGCTACAGGATTTTCGCGAACGACGAGCACGCGGCCGGCGCTCGAGCCGGCCGCACCGCGTGTCGCCGCTTTCCGACGAGGTGTGCCGGCGTGGTCGCGCACACGCGCGCGAGATATCGCGCTACCGTGCGAACGCTCGCGCGCCGCGCGGTGCGGTCACGGCGCGCGCTAGAACGGCGGTGCGGCCGCGCGCACGCCGCCATCCCGCCGTGAAGGACGACAACTGCCGTCTCCACGTCACATCCCCGCTCCGATATACCCCGCCAATTCCTCCGGCGTGCCCAGCGGAAACGCTTCACTCAGGTGCTGAAGAAAAGCCGACACCCGCGCGCTCAACAGCCGCCTCGACGGATAAAGCGCCCATAGCGCGACTTCGGAGCCTTCCACGTCGCCCCAATGCACGAGCCGGCCTTCGGCCACGTCTCGGCTCACCAGCGACAGTGGCAGGCAAGCGGCGCCTACGCCGAACCGCACCGTATCGCGAACCATGATCAGCGACGACAGATGAGCGACCGGCGCAATCGCTATCCGCCGTTTCCGATTCCGGTCGACGACATCCCAGTACGCGTTTCGCGGGCCGTCACCGCGAACGACGGCCGGAACGGCCGAGCCGTCGGTCGGACGCGCGAGCGCCGGCGCCGCCACGACGACGAGCCGATCCCGGAGAAACACGCGCCCGATCAGGCTTTCGTCCCGCGCGGGATTGACGCGAATCACGAGGTCATACCCCTCCTCGACCATGTCGACCGCGCGATCTTCGGTCGTCACTTCCAGCCGCACGTCCGGATACGCGAGCGCGAACGTCGCGACAAGCTTGCTCATCGCGAGCTGCGAAAAAAGCGCCGGTGCGCTGATGCGCAGCCGGCCGCGCGGCCGCTCGCCGCCCGACGCGATCGCCGACGCGCTATCGACAAGCTCGGCGAGCAGCGCACCCGTGCGCTCGTAGAGCGCACGCCCTTCCTGCGTGAGCTTCACGCCGCGCGCGCCGCGTTCGAACAGCCGCAGATGCAGAGCGTTCTCCAGCTCGGTCACGCGACGGGACAGCGTCGCCTTCGGCCGGCCCGCCGCACGAGCGGCCTCGCCGAAGCTGCCATGACGGGCGACGAGATTGAAATCGGCGAGTGCGAGCAGGTCCATAGCGTTCCACCAGTGAGACACGCCGTCTATTTAACACATCTTCCGGACCGTATGCGGATCACCTAACTTACGTGGGCAGCCAACCTTCATCCAGGAGTGAACATCATGACCATCCTCGTAACAGGCGCCACCGGCCGAGTCGGCCGCCAGGTCGTTCATCAGCTCGTCAGCCGCGGCGCCGACGTGCGCGTGCTCGTTCGCGATCCGTCGAAAGCCGACTTTCCGGCCGCGGTGACGGTCGCACAGGGCGACATGCTCGACCTCGACTCGCTGCGCACCGCATTCTCGGGCGTGCGCACGCTGTTTCTGCTCAACGCGGTCGCGGCCGACGAATTCACGCAGGCGCTCGTCACGCTGAACGTCGCACGCGGGTCGGGCGTCGAGCGCGTCGTCTATCTGTCGGTCATCCATGCCGACCGGTTCGTGAACGTCCCGCACTTCGCGGTGAAGTCGGGTGCCGAGCGCATGATCGAGCGAACCGGCTTCAGCGCGACGATCCTGCGCCCCGCGTACTTCATGGACAACGAGCTGATGATCAAGGACGCGATCGTCGGTCACGGCGTCTACCCGATGCCGATCGGCAGCAAGGGCGTCGCGATGATCGACGTGCGCGACATCGCCGAAATCGCGGCGATCGAGCTGATCCGCCGCAACGACGCAGCGGCCAAGCTGCCCGTCGAGACCGTGAATCTCGTCGGACCGGACACGCTGACCGGCCCGCAGCTCGCCGACATCTGGTCGCAGGCGCTCGGCCGCCCGGTCGCATATGGCGGCGACGATCCGGCCGCGTTCGAAAGCAATCTCGCACGCTTCATGCCGAAATGGATGGCGTACGAGATGCGTCTGATGGCCGAGCGCTACGTGACCGACGGCATGGTGCCGGAGGCCGGCGACGTCGAGCGCCTCACCAAAATGCTGGGCCGTCCGCTGCACACCTATCGCGACTTCGCGGCCGCGCTCGCTCGCTGATAGTCGCAACACGTCGTCGATCCGACAGCCCGCGGCGGCAGACGGTTGCGTCTGCAACGACAAGCCGCCGCCGGCGACCACGGTCGGATCACGCCGGCGACGGCCGCCGTCGAATGGTCACCGCACCTGCGGCTCGACGTCGCGCCATTCGAAGCCGTCGCCCGAGCGCGTCACGTTGCCCGCCGACGTCCGCGCGAAGTGCGCGGCGAACACCGTCGCATGCGTGTCGGCCGCGCGAGTCAGCAGCTGCAGCCGCGATTCGCGCGCGCGATCCGCGTGCGCGCAGAACACCGAATTCCGCTCAGGCCGATGCACCTGAATCGCGCTGCATCACGTCGCCGGAAACGAGCGCATCCGCGTACGGCGCCGCGACGCGCTCATGCACGCGCAGACGCGATGCCGTCGAGTTCGCGCACCGCATCGTCCGGCAGCACCAGCTCGCCCGCCGCGAGATTCTCGCGCAGATGCGCGACCGACGACGTTCCCGGAATCAGCAGGATGTTCGGCGCGCGGCGCAGCAGCCACGCGAGCGCGATCTGCATCGGCGTCGCGCCGAGCCGCGCGGCAACCGCGTCGAGCACCGACGACTGCAGCGGACTGAAACCTCCCAGCGGAAAGTACGGAACGTACGGAATGCCGTCGCGGGCGAGCGCATCGATCAGCGCGTCGTCGTCGCGATGCGCGAGGTTGTAGTGGTTCTGCACGCAGACGATCTCGCAGATCCGTCGCGCTTCGTCGATCTGCGCGGCCGTGACGTTACTGAGCCCGATGTGCCGCACGAGCCCCTGCCGCTGCAGTTCCGCCAACGCGGTCAGCGGCGCTTCGATCGAGCCTTCGGCCGGCGCATGCGCGTCGAACATGATCCGCAGATTCACCACGTCGAGCACGTCGACGCGCAGATTGCGCAGATTGTCGTGCACGGCCGAAGCGAGCGCTTCCGCAGAAAAGGCCGGCAGCCACGCGCCGTCGTCGCCGCGCTTCGCGCCGACCTTGGTCACGATCAGCAGATCGTCGCGATACGGATGCAGCGCGTCGCGAATCAGCTGGTTGGTCACATGCGGGCCGTAAAAATCGCTCGTGTCGATATGGTCGACCCCCAATGCAACCGCTTCGCGCAACACCGCGAGCGCCGCGTCGCGATCCTTCGGCGGGCCGAACACGCCGGGCCCTGCGAGCTGCATCGCGCCGTAGCCGATGCGATGAACGCGGCGGCCCGCGAAAGAAAACGTGCCGGACTGAACGATGGCGGACATATCGAGCTCCTGTGACGAATGAGTGACCGCAGGTTACGCTCCGTTGTGCTGCGCGATAATCCGTCACAATCTGCACGACCTGTACGAAAGGACGAACAATGCAAGTCGATCTGGGCGATCTGAACGCGTTTGTCGCGGTGGCGCGCGCGAAGGGCTTCCGCGAAGGCGCGAGAACGGTAGGCGCGAGCGCGTCCGGTCTCAGCGAGGCCGTGCGGCGGCTCGAGACGCAACTCGGCGTGCGGCTGCTGCATCGCACGACGCGCAGCGTGGCGCCGACCGAAGCCGGACAGCGCCTGCTTGCGCGCCTGACGCCCGCGCTGAGCGAGGTCGAGGCCGCGCTCGACGTCGTCAACAGCTTCCGCGACCGGCCGGCCGGCACGTTGAAGCTCAATGTTCCGATGAGCGCGGCGCGGCTCGTGCTGCCGTCCATCGTCCCGCGCTTTCTCGCCGCGTATCCGGACATACGGCTCGAGATCGTCGCCGACGAAAGCTTCGTCGATATTCTCGAAGTCGGCTGCGATGCGGGCATTCGCTACGACGAGCGCCTCGAGCAGGACATGATCGCCGTACCGATCGGGCCGCGTACGCAGCGGTTCGCGACCGCCGCCGCGCCCGGCTATCTCGACCGGCGCGGCCGTCCGCGCCACCCGAGCGAACTGCTCGACCACGCATGCCTGCGCGGACGGTTTGCGAGCGGCACGATGCCGCTATGGGAATTCGAGCGCGACGGCGAAGTCGTCCGTGTCGATCCGTCCGGCCCGCTCGTCGTGCAGATCGGCGGCGCGGTCGATCTCGTCGTGGACGCCGCGCGCTCCGGGCTCGGCGTCGTGCATCTTTACGAGGAGTGGCTTCGGCCGCATCTCGCGAGCGGTGCGCTGGAGCCCGTGCTCGAGCGCTGGTGGCGGCCGTTCTCCGGTCCGTATCTGTACTACCCGGGGCGGCGTTTCGTCCCTGCTCCGCTGCGGGCATTCATCGATTTCATCAAGGCGGACGGCGAGTAGAGCGACGTCGCGATCCTGCCGAAAGCACCGGGCGGGAGCGAAACGACGCGCCTTGCTCGGGTCGTTGGCCTGCGATGCCGTCGCGGTTGCGCGAATCGCGATGTTTTTCGAGCGCGGAAGACGGCCGGTTCGCGTATCGAAGCCCAGCGGCGGAATGAGCGTTTTCCTGCCTTCCAGCATGATCGACATGCCGGGCCCCTGCTCTACCTGGCCGGCGACTGGTCGCCCCGCAGCAAGCCGACATGCCGAGCCGGCGATTTTTCACGGTCTCCACAATATTCGCGCGCTTGAAACGTCTTCACACGCATGGAATCGCCACCCACTACGCGCACGATGACCGACCCTGACCGCGACATCACCGCGATAGTGATGCGAGAACGAACGAGACTCGGGCATTTCATCCGGCGTCGAATCAGCGACCCGGACGATGCGGACGACATTCTGCAGGACGTATTTCACGAGTTCGTGCAGGCTTACCGCCTCCCCGCGGCGATCGAACAGGCGAGCGCGTGGCTGTTCCGCGCGGCGCGCAATCGCATCGTCGACCGGTTTCGCAAGAAGAAGGAGCAGCCGCTGTCCGACCTGCTCGACACCGACGACGACGCGGACGCCGAGTATCGGCTGGATCTTGCGCTACCCGCGCACGACGCCGGCCCGGAAGCGGTGTATGCGCGCACGTTGTTGCTCGACGCGTTGCAGGACGCGCTCGACGAGTTGCCGTCGAATCAGCGCGACGTTTTCGTCGCGCACGAACTGGAAGGCCGCTCCTTCAAGGAGATGGCCGCACAAAGCGGCGTCGCGCTCAATACGCTGCTCGCGCGCAAGCGCTATGCGGTATTGCATCTGCGTGCACGGCTGCAGCCCATTTATGACGAACTGGATCTCTAGAGGAGTCGGCGAATGAATTTTCGGATCAGATGTGCGGGCAAAGCACTGTTTGCGGTGATCGCCATCGGCGTGCTCGGATGGCTCGTGATGATGCTATGGAACTGGGTGATGCCGGCGCTGTTCGTCGGCGCGCGGACGATCGACTTCGCTCATGCGCTGGGCCTGCTCGTGCTGAGCCGCATCCTGTTCGGCGGATTCCGCGGACACCGCGGGTGGCACGGCCGGCGCCACTGGCGCAAGTGGGAATCCATGACGCCGGAGGAACGCGAGCATTTCCGCAACGCGTGGCGCTCGCGGCGCAGCCAGTCGACCGGGGAATGAGCATGCGCGATCAATCAACGAGCGACTGCAAGCAACGGCCGGGCGTGATCGCGCCGGTCGTCGATCTGAAACGTTGCGAAGGCAAGGCCGATTGCGTAACCGTTTGCCCGGAAAACGTGTTCGAAGTCCGGCGAATCGACGACGCCGATTACGGCGCGCTCGGGCTGATGCATCGCATGAAGATCCGCGTGCATGGAATGAAAGTCGCGTATACGCCGAATGCGGATGCGTGCCGGTCGTGCGGACTTTGCGTGACGGCCTGCCCCGAACGCGCGATCACGCTCGCCAGAAGGTCATGACGACAGGCCTGTTCGCCGATGATCGGCCGCTTCGCTCACTGCATTTGATTGACGCGGCATTCGCGAATATGTGATCGACGTTGTCAATCTCGTCAAGGAATGCACATGGCTTCGCCCACTGCCGTTCTTTTGCGAAGGCTTCATGAAGAGAGCCGGACCGGTCACGACGCCCACGCTCGACGGGACGATCTCCGATTCCGGCAGCATCACGAAAGCGGGCGACGGCACGTTGCTGCTGGCCGGTGCCGATACGCAGACAGGCGACGATCGTCGCAGCCGGAACGCTGAAGGCCGCCGCCGCGACTGTACTGAGCGCGGCATCGACGATGACGGTGCAACATGGAGCGACGCTGGCGGTTATCGCTATAGCTGGTAGGCTGCCGGACAAACGGCCGTCAGCGCCGATCGGATCTCGTCGGGCCGCGCCGCGGACACGCGCGCGCCGCCCGCCGATCGTCTCGGCCAGCCACCTCGCGGCGGGCGCCACCTATGCGCGTGGGCGGGCGGCGTCCGGGAGCCTGCGACCGGCGCCTTCGACGATCGGGTACATCGTCGCCGCTGCAGCGGACGAAATCGCACTCGGCCACATGGACAGCGGCAGTGGACCGGAAATTTGCAGTACCAGCCAACGCATGGATTTCATCGGCGCGCCGTGCAGGATGACAGACACTGGCCGCGTCATCCCGTTGACGCCATATATCTACCTTACTGGCCGCGCCGCCTCGCCGTAACGAATGGGTATTTTCCAGTTCGACTGCACATGACGGCCGGCTCGCTGAACCCCGTCACGCACACAACAACGTCCCTGACCGCGGCTCGCCTGCTCGTTTGAGCCTGCACGCCGTGCGCCGATCGTTCGGCAGTCTCTGCGAGGGGTGGAAATGCCGAGCGGTATGAGCGCGCAAATCGTCGGGCACAAACCAAGCGAGTTAGCCGAAAAGCATTACCGCCACCCACTCGATCGACCGCCCACGTGGCGCGATCGCATCGACGCGCGGATGCTCGAGCAGGCAGGCCTCACGTTCAACGGTATCGACGCATACCCCCGGTTGAGATCCGTATCCGCTCGCTAACAGGACACCCGTTCGTGGCCAATGGCCGACATAGTTGAACACTTCAGCAATGCGACAGGAACGAACGCTTGATGGATTCCATAAGGACTCGCCGAAACTGGTGGCGTAAATGCGCCCGCACCCACGACAGCCGCACGACTTGATGCTGTCACTGATATTGGCAAGCTCGACGGAGGCAAGCGAACAGAATCAAGCTCCAAGCTGCTACGCACGAATTTCAGCGCAATCAGCGCTTATTTACTCCAGTCGCCGACGCACGTCTCTCCGGCAAATATTCAGCCTTTACGACGCTCACTTGCGTATTTCGAACCGCAGGTCAAAATTCGCGCAGACCCTAGAGGAATTAATAGTATTTTGCCGCTGACAGCTGCGTTACGCTGAGTTCGGAATTTGATGAGTATCGCCCTGGGTTGATCGCCCCTCCAGCGCCTGCGCCTCGCTTTCCGACAGGTTGAGATCTAAAAATCAGCCGTACCCCGAATCCGTTCCCACGCAGTCAAACGTCAAACGCTCGACGTACTTGGAGATTTGCATGAAATCGGTAGAAGCTGAACAGTTCGCGACATTGTTCAATTTATATGAGGACATGTTCGAATGGCCGTTCCGAAAGTATTTCGAAGCACCTACTGTTCAAAACGTTGTCGGTGATCCGCGCAATTCGACCATCATCGATTTCGGATGTGGCGGCGGCGGCTATACCCGCATATTCAAGAAGCTCGGTGCCGCGCGCGTTTTGGGTTACGAACCAACCGACGGCATGCGACAGAATGCTCAACACCGCGCAGATCAAGAACGTCTCGATATCGAGTACGTTTCTGCTCTCACGCCCGATCTCATCGGTCAATTTGACATTCTTCTCAGTATTTACGTACTCCCTTACGCCACAAATACTGAGCAACTTGACGCCATGTGCGCGGAAATGGCGTCGCTCATTCGCCCCGGCGGACGGTTCGTCGCAGTCACCATCAATCCGGATATCAATCCCAATCCGGAGTACTACGAACGCTACGGTCTGCGTTTTACTCCGTCCGATCCCGACAAACAGAGTTATGAAGACTGCAGTCGCTTGACGCTCGACCTGAATTATCGGGGATATGAAGGGAGCGTTTATGCATGGTATTGGAAAAAGGCTTCCATCGAGAAAGCCTTGAACAACGCGGGGATTCGCTCCATCGCATGGCATCGCCTGACATCGTCGGATGGGGACCGCGATGATCTGCGAGCTTACCGGGATTGGCCGCATGCGATCGTGATCGAAGGCCAAAAGGATTGAGCCGATCAACGGGCGTCACGTCAGACCGGCGCCATACAGCTGCTTGAGCTCCGACCATATATCGAAAATCGACTGCAATAAGCCGGTCGGAGCCTATTGACTGCCTTAATTAAAATTCGCATCAAATTTATCGATTGTTGACCAGGAGGCCACCATGACGTCAATCGGCAATTTTGATTTCAGCGTTTCCCACGACGACGAGATATATAAAAACACGACCGGAACCTTGATGATGCACCTCAAGCGGTCGGGCATCCGCGATGTCGACATTATTACCGAGCAGATGGATGCTCTGCGCCAGAAACAGCTACGGGAAGGCATCTACAGCTTCGACTCATTCTCCTGCCTTGGCAGCGATGCGTCCTCGCCCATCGCAACGTCTCTGAACGAAACCCCTCATGATTGCTCGATCTGGTCGACCAATCTTTATCTTGGCCTGAATCGCCATCCGAAGGTAATCGAGGAAGTCGTCGGCGCAGTTCGCCGAATGGGCACAGGCTGTGGAACGTCGGCTATCTCCGGCGGCATGAACGTTCTGCATCGGAAAATCGAAGCCAAATTGCAGCACTGGCTGGGGAAGGAATCCGTCATGCTTTTCCCCACCGGGTTCACTGCCAATATGGGTGCGCTGGCAGCCCTGTGCCAGGAAGACGATCACGTGCTGATCGACGATGAATCTCATGCGTCCATCCGTGATGGCATCCGCCTGTCGCCAGCACGGCGCTGGATTTCGTTTCGACACAATTCCGTCGAAGATCTGCAGCGCAAACTCGAAATTTCGCAACGGGAATGCAAGGGCAAGATCGTCGTGATTGTCGAGTCGGCCTATTCGATGAGCGGCGATATTTGCCCGCTCGCGGAAGTCGTTGCGCTGAAGCAGCGCTACGACTTTCTGCTCTTCGTCGACGAGGCCCACTCGTTCGGCATTTACGGCGACGGAGGACGAGGCCTCTGTCATCAAGAAGGCGTCACCGCCCAGGTCGACTTCATCGCATCCACGTTCTCGAAAGCAACGGCTTCGATCGGCGGCTTCGTCGCAATGGAGCGTCGATTCGCATCATATTTTCAATGGAGCGCCAATGCATATGCATTCCAGGCGTGCTTTACCCCGGCGGACGCCGCGGCCGTGCTTGCCGCCCTCGAAGTGATCGAGACCGAACCGGGCATCGCACGCGAGCTGCACGAGAAGAATCGGTACATGCGTTCCCGGTTGCAGCGGATCGGCTTTGACCTGAGGCACAGCCAGACCCCGATCGTGCCGATCTATATACCGGATACCAAAAAGCTGCTGAGAATATGTTTCGATCTGTACAAGAACGGCGTGTTTTCCGTGCCGGTCGCGTATCCGATGGTAGCCGAGAATGACGGCCGCATCAGGTTCATCGTGAACGTCCGACACACGCGCGAGCAAATCGATCACACCGTCGATCTGCTCGGCGAACTCGCCAGCAAACACGGCCTGTTTGATGCCCAGTCCCGTTCGGTCGCGAACGGCTGATTTGTGCCGAATACTGGAGGGCTTATGGAACAGTTCGATGTCGTCGTCGTCGGCGCCAGCGTATCCGGCGCACCGACTGCCATGCATCTCGCACGTCAAGGACACAAGGTGTTGTTGATCGACCGGAAGCAATTCCCGCGCGATACGCTTTCGACCCATTTCATTTGGCCGCGCGGCGTGTCCTATCTGAAGCGCTGGGGTATCGCGGAGCCTATTCTCAGCCGCACCCCGAAATTCGCGCATATGGAAGTGACGATCGAGGGCGTCAGGATGTCCGGCTCGATCCCGCTTGCGGACATCGAGCAACGCTTTCGGAAAGTGCATGGCGACGCGAATGGCGCAACCAACGTCTATTGCGGGCCGAGACGTCTCCTTCTCGATCACGAATTGATCAGAGCAGCGGCCGCGGCCGGCGCCGATGTTCGCGAGCGTACGACTTTCACGCGTCCGATCGTGGAGAATGGCGAGGTGACGGGCATCCACGCAGTCACCGAACAAGGCACGCCGATTCAGGCGAGCGCACGCCTCGTCATTGGTGCGGACGGACGCTTTTCCCAGTTTGCGAAGGCTGTCGGTGCCGAAACGACCGATTACCGGTCGAATTCGACGTTTGCCTATTTCGGATACTTCTCCGGTATCGACAAGGACGAATTGACCATATGCAACCGCGGGCGCCTCGGCACGGCGATCTTCCCCACGTCGGACGGCACGCACATGGTACTCACATACGGGCCCAGTTCGTGGTGGGACGAATTTCGTCGTGACCCGGAGGAGAATTTCCTCAAGACATATGAGTTCTGCGATCCGGACACGGCAGAAAAGGTCCGTAGTGGCACGCGCGAAGAGCCATTCAAGGCGTGCGGAACGATGCCCGCATTTCAGAGGCAAAACGTCGGCTGCGGCTGGGCGCTCATCGGCGATGCCGGTAGCTTCAAAGATCAGGTCACGGCGATGGGCATCACGCACGCATTTCGCGACGCGGAGCTGATCAGCTGGCACGTCGATCGCGGGCTGCGCGGCGAAGTGCCGCTCGATCAAGCGTTGGCCGCTTATCGCGCAGCACGCCACGACGACTACGCGAGCTATTTCAATTTCGTCTGCCAGACGGCGGAACTGAAAGTTCGCACTGTGCGAGATTTGGAGGCGTTGCGCGAAATTAGCCGCGATCCAACGAAAACGGATCGATTCCTCGCTCAATTCGGCGACACGTATCCACTACCGGAAGCCGCTTCATCGGTCGTATCGAATACAGCGGCGGCGTCTCGCGAAGTCGACATGGATCAGCCAGTGGTTCCCGGCTATCAGATCGCGCCGTACGCGGCGGCGCATTCAAGTCGCATCGCACCGCTCGCCTAGCTGACTATCGCCGTCCTGCCTCGCATGCGTGTCTCGTCCGGTGCATCGGTCGCGGTGCCGAGCCATGACATCGCCCGCTCACGACGCACCGGACCAGGACGGCACATTTCTCACAGATAGATCGAGTATCAGGAGAACCGACATATGACTCCCACGGATACCGTCAAAAGCGCTTACCGCTACCTGGCCGAGGGAAACGTTTCGGCGTTGCTCGACCTATTCGATCCATCGATCGAATGGAACGAGGCCGAAAGCAGTCCGTATTCGAACGAAGCGACGTGGAAAGGCCCGGCCGCCGTCAAGCGGAATCTGCTTGATCGGATGCCGGACGACTGGCATACATTTTCGATCACGCCCGTGCGATTTCACGCCAGCGGGGAATCAGTGGTGGTTGAAGCGCGATATACGGGCATACATCGTCGGACCGGTCGCGCGCTCGACGCGCAAGCCTGTCATATTTGGACGTTGTCCGACGGCAGAATCGTTCAGTTCCAGCAATACGCTGACACGGCGAAGTTGCGGGACGTCATGCTTCGCGCATAGCGAAGTTTCGAAATCGACGTGCGGCTCCACTTCTGTGCGGCGGCCGCGACGCTACAGTCAACGCTCAGCGCTTGGTCCGGCAGAGCCGGCTCGCCGCACGCAAAAGATAACAAAGCATAACTACGCAAGCGCCGGCATCGCGGCGGCAACGCTCGTGCGTTGACAAAATCCGGTTACATGGCGGTTACACGGCAGAACCAGATGGAGCAAGTCGACGCGAAAAACATCACAACCGATCCATTGTGCTGGCCCGCCCTGCAGGATTCGAACCTGCGGCCTACGGCTTAGAAGGCCGTTGCTCTATCCAACTGAGCTAAGGGCGGTCGAGGGAGAAGACACGGCCCGCGACACGGACCGCAATCGGCGCAAGGCCCCGAGCAACAGACACGCTGAACTCGACGCCCCGAAACGAAACGGGCCCGGCATGGAACCGAGCCCGAAATTATACCCGATCAACGCGTGATATTACGCGCGAGCGGCGCCTGCGATCAAACCGGTTGCGGATGCAACATGAACCAGCCCACGCAGAACAGCCCCGCGATCACGCAATACAGCCCGAACGACGCCAGCCGTCCGCGCCCTTCGAAATAGCGCATCAGAAACCGCACGCTCAGATACGCGGCGATCGCCGTCAGCACGCCGCCGAGCAGCGCATCGGCGAGCTGGTCGCGCGCATGGAACAGCTTCGGCAGTTCGAGCACGCCTGCTGCGAAGATGATCGGCGTGCCGAGCAAGAACGAAAACTCCGCGGCCTTCTCCGCCGTCAGCCCCGCCGCGTTGCCCGCGATCATCGTCAGGCCGCTGCGCGAGAATCCCGGAATGAGCGCGCCGATCTGCGCGAGGCCCACGAAGAACGCCTGCTTGAACGTCATCTTCTCCGGCGGCTGATGCGCGCGGCTACGCTGGATGCGATCGCCGATCCACAGCAGCACGCCGTTTACGATCAGTGCGACCGCAACGATCCGCAAGTCGTGAAACACGCGCTCGATGCGCTTCTCGAGCAGCAGACCGACGATCCCCGTCGGGATCGTGCCGATGATCAGCGCCCACATCAGATGCCCGTCGTCGTTCTTGCGTCCGCCGAGCTGCGCGACGAAGCCGCCGATCAGCGCGATCCAGCGCGCGCGGAAATACCACAGCAGCGCGAGCGCGGTGCCGAGGTGCAATGCAACCAGGAACGGCAGCAACTGCGGCGCATGCTTGTCGATGTGCATGCCGAACAGCGCCGGCACGAGCAGCGTGTGGCCGAGGCTGCTGACGGGAAAGAGTTCGGTCACGCCCTGCAGGACGCTCAGGAATACCAGAAACCAGAGGCTCACGCGTCGGTCCTTTAGTGAAGATGAACGGAAAGAAAGGCGGACGACGCGGCGCGCGTCCGAAAAAACGCGCCCCGATTATGCCGAGGCCGGATTAACGCGCCAAGGCATTTGGCCGAATATTGCGGCAGTGCATACAAACGCTTGCAATTTGTAAGCGCGCGGAAAGCAAAAAGCCCGCCATTTGCAGGGCGGGCTTGTCGAATCCGGCAGAAAATGCCGTCAGCGGCCGAGCTGATAGAAAAACAGCACGGTACTGCCGGTGAACATACCGAACAGCGCGATTCCCATTGCCATTGCCAGATCCATGGCCCCTCCACGAAAGTGTCATGACCCGGCAACATCACCGGTTTATGCGCATTATCCTGAGCGTCGCCGCGCTCAAGAACTCGCAATTTCCCCGAGAAGGGTTTTCCCGGGGCGCCGTCCGCCGCGATAATGGAGCGCGCCGTCGCGCGACGTCCGATCCACCCGTTCATACCGATTCGCCATGCCGACTTTTCAGCAACACGACATACACGAACTTCACGCGGGCCCGTCGCTCGTCCGCGTCGCCCCGCAATTCGGCGGCCGCCTGCTGTCATGGGACATCGACGGCGAACCGGTCATCTTCTGGCCGGAAACGGCCGACTGGAGCAATCTCGCGCGCGTGCGCGGCGGCAATCCACTGCTGTTTCCGTTTCTCGGCCGCCATCGCGTCGACGGCGAGCTCGGCCGCTGGCGCGACTCGGCCGGCGTGGTGCGCGACCTGCCGATGCACGGCTTCGCCCGCGATCTGCCGTTCGACGCGCGGCCGTCCACCGACGGCGCCGCGCTGTCGATGACGCTCGACGCGACCGACGCGCTGCGCGACAGCTATCCGTTCGATTTCCGCTTCGAAGCGGTCTACCGGCTCGCCGACGCGCATACGCTCGATGTCGCGCTGACGACCACCAATCGCGGCCACACGCCGCTGCCCTACTACGCGGGCCACCACTTCTACTTCGCGCTGCCGCATCGGGAACGCGCGGTCACGACGCTCGAGCTGCCGCGCACGCGACGCTGCGAGCAGCGTCCGGACGGCTCCATCACGCCGCTCGAACCGGGCGAAGGCCGCTACCGCCTCGACGATCCGAAGATTCTCGACCGCTTCCACTGCCTGGACGGCACGCCGTCCGCGCCCGTGCGCATCGTGATGCCGGGCCGCCGCCGCACGATCGAGATCGCGCTCGACGTGCCGGGATCGATCCCGTGGTACGCGGTCACGACGTGGACCGAAAAACCGGAATCCGACTTCTACTGCGTCGAGCCGTGGCTCGGCCTGCCGGACGCGATCCACAACGGCCTCGGTCTGCGCATGCTCGCGCCGGGCGCGACCGAAACGGCATCGCTGCGCATTCGCGTCGTGCCCGACGCCGCCTGACGCCGCACGCGTCGAACCGCCGAACGCCGGTCAAACTGCGGTACGCGGGTCGAACCCGTTAAAATCGGACGTTTTGTGTTGCCTGCCGCACGCGGTGCGGCAGGGTCTTGCGAGGCTCAATGTTCGAAACAACAACGAAGCGACTCTGCGCGGCCGCTTGCGCCGCGTTGCTCGCCGCATGTGGCGCCGCACCGGTCGGCCCGGGGTTCTACCGCGTCGAGCGCGGCGACACGCTGTACAAGATCGCGCGCGAAAACCGCCAGTCGGTGCAGAACCTCGCGCGCTGGAACCAGCTCACGAACCCCGACGCGATCGAGGTCGGTCAGGTCCTGCGTGTCGCGCCGCCGCCCGGCACGTCGACCGCGTCCGCGCCGTCCACCGCCGGCACGGGCACCACGGGCCGCAGCCGCCCCGCACCGTCCGCGCCTGTCGAATCGGCCGTCAAGCCGGCCGCGAGCATCGCGCTGATCTGGCCGGCCGCGGGCAACGTCGTGCGCACGTTCGACGGCTCGAAGTCGAAGGGAATCGATATCGCGAACGCCGCCGGTACGCCGGTGGTCGCTGCGGCGCCGGGGGTTGTCGTCTATGCGGGCAACGGGCTGCGCGGCTACGGCAACCTGATCATCCTCAAGCACAATGCCGACTATCTGACGGCGTATGCGCACAACCGCGCGCTGCTTGTGAAGGAAGGTCAGTCGGTCACGCAGGGGCAAACGATCGCGGAGATGGGCAGCAGCGACAGCGATCGCGTCGCGCTGCATTTCGAGCTGCGCTACGGCGGCCGTTCGATCGACCCCGCGCGCTACCTGCCGGCACGCTGAGCGCGGCCGATGGCGCGCGATGCCGGCGCGCATCGCGCGCCATCGCACATGAAGGTCGGAAAAAATTGCGTCAGCGCTTGCGCAGACGTCCGGTGAAACGGCCGGACAACGGATCGACGTGACGGGCAAACGCCACCAGCACCCCGATTCCGATCAGGCTGAACCCCGCAGCTATCAGAAGCAAATCCATGGTCACATCACTGTTTTGTCGTGATCTTATGCGTCATTGCGTAATCGTGCACGGCGCCGCACCGGTCGCACGAGCCCGAACATTCCCTATCCATCAGACGCCATTGTGGTTTCGTCCGCGTGAAATGCCGATGTAATCTGTTCGGGCAACGCCACGATCGATGCCAAGGAGACACGCGATGCTGCCCGCCGCCGACCGCTACGAAGACCTGCTCTCCCGCTTCGCGTGGGACGTTCCGGCCCGCTACAACATCGGCGTGGACGTCTGCGACAAGTGGGCCGACGGCAGCGGACGTGTCGCGCTGATCCACGAAACCGCGCAAGGCGACGTCTCGCGCTTCACGTTCGACGATCTGAGGAACGCCTCTAACCGGCTCGCGAACAGCTTCTCCCGCGCGGGCCTTCGACGCGGCGACCGGATCGGCATCTTTCTCGCGCAGGGCCCGGAAACGGCGATCGCGCATCTGGCCGCGTACAAGCTCGGCGCGATCGCGGTGCCGCTGTTTACGCTGTTCGGCGTCGATGCGCTCGAGTACCGGCTCGCGAACAGCGAAGCCGCGGCCCTCGTCACCGACGCGGCCGGCTACGCGAAAATCGCGCCGCTGCGTGCGCGGTTGCCGGCGCTGCATACGTGCTACTGCATCGGCGACGATGCGCCCGACGCACCGGGCGTACTGCGCTACGACGCCGCGCTCGCGGCCGAAACGCCCGACTTCACGCCGGCGGACACCGCCGCCGATGATCCGGCGCTGATCATCTACACGTCCGGCACGACCGGCAAACCGAAAGGCGCGCTGCACGCGCATCGCGTGCTGCTCGGCCACCTGCCGGGCGTCGAGATGTCGCAGCAATGCTTCCCGCGCGATGCGCGGCTCTTCTGGACGCCGGCGGACTGGGCGTGGATCGGCGGCCTGCTCGACGTGCTGCTGCCGTCGTGGCATCACGGCGTGCCCGTGCTCGCGCGCCGCTTCGAAAAATTCGACGGCGACGCCGCGTTCGCGCTGATGGCCCGGCACGGCGTAACGCACGCGTTCCTGCCGCCGACGGCGCTGAAGCTGATGCGCGCGGTGCCGAAACCGCGCGAACGCTACGCGCTGTCGCTGAAGTCGGTCGCGAGCGGCGGAGAATCGCTCGGGACCGAACTGACCGCGTGGGGACGCGACGCGCTCGGCGTGACGATCAACGAGTTCTACGGGCAGACCGAATGCAACATGGTGCTGTCGTCGTGCGCCGCGTTGTTCGACGCGCGGCCGGGCGCGATCGGCAAGGCCGTGCCCGGCCATACCGTCGCGATCGTCGATGACAACGGCACGCCGCTGCCGCCGGGCGTCGAAGGACGAATCGCGATCCGTCGTCCCGATCCGGTGATGTTCATCGAATACTGGCGCAATCCGGCCGCGACACGCGACAAGTTCGCGGGCGACTATCTGCTCACCGGCGACACCGGCATCGTCGACGCAGACGGCTTCGTGCGTTTCGTCGGCCGCGACGACGACGTGATCACGAGCGCCGGCTATCGGATCGGTCCCGGCCCGATCGAGGACTGCCTGCTCACGCATCCGGCCGTGCGGATGGCGGCCGTCGTCGGCGTGCCCGACGCCACGCGCACCGAAATCGTGAAGGCGTTCGTCGTGCTGAATCCCGGCCATGTCGGCGACGATGCGCTCGTGCGCGCGCTGCAGGCGCACGTGCGTACACGGCTCGCCGCGCACGAGTATCCGCGCGCGATCGCGTTCGTCGACAGCCTGCCGATGACGGCGACCGGCAAGATCGTGCGCCGCGCGCTGCGCGACGCGTGAACTGCCGCCCGGCGACGATGCCGGATGGTTTATAGTGGCGCCACGCAGTCTTTCGAAGAATCCGATGTCCTCCGAACACCCATCCGCCGCGGGCGCGTCGCACAGCCCGCTCTACGCCAAGCTCCTCGGTGAAACCGCGAAGATCGACTGGTGCGATCTCGAGCGCTTCTTTGCGCAAGGCAAGCTGCTGTCAGTCGCGCGCGACCTCGATCTGATCAGCGTCGCGGAAGCGATCGCCGGCGACGATGCCGAACAGGTCACGCGCTGGCTGTCCGCCGGCCTCGTCGCGCGCATGCCGGCCGAAACCGCGAGCGACTACGCGGCGCGCAATCCGGAACTGTGGGCCGTCGTCGTGTCGCCGTGGGTGTGCGTGCAGGAACGCGCATAACGCGTCCGCCATGTCCGACTCCGCTTCCGCACACGGGGCCGGCGTCGCGTCGGCCGCCGTGTCGCATCGGCGCGTGCTGTCGCTTGCGTTCCCGATCGTCATTGCGAACCTGACCCAGCCGATACTCGGTGCCGTCGATACAGCCGTCGCCGGCCATCTCGACGGCGCACAGTATCTCGGCGGCGTCGCGCTCGGCGGACTGTTCTTCAATTTCGTGTTCTGGGGCTTCGGCTTCCTGCGAATGGGCACCACCGGCCTCGTCGCGCAGGCATACGGTGCGGGCGACGCTGCCGGCATCCGCTTGAACGTGCTGCGTGCGCTGATCGTCGCGTTCGTGCTCGGCGCTGCCGTGCTCGCGCTGCAGGTGCCGCTGCTGGCTTTTGCGCTGACTGCGCTCGGCGGCAGCGACGCCGTGCGCGCGACGGCCCTTGCATACGGCCACGCGCGGATCTGGAGCGCGCCGTTCGCGCTCGCGAACTACGTCGTGCTCGGCTACCTGCTTGGTGCGCAGCGCGTGCGGCTCGCGCTCGTCGCGCAGGTATTCATCAACGCGGTGAACGTCGGCGCGGTGCTGCTCTACGTGTACGGCTTCGGCTGGGGCGTCGCCGGCATCGGCGCGGCGACCGCCACTGCCGACGTGTGCGGCTTCGCGCTCGGCGCATCGATCCTGTGGCGGCTGCGGCCGCGCGGCCTGCCGCCGCTCGCGGCACGCGCGCTCGCCGATCGTGCGGCGCTCGAGCGTCTGATCGTTCTCAATCGCGACATCTTTCTGCGCACGCTGTGCCTGCTCGGCGCGTTCGGCTGGTTCGCGCATCTCGGTGCGAAACAGGGCGATGCGACGCTCGCTGCGAACGCGCTGCTGCTGAATTTTCAGACCTTCATGGCGTACGGCCTCGACGGCTTCGCCCACGCGGCCGAGGCGCTCGTCGGCGCCGCGGCCGGCGCACGGAATCGCGCCGCGTTCCGGCAGGCGGTGCGCGTCACGCTGTTCTGGTCGGCGCTCGGTGCCGTCCTGTTCGCGCTCGTCTATTGGGCGGCCGGCGGCTGGATCGTCGCGAAGCTCACCGATCAGGCCGACGTTCGTGCGGTCGCGCTGCGCTACCTGCCGTGGGCCGCGCTTTCGCCGATCGTATCCGTGTGGGGTTTCCTGCTCGACGGCGTGTTCATCGGCGCGACCCACACGCAAGCGCTGATGCGCGCAATGGTCGCGTCGTTCGCGATCTTCGTCGCGGCCACCGTCGCGTTCGTCGGCCCGCTCGGGAATCACGGCCTGTGGTTCGCGCTGCTGCTGTTCATGGCCGCGCGCGGTGCGACGCTCGCGCGCTACCTGCCGGCGCTCGTGCGACGCATCGGTGCCGGCGGCACGACGGTCGCGCCCGCGGCGGGCGCGTAACCGTTTGGAATGCGCCGTCAGCGAGCCGCGGGCGGTGCGGGCTCGCCGAGCATCGACGGCGGCGTCATGTCGGTCGGCACGCCGTGGTAGTCGGCCGGATCCTGCGGCGGGTGACCGCGGCGCGCCTGACGCGGATCGCCGGCACAGCCGGCGACGATGGATGCAGCCAGCACGGCCAGCATGAAACGGATCATCGGGTTATGGCTCCGGAAAGCGGCGCGCCCGCTGCGCGCCTGGACGCGCGAGTCTAGCGGAATTCCGGTTTACGGGTTGTCTCGCGCATGTCCTACTATGTACGCATGGCGCTGTGCCGTAGGAAGGAGGCTGCCATGTCGTCTGAAGAAATTGCCGGCCTGATCGGCCTGTTCATTGGTCTGGCGGTGCTCGTCGCGCTGTCGTACTTCGAATCGCGCGAATACAAGCGCAGCCACGGCGGCGAAGGGATGATTCATCACTGGATGGCCGAACACCACCTGCTCGACTGGCGGCGCCGGCACTGAGCAGCCGGCATCTGGCCGGTATCCGCCGTCCGGCTCGTCGGACCGGCACACACGTTTCGGTCTGGGAAAACGTGCCTGCGGGCACGGTATGGCTTGCGCGTGCGTCGATTTAACGGGGCCATACATGTGCAAATGCGAGAACGCCGTCGCGCGGCTCGATACCGCTCGACGGCGCTCGTTTGTGTGCGCCGGTCAGCGGCGCACACGCTTCACCCGATTCAGCCGAGGAAGTGCCGCGCGTAGCGCGCGTTGATGTCCGACAGGCGGAACAGCGTCAGGAAATCGGCGCAGTTGAAGTCGGGATCCCACGCAGGCGCACCGCAAATCTTCGCACCGAGACGCAGATAGCCCTTGATCAGCGGCGGCGGCGCGACGACCGTGCCCGTCTGCAGCTCGTCGACCGGCAGCGCCGTGTGCGGGAACGCGCGATATTCGGGTGCCGTCAGCGAGTTCGCCGGCAGCGACTGATACAGGTTCGCCGCATAGTGGCCGCCGTCCGCCATCGACACGCTTGCGCAGCCGAGCATCGTCTCGTAGCCGTTCTGCATCATGTACGCGCCGAGACCGCCCCACAGCGCCATGATCACGGCGCCGCTGCGATAGTCGCTGTGCACGCACGAGCGGCCGACCTCGACCATCTTGCCGCGCAGATGCGTGAGGCGAGACAGATCGAATTCGCCTTCCGCATACAGGCGGCCGACACGCGCGGCCTGGTGCGGCGGCAGCACACGGTACGTGCCGACGACCTTCAGCGTATCCAGATCGCGCACCAGCAGGTGGTCGCAGTACGCATCGAACGGATCCACGTCGAGGCCGGCGGGCCCGCTCACCTGCGCGCCCATTTCTTCGGCGAACACGCTATAACGCAAGCGCTGCGCCTCGCGCAGTTCGTCTTCCGTGCGCGCCCATGCGGCGCGCAGGCGGTACTCCGATGTGACCGTTTCAGCAGCGCGCGGCAGGTGGCGCCGCGACGTGTCGAGGGGAAGCGAGGCAAAAGGGAGCGTAGGCGTCGGCAGTTCTCGCATTAGGCTTTCCTGGTCGTAAGGAATAAGGCGACATGCCCGCCAATGTAGTAACCGGCCGTGACCGTTATGTGGCACGAGCATGTCGTTTCAATGACGTGTCGCCGAATTGACTTTAGCAGAAAGCTTGCGAAACGGTACGATCTATCCCTTCAAACCAGTTCCGGCGGCAAAACCGCGCGCAGCACGGCTTCCCGGTTGCCGTCGCGCTTGCGGCTCGCGAGCCACACGATACCGCCTTTTTTGATACTCCAGCTGTCGCCGTTTCCGGCAATCAGATGCGCGGCGACGCTGCCGAGCGTCGGCTGGTGACCGACGACGACGACCGTCGGCGCGATTCCGTCCGGCCATCCGGCAGCTGCGAGCACGTCGTCGACGCTGCTGTCCGGCGCGAGCGCGTCGACGGTCCGGTACTGGTCGGTCAGCGCCTCGACCGTCTGCACCGTGCGCGCCGCCGGGCTTGCCAGAATCACCGTGCTCGACTCGAGTCGGCCTCGCAGCCATCGGGCCATCGCCTGCGCTTCCTTGCGCCCGCGAGTGGTCAGTTGCCGCGCGAGATCGTTCGCCGCATAGTCCTCGGCTTCGGCGTGGCGCCACAGAATCAGGTTCATCATGATTTGTCTCCGATGCGTGGACGGGCAGTACGACCGAACCTGTCGCGCGCCGTGCGCCCGCCGTTGCAGGCCGCGAACGGTTCATCGCCGCGTCGTCCTGCATCCATATTGCAATAAAGATTGACCGAATGGTCAAATGGTCGATAGAATCTTCGATTCGTCGGAGCGTAGCGCAGCCTGGTAGCGCATCTGATTTGGGATCAGAGGGTCGAAGGTTCGAATCCTTTCGCTCCGACCAAGGAATCGAGGGGTTAGCTGATGCTAACCCCTTTTTCTTTGCGCTTTTGCGTTTCGCCGAGCCATTGCTGCTGTTCTGCCGCGGTCTGTCGATTGCGATCAAGGAACAGACAAGTCCGGTAGCGCTCTTGCCAACGATGATCGTTGTCGATCATGTATTGAAGCCCGTGGGCAACAATCGACTACGCAGGAATTTTGCATAGGGTCTCCCGCAAAACGCAAAGTGCACAAGTGGGTGCACGATATCAGGCCAGTGCAGGGCACGCCGCGATCGGCCTGAAACACTCGGAGATCAGTAAGAGCTGCGAGTATTTCAGCCTCACGCGGCAAGTCGCCCACCATATCGGTGCACCGTTGTTCCGCGGTAGCTATGAATTTTGCGAAACGGCATTACGGGGGCGCCATCAATAACAAGTCACGTTTCTCGTGCCCACCTCTGTAAAGGCGCCATGCTTAATGTGCTGAACGTCTGCGGCGCGGATCTTCAGACACGGCGGACGATAGCTGCACAACGTTATCGCGTTGTTCCATTTCAGGATCAAGCGGAGACTTGAAATCAGGTAGCAGCCGCACGCGATAAGTTCGGTAATTCAACCTCGCCTCATCGTACAACGTGGGTCTTCGATTATCTGTCAATCGTCGCTGGGGTATACAGATATGCTCGATCCGTCACGTTCTTGAAAATTCATCAGTGGCGCACTGACCCGTCATGTGTTTTCAATGGTGCATACTTCCCCTCTTTGAAGAAGTAAGAGGTGCTTTGAGGATTTCCGGAGATCTCCGAGTTAACGTCGATATCGTGGAAGCCATTTTTTGCATGCTGGCGAACTTCAATCGAATAGCCCCCGGTGCTCAGAATTACCTTCTCATGCGATTCGTCCACAATCCAAATCGGACCAACTGCCGCCCCCCAACCGCAGGCGTTGGATGTCGTTATAAAATATGTGACGGTCGAGGACGAAGTTAGCGGGATTTTTTTTCCTACCAGTTTGCAACCCAGGTCCTTAAACGGCTCGAAAGAGGCGTCCTTTGAAACGGTTGAAACAGCCTTCTGGCTAACACCATTCAAGTCTTTGCTCTCAATAGTGATATCACGATCCCTGGAAAAGGCGTTTGCACTAGAGATCAGACAAAAAACAATAATAACTTTCAAGAGCTTCATAACACTACCCCACGATATCATTACAAATATTTTTCTGGAATAAGTCGTAGAACGGCATGACGTGCGATTCCGATATACCTCTCCCTCCGTAGGCCAACGATGGGCCGTCGTGGTGATAGGCGTAAATCATTACATATAACTCCCTTCCGGAATACCTGCTTGCCAGTCTCTTATTCTCGAGATAGTGCCGAACCAACGCGTCGGCCCCCACTTTGGCATCGAACCGCTGTTCGTTAGTCGTTATCCCGTAAGCTGCAGCCGTCCCATCCACGAACTGGCCTAGGCCTGAAGCCGATGTAGTCCCAGCCGCCGCGTCGGGGTTAAAGCCCGACTCCACTCGCGCCATCGCCAAAACCATTATTGTGTCGTTTCTATCAAGCCCATGATTTCTTGCCGCCTCCACGATAAGGTCTATTGCACCTCTCTGTACAGCATGACTTGCATCTCCGTGGCGTCGGCTATTCCCGGCCAGTCGCCCGGGCGAATTGTCAATGGCGACGTTGTAATGGCTATATGATTTTATTTGGTCATCTCTATATGCAGGGCCGCGTGGGGCATACATTACGTCATAATTTATACAGTCGTTTTGACAGCGCTGCATAAAATTCCCAACAATCCCCACCGGATGAAAATGCCAAGGATTGGGCTCCTTCGGGAAGCCTTCGACGCTCGTCACCTG
>NZ_CABVPR010000041.1 GCF_902499135.1 Burkholderia dolosa
GGCACAAAAGCGGACATTTCTATGTAGCTAAAAGCGGACATTACTATCTAGCCACTACAATCGTTTCTGGCGATAATCTACCTTATGTCAACTATCGGCGATTACCTCGTCTTGCCGCCTCTACGCTCAACCACACAACGAAACCGACCAAGAAAAACGCGCGCCGCGGAAAACCGTCGGCGCGCGTTCGGCGAATCGCCCGTCAGCCGCTCAAACCGCCATCACGGTCACCGACTTCGTCACCAGATACGGCTCCAGCGCTTCCGGACCGCCCTCGGACCCATAACCGGAATCCTTCACGCCGCCGAACGGCATTTCGGGCCAAGGCGTCGCAGGCTGGTTGATCCACAGCATCCCGACCTCCAGGCGCTGCGTAAGCAGATGCACGTTCGCGAACGAGCGCGTGAACGCGTAGCCGGCCAGCCCGTACGGCAGCCGGTTCGCCTCGGCGATCGCGTCGTCGAGCTTGTCGAAGCCGCGGATCGCCGCGACCGGACCGAACGGCTCGTTGTTGAACACGTCCGCTTCGAGCGGCACGTCCGCGATCACGGTCGGCGCGAAGAAGTTGCCTTCGGAGCCGATTCGCTCGCCGCCGGTTTCGATGCGCGCACCGACCTTGCGCGCGTTGTCGACCACCGATGCCATCGCGGTCAGCCGCCGCGGGTTCGCGAGTGCGCCGAGCGTCGTCCCTTCTTCGAGACCGTTGCCGACTTTCAACCCTTCCGCGTGCTTGACGAGCGCGCGTGTGAATTCGTCGCGGATGCTGTTGTGTACGAGAAAACGCGTCGGCGAGATGCAAACCTGGCCCGCGTTGCGGAACTTGGCGCCGCCGGCCGCCTTTACCGCGAGCGCGACGTCCGCGTCCTCGGCGACGATCACCGGCGCGTGGCCGCCGAGCTCCATCGTCGCGCGCTTCATGTGCTGGCCCGCGAGTGCGGCGAGCTGCTTGCCGACCGGCGTCGAACCGGTGAACGTCACCTTGCGGATTACCGGGTGCGGAATCAGATATGCGGAGATTTCCGCCGGATCGCCGAACACGAGGCCGATCACGCCGGCCGGCACGCCAGCATCGACGAACGCGCGCAGCAGCGCGGCAGGCGACGCCGGCGTTTCTTCCGGCGCCTTCACGAGGAACGAGCAACCGGTCGCGAGCGCGGCGCTCAGCTTGCGTACGACCTGGTTGACCGGGAAGTTCCACGGCGTGAACGCGGCGACCGGACCGACCGGCTCCTTCACGACGGTCTGCTGCGCGCCGAGATTGCGCGGCGGCACGATCCGGCCGTACACGCGGCGCCCTTCGTCCGCGAACCATTCGATGATGTCGGCCGCCGACAGCACCTCGATGCGCGACTCGGCCAGCGGCTTGCCCTGCTCCTGCGTCATCAGCTGCGCGATCGTGTCGGCGCGCTCGCGCACGAGCGCGGCCGCCTTGCGCATCGTTGCCGCGCGCTCGTGCGCGGGCACTTTGCGCCACGCTTCGAAGCCGCGCTGCGCGGCGGCAAGCGCGCGGTCGAGGTCCGCGATGCCCGCATGCGCGACCTTGCCGATCGCCTTGCCGGTTGCCGGGTTCACGACGTCGATCGTCTTGCCGCTCGCGGCGTCGACCCACTCGCCGTCGATCAGCAGTTGCGTATCCGTATAAGTCACGTTAGCCATCCACACACCCTATTTGCGTCGATAAAACGCGCGCGGCCGCGAACGGCTACGCGCGGGTTGACAGAAACAGCATCGCCGTCGCGTGCGACGCACGCGACGGCGCTCGTTCGCCGGCGGTCGCGGTACGCGTGCCGGCCGGCGCTCGCTACGTCCGGCTGCGCTCAGTGCACGGCCGACGTCGCTTTCCGAAGTTTCGCGACGTCCGCGGCCTGCACGGCCGGCGCGCCGTTGTTCCAGCCGGCGCGCATGAACGTCAGCACGTCGGCGATCTGCCGGTCGTTCAGCTCGTTCGCGAACGCCGGCATCGGATACGCGGACGGCACGCCGCCGATCACGAGCGTGTCGCTGCCGTTCAGCGTCACGTTGATCAGCGACGATGCATCGGCCTCGAGCACGTTCGGATTGCCGGCGAGCGGCGCAAGCAGCGGCGCGTAGCCGCGCCCGTCCGCGCCGTGGCAATGCAGGCAGTAAGCGTTATACACCTTTGCGCCGGGATCGGCCGCCGGCCGGGCCAGCGTCGCTTGCGTGGTCTTCGGATCGTAGCGGTATGGCGGCGCGCCCGCGCCGCCGGCCGCCGGCAGCGATTTCAGATAGCGCGCGATCGCGGCGAGATCGTCGTCGGTCAACGCCTGCGTGCTGTGGTTGATCACGCTCACCATCGAGCCGAACGCGGTCGCGTGCCGGTTCGCGCCGGTCTTCAGGAATTGCGCGACGTCGGCCTCGCTCCAGCGGCCGAGCCCCGTATTGTGCTCGCCGGTCAGGTTCGACGCGAACCAGTTGTCGATCGCCGCGCCGGACAGGAACGCCGCGCCGCTTTCGTCGAGCGCCTTTTCCTGAAAGCCGACGCCGCGCGGCGTATGGCACGACCCGCAATGTCCGAGGCCCTGCACCAGATAGGCGCCGCGGTTCCACGTCGCGTCCTTGGACGGCTTGTCCGCATACGGCGTCGTGTCGAGGAACACTGCATTCCACAACGCGAGCGGCCAGCGCATGTTCAGCGGCCACGGGATGTCGGACGGCCGGTTCGCCTGCTTCACCGGCTCGACGCCGTGCATGAAGTACGCGTACAGCGCCTTCACGTCGTCGTCGCGCAGCTTCGCGTACGACGGATAAGGCATCGCCGGATACAAGCGGTGACCGTCTTTCGCAACGCCCTTGCGTAGCGCGTCGCCGAACTCGGCCTCGGTATAGCCGCCGATGCCCGTGTCGCGATCGGGCGTGATGTTGGTCGTGTAGATCGCGCCCATCGGCGTGTCCATCTTCAGCCCGCCGGCGAACGGCACGCCGCGCGGCGCGGTGTGGCACGCGACGCAGTCGCCGGCCTTCGCGAGATACGCGCCGCGCGCGACGAGCGCGGCGTCCGCCGGTGCGACGGGCGCAGCCTGCGCGGCAGCGCCGGCCGATAGTGCGAACAGCGCGACCAACGAGGCGGCGAGCGCCTTTCCGGCATGTGTCACGGTGAGGATTCGCATGTCGTCGTCCTCCGTCAAGCCGTCTTCAACTGGTTGCCGACCGGCAGCTTGCGCAGTCGTTTGCCGGTCGCCGCGTAGATCGCGTTCGACAGCGCGGCCGCGGTCGCGGCCGTGCCGGGCTCGCCGATCCCGCCCGGCGCCTCGGCGCTCTTCACGATATGCACGTCGATCGGCGGCGTCTCGTTGATCCGCATCACGCGGTAGTCGGTGAAGTTGCTTTGCACGACGCGGCCGTCCTCGATCGTGATCTCGCCATACAGCGCGCCGGTGATCCCGAAGATGATGCCGCCCTGCACCTGCGCCTCGATCGTGCTCGGATTGACGAACATCCCGCAGTCGACCGCACATACCGCGCGCTTGACCTGCACCTCGCCGTCTTCGACCGCGACGTCGATGACGATCGAGAAGAAGCTGCCGAATGCATGCATCACCGACACGCCGCGCCCTTGCCCTTTCGGCAGCGGCGTGCCCCAGCCGGCCATCTTCGTCGCGATGTCGAGCACGTTGCGCGCGCGCGGCGTCTTGTCGAGCAGCGCGCGCCGGTACTGGACGGGATCGGTTTTCGTCTGCGCGGCCAGCTCGTCGATGAAGCTCTCGACGACGAACGTGCTGCGCGTCGGCCCGACGCCGCGCCAGAATGCGGTCGGCACATGGCGCGGCTCCTGCCGCACGTAGTCGATGAGCTGGTTCGGCACGTCGTACGGCAGATCGGCCGCGACTTCGACCGCGTCGGGATCGACGCCGTTCTTGAACGCGGGCGGCGCGAAGCGCGCGAGGATCGACGAGCCGACGATCCGGTGCTGCCACGCGACCGGCTTGCCGTTCGCGTCGAGGCCGGCCGAGATCCGGTCGTAGTAGTACGGCCGGTACATGTCGTGCTGAATGTCCTCTTCGCGCGTCCACACGACCTTCACCGGCGCGGCGACCTGTTTGCCGATCTTCACGGCCTGGGCGACCATGTCGATCTCGAGACGACGGCCGAAACCGCCGCCGAGCAGATGGTTGTGCACGACGATCCGGTCGGGCGGCAGGCCCGTCAACTGCTGCACGGTGTCGCGCGCGCGGGTCGGCACCTGCGTGCCGAGCCAGATCTCGCAGCCGTCGCCGCGGACGTGCACCGTGCAATTCACCGGCTCCATCGTCGCGTGCGCGAGGAACGGCTGTTCGTAGACGGCATCGATGCGCGTCTTCGCGTTGCCGAACGCCTTGTCGACGTCGCCGTCCTTGCGCGCGACCGCGCCCTTGCCGTTCGCGGCCGCGTGCGCGAGATCGGCGACGATGTCCTTCGTCGACAGCTTCGCGTCCGCGCCTTCGTTCCACTTCACGACGAGCGCCGACGCGCCGCGCTTCGCGGCCCACGTGTGATCGCCGACCACCGCGACCGCGTTGTCGGCGCGCACGATCTGCCGCACGCCGGGAATCTTTTTCGCGGCCGTGTCGTCGACGCTCGCGACCGTGCCGCCGAACACCGGACTGTTCACGATCACCGCGTACAGCATGCCGGGCAGACGCACGTCGAGCCCGAACTGCGCGGTGCCGTCGACCTTCTCCGGCGAGTCGAGCCGCTTCACCGGCTTGCCGATCAGCTTGAAATCTTCCGGCTTCTTCAGCGCGACGTCCTTCGGCACCGGCAGCTTCGCGGCGGCATCGGCCAGCTGGCCATACGACGCGCGTCGGCCGCTCGACGGATGCAGCACCTCGCCGTTCTCGGCGCGGCACGCGGCCGGGTCGACGTTCCACTGCTTCGCGGCCGCCGACACCAGCAGCGTGCGCGCGGTCGCGCCCGCGCGACGCAGCGGCTCCCACGCATAGCGCACCGACGTCGAGCCGCCCGTCAGCTGGCCGCCGAGCAGCGGATCGAGGAACAGCCTCTCGTTAGGCGGCGCGTGGTCGAGCGTCACGCTTGACAGCGATACCTCGAGCTCTTCGGCGATCAGCATCGGCAATGCCGTATAGACGCCCTGCCCCATTTCGACCTTCGGCATCACGAGCGTGACCTGGCCGCCGCGGTCGATCTGCACGAACGCATTCGGCGCGAATACGCCGGCGCGCGGCGTTTCGTCGGCGTCGCCGCCGATCACCGAGCGCCGCGCGTCGTCGCCGGCCGCCGGCACGCTGAAGCCGAGCAGCAGTCCGCCGCCGGCCGCCGCGCCGAGCGACATGCCGTAACGGAGGAACGAACGGCGCGACACGCGTGTGCCGGCCCGACCGGCTTCGATCAGTCCTCGCGACATGTCACGCTCCCTTCGCGGCCTGCTTGACCGCCGCGCGAATCCGGTTGTACGTGCCGCAGCGGCAGATGTTGCCCGCCATCGCCGCGTCGATGTCGGCGTCGCTCGGGTTCGGGTTCGACGCGATCAGCGCGGCGGCCGCCATCACCTGCCCCGACTGGCAATAGCCGCACTGGACGACGTCGAGTTCGCGCCACGCGTGCTGCACCTTGCTGCCGGCCGGCGTCGCGCCGATCGCTTCGATCGTCGTGATCTTGCGTCCGGCCACCGCCGCGACCGGCAGTACGCACGAACGTGCGGCGACGCCGTCGAGATGCACGGTGCACGCGCCGCATTGCGCGATTCCGCAGCCGAACTTCGTGCCGGTCAGCCCGACGATGTCGCGCAGCACCCAGAGCAAGGGCATGTCGTCGGGCGCGTCGACCGTACGCGTGTCGCCGTTGATGTTGAGAGTGACCATTCAGCCCTCCGGGGCCGGTGTAGTGTGGGGAGCGGCGCGGCGGGCGCGCCATGTTTTCATTGCCGTCGCGCGGCGCGACGGCGATTCGGCCGCTATCACTCGGCGACGTCGATTTCCGACAGCACGCGGATCGCGGGCGGCGCCGCGAACCAGTCGGCCGACTTCTCGCGGAACGCGGTGAAGTACGGGCTCGCCAGATGCGCGTCGAACGCGGCCTGATCGTCGTAGATTTCGAACAGATGCAGATTCGGCGAATCGCCCTGTTCGCGGAACAGGTCGTAGCGGCGATTGCCCGGCTCGGTGCGCGTGAGCGCGACCATGCTGCGCAATTCGGCCTCGGCGGCCTGCGCATGTTCGGGTTTCGGGAACAACGAAGCCATCACGTAAAGCGCCATGTTTTCACTCCTTCGGAAACGGAAACGAGAATGCCACAAGCCGGCGTCGCGTGACGCCAGCGTGCAAAAACGGACGCGCCGGGCAGCGCGCTCACGCCAGTTCGTCGGGCCCGACGCGCACGACGACCTTGCCGAAGTTCTTGCCGGCGAGCAGGCCGATCAGCGCGGCCGGCGCGTCGGCCAGATCGGGAACGACGTCTTCCAGCGCCTTCACCTTGCCCTGCGCGACCCACTCGCTCATGTCCTTCAGGAACGGCGCATAGCCGGTCGCATAGTGATCGAGGATGATGAAACCCTGCATCCGGATGCGCTTGCGCAGAATCGTCGTCATCAGCGCGGGCACGCGGTCCGGCCCGGCAGGCGGCGCCGTGTCGTTGTAATGCGCGATCAGCCCGCACACGGGCACGCGCGCGTCGTCGTTGAGCAGCGGCCACACCGCGTCGAACACCGCACCGCCGACGTTCTCGAAATAGACGTCGATGCCGTTCGGGCAGGCTTCCTTCAGTTTTGCGGCGAATGCCGGGTCGCGGTGGTCGAGACACGCGTCGAAGCCGAGCGTGTCCGTCACGTATGCGCATTTGTCGGCACCGCCGGCCACGCCGATCACGCGGCAGCCCTTCAGCTTCGCGATCTGCCCGACCACTGCGCCGACCGCGCCGCTCGCTGCCGCGACGACCACGGTTTCGCCCGCCTTCGGTTCGCCGATCTTCAGCAGCCCCGTGTACGCGGTGAAGCCGGGCATGCCGAGCACGCCGAGCGCATGGGACGGATGCGCGAAGTCGCGGCCGAGCGCGATCAGGTCGCTGCCGTCGGATAGCGCGTAGTCCTGCCAGCCGGCCGCGGCGACTACCAGATCGCCTTCGCGATACGCGGGCAGATTCGACGATACGACGCTGCTGACCGTGCCGCCGACCATCACGTCGCCGAGCGCGACCGGCGGCGCATACGACGGCGCGTCGCTCATCCGGCCGCGCATGTATGGATCGAGCGACAGCCACACGGTGCGCAACAGCACCTGGCCGGCGCCCGGCGTGGGCACGTCGCCGGTTTCGATACGGAAATCGTTCGCGGTGGGCGCGCCGACCGGGCGCGAGTTCAGCACGATTCTGCGATTGACGCTCTTGCTTTGCGGCATGTGAACCTCCGTCGAGGGAATGTGCGTGCGACTGGCACGAACGGATCAGAACCGAGCGACCGGACACGGATGCCGCGCATTCGCGATCGGACTGCCGTCGGCGCGGGTGCGTGAGTCGAGCGATCGAAGATGGATCGGGAAAGGCGTTGTCGGCATGAGTAGACCAGTCGTCTAGTTTGGGGTCGAAAATAAGGCGCGCCATCGCGCGCCCCGCTTACGACGATACGTCGTCATGTTCGGCTGGCGGCAGATTCAGCAGCCGTCGCGTTTCGACCATCGCTCGTTCGAGCGGCTTGCGGTCGCGGTGAATCTTCTCCAGCAGCGTTGCGCCGAGCCACAGTTCGTAAAGGATGGCGGCCGTGTACGCGGGATCGTCGACGCCGCTCAACGAACCGTCGGCCAGCGCGGCTTCGATGCCGCCTGCGAGCCGCTCGATGATCTGGCCGGTACCGCGCCGCAGTACCGCACGCATCGCTTCCGACAGATCCGACACCTCGGCGCCGAGCTTCACCGCGAGGCATTTGCCTTCGGGATCGTCCGCGCACTGCGTATGCAGCCAGTTGCCCCAGTACGTCAGCAGGCGCTCGGCGCCGGTGCCTGGCTGACGTTTGAGCAGATTGTCCAGATGCTCGAGATAGCCTTCGAAATACGATTCGAGCAGCGCCTCGCCGAATGCCTCCTTCGAACCGAAGTAATGGTAGAACGACCCCTTCGGGATGCCCGCCGCGGCGAGAATCTCGTTCAGACCGACCGCCGAAAACCCCTTGTGGAGCATGATCGGCTTCGCGATATTGAGGATGTGCTGGCGAACTTCCGCGCCGGACGATGCGTTCATGGCTGCGTATGGTAGCAACGATTAGACCGGTCGTCTAGCAGCGTGGAACCGACACGTCGAGCCGGGCTTTACCGACCACTCCGGTCGATGTCGCGGACCACGCGCACACGACGTTGCCCCGCGACTTCCTGCGATCGATCGAGAGGCGATCGGTCAGAGCATCCGTTTCAAGACGTCGTTTCCGGCCAGGAAATGATGCTTGAGTGCCGCAGCGACATGCGCGACGACCAGAGCCGCCAGCGAATAGCACGCGACTTTATGAATGGCGAACCAGTGGTCTGTGACCGGTCCGGCGGAGAACGGGGTCTTCACGAATATCGTCCAGAACAGCAGGTATCCATCCGGCACCATCATATAGCCGCTGACGAGCACGACGGCGACGAGCGCGTAAATCAACGAATGGACGAGGTGCGCGAGCGAACGCTGCTGCGGCGGAATGGAACGGGTCTCCGGCGGCGTGCGACGGAAGAACGACCACACGTACCGCACCGGAAACAGCACGATTAGGCATGTTGCGAGCGACATGTTCAGGGTCGACACGAAGCGCCAGATCGCCGGATGTGCGATGAAATGAAGCGAGACGCCTGCCACCATCGTGTACAGGATGATGGCTGCGAATATCCAGTGCATCGCGCGGGAGAGCCGGTCGTACCGGACGGGGGCTGCGGAGGGACGCAGCGGATAGGGTCGGAAAGCGGTAGACATGAATCGATCTCTTTCAGTGATGCCGACCGTTCGGCATCGTTTCAGGATCCGAATTGTCTCGACCGCCTTTTCGAACGGAAAAGATCGTGAACGATTTCTGAACGCGTCCGCTATACCGAATCGATCGCCGGCCGCCGCAGCACGCACGCGGCGCTACGTGCGCTCCAGACGGTATCCGTAGTTGTAGATCGTCGAAATGACGAGCCCGTTCGCCGGCCGAAGCCCGAGGCTCCTGCGCAGCTTGCTCACATAGGTGGCGAGCGTCGCGTCGTATTTGCGGTCGACGACACCCCAAACGTGCTTGATCATCATGTCCTTCGACACGATGCGGCCGATGCTTTCGAACAGCATCCGGGCGAGCTCGAACTCCCGCTGAGACAGTTCGACCGGCTCGCCGTCCACTGTCGCGACATACGTGCCCGCGTCGAGCACGAACTTCCCCAACTGGATGAGCCTGGCGCGCTGCGTGTCCGGATAGTATTTCCGCGCCTGCGCGCTCACGCGCGCGACCAGTTCGCGCTCGCGCAACGGCTTGACGAGATAATCGTCCGCGCCGCTGTTCAGTCCGAAAACGATGTCGTCCTCGCCATCGTGCTGCGTCATCATGATGATCGGCTGCGCGGCCGCAAACGACTCGCGTGCCCAGTGCATGACATCGATGCCCGACATGCCCGGCACGTCCCAGTCGAGCAGCAGCACGTCGACACGCCGGGCGCGCACCATCTCGACGAAACTCGCGCCGTCGTGGCGCACCTCCGTCTTGTAGCCGGCCTTCTCCAGCCAGCGGGCCACGAGCTCGGCCTGCGTCACGACGTCTTCCAGGATTGCAACGATCACGCTGTATTGTCCTCAATGTATCGGCGCAGCAGACGATGGGCCGGCCGCGCTCGGGGAACCGGCATCGGCTGCGGGAGGCAGGTAAACGAAAGCCCATTCGGCATAGCTGTCACGGTCGGCGAACGTCTCGTACGGCGTCGCGAATCCGGCACGCTTCATCGGCTTGCCGGACGCTTCGCTGAATACGCCCATGATTCCGCCGTCCGGCGCCTTCACGATGCCCCAGCGAGGCGATCCGGTCAGCGGGTCAGCATACAGGCGCCGCAAATGACGTCGTGTTGGCAGCGTACGGCGATCTTCGAGCAACGCGTCGAGCGATGCCGGATAGCGATACTGCCCGGCGGCCGAGTAGTAGCGTCCGATCGCCGTCCGATATTGATCGCCGACAAAGAGCAGTTCGGCCTCTCGTTCGCGCTGCCGGACCGTGTGCCAGATGCGCGTCGCCTCGGTCATTCCGAGTCCGAGCGCCGCAACCAGCATCAGCACGCCGACGTACGCGATGCCGCGTTGCCGGCGCGGGCGCGGGCGCGGGCGCGGGCGCGGGCGCGGGCGCAGGTTACCACGTCTCATAGCTGCTTCCGTCGAGCGCTCGGCCCTTCGCGCCGCTCTTCACGTCCGCCACACCGCCGCTGTTCCCGGCGATCTCGATCCAGGAGTTGCGCTTGCCGGTGACCGGATCGAGCGGCACTTCGCGCAAATAACGCTCGTCGACGAGCGCATCGAGCGACGCAGGGCTGCGGCCGTGGTCCGCGCGGTAATCGTCGATCGACTGGCGCAGCGTGTTGAGGTTGTGACGCAGCACGGTTTCCTTCGCGCGGTCGCCCTGCTTCAGATAGCCGGGCGCGACGAACGCCGTCAGCGCCGCGATGATCGCCATCACGACCAGCAGTTCGACGAGCGTGAAGCCGGCGGTCCTGCGCGCATGTCTACCACTGGCTGTAAGGGACGCCATTCAGGCCCTCCTCGCGATTCGTTGAACGGATGTCGAATACGTCGTCGCCGGACGAAAAGGATGCGGGGTCGCTCGCGTAGCTGCGCGTCTCCCAAGTCTCGTCTGCCGCTTTGCCGTTGCATTCGCACATCGGATCGGCTGGAATCCGCCGCAGGAAATACAGCCGCGCGCTGCCGGGAGACGTCTTGTCCTCGACGCCGTCAACGAGCGTGCGAAGATTCGGCGGATAGCCGCTGGCGTCGGCGCTGCGCTCGATGCGTCCGTCGTCCGATGCGGCCTTGTACGCGTCGAGCGCCGCGCGGATCACCATCAGCGATCGACGCAGCTCGGCTTCGTCGGCGCGCCTTTTGACGAGTTCGTTGAGCGGCAACGCGACCGCTGCGAGCAGTGCGAGCAACGTCAAAGCGACCATCAGCTCGATCAGCGTGAAGCCGCGCATCCGACCGTGCATCCGGCGCCTCATGCGAAGTGCGCGCCACATGCTGACAACCCTTGCGTGTCAGCGTGTCGCGTCGCGCCGCGGATGCGTTCGTCGGCGGTCGACGCAATGCGAATCGCCAGCTGACGCGCGTTGCGCCGACCGGCCAGCGGCCCGGCCGGCGGCTGCGCTTGCCCACGCGTCATGCCAGCTCCCTTCGGGCGTGCGTCGGGCCGGTTCTCGTCGTCCGCCGGCTCTTCGGGGACGGCGGCTCGCGGTTCCTCCGCGGAGTCCGGCCGCCCGTTTCCGTTCGGCCGTGTGCCGCGCGTAACGGCGGCCGCGCCGACGGCCGTCGCGGGCGCGATCGGAGCGTCCAGGTCGATGCCGCTCGGCGTGGCCGGCCGCATGTCGGGCGTCGCTTCGAGCGTCAGCGCGTCGGTCGTCACACGCGTCTCCGTTCCGGACAGGAACGTGGTAACCGCCGACATCGGCAAGTCGAGGTTGCGCTCGATGTGCGGGGTAATCAGCAGCACGATTTCCGAGCGGTCGTGGCTGCGCCCGTGCGAGCCGAACAGACGGCCGACTATCGGCAGGCCCGACACGCCGGGCAAACCCGACGCGTTGTCGGTTTCGTTGCGCTTGACGAGGCCGGCCAGGATCTGCGTCTGTCCGTTTCTCGCGGTCATCAGCGTTTCCGCGTTGCGCGTGCCAAGCGAGTAGGCGACGAGGCCCGTCTTGGTCGTTTCCTTCGACAGGATGCTGCTGACTTCCATGTTGACCTTCACACTGACCTCGTCGTCGAGGCTGATGCGGGGCTCCACCTTCAGCATCAGGCCGACGTCCTGGTAGCTGACGGACTCCGTCACGACGCCGTTCGCATTCGTCGTCGTGACGATCGGCACGCGTTCCCCGATCTTGATGCTGGCCTTTTCCATATTCCGCACGCGGATCTTCGGATTCGCGAGCGTCCGCGTCTTGCCCTGCTTCTGCAGCAAATCGATTGCCATCGACAGTGCGCCGGATTCGCTCGACACGCCGATCCGGTCTCGGTTCAGACGCAGCAGGTCGCCGAGCGTCAGCGCGCCGCCGTCCGCGCCGGCGAGTGCGCTGAACTGGAGCTTTCCCGGATACTGAACGCCGAGATCCAGGCTGTCGTTCATGTTGACTTCCAGCACCTGCACGTCGAGCGTGACCTCGGACTGCGGGATGTCGAGGCCCATGACGACACGCTCAGCAACCTGCACCGTGTCCGGCGTGTCGCGCAGCACGATCGCATTGACGCGCTCGTCCACGTAGACGTCCTTCGGCTTGATGATCTGGCGCAGTGCGGCCATTACCGATTTCGCATCTGCGTGCGACAGGAAGAACGTCCGGACCGCGAACTCGGTATAGTTGCGCCTCTTGTCTGGCTGCGACGGATAGACGAGCAGCGTGTGCTTGTCCAGCACCTTCTTCTCTAGCTGGTTCGTGCGCAGCAGCAGATTGATCGCGTCCTGCGCGGTCGTGCGCTCGGCAAACAGCGTAGCGGGCTGGCTCGTATCGACGTCGCGATCGAACACGAAGTTCACGCCGGACACGCGCGAAATCACGTCGAAGATGTTCGACATGGGCTGCTGCTTGAAATTGAGCGAAACCGGCTTGCGCAGCGCGTCGGACAGTTGCGGACGCACGGACTGCCGCCGTTGCGATGCACGCATCAGCGAATCGCGCAACCGCTTGGCTTCGGCGTGATTCGGCTGTTCGGCAAGCACGCGCCGCGCGATTTCAAGCGCTGCTTGCGGCTCGTCGTCTCGGATACGCTCGGCGCGCGCGAGCTCGACTGCCGTCTGCTGGCGCCGCGTCACCCGTTCGAGTTCCTGGCGCGCGCGCAGGTTGTCCGCGTCTTGCTCCAGCACGTTGTGCAAATGGTCGATCGCGGCCGCATGGTTGTCCTGCAATGCATCGAGCTCGGCGGAGCGCAGCTCGGCACGCACGTATTCCTGCCGTGCGAGTGCGACGGAGGCGGCGACCTCGATGTTGTCGGGCGCGGCTTGGTGCCGCTGCTCGAGTCTGCCGAGCCGTTCGGCCGGCGTCCCGGTGCCGGCCGACGTCCCGTTGAACGGGAGGCTCGAGCATCCTGTCAGCGCGAGCACCGGGCTCAGCAGACAAAGGGTTCGTTTCATCATGGTGTCGGAGCGAGGTTCAAGTCGCGATTCAATGGGCGGGCGAAGAAAGCGACAGCTCGATGTCCGGGCCGTTTCCGGACGCAATGACGGCCGCTTCGCCGAGTCGTTTGAGCCGGTAGCCGTCGGCAATTTCGCCGCCCGGCAGAACCGCGTCCCGCACCGGGCACGCCTGCGCGCACAACAGGAAAGTCCTGCCGCCGCGCTCGAGCACGACGATGCGCTGGCCGCGTTCGCGCCATTCGCCGGCGATGCCGAACGGCATCGGCTGCGCGGCCGGCGCGGACTCGCCGTCCTGCTGCGCCGTGGACGGCATTTCTTGAGGCGCATCGGGCGCGGTGTCGGCGGCGACTACGTCTTCCGCACCGAGAGATGTCCACTGCTGAGAAGGGAACACGTCGACGACGTGCGCCGGTCCGGCAGTCTGTTGCCCGAAGACGCTGCCGGACGCGGCAGCGAGCGCCAGTGCGGCCGCCAGCCCGATGATCGATCGTGCCGTCATCGGTCGGGCCCCAGCAGGCTGACCTGCAGGTCGGCGTCGACGACGGGGTTGTCGACCTTGTCGCGCTCGATGACCACGCGCTCGATGCGTACCATCGGCTGGTCGGCGATTTTCCGCATCGCTTCGCGCAGACCGACGTAATGACCGGCCAGCGCGATGTCGATCGTCAGGCGCCGCAGCTTCCCTTTGGCTTCGGTATCGCGTCGGTAGGTCGCCTGCTTGCGCTCGATGCCGTACTGCGACAGGATCTCGAACAGGGAATACGCTCGCTCGCCGGTACGCAGCTGTTGAACCTCCTTCAACGTCATGCCACCGGCACCGACGGCGGGGCTCGGTGTTCGTAGTTCGGCCAGCTCCTGCGCGAGCGCGTCGCGCATCGCACCGAGCCGCACGACGCCCGGCTGCAGGTACAGCGCGTGCAGGCCAAGAAGCGCGACGGCGGCGCAGGCGGCCAGCACGCCCGGCGTGCGCAGCTTGCGAGTCGCAGCGTACACGCCCCACCGTAGGCGTGCGGCGAGCGCTGTCGTATCGATGTTCAGATTCGTCATGGGCGTTCGATGCTCAGGCTGAAGTGAAAGATCTGCTTGCCGTCTTCTATTTTGGTTCGATGCTGAAGCAGGCCGATCTTGGGCTCCGGTTCGCTGGCGCTCAGGCGGCCGACGAACATGTAGATATGGGACAGGTCGGCGGCACCGCCTTCGATGCGCGCTTCACGGCCGCCGTTGTCCACCGTCAGCGATTTCAGCGCGATCTGCGGCGTCCATGCCTGCTCGATCCAGTCGATTACCGGCAGGCCCGATCCCTGCGAGCTCATCGTCTGCTCGGCGATCATGCGATCGATGTGCCGCTGCTCCGGTGTTTTCGCGCTCTCGCGCAGCCGGTCCCGCTCGATGATGCGCTTGCGCTGGTCTATCCTTTGCTCGATGCGATCGACTTCGTCGCGAAGCGCTTCCGCGCGTTGCCATTCGGTGCCGGCGAAAATCGCGACCGCGAACGCACAAGCGAACGCGATAGACGCCCAACGGGTGATGCGCAGGCGCGACGCGACGAAATTCAGTTCCTTGAGCCGTCTCATGCAGGCGCCTCCGCGCTGGCCGTCGTGGGTTCCGTCAACGCCGTCGGTGCAGTCGGTTCCGGCCACGCCGTCAGGTCCGTCTGCGCGATACGAGGCGGCGCGCCTGCATCGTCGCCAGCGCTGAACGTCGTGCCGTCGAATTGGCCTTCGTATGCGTCGACGCTCGGCGGTTGGCCGGCAAGCAGCGCCGCCGCAGCGAACCAGTCGGCGGCGCGCTCGCCGACGCGCGGCAGCGTGACCACATCGCGCCATTCGCCCGAGCGCCGGAAAATGCACGTCACGACGCGCGGCTGGCGCAGCACGAAGCCGAAATCGTCGGCACTCAGCTCGACGGCGTGCGCGCCGAGCGACGCCGACAGCGCGTCGTGAAACGAAGCGATTCTCCAGCCGGCAGCGCGGCTGGCCTCGACGAGCGCTGCGATCACCTCGTCGCATGCCGCCACCGCGAGCCGTGCGCGGCCGTGCCGCTCGTCCTCGATGCGTATGCGGAGCGCGCCGCGTTGCGCACGGGCGGCGAATAGCATGCGCGCATACGCGTCCCATGCAGCGTCGGATACGAGGCCTTCCTGCCACGGCAGGACGACGCTGTGCGACCACGGATGGCCGGCGACGACGTGAATGCGGTTGCATATCGGCAAGCGCGCTTTCGGCAATCCCGGCAGCAGGTACGACAGCGCGTCCGCCGGCCGTCCTTCGTGCGCGACGGCGGCATCCGGTGCGCTACCGCGCCGCGGGCGGCGGCCCGCGTGCGCCCAGAGGCCCAGTATGTCGGCGTCGATCAGCGCGGTGACGTCATTCCACGGCGATCGCACGCTGGACCTCCTGAAACGTCGTGAGGCGTGCACGGACGGCCGCGAGACCCGCATCGCGCATCGACTGGTAGTCGGGATTGTTCGCCAGCGCGAGCGCGCGCTTGTCCAGCGAGCGCTCGAGCAGCGCGGCTTTCAGCGGTGCGTCCAGCTCCAGCACTTCGGCGAGCCCGATCCGGCCGTGATAGCCGGTGCCGCGACACCTTTCGCAGCCGGTACCCGGCGTCACTTCGCGGCGCAGGTCGTCGAGCGATGCGTCGGCCAGATTGGTGCTGTCGGTCGTCGTGCTGCTGCAGCCCGCGCAGATGCGCCGGACCAGACGTTGCGACACGACGCCGTTGAGCGCCTCCAGGAAGGTCGACGGCTCGACGCCCATGTAGATGAAGCGGTCGATCACGCTGAAGCCGTCGTTCGCGTGCACCGTCGACAGTACGCGGTGGCCGGTGAGCGCCGATTGCACTGCGATCGACGCGGTTTCTTCGTCACGGATCTCGCCGACCATCACCGTGTCCGGATCGTGACGCAGAATCGAACGCAAGCCGCGTGCGAAGGTGAGCCCCTTGCGCTCGTTGACCGGAATTTGCAGCACGCCGTCGAGCTCGTATTCGACCGGGTCCTCGATCGTGATGATTTTGTCGTCGCCGGTGTTGATCTCCGACAACACTGCGTACAACGTCGTGGACTTGCCGCTGCCGGTCGGTCCGGTCGCAAGCATGAGTCCGTATGGGCGATGCGCAAGCGCCCGTATACGGCGCGTGGTCGGTGCGTCGAAACCGAGCACGTCGAGGCTCACGCCGTCGCCGCGTTGCGATTTGTCGAGCACGCGCATCACCGCGTTTTCGCCGTGGGTGCCGGGAATGACCGATACACGAAAATCGATGTCGCGGCCATGCATAACGACCTTGAACCGGCCGTCCTGCGGCACGCGTTTTTCGGCGATGTCGAGCGCGGCGAGCACTTTTAGTCGCGACATCGCCTGTGTCGCCGCGTCGGTGCCCGCGATGTGGCGAACCGCTTGCAGCACGCCGTCGATCCGGTAGCGGATGAACAGGCCGCCCGCTACGGATTCGAGGTGGATGTCGCTCGCGCGGCTCTGAAGCGCATCGTACAGCGTCGAGTTGACGAGTCGCACGATCGGGCTCTCGTCTTTCGCGATGCTGGCAAGCGAGATCGATTCGGCGACCTGCATGAACGTCTCGTCGGGCGCATCGATCGTCACATCGTCCATTAGCCGCTCGCTCGACTCGATCTCGTCGAGCACGCGCGCGACCTCGCCGGGCAGGCTCATTGCGACGCCGACCGGTTGCACGCGAAAACGGGCGAGCAGCTCGTCGCGGACGGCACGCGAGAACGGGTCGGCCACGACTATGCGCACGGTTCCGTCGATTTCGACCGGCAACGCGCGCAGCGACAGCGCATCGTGCAGCGGCAACAGGTCGAAACGAGTCGGCGCGGCGCGCAGCCGTGCGCCTTCGATCGGTTCGACGCCCAGGCAGGCCGCCACTTCGGGAAGCCGGGCAGCGTCGGCCCGCATCAGATCGTCGACGTACTGCGCGAAGCCGACACCGGATATTTCAAACTCCGCCAGCCAGCGTTGAACGAGGTGTTGCGTGTTCATCGTGTATTTCATCTCCAGTCGGGCAGCGGGATCGCATCGCAGCGCGTCGATGCCGCGATCGCTATCCGACGCTGCCTGCCAATTCGAAGATCGGCATGTAAAGCAGCAAAACCACCGCGCCGACCGTTGCGCCAACCGCCAGCATCAGCACCGGCTCGAAGATCTTGCTGATCGTTTCGATCGCGCGGTCGAGCGCGCCATCGTGAAACTGCGCGATGTGTTCGCACATGCCGGCCAGGTCGCCGCTTTGCTCGCCGACGCGCAGCAGGCGTTCGGCGACGGACGTGGTCAACGCGTGGGCAGTCAGCACGGCGGACACCGGGCGTCCCGCGCGCAGCTCTGTCAGTGCGGCGGCGATGCGCGGCCGCAACGGCTCGGGGAGCACTTTCCCGGACAGCGCGAGCGCGTCGATCACCGGCGTGCCGCCGGCAATCAGCAGGCCGGCGGTGCGATAGAAGCGCGTGAGCGCGAACAACGCACAGACGTTGCGCACCTTCGGCGTGCGCCACATCCACCGCTGCGTCGCACGCTTCGCGGCGCCCGAGCGCAGCATCAGCACGGCGCCCACGGCGATGGCGGCGGCCGAGATACCGACCGTTGCGCCGTTCTCCCTCAGCACGGTCGCCCACCACAGCATCGCCTGCGCACTCGCCGGCAGCGTAATCAGCGATTCGAACACGACCGCAAAGCGCGGAATCACGAAGAAGGCCATGAACAGCAGGATCGCGATGCCGACACCGATGACGACGGACGGATAGATCAACGCGCCGGTCGCGCGTTTGCGCATTTGCTCGATCCGCCCTTCGTATTGCTGATAGCGTTTCAGCACGATCGGCAACTGTCCGCTGTCCTCCGACGACGCTATCGTCGCCACGAGCAATGGCGGAAAGATGTCCGGCTGTCCGGCGAGTGCCGTCGAGAACGACTGTCCCTGCTTCATCGCCGCGATGATTCGATCGATCACATGCTTCGATGTCCGGCCCGCCTCGTTCTTGTCGCGCAGCGCCTCGAGCGCTTCGATCAGCACGAGGCCTGCATCGAGCAGCGTCGACAGTTCCTGCAGGAACAGCGCGAGACCGAATGCCGGCGCGCGCTTGCCGCCGAAGGGCCGCGCACGCCGAATCTCGATCAACACGCACCCGCTCGCCGCGATCCGGCGTCTCGCGTCCGCATCGTTGGCGGCTTCGATGGTCTGTTGCGTGACCTTGCCGTCGCCGCGGAGCACGCGCACCCGAAACGATTCCATTGCTACCTCCGCCATCTGTCGATCAGCGCGATGCGTCCGCGCCATCGCGGGTCGGCGCCCGGTACGCGGAGCACACGGGCCGCGATGAGCCGACGCCGTGCCGGCCGTCCTCGTAGCGGACGCGGCCGGCGGTCGTGGCCCCGGATGCGGGACGCGTACGCCGCCGTCGCGACTCTGCAGCGGCGTAACGCGCTACATCCCATATACGAGGTCCGCATCGCTACCGCTTCCTCCGACCCGACCGTCCCGGCCGAGCGATACGATTTCTGCTTCGCTGTCGCGACCCGGCACGTTCCACTGATAGGGGCGGCCCCAGCCGTCCTTCGGCACCTCCTTTGCCAGATAGGGCCCATTCCAGCCGTCGGCGTCCTGCGGCCGCTTGACGAGCGCGTCGAGGCCTTCCTGGGCGGTTGGATAGCGGCCGGTGTCCAGCCTGAATCGCGTGACCGCATCGGCGAGCGTTTTCATCTGCGACTCGGTCGCCCGGACCTTCGCTTTGTCGACCTGCGAGAAAAGCTTCGGACCGACATAGGTCGCCAGCAGCGCGATGATCAGCAGCACCACCAGCAGTTCGAGCAACGTGAAGCCATGCTGGCCTCGCCGGTTCATCCATTTCGTATCGTTTGTCGTCACGTTGTAAGCCCTCGGTTGAAATTGCGGCGTGTTTCCCGCCTCGAGCGCCGTCGCGTGTGGCGGTCGACCGATCACGCGTGGCGGCGAGCACCGGTTCGAGTGAACCGGTGCGCCGGTCGACGACGTCATTGTGAAAGCGAGCCGCTGGGGCGGCGATTTTTCTAAAGGAAATCTCAATACATCGGGCAATGCGCTACGCATGCGCGCACCGCGGATGACGGCGCGCGCAACTCCTGCCAGCCTTACTTGGCACACGTGCCGAGGTCCCTCCAGACCTTACCCGACTGGTCGCCGCCCGTCGTGGCCGGCACACCCGGCACCTCGTTTTGCGTCCACCAGCGCGCCTGATAGTTGCGTCCGTCGTGCTGTACCTTGGCGCCGCCCGTGTATGCCGTGCCCTCGCGCCACGCCGCATGACACTGCGCGCCTTCCGGGGTGTCGCCGCCGGCCAGCTTGAACGTCACGGTGTCCTGCATCAGCTTGCCGCCGTCGATCTGCGAAGTCGCCACGGCCGTATGCATACCCGCCTTCGCGTTCGCGATGTCGATGCGCAGCTCGCCCTGCATCCGCATCGTCGCCGCTTTGGAGCCCACCAGCGATTGCGTCGCGTCGTACACCTTCACGATGACTTTCGTGTCCTTCGCGTGGTTGAATTTCAGGAAGAATTTCGCAGTCGCCTTGCCGTTCTCGATCCTGAATTCCGGGTCGCTCGTGATACTGAAGCGTTCATCGATGCCCGTTGCCGGCTTTTGCTCGATCGTCGTTTCGGTACGGACGATGCCGCTGCCGTTCTTCGCGAACACCTCGTTCGCGCCGAGCCGCGGCTCGATGCGTCCGTTGTGCAGGAAGCCGGCCGACAGGTTTGCCGACTGCGTGCGGTTGATTTCCTTCGCGAGCAGCATCGGCCACGTGTTGCGTTCGCCCTCCTCCGCCTTCTCGATCGTCACCTTGGCCGTCATCGACGGTACTTCCCCGCCCGACTTGAAGACGCGATTGATCACCCTGTCCCCGGTCTTGAGGTCGATGGTCGGCGCGATGTTGCCGACGGGCGTCCAACCCGGCTTGCCCGGATCGACGGGGCCGCCGTCCGGCTTGATGTCGAGATCGACGACGTTGTAGAACATGCCGCTCGTATCGCCGACCTCCCACGTCGCAAGCATGACGTGATGTCCGGTACGGTCGGAAGGAATCGTGCAGTTGTGCGGTCCGATCGCGTCGGCCTTTTTCATGCCGCCGTCGACGGTACAAAACGGCGTGAGATCGAACTGGCCGCGCGTCAGCGGCATGTTCGGATTCCAGCCCTGCTTCGTCAGGTAATACTTGAACTCCTTCGTCACGTGCGGCGCCGTGAACGTCCACTTGAACTGGTGCGGGCCGGATGCGATTTCGTTGATCTTCCATCGATCGACCGACTGCTCGTCGAGTGCACCGAACATGTCCACCCCGGCACTTGCGATGTGTCCGTCCGGCGCGCCTGCTTGCGGGAAGCCCTGCCGACCTTCGATGCTCTGCGGATCCCATGTGACCTGGCCGCAGTTGAAGTTCTTCGCGGGGCCCTGCTTGGAGCTGCATAACAAGCTGCGCGACGGCGGATCGGACAAGAAGCCGTGGGCGAACGCGTGCTGTGCGAAGAACATCGATGCGCATGCAACGAGCGGAGAAAACGTGAAAAGCGTTCGGCTTGGAGTGCGATTTTTCATGGTTTGTATGTAATCGACCGCATCTGTCGATACGGCTTTCGAACGAGAGGTGGATCGGTACCGAGACGGTGCCCGGCTCGTAGGCGTCGCGTGTCGGCCGAGACGCGACGAGAGCCATTGTCGTGGCGACCGTACGGTCCGGAAATCTTCCTCAATGATTCATAAAATCGGCCGATCGGCTTTAAAAAATGAATCGCTGCGCGTTCGCGCGATTTCGCTGAGATTTCGTTGAGATTGATTGGCGGTGGCCGGCGCCACGAAAACAATGCGCCCGTCGATTCCGACACTCTTTCAATCTTTCGAGGAAGACGATGAAATTGCGCTCGAATATTCCATCTGCCGGTCGTGCACGCATCGACCGAGCATCCCGACCTGGGTCCACGCAACGACTCGCGTTCGCGGCCGTCGCGACGGCCGGCGCGCTATGCTTCGCGAATCCCGCGCTCGCGGCCCCGGGCAAACCGAGTCTCAAGCAATACGAGATCACGTCGAAGCCGCATGGATTCGTCGAGATCGATGTGCAGAGGGCCGGAAGTGCTCCCTACAAGGACATTGTGAAACTCAACGCGAAGGTGGACGTGCCACTACCGTTCGATATCTGGAGCAACGGAACTGCGGTGAAGGCGGTCGCGGTGATCGACGGTACCGTGGATCCCGCTTCGGAGGTCAGAATGACGCCGGGGAGCAGCCAGAACGGTACGGTGATCGCCAACGTGAAGACGCCGGGCGTGAAGAAGATGCAGGTTCGCGTGTTCGATGCGAACGGCGCGTCGGCCGATAGCGCGCCGCTCGACGTGGTCGTGTTCGACACGATTCCGGAACTCGCCGATACGCTGCCGAACAACGCGAGCAAGACGAACAAGCCGTTCGTGAATGCGTCGGGTTCGGTCGTCGGCGCGTATTTCACGACATGGTCGATCTACGACCGCAAGTACAGCGTCGACAACGTGCCGATCGAGAATTTGACCCACATGCTGTACGGTTTCATCCCGATCTGCGGCGGCGCATCGATCAACGGATCGCTCGCACGCGACGTGCCAAATTCGTTTCGCGCGCTGCAGCAAACGTGTGCGGGCCTACCGGATTTCAGCGTCGCGATTCACGACACGTGGGGCGAAATCGGCGCGACGCTGCCCGGCCAGACGGCCAATTCGAAGCTCAAGGGCGTGCTCGGCCAGATGATGGCCGCGAAAAAACGCAATCCGAATCTGAAGATCTTGCCGTCGATTGGCGGCTGGACCCTGTCGGACCCGTTCTTCCACATGCATGACCCGGCCAAGCGCAAGGTCTTCGTCGATTCGACCGAACAGCTGCTGCGCACCTGGAAATTCTTCGACGGCATCGACATCGACTGGGAATTCCCGGGCGGCAAGGGTGCGAACGGTGCGCTCGGCGATCCTGCAAAGGACGGTGCGCTTTACGTGACGCTGATGAAAGAGCTGCGGCAGATGCTCGACCGGTTGTCCCGGGATACCGGCAAAACGTACCAGCTGACGTCGGCAATCGGCGCAGGCAAGGACAAGATCGACGTGGTCGACTACAAGGAAGCCACGAAGTACATGGACTACCTGTTCGACATGACGTACGACTTCTACGGCGCGTTCAGCCTGACGGAGCTCGGCCACCAGACGGCGCTCTACGCGCCTGCCTGGCGACCCGACACCCGGTACACGACCGACAACTCGATCAAGGCACTGATCGAGCAAGGGGTCGATCGCAAGAAGCTGGTGATCGGTGCGGCGATGTACGGCCGCGGCTGGTCGGGCGTGTCCGGCTATACCGACGGCAATCCGTTCACCGGCACCGCGAAGGGACCAGTCGCCGGCGGATGGGAGCCGGGCATTCTCGACTACAAGGCCGTCGCGTCGAAGATGGTGGGGCCGGACAACAACGGTATCAACGGCTACGAATACCACTACGATCAGACGGCCGAAGCGCCGTACGTGTTCAACAAAAGCACCGGCGAACTCGTCACGTTCGACGACAGACGGTCGGTTCTCGCGAAAGGCGACTACGTGCGCAAGCACCAGCTGGCCGGCATGTTCTCGTGGGAGATCGACGCGGACAACGGCGACATCCTGAATGCGATGCACGAGGGGCTCGGTCACGACGGCGGCGCGTCGGAGAATCGTCCACCGGTCGCGGACGCCGGCGCGGACGTGACGGTTACCGGCCCGGCCACCGTGACGCTCGACGCGTCGAAATCCCGCGATCCGGATGGCGACAAGCTGACGTTCAAGTGGGAGCAGATCGGCGGAAATCCGCTGAAAATCGCGAACCCGGGCAACGTGAAGGCGACGGTCGACGTTCCCGAGGTGGAGCAGGATACGCGGTACACGTTCCGCGTGACCGTAAGCGATCTGGCGGGTTTGAAGGACTCGGCCCAGACCGTCGTGACGGCCAAGGCCAAACCGCCGATCGAGCCGCCGGAGGAGAATCGGCCGCCGGTTGCGCTCATCGACGGGCCGGCGCAGGTCAAAGGCGGTCAGGCCGTTACGCTGTCGGCCGCGAAATCGAGCGATCCGGCGGGCGGCAGCTTGACGTTCCAATGGACCGTTCCGCCCGGCATCGACGCGAAACCGGTGGGTGCGACCGTCAGCTTCACCGCGCCGACGCTTTCGCACGACCGCTCGTTTGCGTTCTCCGTCAAGGTCGGCAACGGCAAGCTGTCGTCGGACGCACGTCACGTGGTCCTCGTGAAGGCCACGGATTCGGGAGGAGAAGGCGGCAAGTACCCGGCGTACAAGCCTGGAATCCCGTACAAGGCCGGCGATATCGTGTCGAATCTCGGCAAGCTGTACGAGTGCAAGCCGTTCCCATACAGCGGCTGGTGCGCCGGTGTACCGGCCGCGTACGAGCCCGGTAAGGGCTCGGCGTGGAGCGACGCGTGGACGCCGTACGATACCGGTGAAGGCGGCGGTGAAGGCGGCGGTGAAGGCGGCGGTGAAGGCGGCGGTGAAGGCGGTGGCGAAGGTGGCGGCGACTACCCGCAATACAAGGAAGGCACCCCGTACGGCGCCGGCGACATCGTGTCGAACCACGGCAAGCTGTATCGCTGCAAGCCATTCCCGTACTCCAACTGGTGCTCGATGTCGGCATGGGCGTACGAGCCCGGCAAGGGCACTGCGTGGGATCAGGCGTGGGAGGTGTACACGAACTGACGAGAAGCGGCCGGCGGCTCGGACCGCCGGTCTGCCCTCGCGTCAGGCGTGGGCTTTTGCGCTTTTGCGATGTCCGCCAAGCCAGCGTCGTTCCGCTTCCGCTGCGGCGGTCGGCAAGCACATGCTGAAGCGGCTTCCCTCTCCCGGCGTAGACGTTACGTCGACCGAGCCGCCGTGGCGCTCGACGACCGTTTTCACGAACGGCAATCCGAGGCCGACGCCCCGGCTCGGATCGCGACACGCGCCGCCCGCCTGGAAGAACGGCTCGAACAACCGCGGCATCGCGTCGGCAGGAATGCCGATACCCTGGTCCTCAACGGCGATCGAAACATCGCCGTCGCCGGTGCGGATCCATACGCTGACGACCGTCCCGTCGTTCGAATACTTGACGGCATTGTCGAGCAGATTGGTCAACGCACGCAGCAGCATGTCCCGATTGCCGAGGACGAACGCGTCATGTCCGTCGTCGTTGGGCCCTTCGACGCAAATGTGTTTCGCGCTCGCGCTGTGCCACACCTGATCGATCGCCTCCATGGCGAGGTCGCTCGCCGACACCATCACATAAGCGGTCCGATCGAGATGTTCGGCACGGGACAACTGCGTGAAGTCCTGCGCGACACGCAGACTGTAGTTCACGAGCTTGTGCAGGTTCGCGAGGAAGTCCGGATCCGATACGCCGCCGCTGCTGTGCTGCTCGAGCAGCGACAGCACGGTCGACAGCGGATTGCGCAGATCGTGTGCCATGTGGCGTAGCGTCATGCGGTCACTTTCGACCGCCGCCTTGATGTTGTGAATGTCGACCAGGCTGATCATGCTCGCCGTGGAGCGACGGTGATCGCCGTCGTCGAACGGCGTGACCATCACCATGTAAGTACGGGCATTCAACGTCAGTTCGGCCGAGTGGATCCGCCCTGTCTCCTTTGCTGCGCGGATTTCGTGATATGCGGTGCCGATCACCTGCCGTACCGCGGCAGTGCCGTCGACATCGATCGATGCCAGCATCGCCCGGCCGCGTTCGTTGCACATCAGGAGCGTGCCTTCGTGTTCGATGAAAATCGGATAAGGCAGCGTGTGGATCACGTCGACATAGGTCGACTGCCATTCGCGAATGCGCGATATGGCTTCGGCAACTTCTTCGTCCGGCAATGCATCGCCTGCATCCACCGGTTGTTCGGCGCTACCTATCGCGTGTCGGCCCGCCATGCCGCGTAGACGACGATATTCCCTCATCAGCGCGGCGCTCAGGCTACCGGCCCGCCGCCAGCCGCAGAGGGCGAAGACCGTCACGCACATCGCGAGCGATGGACCGACCGGCGCCCAGTAAGCGCCGTGTGCAAGCAGCAGTGCCTGGCTTGCGACGTATGCCGCGAGCCACCCGAGCGCGAATCCGTACAGGCGGCGTCCCGGCACAAGCATGCAGATCAGCAGCATGCCGCTTGCAACGGCGGTGCTGATTGCGATGCGCATCCCGAGCGGAACGTTGCGCAACAGCCGGCCGTCCAGCACCGCTTCGGTCGCAAGCGCATCCACCTCCACGCGATGCACACGCCCGTCGCTGCCTGACGACAGGTGGAACACGCCCGACAATTCCGACATTCCGTCGCCGATGAACACGATGCGGTTGCGCCATGCCGACGCGGGAACGCGACCCTTGAGCACGTCCACGAACGAGTAGCGATCGAGATGGAAGTACAGCGGCAGGCGCAGGAGGATCGAGCCGTCTTCGACGTGTCCCATTCGAGTGACGTGCGGCTGCACGTGGCTGCGTATCTCGTTCTCGGGCAACGGCGCTTTTGCGATGCGGATCGCCTGCAGCCCGACGTGCGGAATCTCGTCGCCGTTGCCGATCGTGACGTAAGGCACGATGCCTTGCACCAGATCGTCGCTGCTGAGCACAACGCTGCGTTGGCCGAGCGCCGCGGCAGCCTCTCGCAGTCGACGTGCGGGCAGAATCACGGTATCCGCCCTGCCGTGAACCGGCGACACCTCCGCCGGCAATACGACGCGGCCGTGCGCAGCGATCGCGGCCGCCAACAGATCGTCATGCTGCGTCGGGGTAACCATCGTGATGTCCAGTACGACGCTCGCAGCACCGGACACGCGGGAAAGGATCGATGCATAGCCGGTACGTGCATAGCTCGCGTTGCCGCCCAACTCGTCGACGGTCTTCTTGTCGACCGCTATCACGGCGACCTTATGGTGCCGACCTCGATCGATATTCGACGAGACGGCGTGCCAATAGATTCGATCCAGCGGCGAGAACAGCGCCTCGACGGACGCGGTGCAACTGAGCGCCGCCAGTGCGGGCGTGCCAATCAGTGGCAGCCATGCGGCGCGTACCGACGCGGCGAATCTGGGAGCCCGGCGGAACCAATCAAACATAGGACGGCACTTCTCCCGATACGATGTCGTGCTGGAGGTCGACGTAGGTACTACGGCACATATGGCCACGAATATGTGTGTTGACGCGCATCATATTTTGGCTAATTTCCCCGGGGCGACAGTCTAGCGTCGTTTCCGCCGAACGGCACGTGTTGCGGCATGTCGTCGAACAGACGAGAACGCGTCTGCCGCTTGTCGACGGCAACCTAGCAATGCCGTTGCGAGATCGGGCGCTTTCGCGTCGCAGCGCGAACGAGCACATCGCGCGGCTACCGGCCGTGCGCTTATCGGCATCACGGCGATCGCGCCGGCATTGGTCGCTGCATCAGGGCACCGGAACGTCATCGTGCGACGATGCGATCCGAGTCGCAGCCCATGCACAACATTGTCATTGCTCTGCCATGGGCGTCGGATAGTGTTCGAAGCTGCCCGGATTTCACCAATGGATCGATCATGCAGCGGCCGTTGCACGTTTCACGTCTTGCGGTCTATACCGCCGCGTCGCGCGTGCTCGCGATCAGCCTCGCGATCAATCTGCTGTTGCTTGCGGTCGAAACGAGCGCCGCGTGGTCCGCGCATTCGTCCGGCCTGCTCGCGGACGTTGCGCACGCAGCGATCGACCTCGCGGCAGACGCGCTGATCCTCGTCGCGTGCCGGCTCGACGCGCGCTTGCCGACGGAGCGGCGTCCGACCTATGAGCCGCTTGCGCTTGCGGCACTGGGCGCGCTGCTCGTCGCGACCGGCGCCAGAATGGTCTGGCAAGCGGTGAGCCGGTTCGACGCGCCGCCGGTCGTGCAGCCGGGTGGCATCGCGCTCGTGCTCGTCGCCGTCACGCTCGTCGGCAAAGCGGCACTGTCGCACTGGATGCTGAGCAACGCGCGCGAGACCGGCTCCGCGCTGCTCGAGGCGAGCGGCTGGCACGTGCGCACCGATGCGTTTTCGTCGCTGCTGGCGGCGCTCGCGATGAGCGCGGCGTGGGCGGGCGTCGGCCGCCTCGACGATGTCGCCGCTCTTACGATCGGCGCGCTCGTGATCCGGACCGGTGCCGGCTTCGTCCGGCGCGGCTATGCGCAGTGGCCGGCGCTCGCGTGTGCAAGCCGCCCTACGCGCGGGCCGTGACGCGTGACGCCGCGCGATATCGGACGCCGCGTCCATCGATACGGTGAAGTCGTCGGACGCGGGTTCGCGCGTCGTGAAACGTCCGGCATTCGGTCGTTTGCTGCTTCGAATCGAAAAGAGGCTCGCGTGTTGCCAGCCTCTTTCGCACGGTGCAGTCGGAACGTCATCCTCGGGGGCGGCCGTTGTCGCCCTGTCGAGCGACGCGGCTCGCCGACGGCCGCGCGGTCGCGGATTGCGCTTCGCGATAACAGGCTACCGTTTGTTTGTTAGAAATACAGGCTGCGATTTGTATTTCGTAAATACATGTCATAGACTGTATTTTTCGAACACAAGCGATCGCCTGTCGTTTCGCGAAGAACCATGGGATTCCCCGTCCAGACCTTGAGCCAGTTGCGGCCGATACTCGTCGGCTTCCGGAAATCCGCGGGGCTCACGCAGGCGCAGCTCGCGGCCCGCCTCGGCGTCACCCAGCAATCGTACGCGCAGCTCGAAGCGAATCCGGCCGCGGTCAGCATCGAACGGCTGTTCAGGGTGCTGACCGTGCTCGGCGTGCGTCTGACGCTGGAGCCCGGCACAGCGGCGGACGCGTCGACGCCCGACGTCGAGATGGCGCGTGCTCGCGACGATGGCCACGGCGCGCGTGTGCGCTCGACGTCTGCGCCGATCGGCCCGCCGGCAGTCGCCAAAGCCACGAAAGCCGCCGGGGCCACGAAGGCCGCTGCGGGCGCGCGGGCCGCAGCAGCAGCAGCTGCCAGCGCGCGAAAGAGGCCCGCCGCAGCGCCCCGCAAATCGGTCCGTACGAAGCGGGAGGACTGGTGACGATGGCCCGGCGCACCCGCCACGACCGTCTCGACCTGTGGATGAACGGTATTCCGGTCGGCTACTGGGAAGTGACGCGCGGCGTCGAACGCCTCGTCTATTTGCCGACGTGGATCGACGATCCGCAAGGACGTCCGCTATCGCTGTCGCTGCCGTTCACGCCCGGCAATCAGCCGCACCACGGCGCAATCGTCGCCGACTATTTCGACAACCTGCTGCCGGACAGCCAGCCGATTCGCCGCCGCATCGCGCAGCGCTACCGGCTCGGATCGACGGCGCCGTTCGAATTGCTCGCATCGATCGGCCGCGATTGCGTCGGCGCGCTGCAGCTGCTGCCGCCCGACGAGACGCCGGTCGATCTCGAGAAAATCGACGGCACGCCGCTGGACGACGCGGCCGTCGCCGACGTATTGCGCCATGCGACCGCCGCGCCGCTGCCCGGCCAGCCGGAGCCGGACGAAGAGCTGCGGCTGTCGATCGCCGGCGCGCAGGAAAAGACCGCGCTGCTGCGGCACGGCGATCGCTGGATGCTGCCGACCGGCAGCACGCCGACCACGCATATCTTCAAGCTGCCGCTCGGGCGCGTCGGCAACATGCAGGCCGACATGCGGACGTCCGTCGAAAATGAATGGCTGTGCTCGAAGCTCGTCGCCGCGTACGGCCTGCCGGTCGCCCATTGCGACATCGGCCGGTTCGACGACCAGAAGGCGCTGATCGTCGAACGCTTCGACCGGCGTCCGTCCCGCGACCGTACGTGGATCCTGCGGCTGCCGCAGGAAGACATGTGTCAGGCGACCGGCACGCCGTCGGCGGCGAAGTACGAAGCGGACGGCGGGCCGGGGATCGCGACGATCATGGAGATTCTTGCGAACTCCGCCGACGCCGCGCACGACCGGCGCAACTTCTTCGTCGCGCAGCTCGTGTTCTGGGTGCTGGCGGCGATCGACGGTCATGCGAAGAATTTCAGCATCGCGCATCTGCCCGGCAACGCGTATCGCAGCACGCCGCTGTACGACGTGCTGTCCGCGCATCCGATCATCGGCACGCGCCGCAATCAGCTGCCGCCGCGCCGCGCGCGGCTCGCGATGGCCGTGTGCGGGAAGAACCGCCACTACGTGATCGGCGACATCCAGCCGCGCCATTGGATCGCTCAGGGCCGCCGCGTCGGACTGACCGAAGACGACGTGCGCACGGCGATGGCCGACGTGGCGGCGCGCACGGAGCCCGCGATTGCCGATGTCGCGTCGCGCATGCCGGCGGATTTCCCGGCCGACGTGGCCGACGCGATCTTCGACGGGATGCGGCGGCAGAGCCGCAAGCTGGCTGCGGTCGATTAGCCGATTCGTCTATTAACCGATTGGTCGACTAACTGGCTACCAGCTACCAGCTACCGGCTACCAGCTACCGGCTACCGGCTAACCGACCAACCGACCAACCGACCAACCGACCAACCGACCAACCGACCAACCGACCAACCGACCAACCGACCAACCGACCGACTGGTCAATTGCCGCCGCGTGCGCGCGGCGGCCGCAGCCCGTCACCGCATGTCGTGCTCGCTTGGCTCCGTCGTCCCCGTTGCGCGAAAGCAGCGCGCGTCGCGCGATGCGACACGAAGCCCGCTCAGCCTGCATCGCGCGCACGGGCCAGCGCGGCGAGATTGCCCTCGCCGAACCCGTGATGCCCCTTGCGCTGCACGATTTCGAAGAAGATTTCGCCGGGCCGGCGCTTCACGAAAGTCTGGAAGAACAGGCGCGGCACGCCGTCGCTGCCGATCTCGCCGTCGATCAGCACCGAGCGGCGGCGCAGCGCGTCGAGATCGACACCGTGCCCCGGCAGCCGCGCGTCGACGTCGTCGTAGTAGCGTGCCGGCGGCTCGATGAACTCGACGCCGTTCGCACGCAGCGCATCGACGCTCGCGAGGATGTCGTCGGTCGCGAGCGCGACGTGCTGGACGCCCTCGCCCGGATGGTCGGGCAGATACGCGTGCATCAGCTCGGTGCGCCGCGTGCCTTCCTCGTACACCGGAATCCGCACCGCGCCGCACGGCGACACCATCACGCGCGATTCCTCCGACACATGCCAGTGCGCATCGATCTCGTGGATTTCGCGGAAATGCAGCAGGTCGTGGTAAAAGTCCAGCCACTCCTGCATGCGGCCGGCGCCGACCGTCTGCGTGAAGTGGTCGACCTGCAGCAGCCCGGTGCCGGCGCAATGCAGATCGGTATGCGCGGTCGCGATGTCGATCGGCCGGAAATCGATGTCGAAGATCGAAATGTCGCCGACGCCGCCGCGCTGCCCGCCGCGTCCGCGCCAGCGGTCGACGAAATAGAGGTGCGAATCGCCGATTCCCTGGATCGCCGGAATCTTCAGCTCGCCGACGCCCACACGCTCGCCCTCGAACGCCCAGGCGCCGAGCTCGATCGCCCGCTCGAACGCGCGACGCGCGCTGTCGACCCGGATGCCGATCGCGCACACGCCCATCCCGTATTCCTCCGCGTAGCGCGCGGCGAACGAGTCGGGCTCCGCGTTGATCAGGAAGTGCATCTGCCCTTGCCGGTACAGCGTGACGTCCTTGCTCACGTGTCGCGCGATCGCCTTGAAGCCGAGCTGCTCGAAGCGCTGCGCGAGCGCGTCGGGCTTCGGCGCCGCGAACTCGACGAATTCGAGGCCGGCCATCCCGAGCGGATTGGCGGCCGGATCGGCAACGGGCGGCGTATCGCTGGGCAGCGGATGGGGATTGCCGGGCATTCCAGTCTCCGGGGCATGAGAGTGCCCGGCGCGTGCGGCAGGCCCGGCCGGGGCGCCGGCCGGACGTCCGCCCGGTTCGGGCGAGTTTCGGATGGTGCAGATTTTAACCAGACCGTTCATCGCCGCACACCCTGGCCGAACGGGATATCGGCGAGCCGCCTAGTGCTAACCCCGAAATCGTTCGATAAACGCACGGACTTGAACGATAATCGCGCGCCTCGACCGTTCGGCCGATTGCCGCCGCGCGGCGTTGCGCCCTATCCTCCGTTCACCCATCGACTTCAATGCAGCATCGGACGCGGCATCGCCGCGATTCACGATGCGCCGTGCCAGGAGACACCGCCATGACCCCCACCTTCGACACTCTCGACGCCGCCGGCGTCCGCGCGCGCGGCCAGGCCCGCAAGGCTGCGATCGGCAGCTTCGTCGGCGCCGTCGTCGACTGGTATGACTTCCTGTTGTACGGGATCGTCGCCGCGCTCGTATTCAACTCCGAGTTCTTTCCGAAGGTCAGTCCGACGATGGGCACGCTCGCCGCGTTCGCGACGTTCGGCGTCGGCTTTCTGTTCCGACCGCTCGGCGGCGTCGTGTTCGGCCATTACGGCGACCGGCTCGGCCGCAAGCGCATGCTCGTGCTGACCGTGATGCTGATGGGGCTGTCGACCGTCGCGATCGGCCTGCTGCCCACCTTCGCGACGATCGGCTGGTGGGCGCCGGTGCTGCTGGTGCTGATGCGCGCGATCCAGGGTTTCGCGGTCGGCGGCGAATGGGGCGGCGCGGCGCTGATGGCGGTCGAGAGCGCGCCGAAGAAAAAGAAGGCGTTCTACAGCAGCGGCGTGCAGGTCGGCTACGGCGTCGGGCTCGTGCTCGCGACCGGAATCGTGTCGATCCTCAGTCACGTGCTCGGCGAAGCCGCGTTCAAGTCGTGGGGCTGGCGGCTGCCGTTCGTGTTCAGCATCGTGCTGGTGCTGATCGGGCTGTGGGTGCGCAAGAGCATGGACGAATCGCAGGAGTTCGTCGAGAAGGTCGAGCACGGCAACCGCAAGCTGCGCCTGCCGGTGCTGGAGGCGCTCACGCGCCATCCGAAGGCGTTCCTGCTGATCGTCGCGCTGCGGCTCGCCGAACTGTTCACGATGTACATCGTCACCGCGTTCGCACTCAGCTATTCGACGTCGAACCTCGGCATGTCGCGCGACCTGTTCCTGAACATCGGCCTGCTGGTCGGCGCGGTGAGCTGCGTGACGATCCCGTGCTTCGCGTGGCTCGCCGACCGCTTCGGGCTGCGCCGCATCTACCTGATCGGTGCGCTGATCGGCGTCGCGTCCGCCGTGCCGTTCTTCATCGCGCTGGAGTCGCGTTCGGTCGCGTGGATCGTGGTCTTCTCGCTGCTGCTCGCGAACGCCGCGCACGACATGGTGGTGAGCGTCCAGCAGCCGCTGTTCACCGAGCTGTTCGGCGCCGAATACCGCTACAGCGGCGCGGGCGTCGGCTATCAGTTCGCGAGCGTCGTCGGCGGCGGCTTCACGCCGTTCATCGCGGTCGGCCTCGTCAGCCTGGCCGGCGGCTCGTGGCACCTCGTCGCCGGCTATCTCGCGGCCGGCTGCCTGATCTCGCTCGCGGTCGCCGCGCGGATGCGGGCCGCGGGCTGACACCGGCATCGCCGGCCACTTCCGGCCGGCCTTCCGCGCTCGGCCTCGTCGTCCGCCAAGCCCGACAGCCAGCGCCAACGCAGCCACGCAGCAGGCAAAGCGGCGCAACGCACGACGACGTCAAAGACCGTCGAGCACGCGCGCCGCGCGTTCGTTTTCCGCGCCGAACACGCGACGCCGCGTGCCGACCAATGGCATCATATGGGCCTACGTCAGTCACCGATACGCCCCCATATCATGTCGAATCTCATCGTCCACGGCGGCACTCCGCTGCGCGGGGACATCAAGCCGTCCGCCAACAAGAACGCCGTCCTGCCGATCCTGTGCGCGACCCTGTTGACCGATCAGCCGCTGCGCCTCGTCGGCGTGCCGGACATCACCGACGTACGCAAGATCCTCGACATCTTCCGCACGCTCGGCAGCGACGTGTCGGTCGATTTCACGACGGGCCTCCTCGAGCTCCATCACCGCAACACGAAGTTCGATCCGGCCGTCCATCGGCTGCCGGAAGCGATGCGCTCGTCGATCATGCTGATTCCGCCGCTGCTCGCACGCTTCGGCGTCGCGCGGCTCGAAAACGACGTGAAGGGCTGCACGCTCGGCGTGCGCGAAATCGATCCGCACGTCGAGGTGTTCGAGCGCTTCGGCGCGCACATCGAGCGCACGCCGGATTCGCTGATCGTGCGCACCGACGGTCCGCTGACCGCCAACGATCACTGGCTCGACTACGCGTCGGTGACGACCACCGAGAACTTCGCGCTGTGCGCAACCGCCGCGAACGGCACGTCGACGCTGATGAACGCGGCGTCCGAACCGCACGTGCAGGAGTTCTGCCAATTCCTCGCGATGATCGGCGTCGCGGTCGACGGGATCGGCACGTCGCGGCTCTGCGTGACCGGCGGCCGCAAGCTCGGCGGCGGCGAATTCCGCTTCGCCGAGGATTTTCACGAGATCGCGACGTTCCTCGCGCTCGGCGCGATCACCGGCGGCGACATCACGGTGCGCAACTCGTCGCCCGAGCATTTCCCGCTGATCGACCGCACGTTCGCGAAGTTCGGCGTGACGGTCACGCATCGCGACGGCTGGTCGCGCGCGGAACGCGACGGCCCGCTGCGCGTGCGCCGGCCGTTCACGCAGAACATCCTGACCAAGGTCGAAGCCGCGCCGTGGCCGTATCTGCCGGTCGATCTGCTGCCGATCTTCATCGCGCTCGGCGTGCGGGCGGAAGGCAGCGCGATGTTCTGGAACAAGGTGTACGACGGCGCGCTCGGCTGGTCGGGCGAGCTGTCGAAGTTCGGCGCGCACGTGCTGCTGTCGGACCCGCACCGGCTGATCACGTTCGGCGGGCTGAAGCTGACGCCGGCACGCGTCGAGAGCCCGTACATCATCCGCGTCGCGATCGCGCTGCTGATGGTGGCCGCGAGCATCGAAGGCCGCTCGGAAATCATGAACGCGCTGCCGATCCGTCGCGCGCATCCGCGTTTCGTCGAGAACCTGCGCTCGGTCGGCGCCAACGTCGAGTGGACGAGCAGCGAGTAACGCGGAAGCGGATGCGGCGCGCGTGGTGAGCGCGCCGCATTCGCTGCCACCCTCCTCTGTCGCGCGGCCCGATCGGCAACGCCGCCGCGCCGACTCGCCGAGCCCTCGTGAGCCGGCACTGCGACATCCGCGTCGAGCGGCGCTCGCTGCCCATTTCGCCGTGATCGCCGCTTGCTCGCCGCCGATACCGTCGTCGCGTCCGTGGTCGCTGTCGCCGACAGCGTCGTCGTTGCCGTACGGTCTCCGCTCGCCGCCTCCGCGCCGCACGTCCGGCCGCGGGTCATCCCCGCTGTCGCGCCCCGTCCGACTTGCGCGATAATCGCCCGCTTCCGTGCGATCAACGCTCGCACACTTCGCTTCGCCAGCCGACCGACACTCCGCCGACGATGAAAAAACCCGAACTCGACCGACGCGACTGGATCGCGGGCCTCGAAAAAGGCCTGATGATCCTCGAGGCGTTCGACAGCCAGCACGCGCGGATGACGCCGACGCAAGCCGCCGCACGCACCGGCCTCACGCGCACGGCCGCGCGGCGCTACCTGCTGACGCTCGAATCGCTCGGCTACGTGTACACCGACGGCAAGCTGTACGGGCTCACGCCGCGCGTGCTGCGGGTCGGCTGGTCGTACTTCGACTCGGCGCGCCTGCCGCGCACCGTGCAGCCGTATCTGCAGCAGCTGAGCGCATCGCTGAACGAATCGGCGTACGTGAGCGTGCTCGACGGATGGGAGCTCGTGTTCATCGCGCGCAACGGCGTATCGCGGGTGATGACGACTGGCTTCGTGCTGGGCGCACGCGTGCCGGCGCCGCTGACGTCGCCGGGCGTCGTGCTGCTCGCGCATCACCCGGACCGCGACGCCGTGCGCGCGTGGCTCGACGACACCGAACTGCCGCCGTTCACGCCGCACACGATCACGAACAAGGCGCGCCTGCTCGAGCAGATCGACCAAGCGCGCGACGCCGGCTTCGCGGTGATCGAACAGCAGCTGCAGGTCGGCGTGCGCGGGCTCGCGGTGCCGCTGAAGAACCGTCACGGCGAAGTCGTCGCCGCGCTGAGCACGAACATGCCGATCGGCGCGGAGACGACAGAAGCGGCCGTGCGGCGCGTGCTGCCGCATCTGCAGGAAGCCGCGCTCGCGATGCTGAACGTGCTGTAGCGCGTCGTCGAAGGCCGGCGGTCGCGCCGCTCACCCGACCCGCCACCAGCGAGGCAGCAGCTCGCGCACTTCGCGGCGCCGGTAGCGGTCGTCGATCAGGTGCACGACGCCTTCGTCGTGTTCGGTGCGGATCACGCGTCCCGCCGCCTGCACGACCTTCTGCAAGCCCGGATACAGATACATGTAGTCGTACCCGTTGCCGAAGCGCGCGTCCATCGCGCGCCGCATCTGCTCGTTGACGTCGTTGACCTGCGGCAGGCCGAGCGTCGCGATGAACGCGCCGATCAGCCGCTCGCCGACCAGGTCCACGCCTTCCGAGAACGCGCCGCCGAGCACGGCGAACCCGACGCCGCGCCCGCCCGCGTCGAAGCGCGCGAGAAACGCGTCGCGCTCGCTTTCGGCCATGCCGGGCGCCTGCGCCCACACCGGCACGTCCGGGTGGCGCGTCTGCATCAGCGCGACGACGCGCGCGAGGTAATCGAAGCTGCTCAGAAAGCCGAGATAGTTTCCCGGGCGCGCCGCATACTGCGCGGCGATCAGGTCGGCGATCGGCTCGAGCGAACGGTCGCGGTCGCGCCAGCGTGTCGACACGTGACTCGCGACGCGCACCGTCAGCTGCTCCGCGCGAAACGGCCCGTCGACGTCGAGCCATCGCGTGTCGTCCGGCAGCCCGAGCGTGTCGCGATGGAAATGGAACGGACTCAGCGTGCCGGAAAACAGCACCGTCGCGCGCGCGGCGTCGTGACGCGGCGCGAGAAAGCCGGCCGGGATCACGTTGCGCACGCACAGCGTCGACTGCACGCGGCGCCGGCGAGCGGCCGGCGCGACACCGTCGAGCGCCGGCTGGCGCGGCAACGGTTCGCCGTGCAGCGTCGCATCGAAGATCGACGCGCTGTCGAACGCGTCGGCGAGCACGCCGAACTGGATCGCGTCGAAGTGAAAGCGCAGCAGTGCGTCGCCGTTCGAGCGCGGCGCGTCGGCCAGATATTCGCCGATCGCCGCGACGAGGTTTTGCACGGCCGACACGATCGGCCCCGGAATGTCCGGATATGCGGCATAGCGTTCGGCCTGCGCGCGGCCGAGCGCGCCCCACGCGCGCGCGAGCCGGTCGAACGCCTTGTGCAGCGCGGGCGGCGCCGCTTCGCGCGCGGCGGCGAACGCGAACGGATCGAGCGACGCGCTGTACATCTTGCGTGCACGGTCCAGCAGGTTGTGTGCTTCGTCGACGAGCACGCCGACCCGCCACTGGTTCTGCTGCGCGAGCGTGTACAGCATCGCGCTGCCGTCGTAGTAATAGTTGTAGTCGCCGATCACCATGTCGGACCAGCGCGCAAGCTCCTGCGCGAGGTAGTACGGACAGACGTCGTGCGCGAGTGCGGCCGCGCGCACCGCGTCGCGATCGAGCAGCCCCGCGTCGATCGCCGCGTCGCGGGCGGCCGGCAGCCGGTCGTAGAACCCTTGCGCGAGCGGACACGATTCGCCGTGGCACGCGCGGTCCGGATGCTCGCACGCCTTGTCGCGCGCGACGAGCTCCAGCACGCGCAGCGGCAGCGCGGACGTGCCGGCGCCGAGCGTCGTCGCCGCCTCGAGCGCGAGCGCGCGGCCGGGCGTCTTCGCGGTCAGGAAGAACACGTGATCGAGCTCGCCCTCGCCGCACGCCTTCAGCATCGGGAACACGGTGCCGAGCGTCTTGCCGATGCCGGTCGGCGCCTGCGCGATCAGGCAGCGTTCGTCGCGCGCCGCACGATAGACGGCGACCGCGAGCTCGCGCTGCCCGCTGCGGAACCGTCCGTGCGGAAACGTCAGCGCGCGCAGCGCCGCGTCGCGCGCCGCGCGATGCGCGGTCTCGCGCTCGGCCCACCCGACGAAGCACGCGCACTGTTCGGCGAAGAACGCGGCGAGCGCATCTGCGCTCAGCGTTTCGGTCAGCACGGTCTCGCGCTCGGACACGATGTCGAAATACACGAGCGCGACGTCGATCTCGGCCAAACCGCGCGCGACGCACATCAGGTGCGCATACACCTTCGCCTGCGCCCAGTGCAGCGCGCGATGGTTGTCCGGCATCGCGTCGAGGCTGCCGCGATAAGTCTTGATCTCTTCTAGCCGGTTCGACACCGGATCGTAGCCGTCCGCGCGGCCGCGCACGGTCAGCGTGCGCCACGTGCCGCTCAGCGGAATCTCGGTTTCGTAGCGCGCGCCGCGATTCGACGTGACCGCGCCGTGGCCCGCGATGCCTTCGAGCGCGGTCGGCGCGGGCGTGAAGCGCAGGTCGAGGTCGCCGCGCCGCGCGGTGAACTCGCACATCGCGCGTACTGCGACGACGTAGGTCATGCGGACAGTCCCGCCGTTTCCGCGCGCGCGACGTCCGCGCCGGCCCATTCGACGTCGACGACACGCACCGGCATCCCGTGCGCGCGGCAGTACGCGAGCCAGCGCGTCTGATTGTCCTGCAGCCGGTCGCCGGGCCCTTTCACTTCGATCAGCTCGTAGCGCCGCTCGTCCGGCCAGAAGCGCACGAGATCCGGCAGCCCCGACCGGTTGCTGCGAACGTCGGCGAGCAGCCGCTCGAACCACAGCCGCAGATGCGCGGCCGGCAGGCACGCCAGCGCTTCGTCGAGCAGTTGCTCGCTCAACACGCCCCAGAACACGAACGGCGACTGCAGCCCCGTCTTCGTCGCGTAATGCCGGCGAATCGTGTCGCGATACGCGTCCGACTCGAGCTGCGCGAAGCACGCGGCGAACGCCTGCGCGCGACGCGCGGCGAAATCGGGCGCATGCAGGTCGGCCGGCCCGCGCTGGAACGGATGGAAGAACGCGCCGGGCACGGCCGCGAACACGGGCTCCCAGCACAGCAGCCCGAACAGCGAATTGATCAGCGTGTTCTCGACGTAGTGAACCGACACGCCCGGCTCGGCGAGATGATCGCGTACCGCGAATTCGACGCTGACGAATGCGTGCGGACGCGCGAGCACGAGCGTCTCGCGCGGCACGTCGGGCGCCGCGGCCGCGCGTTCGGCCCGGTGGCCGGCGCGGCGCAGCAGGCGCGGCAGCATGCGCTCGACGCGCTGGCGCTCTTCGTCGCTCTCGAAGCTGCCGCGCGCGTCGAGCGCCAGCGCGAGCGCATCGTCGTCGCGCCCGCAGCGCTCGAGCACGCGGATGCGCCGATGGCGGCTGCCGGGCCACGCGCTGCGCGCATACGCATCGAGCGCGGCCGGCCAGTCGGCACGCCGCTCGCACGCCTGCCCGAGCGTGAACAGCAGCTTTGCACGGCGCGTCTGCAGCCACGGCTGTGTACAGGTCACCGCGTCGATCGCGTGCAGCAGCGCATCGAACGGCTGGTCGTCGGGCCATGCGTCGAGCGCTTCGCGGCATGCGTTCAGCGCGAGATACGCGTCGACGTCGCCGCGCTGCTGGAACGCGCGCGACGACGGCGCAAACGGCACGCTTTCGTACTGGAACACGCCGAGATCGGCGAGCACGAATTCGCTCCAGTCCTGATGGAGATTGCCGAAGAACATCAGCCGCAGCCGGTCGCACAGCGCGCCGACCGTTACGCGCAACACGCGGTCGGCAGCGCCCGCGCACCACGCATCGAGCGGCTGCGCGACGTCGTGCGCGGGGCGCAGCCGTTCGAGCCAGTCGAGCTTGCGCTCGCCCGCATGCGCGGCCAGCGACGGAAAGATCGTCAGCAGCTCGGCCTTGGTCGACAGCGCGAACAGTTCGTCGAGCGTCAGTGCGGGCGCCGGATCGACCCAGCCGAGCTCGACGAGCGGCGCGGCGGCCGTGACCGGGCAGCCGATCTCGTCATAAACGAGCTTGCTCGCGCGGAAGTCCGGCCCGCTGCGCATCAGCATCCGCACGAGCAGCGCGCGCGACGCCTGCGGCAGTTGCGCGAAATGCAGGAGGAACCCGTGCTCGGCTGCGTCGAGCAGATCGTCGTAACGCTCGGCGAGCCACGCGAGCGCGCGCTCGAAATTGGTCAGGTAGTAGAACGCCGGGGGCGGCGGCGGAGATGGCGTCACGGGGATCGATCACTGTACGTTTGTACAGGTCGGAATCATAGCAAATGTGACGGCCGGCGCCGCGCGCCGCCTGCAGCGGTAGCCGCGGGCCGGTCAGAACTGGTAGTTCACCGACATGTCGAACACGCCGTTCGTCGACTGCTGCGTGATCGGGCTGCGCGCCGCGCGGCCGACAAGCTGTTCGACCGCGCCGTCCACCGTCACGAACCAGTGCTTGTTCACGAACCACACCATCGTGACGCCCGCGCCGACCGACTTGATCCCCGCACGCGACGAATAGGCGGGCAGCCCGGAGCGCGCGGCGGCGCCCTGGTTCACGCCGAACCAGCTGTTCATGTAGCGCGAATCGGCGAACGACACCGTCGGCCCGGCGAACCAGAAGAAGTGCTCGTTGCTGCCCGGCATCGGCATGTACGCGGAGAAATCGCCGACCCAGCCGTTCGAGCCGCCGATGCTGCGCCGGACGTCCGCGCGCAGCACGAGCGGGAAGTCCTTCGACACCACGTAGTCGGCGGCGAGCTTCATCACGGGCGCCGCGTTGATGTTGTCGAGTCCGTTCAGGTGGCCGAGATCGTCGGCGGAACGGCGTCCGAGGTCGTAGCCGACCGACAGGCTCACGCGCCAGTTCGGGCCGCGCAGCACGTTCGCGCCGAGGCCGTCGCCGGTCGACAGGAAGAACAGGTCGCGATAGCGGACGTCGAGGTTGGGCCCGCCCCTCACGCGATAGCGGTCGGAGCCCGGATAGCGCGGCTGCAGCGTCGTCGCCGCGCCGACGCTCACCTGCCACGTCGGCGGCGGATTCGGCTGGAACAGCTTCTGCAGCGGCACGCCCGCCGAGTATTGCCACTCGCCGAGCGGCGATGGCGTCTGGGCCGACGCATCCCGGGCGCCGGCGGCCGCGAGCGCGGCGAATGCCGACAGGCCGGATACGAGCCGGCGTGCGCGGGGTGACAGCAACGGGCGGGCAACGGTCATCAAGGCGATCTCCATCAGTTTGCGTGAAACGACCCTGAGCAACGGCGTACGACGCGCTTCGCCGCAACGGCGGTCGGCCTGCGGCGCGAACGTAGCGGACGCTGAATTAACGGACATCCTACGCGACACGCGCGTAGCAGCAAAGCGCCCGCGGTACGCGGGCACTTTGCCGAATTCCGGCACAGGCCGGCGAATGGTTGCGTAATCAGAAACGCTCGACGTGGTAATCACCGGCGAGCGCGGCCGGGCTGCGGTTCGACATCATGCGTGCGAACCCGTCGCCGAGCCGTCCGAGCGCGAGCTGCTTCTGGCTCGCGTCCCAATGGGTATAGGCGTCGTAAGCGGAATCGTCGAACGAGACGGTAACGGCAGCCGGCCGGCCGCTCGCACGAAAGCCGATCTGCAGCACGCCGCCCGGCAATTCCTCGATGCGATAGCGCAGCGAACGCGATTCGAAATAGCGGCCCAGCACCTGGGCGATCGCGCGCTTGTCCGGCGATTGCACATGGATGTCCATGACGGTCCTCCTTTCGGTGTTCGCGCGGCCGGCCGCGATGCACCGTCGCCGCCCGGCATCCGCATCGGCGGCGGCTGCGACGGCGGGTCGCCGTGCGGCGACTGGTCGGGCACGGGCGGATCGAACGGATCGTCGTGCTCCGGAGGGGTCGGCTCGGGGTCGACGTCGGGTGTCGGCTCGGGACGGTGCAGCATGGATCGCGTATTCATGTCACTCCTGCGCGACGGCTCGCGCGTGTCGATGGCGCGGCCACCGTCGCAAACGCCGTGCCTGCCCGGCGCGACGACGTGCTGCTCGCCTCGCGTGGCTCAGTCGTCGTACGCGGCCATCACGAGCCACATGCTGCGTCCGTCCGACGTCAGCCGCACCGCGAGCGCGAAGGTGTCGGACGGCTTGCAGTGCTCGACGAGCGCGCGCTGCGCGCGCTCCGGGCCGTCGTAGACGGTGTCGTTCAGTTGCCGCACGTCGTCCTTGCCGGCGAACATGCGCCGCTCCGGCCGATAGACGAGCGATTCGCGCTTCCATGTCTGGAAGCGCGCGCGCACGTGCGCGAAGTCGCCGCCGCACACGTTCGCGTCGTAACGTATTCTTTCCGAGGATGCATTCATCGCGATTTCCGGTTGTCCACGCCGACGGCTCGCGGATCGCCCGACCGTTGCGCCTGCCTCGCCGGCGGGCAAGCACCATGCCGTCGGTGCCGTACGGGTACGGCGCTTGCGTCCGTCCATACCCATAGGAGGTTCGACCATGACCGCTCACGTTACCGGCCGCCGCGATGCCGTGTCGCCGGCTGCCGAATCGCTCCGGCTCGCACCGTCGCGCAAGCCGTCTGCCGACAAGACGGAACAACGCATCGACGAAGGGCTGGAGGAGACGTTTCCGGCCAGCGACCCGCCCGCCGTCGGCGGCGGATCCCGCATCGACCCCGCGAAGCCGTCCGGCGATCGCGACCGCCGCGCGCCGGACGTCCCACCACCGCCCCGCGATCACGGCTAAGCGGCGGCAGCCGGCTCGGGTGCGCGGCGGCGTACCGCCGGACCGGCGAGAACCGGAGCAACTGATGAAACGGATGGAACGTGCATGGCACGAAGTCAGCGGCGCCGCCGGCGTCGCGGCGCTGGCAGCCATCGAGAGCGCCGTGGTGCTCGCGATCGTCGCGATGACCGGCGTCGGCCACTGATCGACGTCGCACACTGCCCGTCGCCGCCGTGGAAGATGTACAAGCGAGCTGGCAAATTTCTCCGTGCCCGTCGCGGTGAGCGGGCAGTGTCTACCGATTGCATGCGGCACGGCGTCTGCCGCCGGGTCGCTCCGCTCACGAAGGAGGCCTTCATGTATCGCGTCAACGAGATCATGTCGCGCGACGTCGTCTGCGTCGCCCCGACCGACACGATTCGCCATGCGGCGCAGCTGATGCAGCGCTTCGACATCGGCGTGCTGCCCGTCTGCGACGGCGGCAAGCTCGTCGCGATCGTGACTGACCGCGATCTCGCGGTGCGTGCGCTGTCGCACGGGCATTCACCCGACACGCCGGTGCAGGCGGTTGCATCGGCGCCCGTGCAGTGGTGCATCGAGGACGACGGCGTCGGCGACGTCCAGCAGCGGATGGCCGACGTGCAACTGCACCGGATGCCGGTGCTGGATCGCAACCGGCACGTCGTCGGCATCGTGTCGCTCGGCGACATCGCGACGCGCGCAGGCGGCCCCGCCCGCGACGAACTGGCCAATACGCTCGAGGACGTGTCGCTGCCGCGCCGCAGGTGAGCGCGGCACGCGCGATGGATTCGCGGCGCCGCCGCATGCGTCCCGCGCCGCCCGTGCGTTGCGCGGGCGGCCGCGCCGGCATGCCGCTTCGACGACGAGGTGATCGATGACTACGGACAAACCGCCGCGCGCGAGCGCGCGCATCGCCGGCAGCAGCGGCCGCTCGGGCCGCGGGCCGGGGCCCGACGTGATGGCCGCGAGCACGCTCGAAGGCGATCGTGTGCTGACGGCCGAAGGCCACGATATCGGCAAGGTGACGGACATCATGCTCGACGTGCGGTCCGGCCGCATCGCGTACGCGGTCGTCGCGTCGGGCGGTTTTCTCGGGATCGGCGACAAGCTGCTCGCGGTGCCGTGGAGCGCGCTCACGCTCGACGTCGAGCGCAAGTGCTTCGTCCTGCCCGTGCCGACGGAGCGCGTGCGCGAAGCGCCCGGTTTCGCGAAGGACCGCTGGCCCGCGATGGCCGATCCGTCGTGGGCCGAGGCCGTCCATGCGTACTACGGCCGTTCGCCGTACTGGCTGATCGAAGAAGGCGAAACGGCGATCGATTCGCCGCCGTACGAGGCGTCGCCCGGCGGCCCCGAGGACGACACGCGTCGTCACTGACCAGCCTCGCGCGTCGCGCGTTCAGCGCGCCGCGTCGATCTTCTTCGCGAGCTGCCGCGCGGCGGCCAGATGCGCTTTCAGCGCGGGCAGCGCGTCGGCTGCGAACGCGCGCAACTGCGGATCGCGGCCGGTCCGCGCTTCCTCTTCATAGATCCGTACCGCTTCTTCGTGCGCGCGCGTGCCGGCCAACGCCACGTACGCAGTGTCGAAAGCGCGCCCCTGCTGCGCGCGCAGCGCGGTCACCGCCGGATCGACGAGCATCCGCGTCTGGACCGGCACGCCCTTCCGGGCACCGAGCCGCCGCAGTTCATCGACGATGCGGCCGTGCTCGTCGAGCATTCGCCGCGCGAACGCTTTCACGTCCGGATGCGTCGAGCGATCGAGCGCGAGCTGGCTCGCCTGCAGTTCCGTTTTGCCGATCATGCTTGCCTTGTCGACGAACTCGGCGTCGATGCCGGTCGGCCGTCGCGCGATGTCCTCGTCGGCGGTGTCGCCGGGACGCACGACACCCGGCGCGACCTGCGCAGACGAAGCTGACGACGCCGACGAAGCGGGCGTCGCTTCCGCGTGCGCCGGCGCGCAGATGAGCGTGCCGACGATCGCGGCCATCGCGACCTTCGTCAGCGTCCGGGCGGCGCGCACCCGACTTGCGTGCCGACGCCCGCTACTGCGCTTCCCTTTTTCATTCATCCGCGCCTCCGCCTGCGTCGAGGATCGATGCGTCGCGCCGGCCGCGCACGGCAAGCCGATGCGAGTCACGCCGGCCGGTGCGCGGACGTGAAGAAATCGGTCCACGCGCCGTTCTGCCATGCGCCCTGCACGCGCTCGACCGACAGTGCGCCGGCCGCCCGCAGCGTGCGCTCGGCGAACGTCGCGGTGCGGCGCGTCACGTGCGCGGCCAGCACGACGCCGTTCTCGCACTGCTTCAATGCGCCGTGGCCTTCGGGCGCATCGCCGTTCATCCGGCCGAGCGCGCCGCATAGTGCGCCGACATAGCCGCCGACGAGCGGCACGCCGATCCACGCGAGCGGCGAATGAAACCCGGCGATGGCGAGCAGCGCCGCGCCGCCGACTCCGACCGCCGCGCCGATCCCGACGCCTTCCAGCGCGCCGACGCCGCCCGGGCGTGCCGCGGAATCCGCATACGCGTCGCCGCCGAGCCAGAACAGCGCGTGCTGCCCCGGTGGATTGAGAAAGAAGACCTTCACGTCGTCCCGGTGCATCGCGTGGCCGCGCAATTGCGCGGCGCAGCGTTCCGCCTGTTCGAGCGTCGAGAAACGACCCGCGATGATGGTGTCCATGTCGAACCCTCCTGCCCGGTGCGCACGGCCGCGAGGCGCGCGACGCCCGACCGGCCCGGCGCTTGCCCGCGCATACGTTACTTCCGGCGGACCTGCAGCTCGTCGCGCACGCTGCGGACGCCGTCGATGCCGCGCACGATCCGGACCGCGGTCGCGCGTTGCTGTTCGTCGGGCACGGTGCCCGTCAGCTCCGCCACGCGGCCGCGTACCTGCACGTCGATGTCGCCGGACGCCAGCCCGCGCTCGGCGACGAGCGCAGCCCGCGCACGGGACACGATCGTCGCATCGCGGAGCTGGCCGCCGATGGCCGACGCCTGGCTCGCGAGCTTCGCGCCGGTGCCCTGTTCGGCCGACGCGTGGCGAGGCATCGCGAACCACGCACACGACACCATCAGTATGCTCGCGATCCGCACGGCCGGCGGCATCCGCTTCGTATCCGACGGCGAAGCCGTGCCGGCCGGGCGGCCGCGTCGCGCGCGTTTCGTTCCGTTCATCGTGCCTCCTGGTTCTTCGTCCGGTTTCGTCTGTCGCTGCGCGGCCGCGTCATCGGGTCCGCCGCTCGTCGTCGCGCGATACGTCGACGATCGTGCTCGCAAGCGTCGGCATGTCGACCGGCTTGCACAGATACGCGTCGAAGCCGGCGGCCATCACGCGGCTGCGGTCCGCGCTTCCGGCGTGCGCGGTGACGGCGACCACCGGCAGCCGTGCACCGCCGTCCGGCAGATGGCGGATCCGGTCGAGCAGCCAGAAGCCGTCGCCGTCCGGCATCGCGAGATCGGACAGCACGACGTCCGGACGCTCCCGCTCCATCGCGGCGAGCGCGTCGCGCCCCGACTGCGCGGTCGCCACCTGCGCGCCGAGCGTTTCAAGCGCGGCCGCGAGGCTGGCGAGCGACGTCGGGTCGTCGTCGACGACGAGCACGCGCCGGCCGTCGAGCGCGACCGCAGTCGGCGTACCGCCCGGCCGCGGCGGCGGATCGTCGGCGTCCCAGCCGGCCGGCAGCGTGACGGTCACGGTCGTGCCGCGCCCGGCGCCGTCGCTGGTCGCCGACACGTCGCCGCCGTGCAGGTGCGCGATGTTGCGCACGATCGACAGTCCGAGCCCGAGCCCGCGCTTCGGCGACGTCGGCGCACCGTGCGGCCGGTTGAACGTGTCGAACAGATGCGGCAGATGTTCCGGCGCGATGCCCTGCCCGGTATCGGCGACCGACAGCCGCACGTGCTCGCCGGCCCGCGTCAACGACACGTCGACGCGCCCGCCCGGCGGCGTGTACTTGATCGCGTTCGACAGCAGGTTCGACAGCACCTGCCGCAGCCGCTCGCCGTCCGCCGGAATCACGCAGGTCGGCATCGCGCAGTCGGTCGCGAGCACGATGCCGTTCGCCTGCGCGGTCGCCGCCAGTTCGCGGGCCGTTTCGCGCACGATGCGCACGAGATCGACCGGCACGCGTTCGAGCTGCAGCCGGCCGGTCGCAAGCGACGACGCGTCGAGCAGATCGCCGACCATGCGCGACAGCGAGCGCGCGCTGCGATCGATCGCGTCGACCGCCTGCTGCGCGAGCCCCTGGCCGTCGACGCTGCGCAGCACCTCGACCCAGCCGTAGATCACGTTGAGCGGCGTGCGCAGTTCGTGCGATACCGTCGCAAGCAGTTCGTCCTTCATCCGGTTCGACTCGTCCGCCTGCACGCGCGCGTCGCGCGCCCCGCGCAGCGAGCGCAGGTCGCGCCGTTCGCCGAGGCGGCGTTCGCGCGCTTCGCGCAGCGTCATCGACAAGCCGGCCGACCTGCCCTGCGCATCGACGATCGGCGACGCGGCGAACGTCGCGCGGAAGCAACTGCGGTCGCCGCGCATGCACAGCACGTCGAGCGGGCCGATCGGCGCACGCAGGTTCGCGAACGACGTCGGCACCGGATGCAGCCGCAGCCAGCGCGGCGCGATCAGCATCGTGACGTCCCGCCCGACGGCTGCACCGGCATCGATCCCGAAGATCCGCTGCGCGGCCGGATTCCAGCTCGTGATCCGTCGTTCGGCGTCGACGCCGACGATTGCGTCGGGCGCCGCGTCGACCACGCGTCGCAGCAGCATGTCGTCCGCCATCCGCGGCGCGACGGCCGGTTCGCGCCGTGGCGAACCGGCGCCGGCACCGGCACCGGGAGCGACACCGGCGTTGTCCGGCAAGCGATCGTTCCTGAACAGCGGTTTGGCGATCGCGACCAGCACGCATTCGGCGAACGCGATCGCGACGAACGTGCCGGCATGCGCGAGCAGATGCGGCAGCGGCGCGTGGCGCGATGCCAGCGCGGCCATCGCGATCGCGCTGGTCGCGACGGCGGCGAGACCGCCGCCGAACGAGGTCTGCCACGCGGCGACCGCGACGGCTGCATAAAAAGGCAGCGGCGCGAGCGGTGCGTGCATGCCGACGACGCGAGCCGCCCACGCCTGCAGCGCGGACGCCACCCCGACGGCCAGCACGACCCACGCGGCCTGCTTGCACAGCTCACGGGTAAGGGTCGTCATCGTTTCCTTGAATCGCGCCGGCTTCTGCCGCCATCGGCCATGCCGCGCCGGCGATCCGGCATCCCGCCGCGTGCCCGGCGAGTCGGGATGCGCCCGCAACGGCCGTACCCGGCTGGCCGCGGCGCGGTGCCGGCTGTGGCTGCCGCGTATCGTCGGACGGATCGGGTCGCGCGCCGCGCGCGCTTGCGCGGCCGTTCCGATTTTTTCATCGGGGCGCTGTAAAAACGGATCGATACGGTCGCGAGCCAGTCCCTTGCACGGCGCGGCGGACGGTCCTTTTAGCTCGCACGCGCTGATTGAAATTTTCTATTACACGGCACCTTCACACGGATCCGACTGTCGATGATAAATATTGCAACGTCCAATCGACGTGTTGCCAATTTTCAAAATGGTGCGTTAATACCGATGGGTGAATCCGCAAACCGCTCGAAGCAGCGCGCAGACGGCCGCCGGCTCTCCGGCCGCTCCGCCGCGATGCGTACGCTGCTGTCCCGTATCGAAAAGATCGCGCCGACCGGCGCGAGCGTGATGATCGCCGGCGAAAGCGGCGTCGGCAAAGACATCGTCGCGCGTCGGCTGCACGAGCTCAGCGAACGCCGCAACGGCCCGTTCATCGCGGTCAATTGCGGCGCGATTCCGGCCGACATCGCCGAGTCGCAGCTGTTCGGTCACGAGAAAGGCAGCTTCACCGGCGCGATCGCGCAGCGCGAGGGCTTCTTCGAAGCCGCGCGCGGCGGCACGCTGCTGTTCGACGAGATCGCCGAAATGCCGGCGGCGCTGCAGGTGAAGCTGCTGCGCGCGCTCGAGTCGAACACGATCATGCGCGTCGGCGGCACCGAGACGATTCCGCTCGACGTGCGGATCGTGTCCGCGACCCGCCACAACCCGGCCGAAGCCGTGCGCGACGGCCGGCTGCGCGAGGACCTGTTCTATCGCCTCGCCGCGTTCGCGCTGTACGTGCCGCCGCTGCGTCAGCGCGAAGGCGACGTCGAGACGATCGCGCAGGAATTCGTCGATGCGCTCAACGCGCGCCATCGTTCGCACAAGCGGCTGACCGACGCGGCGATCGCCGCGCTGCGCGCATACTCGTGGCCCGGCAACGTGCGCGAGCTGCGCAACACGATCGAGCGCGCGTACATCCTCGCGGACGAGCGGATCGACGTCACGCTGCCGAAGGAGACTGCGCAGCCCGAGATCACGTCCGACAACGCGATGGCGCTGCCGCTCGGCGCGACGCTGCATCACGCGCAGCAGCACTTCATCGCGGCGACGCTGCGCCACTTCGACGGCAACAAGCCGCGCGCCGCGAAGGCGCTCGGGATCAGCCTGAAGACGCTGTACAACCGGCTCGCGCTGATGCGCGACAACGAGCCGGGCGGCAGTTCCTGATCGGCGCGGCCGCTCGCGCCGCGCGTCGTCGCGGCGTGCGCGGCTTCAGCGGCCGCCGTTCGAGCCCGTTGTTCCAGCCGCTACGCTCACGCGACCTTGAACTGTCCGACCGTCGACGCGAGCGCGTTCGCCTGCGTCTGCAGCGCGGTCGCGGCCGCCGTCGACTGCTCGACGAGCGCCGCGTTCTGCTGAACCATTTCGTCGAGCTGCGTGACCGCGCGGTTCACTTCCTGAATGCCGCGCGTCTGCTCGTTCGCCGCATGCGTGATCTCCGAGATGATCGTCGTCACGTTCGCGACGTTCGACACGATCTCGCGCATCGTGTCGCCGGCCTGACGCACCTGCCCCGAGCCGGCCGACACGCTCTCGACCGTCGATTCGACCAGCACCTTCACCTCGCGCGCGGCCTGCGCGCTGCGCTGCGCGAGGCTGCGCACTTCCTGCGCGACGACCGCGAAGCCGCGGCCCTGCTCGCCCGCGCGCGCCGCTTCGACGGCCGCGTTCAGCGCGAGGATGTTGGTCTGGAACGCGATCCCGTCGATCACGCCGATGATGTCGCCGATCCGGCCCGACGCCTGTTCGATCCTGCCCATCGTCGACACGACTTCCGACACGACCGCACCGCCATGCGACGCGATCCGCGACGCGGCGGCCGCGCGTTCGTCCGCCTGCCCCGCCGCGGCCGCCGACTGGCCGACGGTCGCGGTGATCTGCTCCATCGACGCGGCCGTTTGCTGCAGGCTCGCCGCCGCCGATTCGGTGCGCGACGACAGATCCTGGTTGCCGGCCGCAATCTCGTTCGCGGCCGTGCGTACCGATTCGCTCGCGTCGCGAATCTGCCGCATCACGGTGTTCAGCTTGCCGACGAAGCTGTTGAACGAGCGGGCGATATCGGCGACTTCGTCGCGGCCTTCGGCCGGCAGCCGCTGCGTCAGGTCGCCGGCACCGGAGCCGATCGCGGCCATCGCGTGACGCACCTGCGACAGCCGACGGAACGCGGTCGCGGTGATCGCGCCGACGATCAGCGACGCCACGCCGACGATGACGATCAGCGTGACGAGCGACGTCGTCAGCAGCGAACGCATGCCGACCGTCGCTTCGGCCTTGTCCAGCAGCACCGCCGCATACCAGTCGGTGCCCGGCACGGGCTGCGCGCGCGCGAGCTTCGCGTCGCCGCCGACGCGCACTTCGACCGGCGCGTTCGCCGTCGCGAGCGACGCCGCGCTCGCGCTGCCGAGATCCGGCGACACGTCGGCGACCGGCTTCAGCGTCAGCTTCGGGTCCGGATGCGCGACCACGTGGCCGCTGCCGTCGATCAACATCCCGAAGCTCGCGGGCGTCGGGCGGATCGACTTCACGTTCGCGATCACGCTGTCCATCGCGACGTCCGCCGCGACGACGCCCTTCAGCGCGCCGTCGCGCAGGATCGGTACCGCGAACGTGACGACGAGATTGCCGGTGCCCGCGTCGACGTAAGGCGGCGTGACGACCGGCTTGCCCGCCTGCGCGGCCTGCTTGTACCACGGACGCGCGGTCGGGTCGTAGTCCGGCGGAATGCCGGTCGGATCGGAGAAGCGAAACGTCTTGTCCGCGTAGCCCGCGTAGACGTTCGTGAAACCGCCGGCCGCCGCCATCTGCTTGAACACCGGCAGCGGATCGGGCGACAGCGCGGCGTCCTGCAGCGACGCGATCATCCGGCTGCGGGTCGCGACCCAGTCCGCGATCCCGACGACGTGGCCGCTTGCGACCGACGTCAGATTGCGGTCGATCGCGTCGTCGTTGTACGACTGCGCGATGAAGTAATTGATCAGTGTGGTGGCGACCAGCGCGAACACGACGATGGCGACGCACGCGGCAAGAATGCGGGCGCGGATGGACGAGAACATGGCAACGACTCGGTAAGGGCGCGCGAACGCCCGGTGGACGAATTCACCGGTAAACGGCAGCCGCGCCGCTTACTTGAGCGCCATGACGGCTCGATGATACGTATGACGAAACGCGTCGCCGCTGCGGCGGCGCGGATCGCAGGCGCCGGCGGGCAGTTGCGATCGGGCGCCGGCGCGGTGCATTCGTCGGCTGCCGAACTTCTCGTCGTGACGTGATCGCCGCGCGGACGTCATTCGAGTGGATCGGCGCACGCGAGCGCGCGTTACCGGCTACTGCCGGCGCGCGGCTCCCGCACCGCGTGCCGCGCATCGTCGGCCGCGTCGTCGCGGTCGGAATCGGGCTGCCTGCGCATCCGTTCGCGCAGATGCCGGATCGCGAACACGTGGATGTAGTCGTGAACGCGTGCGTCCGACGCAAGCGCGCGCATCTCGTCGTCGAGCATCGCGCGCAGTTCGTCCGTGCCGATCGCGCGCTGCGCGGCGGCTTCCTTCAATGAATCGAGCAAATTGTCCTGGGACATCGACAGGCTCCTGACGGTCGAGGAACAAGCGGTTAACGATGCTGGAAGTCTGGACGTTGGATCGTCGCCCGGCGTGCGATGCGCCGAAGCGTGTTGCGCGCGATCGACCGCACGTTGCGTGCCGTCGAGCCGGCCGTCGACAGGCCGGCTGCGCGCAGCGTCCGCGGCGCATTGTGCCCGCGAACGTGTTGAAGCGTTGCCCCGCATTCCCCGGAATGTAGGGTCGGTGCGTCGCGCAAACGATGCAAAGCTGTACGGCGTCGACGCAGCGGACAACGTAGACCCATCGAAACCATGCGTCAAGCAACGCACGCGCACGCGGCATTCGTCCGGTCGAACGTGCACGATCGGCGGATTCGCCGCGGCGCGGTCGGCGCGCGTGCTCGTCCGCGGATTCGGGATGTCGCACACGGGCCGCGACGAATGCGTCGCGATGCGGGCCGCGAAAGCGGACGGGGTGACGCGCACCCCGCCCTCTTCCAAGGCAACCGGCGGTTGCCTACCCTCGTGCCGGAGAGTTCCGGACCGGAATCGACGTGCCGCGCACAGGCGGCCGGCTCCGGAAAACGGTTGAAATGAAACGGTCGCGAGCGGGCGATGCATCGTGCATCGTCAGCCGATACGCGGACGGATGCTGCGACGACGATCGTCGCGGACTGCGTCGGCGCTCGATGTTGCGGCACTGTCTCACGCGATGCGCGCGCGGTTTCTGACGCAGGTCAACCGGAACGCGCTTTGGCCACCTGACGCCGCGACGTGTCATCCGGCACCGCGCACCAGCAGCACCGGCACTTGCGCGAGATGGGCGACACGTCGCGCGACGCTGCCGATCAGCCACGCGGCGATGCCGCGCCGGCCGTGCGTGCCGACCGCCAGCAGTTCCGCTCGCCAATGCACGGCCTCGCGCATCAGCGCATGCGCGACGTCGTCGCTCGTCGGGCGGGTTTCGACGAGCGCGCGCCGCGCCGGGTTCCCGCTCGCCTGCAGCAACGGAGCGACGCGCGCGAGCACGTCCTCGCCCTCCGCGCGATACGCATCCTCCAGCGCGCGCACCGGCACGATGTCGGTCAGCCGAACCGCGCGATCGACGACATACGTGGCATACAGCAGCGTCGTCGGCGCCGCGAAGCCGAGCCCGACCCGCACCGCGTGCATCGACGGTTCGCTGCCGTCCACCGCGAACATCAGCCGCTGCAACGGGCCGTCCGATGCGCGTACATACGCGGCCGGCACGATCAGCAGCGCGCAGCGCGCGCGTGCAGCCAGCGTATCCGACATCGTGCCTTCGACGAGCCGCAGCAGCCCGTGATGCGGATTCGCACCGACGATCAGCACGTCGGCCCGCCACGCGGACGTGTCGTTCGCGAGCGCATCGGCCACGGTGCCGCCGGTGACCGACGTATCGACGATCGCCTGTTCGACGTGCGCGCCGCTGTCGGCGAACAGCGCGGCGATTCGCTCGAGCGTTGCGCGCGCTTCGCGCACCATGTCGTCGCGTGCGGACGTGAGCAGCGCGTCGATGCGCGGGATGTCGGGCAGCACGAGACGCGGATTGTCGATCGCGCAGACGATCCGCAAGTGCATGCCGGGACGCAGCAGCGTGCGCGCATAACGCGCGGCGGTCAGCGATTCGGGCGTCGGATCGACGGCCAGCGCGATTCGGTCGAGCGATGGGGCGGGCTGGGCAGGCTGCATGACGAAGATCTCCGGGCGGGCGCGTCGCCGCGAAACGGCGACGAAAGCTTCGCGCGGATGCGGCCGTGGCGAGCGGCGGACGCACGGCGTGTGTGCCGCTGCCGGCATCGGTAGCCGCGACGCGAAGCGCGGACGAGCGATGCGGACAGCATAGAACGTCCGGCCCGCGCGTGCATGACCTCGATCAACGCGCGTGCGACCGCCGTCGCGCACGCGGGACGGCCGGACAATTATTTGTTCGGCGTCGCGCGCACCGGATATGCGCTTGGAAGCGTCGCGTCGCGTGCGGCCCGCAACCCTCACCGAGCGCAAAGGCGTACGCGGCGCCACGTTCAGCGCGAGGTTCGTAAAAGGGATACCCGCTCGTCTTCCGCTCAGACGGCTGTCCCATCTCGTTTTGGGAACCATCCCATATCACCGGATACGCCGCTCGCTGAAAATTACCGCATGGCGGCGCTACCCGTACAAGTCGTTCAATCGATCGCGCGACGGCGTCGGCATAACTGCACAGGAGATCCATCATGACGCTCGAGAAGGTTCTTTATCGCACTCACGCAACCGCAACAGGTGGACGTAACGGACACGCGGTCATTCCCGAGAACAATATGCGGTTCACGCTTTCGGAACCGCACCAGACCGGCAGCGGCAACAGTACAAAAACCAATCCCGAGCAGCTCTTTGCTGCCGCCTACAGCGCCTGCTTTCTCGGCGCCATGAAGTTTGTCGCAGCGCGCGACAACATCGAGATGCCCGCTGACGCGAAAGTCGATGCTCATATCGCGCTCGGCCCCGTCGTGGGCGGGTTCGGTATCGAGGCGGAGCTAAAGGTCTCGCTGCCGCGCATGGATCGCCATACCGCCCGCTCCCTGATCGACAACGCAGATTATGCGACGCGGGGCAACGTCAAGGTCACGCTGACGCTCGTGTGACGCCGGAAAACCGGCGCTGTCGAGGTCGCCGGTCGCAGCGTTCCATCCGCGACGGCTCAGCGGATTCGGATCCGTCGCAATCGCCACTCAGGCGCACAGCGATGATTTGCGCATCGCATCGCCCGCACGGCAGCCGGCGGGTCCGAATCCGATGCTTAAAAGAGGACGGTTGAACGTCCCGTCAAGACCAAAATACGAGGGATCCAAATGAAGCGCATTTCAATCTGGATAGGTGGAATCGTGGTGTGGCTGTGTGCTGTCGGCGTCCTGCTCTACCTCACCTGCCCAAGCGGAACGACATCGAGCGGCCTGCATTTGAGCCGCTTCACGCTCTACGGCTCGCCGCAGTAATTCGCGCGCGGGCCGGCTGCGCGGCCTGCCGCCTCGGTGCAGCGAAGGTCCTGCAGGCGACGTTGTGCGGGCCGGCGTGATTGCGAGTCCACATCCAGTCGGCCACGAGACGCTGCACGCGGGACAGATCTTCCCGGTGTTACCGCGGCGATCATGCGTATCGCGGTCCGATTGAATCGCTCGACATAGGCATTCCGTCGAGGCTTGCCTCGCCCGTCAGAGACGGCCTCACAACGTCACTTCGACAACGTTGTGCAAGCGGTGTGAAACTGAGGCGGTTGAAATACTGGCCGCAGCCTCTGCAAATGTAGGTCGGCAGCCGCCCCGTGTATCGATGCGTGTATCCCTTTTTGTCGATCGCCGTTCCTTTGCAGCGCGGGCACGACGGAACAGGGTCTGCGTCGGGCGACAGCAAGGCTTGCACGTGGTCGCGTAGCGCCTGTTCAAACGCACGGCGGCTCTGACGCAACGCCTTCTCATCGACCTCGCCATTAGCCGACGATTTCGAATCTTTGATCCGTGCACGCGCCCGACTCTGCATCCTCGAATTTCCTTAGAACTGCGCGGTCACCTGAAAGCCGACCGTCACACGCGCAGTCGGGAATCCGGACGGCTTGTAGACCGGCGTACCGGCGAACAGGTCGTAGCCGTAGCCGCCGAAGCGCGTCGCGACGCTGCCCTTCACGCCGATCACTGCACCGGCCAGTTGCGTGCCGACCAACGCAACCGGCTGCGGCCCCCAAACGCGGCCGTAATCCAATCCCGCATAGATCGCCTGTCCGGTCTGTCCGATCGGCATCTGCAGTTCATTGCGCCAGTAGAAGCCGCGCGCCGCCGCCAGCATCGTTTCGCCGTCGAAACCGCGAACTGTGTAGCGACTGCCGATCGTCAAGTCATCGATGTAGTACAGCGAGTTCCCGGTATATTGGCCGTGGATGTTCGTCACGTATCGGAACGGCTGCTTCGCGATCGCGAAAGGCACGGACAGGTTCGTATCAAGTACCGCCATCCTGAAGCGGTAAGTCGGACCGCCACCGGCAGCAAGAATGTCGTCCTGTGCACCCAAGCCTCCGACGCCCTGTCGGTACGCCAGCGTGCCGTCGAACTGCGCGCCGTCGAAGTAGTGACGATCAGTCAGGCCGAATTCAACGAACGTGTTGTTGCGACGCTGCTGCGGGATTTCCGTATCTTCGATGAAACTCTGACCGAAGCGGCGCGACAAGCGGACATAGCCGCCGAATACGTCGTTCTGGCTGCGTGCAAGCACTCGGGCAAGCTTGAAATCGATCGTCTTTGAATTGCCGCTTGCAACGAATGTTTGATTCACGCCAGCGATTTGCTGGTAGTACGTGTTCGTGTAGGCCGATAACGTCGCGGTCCAATAGCCCCACGGGATCGAATAGAAACCGTTCCAGCCGTGCGAACCAAGGCGCTTGTCGCCAAGTTCAAGGTCTTGGCTCACGCCGACATTAAAGACGTCGTTTAGCCCGAGCGGGTTATCAATACCGATCGACAGATTGCCCTGTAGCTTGCCGGTCGCACGCGTGCCCGAGTTGTCGATCGATGCAACGACTGTCCACGGCTTGCCACGCTTCACATCGAGCACGACATCGCTTTCGCCAGGTACATCGGCCGGAACGATCTGCATCGACACGTCTTGACTCTGTGCGCGCTTCATCTGCTCCAAACCTTGCTCAAGGTCGCGCAAGTTCAACAGTTCGCCGTCGCGTGTTGGAAACGCGGTTTTCCATGTGCCCCGCAGTTTTTCATCGGCGAAGCGCACGTGTCGGATCACGCCGGGAATCAGCGAGACTTTCAACGTACCGGACGACAAATCCTGTTCGGGCAGCAGTACGCGCGTCGTGATGTAGCCGCGCGAAAGAATGTCTTGCGATAACGCTTTGACAAGCACATCAAGACCTTGCTTGCCGACGCACTGTCCGGTGTAGTGTTCAAGCCACTCACGTGCGAAAGCAAAACGGTCCATTGGAAACGCGGACGCGCCTTGCGATTTCACTATTGCGAGCAGCGAATCGGGAACATCGAGCGTGAAGCGGTCAATGCGGAAGCACGGTGTTTCGGTCGGAAGCGTTGGATACGCTTCAACAAGCGGCACTTCCGAACGCACTGACGGTGCGCGCACGGCTGCGTCGCGCTGCTGCGCGTCGCGTTGCTGCTGCGCCTGCCGATCTTGTTCTGCATTCGCACGCGCGGCGGCGGCTTGGTCGGCTGACGTAGGAGCTTGTTGCGCCTGAACCGCAAACGATACAAAAGCCGCAAGCGGTACTGCCGCCAGCCGTTTAATTGTTTTCATTGTCAGACGGGCAGAACCCTGAGGTAGATTAAGTGGCACAACTGTTCGTCATCACATTCCGCGACGTATCCGTTCATCGAATCGTCGCTATTTGAGAAAGAACATCCTCGTCTGAATCAATCGACATAACTGGATCATCATAACCATCGATGTTATCGCTTAACCATTGCTCTCCGGGTCGTTGGACATGAAATTTGGTCACAACACTAAATTCATCAGCACTTATGATGGCGGTGATTCGCGATGTTCGTTGCATTGCATTCCAAACCATAAACACCTCCTTCACAAGCAGGACAGCCTGTGTAAGTGGCGCCACCGAATCGTAGTCTTCAACATGCAAAGAATTAACGAAGCATTCATAGCCCGTGCAATCGGTAAAACTCCCTCGCGTCACGTTCGTTGCCCCTAATAGACCACGAAGGAAGTAGCACTCTTCAAGCAAATCGAATCCACTATCTGCGATGCTCTTTAGCGATGGATTGAGCGGCCCGTCCAGTCGCACTTCACTCAATGCCCCCTTCATAGCGCGATTAATTTTCATCATTTACCTCCAAGGTACTTGCTGAGTCCCTTCTGAATTGCGGGAATTGAAGCTCGGATTGTTTAGCAGCTTGTTAACTGAGTTTGGTGCGCCCGGGAACGAGTTCGTATTCGGATCGTTGCGCCTGCCGATCTTGTTCTGCATTCGCACACGCGGCTCGGCTTGGGCGGCAGGCGTCGGAGCCTGTTCAGCATGAACCCCGAACGATACGAGGGCTGCAATTGGCAAAACTGTCAGGCGATGAAAGATGCTCATCGTTATTGTTAGTAAATTTAACTCCAATCAAATGGATTTTATAAGTCGCCCAATTCTCTGCTTGATAGACTGAGTCGCCCACTTTCTATCAATTACGCTTTTCATCAGCGGAGAAAAAATCGAGATCAATGCAGGTGCACCCTCAATCCAATTCAATGCCTTGGATGGCCAATATTCCGAGACTGATGAATCAAGTGCAAATTCTATCAAGAGATTCTCAGGAAACGAGGCAACTTGATTTTCGAAATCAGGAAACTCTCGTGCAATGCGCTTAAGGCCATCAAAGAAATTATCTCGATCCAATTCTAGAATTGGAAGCAGCGGCATTGTATCCTCTGGCGATTTAACCGCGCGCACATTTCCATTTAAGTCAATACTCCAAGTTCCAATCGAATCAACGCCAACGCACACCTTTCCCACACTAACAACCCAAATTGCGTTTTCCTTGACAATCGGACTTGGCACGAATTCGGCTTTCATTTGCTTCCCCAAGGAGTATGATTCACCGGCACCCCGACTCGTTTGGACAGCCATTGTTGGAATTGATTCCAAATTTCAGGCGTCCAATTCTGGCCGTAGTGTCCGCTATTTTCTGTCGTAAGAATCGATCCGTCTGCGGCTCGACTAAATCCCCCTCCAACCACATGTGCATCATTTGCACCGATGGCCTGCGCCAATTGCTGATGCGCAGAACCGTCAAACAACCCTGATGCAGGTTTTCCAACAGCAAATGTATTCGTGGTCGGGTCAAACACAAACTCGATACTTCCCTTAGACGGATAGTAATTCTTAAGAGCGGCAACTGAAGTGTCGTCAGTGATAGCAATCACACCGGATACAGGACCGGAACCGGAGAAAACCGGGGCCTTCGAAGCAATTTTTTCAATTACCTTGCTTGTGGCGTTTTCAATAGCCTTACCTTCACCAATGGTCAGAACACCTAGTGCCGCGTCGCCAATCGAACCAACGGCAAGCGCTACCCCCATGCCCACATTGCCGTTGGAAAATGCAGTCTGCGCTTGATCTGCCATCTTGTGGCCGGGCACAAGGTCCAATGCTGCATTGCCAAACTGCTTGGCGTAGTTCCATCCCTTGTCAAGAAATTCACTCCCCGTGCCTCCTGTACCGTTTGCATTGGTTTGATCACGGTTATACAAGTCGGCATTCGTTGCTGTGAACGCACCCGATGTACCACCGATCAACGCGCCACCCGCACCAGCCAACACGTTCGACAACACGTTGCCTGCCAGCATCGAATCTGTACTGCCGCCAACCGCGTCTGCAAGACTATTCAGCTTACCGGCCAGCGCCGACGACAATCCGGCACCCGCCGCACCGGCAAGGGCATTACCACCGCCTAATCCAGCAAGGAATGCGCCACCGGCGGTATGCATCAGCACTCGGTTCGTACCACCTTCCGCCCACGAATCGGCCTCTGCCTGATATGTAGCCTGTGCCGTAGTGTCGCCCGCCAGCTTGGCCGCATCGGCCGCGTGTTGGGCTTCCTTCTGCTTCATATCTGCGTAAGCGCCGATGCCTTG
>NZ_CABVPR010000042.1 GCF_902499135.1 Burkholderia dolosa
GCCGCCCGACGTCCCGCCGGCCGTGCCGCCCGCCGTGCCGCCCGATGTCCCGCCGGACGTCCCGCCCGACATGCCGCCGGTGGCGCCGCTGCCGCCTTGACCGGCGGCGCTCGGGCCGCCGGGCTTCACGCCCGGCTTCGCATGACCGTAGGCGCCGCTGTGCGACGTCGAGCCGCGCTGCCCCTTCCCGTGTTTCTGCATCCCGCTGTCGGCGTCGGTGCCGGTGCCCGTCCCTGCCGCCGGCGGCGGGGCCGACGTATTGCCGTTCGCGCCCTGCGTCGACGTATCGGAAATCGGCGCGCCGGTGCCTTCGCCCGGACGCTGCGAGTTCTGCGCCCACGCGGCCGGTGCGGCTGCGACGAGCGCGACGGCCGCGCACGCGAGCACGTGGCGGGCGACGGACTTCGATTCGAATGCTGGCTTCATGGCGTTTTCCCCCTGAACCAAGGTGGTAGTGGAGTGGAATGTCCTGCCCCGGGTTTTCAGCAAGGCCCATGCCGCCGACCGCGAAAGCGGCTCGCCGCCGGCGCGCGGTCGCGCGGCACGCGGATTGCGCGCGCCGCACTTCCACGACATTCCTGCGGAGCCTTGCAATGCCTACAGCGTCCACTTCATCCGCACGCGGCAAGCGCACGACGCGGCGCGCGGGCCGCGCGCGCAGTGCCGATCCGCGACACCGCAAGCGCTGGTCCGGCGACGTCACGCGCCACAGCGACGCGCTCGACCTCGAACCCGACATCTTCAAATCCGACGATCCCGGCGAGATCGCCGCGTCGCTGAAACGCTCGGCCGAGCACAGCCGCCGCCGCAAGGCGACGCCGTTCCAGTCCGCGATGTCGATGCTGAACTTCTATGTGAACCGCGCAGGCCGCAACCTGCCGAAAACGCGTCGCGCGACGCTCGACCGCGCGAAACGAAAACTGCGCGAGGCATTCGGCCGCAAGCCGTGACGGCGGCCGCCCGCTCCCTTTTCGTCCCGTTTGTCCTGTCTTCCCGCTGTCCGCATGCACGAAACCCTGTGGTATCTCATCATCGGCGCGGTGCTGATGGCGATGGGCGTCGCGACGTCCGCGCTGCGCCATCTGCCGTGCAGCACCGCGATGATCTATCTGGTGCTCGGCATCGCGCTCGGCCCGAGCGGCGCCGGGCTGCTGCGCTTCGACCTCGAACGCGACGCGCCGGCGCTGCGCGTGGTCGTCGAAGTCGCGCTGCTCGTGTCGCTGTTCGCGATCGGGCTGCGGCTGCGCGTGCCGCTGTCCGACCGGCTGTGGCTCGTGCCATGCCGGCTCGGCCTGCTCGCGATGGTCGTCACCGTGCCGCTGCTCGCCGCGTGCGCGGTGCTCGCGCTGCGGATCGACTGGGGCCCGGCGCTGCTGCTCGCGGCGATCCTCGCCCCGACCGATCCGGTGCTCGCGCACGACGTGCAGGTGCACGATCCGGGCGATCGCGACGTGCTGCGCTTCGCGCTGTCCGGCGAAGGCGGCATGAACGACGGAATCGCGCTGCCGTTCGCACTCGCCGGCCTCGCGCTGTGCGGCGCGCCCGACGCGACGCACGGCGTGCCGCCGCTGTCCGCGAAGTTCGCGCTCGTCGTGCTGTGGGGGATCGCCGGCGCGGCCGCGATCGGCGGCGGTCTCGGCTGGATCACGACCAAGTCGATCGGCTGGCTGCGCACGCGCTACGCGCAGGCGCTCGGCTTCGAAGGCTTCTTCGCGCTCGCGCTGATCGTGCTGTCGTTCGGCGCCGCACAGCTCGCGCACACGTTCGGGTTCATCGCGACGTTCGCGGCCGGCGTCGCGATGCGGCGCGTCGAGCATCAGGCGAGCGGCGATCGCCCGCCGCGCGAGGTGATCGGCCAGATCGATCCGGAGGACGTCAGCGCGACCGAGAAGGATCCGGACAAGGCGCACGCGTTCATGGCCGAATCGGTGCTCGGCTTCACGATCGAGCTCGAACGGATCGCGGAGGCGGTCGTGATGACGATGATCGGCAGCATGCTGACGACGCCGCCCGGCCCGCTCTTCACGTGGGGCGCTGCCGCGCTGGCCGTGCTGCTGTTCATCGTCGTGCGGCCGCTCGCGGTGCGCGTCACGCTCGCCGGTTCGCGCGCGACGATTGCGCAGCGGCGGCTGATGGCCTGGTTCGGCATTCGCGGGATCGGCTCGTTCTACTACCTGCTGTTCGCGCTCGAGCACGGGCCGTCAGGCGTCGTGCGTCCGCTCGGCGCGCCGGTGCTGGCGATCGTGTCGGCGTCGGTGATCGCGCACGGGATCTCGGCGACGCCGCTGATGAACTGGTATCACGATCTGCAGCAGCGCCGGCGCTGAGCGCTCACGACATCCCGAGCCGCGCGCGCATCTTCGCGGTCACGCGCTGGCGCGTTTGCGCATACGCTTCCCACGGATCGCGCTCGAGCCGGTCCAGCCGTTCGTGCAGCGTGTCGATCGTCCATTGCGCACCGCCGGTCGTGCCGGGCACCTCGTCCCAGCCGATCGGCACCGACACGCCCATCCCGGGCCGCGCGCGCACCGAATATGCGGCGATCGTGCTCGCGCCGCGTCCGTTGCGCAGATAGTCGATGAAGATCTTGCCGCGCCGGTGGCGCGGCCCCATCGTCGCGGTGAAGCGGTCGGGCAGCGCGCCCGCGACGTGCTGCGCGACCGCGCGCGAGAAATCCTTCATGTCGTCCCAGCCCGCATGCCGCGTGAGCGGCACGACCACGTGCAGCCCCTTGCCGCCGCTCGTCTTGCAGAACGACACGAGGCCGAGCTCGTCGAGCAGCCCGCGCACCAGCTGCGCGGCTTCGATCATCGTCGACCACGGCAGCGCCGGATCGGGATCGAGGTCGAACACGATGCGGTCCGGCCGCTCGATGTTCGATACGTGCGCATTCCACGTATGAAGCTCGATCGTCCCCATCTGCGCGACGCCGAGCAGCGCATCGACGCTGTCGATCGACAGCAGCGCGCCGTGGCCGGGATCGAGGCCTTCGTGCCGCGTGACGAACGGAATCTCGCGACGGTCCGCATGCTTCTGGAAGAACAGCTCGCCTTCGATATTGCCGGGCGCGCGCACGAGCGACACCGGCCGCCCCTTCAGGTCCGGCAGCAGCCACGGCGCGACCCATTGCCAGTAATGCGCGAGATCGATCTTGCGCGTGCCGTGCTGCGGATCGATGACGCGCTCGGGGTGCGTGATGCGCACGCGGCCGACCTGGTCCGGGCCGGAACCGGCCTTCGTGCCGCTCGTGCCGCTGCCGCTCGTGCCGCTCGTACCGCGTGTGCTCGCCGTGCCGCGTGCCGACGCGCGCGAATGCGAGCCGCGCGCGTCGCCGTTCGATGCATGCCCGCGCGGCGCGCTGCGCGCGTGCCGGGCCGGCTTGTCCTGTTCCGTGTGGCGGTCGTCCATCGTCGTCTCCGTTTCGGTGTGGCGCGGCACCTCGCGAACGATCTGCGACGCCGGCTTGTCGTCGCGCAGCGCGATGAACGCCGCCTGCCGCACGATGCCGTCGCCGGTCCATTCCGCGAATTCGCATTCGGCGACGAGCGTCGGCTCGACCCAGTGCACGGGCGTGCGCGACCATTCGTTCGGCGCCGGATCGAACGGCGCGGTGTCGCGCTCGTGCTTGCGCAGGCGCGCCGCGAGCCGGTCGAGCATCCGCGAGTCGAAGCCGGTGCCGACGCGGCCGACGTAGCGCAGCGGGCCGGGCCCGCGCCGCCGCTTGCCGTCCGGCGCCGGCTCGTGCACGCCGAGCAGCAGCGCGCCGAGACCGTGCCGGCTGCCGGAAGGCTCCGTGTAGCCGCCGATCACGAACTCCTGCCGGCGGCGGCATTTCAGCTTGATCCACGCGGGCGAGCGTCCGGCCCGATAGCGCGCATCGGCGCGCTTGCCGATCAGTCCTTCGAGCCCTGTGTCGCATGCGCTCGAGATCAGCGACACGACGTCGTCGCCGAGATCGGGCGAATAGCGCAGCCGCGCCGGGTCGCTGTCGGCCAGCAGCGGTTCGAGCAAAGCGCGGCGCGCGGTCAGCGGCGCGTCGCGCAGGTCATAGCCGTTCAGATAGGGCAGGTCGAACACGAACAGCGTGATCTCGTCCGAGCGGCCCGCGCCGAGCGCGTTCTGCAGCGCCTGGAAATCGGGCAGCCCGTTCTCGCGCAGCACGACCGCCTCGCCGTCGAACCACGCGTCGTCGACGTCGAGCGCCGCGAGCGCGTCGCGCTGCGCGCGCAGCTTGGGCGTCCAGTCGCGGCCTTCGCGCGTCATCAGCGTCACGCGCCGCCGTGCGCCCTTGCCCGACACGCGCGCGAGCATCCGGTAGCCGTCGAACTTGACCTCGTAGCGCCAGTCGCCGTGCGTCGGCGGCGCATCGACGAGCGTCGCGAGCTGCGGCGCGACGCGTTCCGGCAGCGGCGCACGCACCGCGCCTTCGACGTCCTGCGGCGCAAGCGGCGCGTCGGGCGGCCGGCCGTCTCCGGCGTGCACGCTGCCCGGCCGCTCGCCGACCACGTCGAACTCGTCCGCGCTGCGTGCTTCGTCGTCGCGCTCCTTGATCAGCAGCCACTGCTCCTGCCGCCCTTCCTGCCGGCCGCTGCGCACGAGCGCCCAGCCGCCGTGCAGCTTCTCGCCGTCGAGCCGGAACTTCAGCTTGCCCGCGCGGTAGCCTTCGCGCGCTTTCGCGAGTCCGCCCTCGGGCGTCCACGTGCCTTCGTCCCACACGACGACCGAGCCGGCGCCGTAGTGCCCGGCCGGAATCTCGCCTTCGAACGACGCGTATTCGAGCGGATGATCCTCGACGTGCACCGCGAGCCGTTTCACCGACGGATCGAAGCTCGGCCCCTTCGGTATGGCCCACGACTTCAGCGTGCCGTCCAGTTCGAGCCGGAAGTCGTAATGCAGGCGTCGCGCGTGGTGCTCCTGTATGACGAAGCGCAGCGGATGACTGCCGCGGGCGGCCGCGCGGCTGCGGTCCTTCGGCGCGGCATCCGGCTTCGTGCGCCGGCGCCCGCGCGCGCCGGCCGGTTCCGGGGTCGCGTCGAAGTGACGCTTGCGGCGATACAGATCGAGTTTGTCGGCCATCGCATCACCCTGCTTCGCGCGGCGTCACGCCGCATGCTTGCGGCGCGCGGTCGTCTTCTTCGCCGCGTGCGCACTGGAGCCGGACCCGCCGCGCTTCGCGGCCGGTCGCTTCGCGGCGGTCTTCGCCGCGCGCGCGCCGCTCTTCGCAGCCGGCTTGCGCGCGCCGGATCTGGTCTTCTTCGACGTCGAATCGTCGGCGTCTTCGTCCGCGCTGTCGTCGGCATCGGCTTCGTCGCGCGAGCCTGCCGCGCGCGAGCCGCCGCGCAGGCTGCGCTTGAGCAGCTCGGTGAGATCGACGACGTTGCTCGCCGCGCGCCCGGTCTGCGCCGGCCGCTCCTCGATCTCCTCGATCTTGCCCTCGCGCACCTTGCGCTCGACCAGTTCGAGTATGTCGTCGCGGAACGTGTCGTGATATTCGTCCGGCGTCCACTTGCCCGACATGTCGTCGATCAGCTTCTTCGCCATCGCGAACTCGCGCGCGGTCACGCCCGCGCGCTTCGCGTCCTCGGCCGGCACCGTCAGCTCGTCGAGCGGCCGCAGCTCTTCCTGCCAGCGCAGCGTATCGAGCGCGAGCAGCGGGCCGACCGGAATCAGCGCGCCCAGATGCTGGCGATCGCGCATCACGACCAGCGCGATGCCGATCTTGCCGCTGTCCTTCAGCGCGTCGCGCAGCAGCGCGTAGACCTTCTCGCCCTTGCGGTCGGGCACCAGGTAGTACGGCGTATCGAGATACAGGAACGACACGGCGTCCTGCTCGACGAACGTCAGGATGTCGACCGTCTGCGTCGATTCGGGGTTGGCCGCGCGAATCTCGTCGTCGCTGAGCACGACGTAGCGCTCCTTTTCGTATTCGTAGCCGCGCACGATGTCGTCGCGCGACACTTCCTTGCCGGTGCGCTTGTTGATCTGCCGGTAGCCGATCGGATCCATCGAGCGCTTGTCGAGCATCCGGAACGACGGCTTCACCGTGCGCGTCGCCGGAAACAGCTGCACCGGCACGTGCACGAGCCCGAAGCTGATCGCGCCCTTCCATATCATGCGTGCCATGCCTATCCTCCTTGCCGGGTCCGGCGCTACATGATGTCGTCGATCGCGAGCGGCCGCGTGTCGTGCGCTGCACGCGTCGAACGGCGTTGCCGGTCGCGGTCGATGTCGCGCGCAGCGCCGACGCGTTCGCCGCGCCCGGCGCAGCATCGCGTCGCGACCGGCCGGCCGCAACGCGGTTGGCACCCGCCGCGCGACGCTGCTCGCGCCGCACGCGAATGCGGAACGGGCCGGCCGTCGGCACAGCAGCCGATACGGCCGGCCCGCGATGCCGACGGCGTCAGGGCAACCGCAGCGCGGTATCGACCTCGGCCGCCGTCACGTCGAGCGCGACGCTGCAGTCGATCGCGGCGTCCTCCACGCGCGGCTTGCGTTCGTCGATCGCGCGCCGCGCGATGTCGCACAGATGCGTGCGCATCCGCAGCCGGTCGGCGGTGTCGAGCGCGGCATAGCGGTCGATCACGTCCGGCGCGAACCGGAGATCGACCGCGCAACGCCACTCGCGCGCGCTTTCGTCGGTGGGCTCGCGCACCCAGGACACCTGGATCGTGAGCGCTCCGGACGCGTCGTCCGCATGCACGACCACCGTCGACTGCGACGGAAAACCGTTCGCAAGCGCGTGCTCGAGCTCGGCGACGCGCTGCGCACGATCGGGCCCTACCGTCATCGGCGAACGACGCCCAGCAGCAGCGTGACCAGGAAGATCACGACGAAGATGTAGAACAGGATCTTCGCGATCTCGGCCGCGCCGGCAGCGATGCCGCCGAAGCCGAACACGGCTGCAATGATCGCGATGATGAAGAAGATGATTGCGTATCGAAGCATGGATTCCTCCTGGGGAACGGCGATCGTCGACGCCCGTCGTCGTCGATCAAGAATCGTGCTTGTGCATCGGTTTGCCGTGAGTCGGCGTCGATGCCATTTTCTCGAGCTCTTTTTCGCTCATCGATTTGGCCATCGACTTCGACGGCGGCTTCAGGTCCTTCATTTTCGTGCGACCGCGCTTGGCCGACAGGGCGGCCCCCGCGGCGCGCTGCTGCGCTTGGGATTTCGCTGGCATGGCTTCCCTCCTCTCGTTGACGCGCGACGCGATACGCGCCGCGCGCGCGGTTCGGCCGCCGGCACCGTCACGCGGCGTCGCGGCGACGCAGCTCGGCCGGCGGAATCTTCATCGCCTGCCGATACTTGGTGACCGTACGACGCGCAAGAAGGATGCCGCGGCCCGCGAGGTTCTGCGCGAGCGCGACGTCCGACAGCGGATCGTTCGGCCGCTCGGCGGCGATCATGTCGCGGATCAGCACCTTCGCGGCCGATGCCGAGCACACGCCGCGGCCGGCCGCTTCGAGCTTGCGCGGGAAGAAGTGCTTGAACTCGAACGTGCCGTGCGGCGTGGCCATGTACTTGTCGCCCGTCGCGCGCGACACGGTCGATTCGTGCAGGTCGAGCTCTTCGGCGATGTCGCGCAGCACGAGCGGCTTCATCGCGATCTCGCCGTAGCGGAAGAAATCGCGCTGACGCGCGACGATGCATTCGCCGACGCGCTGAATCGTGTCGAAGCGCTTCTGCACGTTGCGGATCAGCCAGCGCGCTTCCTGCAGCTGCTGGCCGAGCGGCGAGTCGCGCTCGCCGCTCGACTGCGCGAACAGCGTCGCGTAGCGTTCGTGCAGACGCGCGCGCGGCAGCACCGCGGGATTGATCGTGACGACCCACTCGTCGCGCACCTGACGCACGATCACGTCGGGCACCACGTAGTCGCCGCGCGTGCTGCCGTAATGATTGCCGGGACGCGGATCGAGCCCGCGCACCAGCGCGCACGCGGCCTGCATCGTCTGCTGGCTGCAGCCGAGGCGGCGCTGGATCTCGGCCGTCTCGCGGCGCGCGAGCCGCTCGAGGTGCTCGCGCGCGATCGCCTTCGCTTCGGGCAGCGCGGGCGTGCCGGCCGGAATCGCGTCGAGCTGCAGCAGCAGGCATTCGGACAGCGAGCGCGCGGCGATGCCGGGACGATCGAGCATCTGCACGAGCCGCAGCGCGACGAGCAGGTCCTGCTCGGACAGCATCAGTGCCGGGTCGGCCGCAACGAGCAGCTCGGACAGCTCCTGACGCAGATAGCCGTCGTCGTCGAGCGCATCGATGACCATGCGCGCGGCTTCGCGGTCGCGCCGGTTCAGTGGATACAGACGCAGCGCATCGTGCAGCTGCTGATGCAGCGACGGCTCGGCCGCCATCCATTCGCCGGGCGACAGGTCGCCGCCGTCCTCGCCCTGACGGCCCGCACCGCGCGGCGCGGGCGCCGCCGTGTACGACACGTCGGCATCGGGCGGGCGGATCTCGTCGCGCTCGGGCAGCGGCTCGGCCGACGCCGCGTCGGCGCTCGGCTCCGGTGCGTCGCCGACGACTTCGTCGTCGCCCTGACCATCTTCGAGAAACGGATTCGTATCGAGCGCCTGTCGCAATTCCTGCTGGAATTCGAGCGAAGACAATTGCAGCAGGCGCAGCGACTGCTGAAGCCTTGGCGTGAGTGCCAGATGCTGACGCATCTGCAACGCAAGCGTGACGGACATCGACGTGCCTCCTGGATGGTTTGCGGTATTCGTACGCAGGATCCATGCAGCTTCCGTGCCAGGCCCGCAGGCGCCCGTCCGGCGCGGCTTTGCGGGGATTTCTTCTCCGTTCCGCGGCGTCCGTAGGCAGCTTTTTTACAAGGCGCCGGCAAGATTGGGCACGCATTTCGCGCGGCCGGAAAACGCCGGCTTCACGCCGCTATCGCACGCGTGGCGGGTCAGCGCTTCGCGTCGGTTCGATCGACGGCGGAGCGGTCGAGAAACGCGGTCGTCAGGTCCGGCAGATGGCGCAGCAGCCACGACGCCATGTCGCGCTCCTGTTGCAGGATCCGTTCGCAGCACGCGCGGATCTCGTCTTCGCCGGCCGCGCGTGCGGCCGCGATCAGCGCGGTGTATGCGGCGATCTCGACCTGCTCGAACGCATAAGCCGCCATCGCGCCTTTCACCGCTTCGTCGCTCGCGAGCATCGCGCTCGCGATCTGCCCGTACGCGGCGACACGCGCGGCCAGATCCTTGATCGCCGACGGCGTCGTGCCGAGCCGCTGCAGACATGCTTCGACGAGCGCCTGCTGGCCGAGCGTGTCGTCCAGATGCAGCCGCAGCCGGTCCTGCAGCAGCGGATAGTTGTCGACGCGTTTCATCTGCGCGTCGAGCAGCGTTTCGGCCTGACGCTCCATCGCATACGCGTCGCGCAGCCAGTCTTCCAGATGTTCGTGCGGGTTCGCCATCGTTCCTCCGGTCAGGGCGGTGCAGGGTCTCGAGCGCGACGTGCGACGCGCAGCGCGCCGGCCGCAGCATGGCGTTCGCGTGCGGCCGGGCCTGTGTCGCGCGCGCGGCGTCACGTCAGTACTGCATCGGCGGCGGCGTGCCGGGCAGCGGCCGATCGTCGCCCTGCACGCCGTTCGGGCCCGGCGGCGGCACGTCGACCGGCTCGCCGGCCGTCGCGCCGGGCGGCATCGTGTTGCCCGGCGACGGACGCGTTTCATAGCGCGTGTTCGCGTCCGGCATCGTCGCGGTCGGCGACGCGCCGCGGCCGTCGGGCGGCGCCGGCGGCGCGCGGTGCGTGCCGTACGGCGTGCCGTACGTATCGGGCTGCGTACACGCGCCGAGCGCGCACGCGGCGACGGCCGCACACGCGGCGGCGCGTATCGTGTCGATCGGTTTCATCGGAATCCTCCCGTGAATGCACGGCTCCGCGCGTGCGCAAACGGCACGCTCAGAGCCGGTTGAAATGGAAATCGCCCGCATACGCGGCGGGCGCGCGGCGCGCCATCATCTGGTCGAACTCGGCCGCGACGCGCGTGAGCGCGCCGCGCTGCCGCGCGACGTCCGCGCGCTCGAGTTCGGCGAACGCGTGCGCATCGAAGGTCACCGTCAGCGACGCCGGATGGCCGTCCACACGAAAGCCGATATGCAGCGCGCCGGCCGGGTTCTCTTCGACATGGAACGGCAGCTCGCGCGCTTCGAAATGACGGCCGAACGTCTCGGCCAGGTCGCGCAGCATGCCGGGCTTCACACGGATGGTCATCGCCGGTCCTCCGGTTGGCGGGGCTGCGCCGCGCGCACGGCGCTCGGCGGCGGAACGTGGGCGGGCGGCTCGGCGGGCGGCTCGCGCTCCGGCGGCCGATGCTCGGGCGGATCGCCCTCGGGGTGACGGTACGGCTCGGGCAGATCGGGCGGCACGTCCGGGGCGGACGGCGCCGGATCCGGATCGATGTCGGGCATCGGCGGATCGGGCCGGTGCAGCGACAACGCAGGGTCGTGTTTCATCGGCATTCCCTCCTCGCAGTTGACGGATGTCGCCGAGCACCGGTCCGCAAGCGCCGTGCCGTCGATGCGCGCCGCGAACGTGCGCATGCGCGCGCGCACCGGCGACACGCCGCGGCGTGCCGTGACTTCGCTACACCGTCCGCTGCAAATCTTGCAAGCACGCCGCTATGTGTCGTACGCGGCCATCACGAGCCACAGCTCGCGGCCGTCGTCGCGCACGCGCGCGGCGAGCGCGTACGGATCGGCCGGCTCGCACGCACGCTGCAGTGCGAAGCGCGCGGGCTCGGTCGCGCCGAACGTCTCGTCGCCGAGCGGCCGTACGTCCGCCTTGCCTTCGAACATCCGGCGCTCGGGCCGGTAGATCAGCGGTTCCTGCTTCCAGGTATTGAAATGGCTCTTCACCGAATCGAATCCGCCGCCGCATACGTTCACTTCGTAGCGGACGCCTTGTCGCCGTTTCGGAATCATCGTCGTGCCTCCCGCTCGATGGGGGCGCGAGCCCGTATCGGATGCGTCGCGCGCCGTTGTCGTCGCACGGAAGGCGGCAAATCGCGTGCCGCCGCATCGCTGCGGGAACGGAGGTTGCGCATCGAATGCGTCATCGTCACGACACGGAGCTTCGCCATGAACGATACGACCCGCGCGGGGCACGACACGCCCACGCGCGACAAGGAAGCCGACCCGACGCCGCCGCTGAAGGACCAGGACAGCGCGCGCACGCGCCGTTCGGAGCGCCACATCGACAAGCAGATCGAGGACACGTTTCCGGCGAGCGACGCGCCGTCCACCGGCGGCGTCACGCGCATCGAACCCGACACGCCGCCCGGCACGCACGACGACGGGCCATGGCAGGACAAGCGCGAACGCCGCGACGAGTGACGGTCGACGGCGACCCACGCAGCGGCCGGACGGCATGCAGCTTGCTGAACGCCGCATTCAACCGCAAGGAGAACCTATGCATCGTGTGAACGAAATCATGTCGCAGGACGTCGTGCGCATCGCGCCGACCGACTCGATCCGGCATGCCGCGCAGCTGATGGAGCGCTACGACGTCGGCGCGCTGCCGGTCTGCGACAACAACCGGCTGGTCGGGATGGTGACCGACCGCGACATCGCGGTGCGCGCGATCTCGGCCGGCAAGCCGCCGGAGACGCGCGTGCACGAAGTCGCGTCGGGCCCGATCGAGTGGTGCTTCGACGACGACTCGCTGGAGGAGATCCAGCACTACATGGCCGATGCGCAGTTACGCCGCCTGCCCGTCGTCGATCACGACAAGCGGCTGGTCGGCATGCTGTCGCTCGCCGATATCGCGACGCGCAGCGCCGGGCCGGTCCGCGACGACGTCGCGAACACGCTCGAACGCGTGTCGCAACCGAAGCAGAGCTGACGGGGCGTTCGTCGCCCCGTTCCGCCAACCCGCGCGACAGGCGGCCCGACCGGGCCCCGTCGCGCCCCACGCAGCCAGGAGGACAACCATGCAGACTTCCGATCAAGGTCAGACCCGTATCGTCGGCAAGGGCGCCGCGACCGCGGCCGGCCCGGGCCCGGACGTGATGGCCGCCAGCACGCTCGACGGCAACAAGGTCTACACGACGGACGGCGACGACGTCGGCAAGATCAAGGAAATCATGCTCGACGTGCGTTCCGGACGCGTCGCCTATGCGGTGCTGTCGAGCGGCGGCCTGCTCGGCATCGGCGACAAGCTGCTCGCGATTCCGTGGAGCGCGCTGACGCTCGATACCGAGCGCAAGTGCTTCCTGCTGTCGGTGTCGTCGGAGCGCATCCGCAACGCGCCCGGCTTCGACAAGGATCACTGGCCGGCAATGGCCGACCCGCAATGGGCCGAGCCGCTGCACGAGTACTACGGCAGCACGCCGTACTGGAGCGCCGGCGACGAGCTCGGATTGACGGACCCCACCGAAGATCTGAACCCGCGCTCGCCGAGCGGCCGGCACTGACGACGATACGGTGCCGGCTTGCCGGCACATGCGGTTCGCTGCGCCCCGCGATGCGGGGCGCTTTTTTTGTGAGCCGGACTGAAAAGGCGCGGCCGAGCGGGACGATGATCGATTTGGAATAGTCGGCACGCGCGGCAACGTACATCGTCGAGAATCGCGATTTATGACGACCAGCAATGAGAATCGATCGACACCGCGTATTCGGCAGCCTTTCCCACCGTGCAGAAGCGTCACGAAAATCGGATTTTTCTCAGCGGATCCGTCGAGCTTGCAATGCCGTCGCGCAGACGTTTTTTCGTAAAAGCGCCCGGCGCCCGTCATCGATTTGCATCCCACGGAGTTTTACAAAGCGACGGGAATCGACTGCATCGTTTCAAAGCGGAACGGAAAAATACTGAGCATGTGTGCGCGAACGGGTTTTGTCAGCAATTTTGCGAGAACCGGCAACCCGGCGCTGATCGTGCATGGCGCGAAAATCGACAACGATCGTTACTTCGCAACAACGCCCGCCCTTTACCGGCAGAACATGAAGCATCATGCGGCAGGACCTGGCGATGAGGCTCCTGCAAAAAAACGCCGAGCAGTATGTTGAATATCTTTTGAGCGCCCGGTCGATCGACCTCAATGCGCTGGTCAGAGATAAACAAGAATTGCATTTGATGTCCTGCTATTCCGGGGGCAGCGACGGACTCGCGCAACGGCTGGCGGACGTGCTGCAAATCCCGGTTATCGGTTATGTCGACGCGGATATCCAGTGCATGCAAGACCCGCTCGACAAAATGCTCGGAAATGCAAAGACCGTGGTTGGCCGGCTGGGAAGCGCGGGCGACAAAGCAGCGGAACCTACCCGGTACGAACCGCGCCCTCACGCGTCCGGAGTCAACGGCTGAGAGCCGTGCACCGTTTGCGGTCCATCGAAAACCGGTCAAGCCCGCTCCGTTCGCTGTCGACGCCTGAGCGACCGGCAACTGGAAAATTCGCCGTATCTGCCGCAGGCCGCACAACAAGCGCGCGATCCGCCGACGTCTCGGTCGGTGCATACAGGGGGCCGCGCGTCGGCAAGACCGGCATCCACCGTCGCGCGTTTTTTGAATGCTCCATTCCGGACGGCGCTATACCTTGGCGGCTTTTGACAGGAGTCTAGATCATGCCGATTGATGGAATTGGAAACGGTTGCAGTTACAGCGGTTACACCACGTCAGGAAGCAACAAGTCGCACAGCGCGTCGTCATCGTTCAGCAAGCACATCGAAGGCGCCAGACAGTCCGAGTATGGGTTTAACCGCGGACATAGGCGAAGCAACGCCGTAGACCTTCGTATCGTCACATCAGTTCAAAGCACGACGAACGGAGCGGCTCCCGTATCGAAGAACTCGACGAGCCTCGTGGACAAGCTCGGGAGCGGCGTCACGATCAAACCTTGAGCGACCGAACAGCGCGGGCCGCCGGAAGCCGGCACGATTCGATGCAGCCACCGGCTCCAGCCGACGCGCCGGACTGCATGCGGCGGCCCACCGACGCGGCCTCGTCCTTCTTGCTGGCGTCGCAACGGACGCGTGTCCGGTTCGTTGCGTCCACGAGATGGTGCGGTTGTCGTGTGGATCGCCGCGGGCAAGGCTTGGGCTTACCACGCCTATCGACGTACCGCGCTCTGCTGAAGCGACGGTCCATGCGGCCGGCAACACGTTCGCCGACGGCATTCGACATACGTTCTAGCGCCGATGCCGACGGCCGACCATGCCACTGATCGGCGTCGTTCCACCGACAACGATGCGTATGACCGAGGCGTCGGAATATGTGCGGCTGTCGCTTCCGCGTCCGGCGCCGCACTCCGTCAGCATTTTGATGAGCCGCGCGCGAGGCTTTTCCAGATCCGCGATCTGCCGCTCGATGGCTTTCAGCCGCTCGCGCTGCACTTCGGTGAGCCGGTCGCACGAGCGCGCGCCTTCGATCAGCGACATGCAATCCGAAAAGCCGCGAATGTCGTCGACCGTCAAGCCGATCGCGATCATGCGCTGGACCTGCGTGACATGCGTGATCGCGTCGTCGGGGAACATGCGATATCCGTTGCTCGCGTACCGACGCGAGCGCACCGTGTTCGTCGTAATGCCGAATCGACCGCACATTTGCGCCCATGCGGCACAACGGCCCCACTTCACATCGCCCGACCGGCAAACCGGTTCACGCCATCGCGAACACCTAGAAGTTCCGGGATACTTCCCCATTCCGTATTTTCATATACCACGAGGGAGCCTTCAGTACGACAGCATTCTCAATGGGTTGCATTGGGTCCATTACCGGAACCGAGAAATGATCGATCGCACTTTGCCTGTCATCAAAATCCCGAAATTTAATCAGCCATGTCCGGCTACCGGAAATATAAATTTCAGCCCAATCCTCTTCCCGCGCAATGATCGGCCCAACCAGCCCTGGCATTCGGTTTTCAAACTGACCCGCAGTCAGATCAAAAACGTAATCCATTCCATTTTTCCGAGCAACAACTGCATAATGATTAACCATTCTCGATGTCATCGTAGCGCCGGACCACATTACGATTGCCCGATAGCGAACATTGGAGAAGCCGTTTTCCAATGCGAATTTGGCAACAGTTGGAATAATTGCGTCACACTTGCCATCCGGACTTCGTATCGCATTACCGATTTCCGGAATATTGTCAAGCCTCGTCAGTAACTCCGGTGCACCAATGTCCTGATCCAAACGAGATGGTTGCCGATCAGTGGTTTGCTCCCTAATTGGCTCATACTCCTCGAGAGGAAATTCTTCGGCAGCTCGCCCTTCCTCGGATCTACGGAGACACGAACTCGCAGCGCCCCGCTTCCGTCTCGTCGGCTGCGCGCAAGGCATCCATTCGTAGGTTCCGTCTTCACGGGCATTCAAATACTTTCCGTCTTCATATTCATCGATGAACTGCTGACTTTCCGCGTCATAACGGGAAACAATTTTCAGCCCACCTTGCCCTTTAATAATATACGCGTTTGCTGCACGCGGAATCGATTCAATCTCTATCAAACCCTCCTGGAATTCCAAATAATCCTTGCCATCGTTCGACGTCACTATTCCGCGACTATCTGGACGAGACATAGAGGACGAATCGATGTCACTCCTCAAAAAATTCTGGGCAAGGGATTGTCGCAGTGAGTTTGACACGATGCCACGTCCGGCATTACTCTCCTCAGACGTAAAATACAGTCTTGGTTTTTTCAACGTTCCGAATTTCCAGATTCGGCCGCTTCGGACTATCGGCCTACCTACGTCGGAAGGCGAATTAGCGTTATAAGCTTCAACTCCAGTGCCGCGTCCGGAATTCCGAACTGGAACCATGTGACCATCAATGTGGACGCACTTCAATTTCATGCCGTCTTTCAATTCGACGTCAAAAATCGCCGCACCCTCATCACGTCGGATTCCCGTAAATCGGCTAGGCACAACGGTTACATCTTTCAAAAATTCCGCTTCAACATCATGCAACATAAATTCGTTCACTGCCTCATCGGCAAACTTCCATCTCCCGCTATGCCCCAACTTCCCTATAATAAATTTCACTTCCAGATCTTCATTCTTGCGAGATGCAAAAATTTTTCCATCCCGAATGGATAATCTCCATACTTCACCGCGAATTACAGCGTATGCCGCGCCTTTATTCTGGTGATATACATCGTGAAACGGCCCCCTGCGCTCCTCATAAGTGGGGTCGATCAGATCCCGGCGCCCAACGCTCACTGCATCAAAGAGGAGCTGCCAGGATTCTCCATATTTCCGGACATCAGCCTGCTTCGAAATTTCGTCCGCCATTCTCTGAAACAATTCAGATCCGATATCCTGGACAACGACCACCCGATTTAATGAAGGCGACATTGACATAATAAATTTAGCAGCAAAATCAATTCTCTCCATAACATACGACAACTTATCAACATCGGCCTTCTCAGGGCATTTTTCATAATTATTGTAATAATATATAACCTGCGATTCTTTCGCCAACTCATTTAACGGATCCTTTAGTGTCTTTCCGATCTGACGAAAAGCGATCTCCCATGTTATGGACGTGCGCTCTTCAATGCACGAAAAATCCATTTTTTCGATCTTTGGCTCATCCAGAGGAGGTGAGGCCGGCACATCCTTCGAGCCTGCTTTCTTATTGGAATTCGGCAGCACGTATGCTTCGGCCTTCGGCGTGGACTGATTGTCAGGTACAACTTCCCAAGATTCGTCACTCTCGAGAGTATTATCGCCACCCCGAAAATCATCGACAGCAAAGTATTCTTCCAGACTGGAAATTACTTTTAACGCAGATCCTTTCTCCTCAAACTGGCCGGCTCCACCCCGATTAAAAAAATATCGAGCCAAAAGACCGCCGGTGGTTAAAAAAAACCCGCACGCCGCTGTCCGAAATATAGTGCTTTTCCATCCTGCCCATGTCGACGGCAGTCCGTCTCCAACTACAGGTGCCACGAGTGGCAACAGAACTGTCGACATTTCAATTGCCGTCGAGTCACCGCCTGCGTGACCGGAATTTCTGGCAGCAACTTCCTCTTCATCGCGCGGATGATTGACAATTGTTCTTTTAGTAGCCAGAGGAGTCACCGGAAAATCAATGCGATACGCAGCCTCCTTCTGGCAAATTGGCTTCGACAGATCTTCCGCAAAAAACTGTTCTCTCAATTCCGAGCGACATGACATTTCACCCTGCGAGGGACACGACAGCGTATCCCTTGGAATAATCGCACGCGACACCCGATGAACATTTTCCGTCACGACGCGCAATGAATTGGCACCCATCAATATCGCGATAATAGACAATTTCTTCGAATTCCCTTTTAGAAGGACCTGCTTATCGTCGAAACGGTTACTTGATGAGTCGATTCTGTCAAGCTCTAGAAATAGTTGCCTCGTTTCCCGAGCCCGTTTGGATGAAGGGTCGTCATTTGAAGAAAGCATTTCGCGAATGCTTTCATTCGAATAAAAAATCCGCAATTTTCCCTCTGACTGTCTTTTAGATTTCGTCCAGCAATCTATTCGCCCGGACGCCATACGTATATCAGGCTTTCCGTTAGGTTCTACAAGAAATCGCTACAACGGATACGTCGGCGGTAGCGTAACCATCCTGAACTGCCGAGCGGCCGGGGCAGGCAGCTTGTCTGCAGCCGACTCATCATCGACAGCCGTTCGATGAAAGACACATCGTTCATGGTCCCGGGGCATTCGCCGCCGTAGTCGACCGCTTCGCCGCCACGGCCGCCAAATCCGCGCACGGCTAACCACCGCATCGCCTTCCCGGCACCGTTTTACAACCGCCGTGTAACGCCCCCGTCCGGCGGCGCCGCGCCCGTACACGCGGCCTCCAGATAGCGCAGCAGCCGATACGGCGTCAGCGGCTTCGCGCAATGCGCGTCGAATCCGGCTTCCCTCGCGCGCTCGCAGTCGCGCGGCGACGCCAACGTGCTGCACGCGACCAGAGTATCGGTTCGTAAATTTGATTCTCGTGAGGACGTGGCGGGCGCCGCAGAGCGCTCCGAAGACGATGAGCGGGCCGGCGGTCAGTCTGCCGGCACACGTCGAACGCGACTTCGTCGTCCGGCGCCGAGTTCGATTCAATGGCGCGTTCTCGCGCACCCGGCAGTTCGCCGCGCGGATAGCGATTCCCGCTGGAACATCTGTAACGACGGCAACCGGTCGCTCGGAAGCGACAGGCATTTCCGGCTGACGCACGAACTGACGTAACGATCGGACGCCGACACTGGCGAACGCGATACAGCCATCAAATCGACCGCACGAACGCCGCCGACACGCCGAGCCGAAGGTGCGACGCCAGATTGCGCGACTGCGCAATCTCCTTCGTGAGCTGCATCACCGTGCGGCACGCGAGCGTCAGTTCGCCGTGGGGCGACATCGCAAGCGCGATGAAGCGCGGCACGGACGGCTCGACGACCCTCGACGCCTGCAGCCGACATTCCTTTTCGAGGTGGGCGATCGCGTAAGGCCCGAGCAACGCGTAGATTCCGCCGTCGGCGACCATATGCGCCTGCAACGTCAGCGAGTCCGCTTCCGCGGCGAAATTCAGCGACACGTGGTGTTCGCCCGCAATCTGCTCGAGCCGGTCGCGCCAGCTGTTCGGCCGGCAGAAGAACACCAGCGGAATGCCGTCGAGCTTCGAAAAGGCCACCGTCGGGCGTTTGGTCAAAGGATCGCCTTCCGCACCGACCAGGTAAGTCGCCGCTTCGACCAGATACACGTCGCCGTTTTTCGGCGTCGGGCTGTTCCGAAACAGGATCGCGAGATCGACGCTGCCGTTTTCCAGCCACGTGTCGAGCAGCGCGCCCTGACCTTCGCGCACCTGCAGCTGCACCAGTGGATAGCGCTCCCGAAGACGATGGTAGAGCGCGCTGACGAGCGGATGAGCGGTCGACGGCAGGATACCGAGCCGCACCACGCCGATCGGTTCCCCGGCCGCGCTGCGGATGTCGTTGGACAACTGTTCGGTGCTGGCAAGCCACGCGCGCACGCGCGGCGCGATCCGCGCGCCCAGATCGGTCAATACGACGCCGCGTCCCGTTCGCTGAAACAGGCGGCCGCCGCAGTACTGCTCGAGTTCGGCGATCTGCCGGCTGATATGCGGCTGACTCGTTCCATAAGCCACGGCCGCCTTGCTCAGGCTCCCGAGTTCTGCCGCGTCGATGAACAGCTTCCAGGCCGCGTAGTCCACCGATTCGCCTCCGATCAAGATATGCCGATCGAGTATAGCTGAAATGCCCCGTCAAGCAGTTCCCGCATAGGCGCTGCATCCCTACACTGCAATGCATGCACCGTTGTTCGAGCTCGATGCGAAACGAGCAGCGGGCTCTCCTCCGCGGAAAGAGGAGCCGTAAGCTCAATTCTGGAGACGTGATGAAAGCGATCGATCTGCGCGGGCTGGTCCCGGCACCCGTTACCCCGTTCACGCGCGACGGCGCGGTGGACCACGCGGCAATTCAGCGGCTGGGCTCGTGGCTCGGCGGCATCGACGGCGTCAAAGGTCTGACGGTTCTCGGCCACGCCGGCGAAGGCACGTTCCTGTCGCAAAAGGAACAGGCCGAAGTCATCGAAAGTTTCGTGAAGTCCGTCGACGGCAAGATCCCGGTCATCGCCGGCATCACGCTCGAAGGCACGCAAGTCGCCGTCGACGAAGCGAAGCGCGCCGTGCAGGCCGGTGCGTCGGCCGGCCTCGTGTATCCGTCGCACGGCTGGCTGCGCTTCGGCTATCAGAAGGGCGCGCCGCAAGACCGCTACCGCGCGATCTACGAAGGCAGCGGGCTGCCGCTGATCCTGTTCCAGTATCCGGACGCGACCAAGGCAACCTACAACCTCGACACGCAGCTGGAAATCGCCGCGCAACCCGGTGTATTCGCGATGAAGAACGGCGTGCGCAACATGCGGCGCTGGGACGTCGAGATTCCGATCATCCGCCGCGAGCGGCCCGAGCTGCAAATCCTCACGTGCCACGACGAGTATCTGCTGCATACGATGTTCGACGTCGACGGTGCGCTGGTCGGCTACGGCGGCCTGGCGCCCGAGCCGCTCATCGAGCTGATCAAGGCCGGCAAGGCGAAAGACTATCCGGCTGCGCGCGCGATCCACGATCGGCTGCTGCCCGTCACGCGCAACGTGTACCACCGCGGCTCGCACATGGAAGGCACCGTCGCGCTCAAGCACGGTCTGGTCGCGCGCGGCATTCTCGAGCATGCGACCGTCCGTTCGCCGTTGCTGCCGCTCGCGGAAGGCGCGGACGTCGAAATCGCCGATGCACTGCGTTCGGCGGGCCTCGTCGACTGACGCGGCAGCAGCACGTTCGTCACCGCTTCGACGATCGCGAAGCGAAGCGCTGCCCCGCTTCGCTGTCCGCGTCGAGCGGCAACGGCGACGCATGGGCCCTCGCTCCACGCGTCGCCCACAACAGGATCGGGAAACGACCGAACGAGCACCGGTATCGCGGCACAACAACGGATAAACGCGATCGGTGCGTGAGAACAAGAAGCCGTCCGAGGGTCCATACAATGCAGCTTTTCAGGAGACAGCATGAACACCCCTTTGACCGCCTATAGCGTCGACGTCGGCCGGTCCGACGGCGCAACGCGCACGGCGAGCGAGCAACTGCGTGCGGCCAACCTGCTGTTCCGCGTCGAGAACGTGCCGTTCTGCCGCTGGCACACGAAGGCCCGTATCGTCATGGGCAGCGCGACGCTGTTCGACGCATTCGACGCGCTGTCGCTCGCGTTCGTGCTGCCGGTATTGGTCGGCCTCTGGCATCTTTCTCCCGGCCAGATCGGCGTGCTGATCGCCGCCGGGTATCTCGGCCAGGTCGTCGGCGCGCTGGCGTTCGGCTGGCTTGCCGAGCGCTTCGGCCGCGTGCCGAGCGCGACGGTCACGGTCGGCGTGATGTCGGTGATGAGCATCGTCTGCGCGTTCACCGGCAGCTTCCATATGCTGTTCCTGATGCGCTTTCTGCAAGGCATCGGCGTCGGCGGAGAAGTGCCTGTGGCGGCCACGTACATCAACGAGCTGTCGCAGGCGCATGGCAGAGGACGTTTCTTCATTCTGTACGAGCTGATCTTTCCGCTGGGGCTGCTCGCCGCCGCGCAGCTCGGTGCGTTCATCGTCCCGCGCTTCGGGTGGGAATACATGTTCCTCGTGGGCGGAATCCCGGGCATCGTCGTCGCGTTCCTGATCGCGCGGCTGCCCGAATCGCCGCGCTGGCTCATCTCGACGGGACGCTTCGACAAAGCGGAGCGCGTCATCGAGCGTCTCGAGGCGAGCACGCCGAAGCGCAACCTCGACAGTCGCACGCAGAAGGCCGAAATCGACGAGCGCGTCGCGAGCCTTCTGAACGGTCTCCAGTCGAAGCAGAAGGGATCGTGGAAGGAACTGTTCTCGCCGTTCTACCGCGGGCGCACGATCGCGGTGTGGCTGCTCTGGGCGACGTCCTACTTCGTCGCGAACGGCATCAACAACTGGCTGCCGAGCCTGTACAAGACGGTCTACCATCTGCCGCTGCAGGAGTCGCTTCGCATGGCGTCGATCTCGAACGTCTTGAGCACATGCGGCGTGCTCGCGTGCGCGTTGCTGATCGATCGTGTCGGGCGCCGCCGCTGGGCAATGGGCTGCTTCGTCGTCAGCGCAACGCTGCTCGCCGCGTTGGGCATCCATGGCGCCGGCAGCGCGTCGTCGGTCATGTTCCTGGGTTCGTCGGCCTACGCGGTGATGGCAACCACGACCGTCCTGCTGTATCTGTACACGCCCGAAATCTACCCGACCCGGATGCGCGCGATCGGTACCGGTCTCGCGACGTCCTGGCTGCGCGCCGCTTCCGCTGCCGCCCCCGCCATTGTCGGCGTCGTGTTGACGGACAAAGGCATCGCCGCGGTATTCATCCTGTTTGCCGTGGTCAGTGCAGTCGGCTTCATCGTCGCGACACGAATGGTCGAGACGACCAATCGTTCGCTCGAAGAAATCTCTCCATAGCCGCTCGGCTTTCGTTGCGCTCCTTCTGTCGATGTGGCTCGAGAGAAGGAGCGCCCCGCCTCGCAGCACCTTCAATTCCCGCGCGCCAGGTTCGCGGACCAGCGACAACGCTGCAACGCCGTTCGTTCGTATCCGGACCGGATGCGGCGCGGCAGCGCTCGCCCATAACAACATGAACGGAGACAACGGAAATGAAACAGACACAACCGATCGCGGCCCGCGCTCGCATGCGCAACGTCGTGCGCACACTCGGCGTCACGGCGACGCTCGGCGCGGGCCTCGCGTCAACCTTCGTCGACGCGCGCGCAGCGGGCGGCGCCGAAGTCCAGCTGTACGGGATCGTCGGCACCTATGTCGGCAGCGTCAAACGCAGCGACACGCCGCAAGCCGCCGCACTGATGGGCAGCGGCGGATTGACGACGTCGTTCTGGGGCATCCGCGGCAAGGAAGATCTCGGCGGCGGCGTCAGCGCGATCTTCGCGCTCGAAAGCTTCTTCCAGCCGCAGAACGGCGCGCTGGGCCGCAATGCGACCGATCCGTTCTGGTCGCGCAATGCGTACCTGGGCTTTCAGGGCGACTTCGGCCGGTTGACGTTCGGGCGGCACAGGAATCCGACTTATACGGCGGAATCGCTCGTCAATCCGTTCGGGTCGTCGACGGTCTTTTCTCCGCTCGTTCTGCAGACGTTCGTGACCAACTACGGCGGCACGATGATCGGCGACACGGTGTGGAACAACACCGCGCAATACACGACGCCGAACGTCCGCGGCTTCGGCGCAACGGTCATCTACGGACTGGGCGGCGTCGCCGGCTCGCCGGGCATCGGCAATCTCGGCGTTCATTTCAGTTATCAGGGCCACGGGCTGACCGCCGTGCTGTCCGGTCAGCGCGTGCGGTATACCGCGGCGGGGCCGGTCGGCGCGCAGTACGCGTATCTCGCGGGTGCGGCCTACGACTTCAAGGTCGCGACGCTGTATGCGGCATGGGCGATGACGAGCGACGTCAGCACGCCGACGGGCAGCCACACGTACGAGGCCGGTCTGTCGATCCCGTTCTCGCCGGCCGACTTCCTGCTTGCAGAATGGGCGCGCACGAAGCGATCGGGGCCGCGGCCCGCGAACAACAGCCTGCGCAACACGGTGTCGTTCGGTTACGACCATTTTCTGTCGAAGCGGACGGACATCTACGCGATTTATTCGTACGACAAGCTGACGGCCCGCGCGACCGGCAACACGTTCGCCGTCGGCGTTCGGCATACGTTCTAGTGCCGACACCGGCCGCCGACCATGCCAGTGTCGGCATCGTTCCATCGGCAACGATGCGTATGACAGCGACGCCGGGATGCGTACGGCCGTCGCTTCCGCGTCACTCGACCGGCGGCGCCGCACCGTCCGTCAGCATTTTGATGAGCCGCGCACGGCGTTTTTCCAGATCCGCGATCTGCCGCTCGATGGCCTTCAGCCGCTCGCGCTGCACTTCGCCGATCTGGTCGCACGAACGCGCGCCTTCGATCAACAGCATGCAGTCCGGAAAGCCGCGGATGTCCTCGATCGTGAACCCGGTCGCGATCATGCGCTGGATCTGCGTGACCTGCGTGATCGCCTTGTCGGGGAACATACGGTAGCCATTGCTCGCGCGTACCGACGCGAGCAAACCGTGTTCGTCGTAATGCCGAATGGACCGCACGCTTGCGCCTGTGCGGCGCGACAGCTCGCCGACCGTCAGCAATTGTTGCGTAGGGGTTTTCTTCATGAGCGCGAGGTTAGCATGGTTCGCTTGACTCTCACATCAGTGTGAGGGTTCAGACTGAGCCCCTCTTCAACTCATGGAGGAATCTCATGCACACCAGCGTGTTCGGCATTGTGCGGATGGTCGTCGTGTGGGCCGCGATGCTGTTCGTGCCCGCGTCCTATGCGGCCGCCGCTCCGGCGGCGTATACCGTGACGTCGTCGGACGGCGTGAAGCTGGCGGTTCAGGAAAGCGGCAATCCCGACGGCACGCCGATCATCCTGATCCACGGCCTGCTCGGCAGCCGCCTGAACTGGGACGCCGAGGCGACGAGCCCGGCACTCCGTCAGTACCGGATCATCACGTACGACCTGCGCGGACACGGGCAGTCCGACAAGCCGTCCGGCGCCGCACCGTATCACGACGGAAGCCGCTGGGCCGACGATCTCGCAGCGGTGATCGCAGGCTCGCATGCGCGCAAGCCGGTGATCGTCGGCTGGTCGCTCGGCGGCGTCGTGATTTCCAACTACCTCGCGAAGTATGGCGACCGCGGGATTGCCGGCGCGGTGTTCGTCGACGGCGTAGTCGAACTGGCGCCAGGCCAGATCGTCGCGCATCCCGACGTGTATCGCGATATGAATTCGCCGGACCTGAAAACCCATCTCGACGGAGAGCGCGCGTTCGTGCGGCTCTGCTTCCATCGTCAACCGGATGCCGTAACGTTCGAACGCCTGCTCGCGAACGCCGCGATGGCATCGTGGGACATGCAGCGGGAGATCCCGACGATGACCGTTTTCGCGGCCGAAGGAATCGGCAAAGCGCGCGTGCCGCTGCTGTTCCTTTACGGCGGCCGCGACGCACTGGTCGACACGCGCGCGACGCTCGCACGCGCGACCGAGTTGAATCCACGCATCGTCACGAACGTGTACGCCGATTCAGGACACGCGCCGTTCATCGAGGAGCCCGAGCGTTTCAATCGCGATCTGGCCGAGTTCGTCGGCTCGGTATCCCGGCAATGAAGTCGTGCGAGGAACGGACATGATCACGACATCGGCAGCAGGACATGACTTCTTCCCCGGCTTCGCGCGGCTCGACGTCGAAGCAGGCGGCGTCGCGTTTCGCGGGAGAATCGGCGGGACCGGATCGCCGGTGCTGTTACCGCACGGCTTATCCGCAAACGCATGTTGCGTGGCGATTGATTGCGCCGGCGCTGTCGAAGTCGCATACCGTCGTCGTTCCGGATCTGCCGTGCTATGGCGACAGCCGGATTCTCGACGATCGGTCCCGCTGGACGAAACGTCGCGTGGCGAACGCGCTCGTCGGTTTGATGGACCGGCTCGGGTATGAACGGTTCTCCGTGGCCGGACATGATCGCGGCGCGCGCGCCGGGTATCGGCTCGCGCTCGATCATCCGGCGCGCGTCTGCGCGTATGTGTCGCTCGCCGTCGTACCGACGCTCGATGCGTTTGCAACGATCGACGACACGTTCGCGTTGAATGCATGGCACTGGTTCTTTCTGGCGCAGCCGGCGGACCTGCCTGAGCGAATGCTGGCGGCCGATCCTGACGCCTATATCGACACCGCGCTCGCGAAGATGGCGGGCGGGCTCGACCGGATCGACCCGGCGGCGCTCGACGCGTATCGAGTCGCGTTTCGGAACCCGCACGTGCGCCACGCGATATGCGAAGACTATCGCGCTGCTGCGTCCGAGGATCTCGATCATGATGCAAGCGATTTCGCGGCGGGCCGGAAACTCGCGTGTCCGGTGCTGGTGCTATGGAGCGCGCGCGAGCAGAAGGCCGCGCGCACGTCGCCTGTCGATATCTGGTCCAGATGGGCGGAGCACGTGACCGGCAACGAATTGCCCGGCGGCCATCTGCTCGCTGAGGATGCGCCAAACGAAGTGTTGTCGGCGCTCGAACGGTTCCTGGTCTGACACGTTCATCATTGCCTCCGTAAGCGGATATGAACGCGGCGAGCTCGATGGATCGATCGGACCACCGCGCGCGACTACCGCTCAAGCATGAGATCCAGGTTCTGAACCGCCGCCCCGGACGCGCCTTTGCCAAGATTGTCGAAAACCGCGGACAGCAGAACCTGCTCGTGCCCGGCGTCGTGAAACACGCTCAACTGCATGTCGTTCGTCCCGTTCAGCGCTTGCGGATCGAGGTGTTTCAGCACGCTCGATTCGTGCAGCGGCAATACGCGTACGCGGGTTGCCTGCGCGTAATGGCGTGCGAGGCACGCGTGTAGCGTTGACGCATTCACGCCGGGTGCGAGCAGCCGCAATGCGAGCGGCACCGTGAGGACGATGCCTTGGCGGAACGCGCCGTACGCAGGGACGAAGATCGGACGTCGCGCAAGCCCGGCATGCTGCCGAATCTCGGGCGTGTGCTTGTGCGCGAGTTCCAGCCCATAGACCTGATACGGAAGTGCGTTGGCCGCTGCCGGGCCCTCGTGCTCTTCCACGCCCGCGCGACCGCGTCCGGAGTAGCCGGACACCGCGTGGATGCTGATCGGGTAATCGCCGGGTATGAGCCCGCCCGCTACCAACGGCCGCAGCAAGCCGACCGCGCCGGTCGGATAGCAACCGGGATTCGTGACGCGAGATGCGTTCGCAATTTTGTCGGCCTGGCCCGGCGTCATCTCCGGAAAACCGTATGTCCAGTCCGGATGTGTGCGGTGAGCGGAGCTCGCGTCGATCACGCGTACGGCGGGATTGACGATGGCGTCGACCGCGTCGCGCGCGGCGGCGTCCGGCAGACAGAGGATCGCGATGTCGCATGCGTTGATCGCTTCTGCCCGGCGCCGCAAATCTTTGCGATCCGCCGCGGCAAGCGTGAGCAGTCTGATATCGGTCCGGCCGCGCAACCGGTCGTGGATTTGCAGCCCGGCGGTGCCTTGGTCGCCGTCGATGAAAACTACGGGAGCGCTCATAGGTGGATGACTCCGCTGACTGTGGGTCGTGACAAGTGAGACGAGTGTCGATGTTGCGCTCGCGGCTAGAATAGTGAAAGTTGAATTTCACAACGCCGGCATTCAGTTTCTCTGAACCGTGGGGCAGCATCATGCGAGAAATCAGTCTGGACCGCTTGCGCACGCTGGTCGCCGTTGCGGACCGCGGTTCGTTTGCCGACGCGGCGCGTGCATTGAACCTGGCGCCGCCGACCGTCAGCCTCCACATCGCCGAACTCGAAGACCGCATCGGCGCTCCGCTGCTGTTACGCAAGCGCGGCCACGTCGGACCGACGTCGATAGGCGACGTGCTGGTGGAGCGCGCCCGTCGGCTGCTGGCCGACGCGGAGCAGGCGTTGGACGATATTCGACGCCAGGTCGACGGGCTCGAAGGACGCGTACGTCTCGGCGCATCCACGGGCGTGATCGCGCATCTGCTGCCGCAAGCGCTCGAAACGCTGCGCGAGCGCCATCCCGCGATCGACGTTCAGATCGCGGTGCTGACTTCGCAAGACACGCTGTCCCGGCTGATGGATGGAACGCTCGACGTGGGGATCGTCGCGTTGCCTCAGCCGCCGGTCGCCGGGCTCGTGATCAAGCCTTGGCGCCGCGACCCCGTGATGGCGTTCGTTCCCGCGCATTGGCGGTGTCCGGCCCGCGTGACGCCCGAGTGGATCGCTGCTCGGCCGCTCGTTCTGAACGACGCGACGACACATCTGTCGCGTCTGACTGCGGAGTGGTTCGCCAGCGCAGGACATCATCCGGTGCCGCGCATTCAGCTGAACTACAACGACGCGATCAAGAGCCTGGTAGCGGCAGGTTACGGCGCGGCGCTGTTGCCTAACGAGAGCGCCACGCCGCTACCCGATACGCGCGTCGTCATGCGGCCGTTGCGGCCGGCGTTATGGCGGCGGTTGGGGATCGCGTACCGCGCGGGGTACGTCGAGCGTGCGACGCAGTACGTGCTCGATGTGTTGGGCGATTTGCGGGCGGCGTAGCGGGCGCTGGTTGCCGTGCCGATTTCTTGTCGCTGGAATAGACACAGCTTTGTGGGTCGCTGCGATCAATGAAAAGGCGGTTTGTGGAAATTTGGCTGCTGAACTGGAACGCCAAGGCGGTTGGCGTCCAACGGGCGCTCGGATCGTTTTCAGGCACTCGACCGCAGCGCCCGGATCGCAGACAATCTTGGTCTCTGCACGGCCCAAACGCCGGCGCCAGACCACGTCTCGCACCGTCCGCTCGCAACACTTGCCCGCGAGCCGCACGATGCAATGACGTACGCCGACTCAACGCGAGAAATGACATGACGACGACATTCGACGAAGCGACAACGGCGGCGATCGCCGCGTTCGCGCAACTGGATTTCTACACGGCTGTGCAAGCGATGCGCGCCGAGGCCGATTACGATCGCGAACGAGACCAGTGGATCTCTCGCTATATCGACGAGCACGGCGGCGGCGACGACGATGCCGAATACGACGCGTTGCACGCGCAAGCGCAGACAACGCCGGAATACGCCGAGTTCATCGATGCGGTTCGCCGGGAGATTCTCGAATACTTCGGCGTGACCGACGAGCAGCTCGACTGGATGATCGTGCTGCGCAACGACGACAGCGACGCGCTTTGGGCGGAAGTGAACCGGCAGCGGAGTGCGCTCGGAACCGGCGAAGTACGCGGCGATCTCTGACCGTTGTCTGCCATCGGAATATCCGGTTGGCGAGACCGGAACCAGACGAGTCACGTATGGGGCAGCCCACGTCTCGCTGGCCTGCAAATGATCGAGAACGTGGACCCCGCGTGCTCCGAAAGACCGTCTGGATAGACGGCCTACCACGCGCGTTGCGTCGCCCGGCCTCAACGAACGTCCCGGCAAGGCCGGGACATTTTCACATTCGGATCAATCGGCGAAGTCGGTCGCTTCGGACGAGCCCTTCCACGCGTCCAGATCCTTCGCGACCGCGCTCGCCTTTACCGACGCGAGTTCGTTCGCGATCTTGCCCGCGAACAGGTGCAGCGGAGCCGATTCGACGTTCGCAGCCTGGATGATGAGAAGCGCGAGCTTGTCGGGGTCGCCGGCCTGACGGCCGTGCAACGTGTCGAGATGCAAGTCCAGCGACGCCTTCGCCTCCGAGTAATCGTCGATCTGCCGCTTGGCCACCGCGAGCGCATCGCTCGACAGGAAGTCCGTGCGTACCGGCCCGGGATACACGACCGTCGCTCGGATACCGAGCTCGGCGACTTCCGCCGCAACGGATTCCGTCACGCCCGACAGCGCGAACTTGCTTGCGACGTAGCTGCCCCATCCCGCATATCCGCCGTGATAGCCGACGATGGACGAGATGTTGATGATGTGCCCGCTGCGCTGGCGACGAAGGTGCGGCAGCGCATGGCGCATGACGGCCATCGGCGCGAAGAAATTGACTTCGAAGTTCCGGCGCAGCTCTTCGTCCGACAACGCCTCGACGGTGCCTTGCTGCGCATACCCTGCGTTGTTGACGACGACGTCGATCGCGCCGAACCGTTGCACGGTCTTCTCGATTGCATGCTGGACGCTTCGATCGTTCGTCAGATCGACCTCCAGCGGCAAAAAGCGCTCGGACGCGTGACCGAAAACGTCGGTCAGCGATGCCGCGGCGCGCGACGTCGCCGCGACGCGGTGGCCTTGTTCGAGCAAACGGGTGACGAGTTTCCGGCCGACGCCTTTCGACGCGCCGGTGACGAACCACGTGCGGGATACCGATTTCATGATGAACCTCTTCGAGTTGCAAATGGAGTGCTGGAAGGATTGCCGCGTTCAGGGAAGCGCGACGCTCATGCCGCCGTCGGCCATGACGACCGCGCCGACGATGAAGCTGGCTTTCTCCGACGCGAGGAACGCGATCACCTCCGCAATTTCCTTCGGCTGCGCGGCGCGACGGATCGGAGCCTTCTTTCCGTGCTCCGCGAGGAACGCCTGCCCGTCCGCATGGATGTGATTGGTAATGTTGGTGATGACGTCGCCGGAGCCGACCGCATTCACGCGGATGCCGTGTTCGATCGCCTCGAGCGACAGCGCGCGCGTCAGCTGCGCGAGCGCGCCCTTCGACGCCGCATACGCGGAGATCAGCGGAAATGCCTGATAGCAAGCGTACGAACCCACGTTCACGATGGCCCCGGTCTTTGCCGGCACCATCGCGCGCATCGCTTCACGGGAGAACAGGAATGCGCCGGTCGCATTGACGGCCTGAATGCCGTTCCAGTCGTCGAGCGACATATCGATCAGCGGCTTGTTGATGATGATCGCTGCGTTGTTGACCAGAACGTCGAGCCGGCCGAACCGGTCGATCGCGGTCGCGACGGCACGCACGGCGCTGTCCTCGCGCGACACGTCGGCGACGAGCGGCACGATGCCGGGACGGGCCAGCGCTTCCACGTTGCTGCCGCGTCCGACGGCGATCACGTTCGCGCCTTCGGCGTGAAGCAGTTCGGTCGTGGCGAGGCCGATGCCGCTGGCTGCGCCGGTCACGATGGCGACCTTGCCTGCGAAGGCGTCGCTTGCGGTGCTGGGTGATGTCATGGTGTGCTCCAGGATCGGATGCGTTGAACGTTGCGTTTCGGTTCGGTCAGAACGGGCTCGCGGTCGGCCGCACGACGATCTCGCTGACGTCGACGTCGTCCGGCTGCTCGACCGCGTAAGCGATCGCGCGCGCGATGGCGTCGGGTGTGATCGCGATGCGGCGGAAGGTCTGCATTGCCGTGTGTGCGGTGTCGTCCGAAATCGAGTCGGCCAGCTCGGACTCCACGACGCCGGGGCAAATCACGGTCACGCGAATCCTGTCGGTTTCCTGGCGCAGGCCGTCGGAGATCGCGCGCACGGCAAACTTGGTCGCACAGTAGACGGCGGCAGTCGGCGACACGGAAAGGCCGCCGATCGACGAAATATTGACGATCTGGCCGCGACCTTGCGCTTCCATCGTCGGCAGCACGGCGGCAATGCCGTGCAGAACGCCACGGATGTTCACGTCGATCATCCGGTTCCATTCGTCCAGCTTCAGCGCGTTCAGCGGCGAAAGCGGCATCACGCCCGCATTGTTGATCAGCACGTCGATGCGGCTGAATGCATCGAGCGCGAAGCGCGCGAATGCCGCGACGTCGTCGGCCGACGTCACGTCGAGCTCGCGATAACGAACGATGCCGCCGGATGCTTCGATCGATTCCGCCAGCCGGGCGAGCCTGTCGGTACGGCGAGCGCCGATCACGACACGATGCCCCTGTGCGGCGAGCAAGCGCGCCGCGCCTTCGCCGATGCCGCTGCTCGCGCCGGTGATCAGGATGGTTTTCGACTCGTTGGAGGTGTTTGCCATCTTGCATACTCCTATCGTTGGCTATGGATTGGCCGCTGCCGTTCGCGCTCATCCGTCGAACGTCCGCCGTTCGTCGCTGCATCGAATGAAGCGATACGGTTCGTTGGCCAGTGATCGAATGATAGGAACGGGTTGCCGTCGCGCGAATACACGTAACGATGGCGTTATTGCCTATTCCTATCGAGTGGTCTGGCGGCGCATCCGGCGCGAAGCTAGAATGGCGCGTATAGCGAGCAACAGGAGAACGACGTGTCGAAGATCCGCTCTGCCGCGTCCGTCAAGATGGTCCGCCTGATCGAGAAGCTGGCGCCGAGCGAGGGATATACGCAGTCGGCGCTGGACAGCGTGCGGCTGATGCGTTCCGACCGCCCGCTCGGGCGCACGCCCGTGCTGTACGAGCCGAGCATCGTGATCGTTTGCCAGGGCCGCAAGCTCGGGTTCCTGGGCAACGACGTCTATATTTACGACGCGCAGCACTACCTCGTGCTGTCCGTACCGCTGCCGTTCTCGACCGAAACCCACGCGTCGCGCGACGAACCGATGCTCGCGGTATCCATCCGCCTCGACCTCATCGAGCTCAGCGACTTGATCGCGCAGATCGGTGCGCTCGGACGTCTGCCGGATGCGGCGCCGAACGGCATCGTGTCCACACCGCTCGACGGCCGGCTCGCCGATGCGACGGTGCGGCTGCTCGAGGCATTGACGGTGCCGATGGACGCACAGATTCTGGGGCCGAGCCTCGTGCGGGAAATCTGCTACCGGGTGCTGGCCGGCGCGCAAGGCGGCGCGCTCTGTGCGGCGCTCGGGCACCACGGACGGTTCGGCCGTGTGGCGAAGGCGCTCAAGCGCATCCACGCCGACTATGCGTCGCCCCTCAACGTGCCGCGTCTTGCCGAAGAAGCCGGCATGAGCGTGCCGGCGTTTCATGCCAATTTCCGCGCGGTGACGCAGACGTCGCCGATTCAGTATATCAAGTCCACGCGGCTTCACCACGCGCGCCTGATGATGATTCGCGACGGCATCACCGCCGCTGCGGCGGCGGGACGCGTCGGCTATGAAAGCACTTCGCAGTTCAGCCGCGAGTTCAAGCGCCTTTTCGGAAGAACGCCGGTCGAGGAGGCGCGCGACATGCGCGAGTCCTTCACCCTTTCGCCGGCGGTTCGCTTTGGTACGTAGGCCGTCTGCCATGTGATCGCCGACGTTGTACGCACGACGGCGATCGCACACCCGACGCCGTGGCGAATGGCGGTCTACGGATGAATAGTCGCGCCGCGATTCAGCATGCCGATGAACGCTTCGATCTTGCGCGCCCGCGTATCGGGCTTTCTCGCGTTCTGTATCCGGAACAACATGGCGCAGCGCTTTCGGCCGGTCAGCGTCGCCAGGAACGCGCTCGCGTTGCGATCGGCATCGTCGGCTCGCTCTGTGTCGGCTTGAAAGCCGATGCGTTTCGGGCGAGCGTCGAATGAAGCGTTGCAACCCCGCATCGCCTCCCCGGCACCGTTTTACAACCGCCGTGTAACGTCCCCGTCCGGCGGCGCCGCGCGCGTACACGCGGCTTCCAGATAGCGCAGCAGCCGATGCGGCGTCAGCGGCTTCGCGCAATGCGCGTCGAATCCGGCTTCCCTCGCGCGCTCGCGGTCACGCGGCGACGCGAACGCGCTGCACGCGACGAGCAGCATGTCGGCGGTATGCGGATCGCCGCGCAGGCGCATCGCGAGCTGCAGTCCGTCGAGGCCGGGCATCGCGATGTCGAGCACGATCGCGAACGGCTGCCAGTCGCGCGCGACGTCGCAGACGGCGAACGGATCGTCCGCGATCCGGCATTCGAAGCCGCGCGCCTCGAGCAGCAGCTGCAGCGCGTCGGCCGCATCGCGATAGTCGTCGACGACCAGCACGCGGCGCGGACGCAGCGGTACGCTGTCGGGCGCACGCCACAGCAGCACGTCGTCGGCAGCCGGATCGTCGCCGGGGTCGGTATGCATCGCCTTTCTCCTGTCGTCGGGTGCGGCCCATACGCAAACTGCGCGCCCATATTGACTGCACGCGGCATGCCGGTTGCTGCATGTTCGCGATGATCGACACAGGAGCCTTTGATGCTCGCGACGCCGTTCTTTCGCTTCGGTAGCGCTTGCCGTCCGCCTGCCGCTGCCGCGCGGCCGCTGCACGCGGGCGAGCCGCGATCGCGCGCCGCCGTGCCGATTGCAGCACGCGGGCGATGCCGCACGACGATCGCGCCCGACACGCGCACGATTACGGCCGCGTCGCCCGTCGACGGCCACGCGCCGGACACTTGCGTCGGCGCATTGCGCACCGCGACGCGGCCCGCGCACGGCGCGAATGCCGGCGGCGACACACGTGGAGCCGCCGAATGAGCGACCTCGGCCCCGACGACGTCGCACCGAACGCACCGCACGCGCCGTCTGCGACACCGGTCGCCGAGAAGCCGTGGTACCGCAGGCTCGGCCCCGGCCTGCTCGCTGGCGCGTCGGACGCCGATCCGAGCAACGTCGCGGTCTACGCGCAGGCCGGCAGCCAGTTCGGCTTCAACATGCTGTGGATGATCGTCGTCACGCTGCCGATGATGGTGGCCGTGCAGCTCGCGTCGGCATTCGTCGGGCGCAGCAATCGTCAGGGGCTGGTCGCCGGCATCCGCGAGCATTTCTCCGACCGTCTCGCGAAAGCGCTGATCGTGATGGTCGCGCTCGTCAACGTGGTGAACGTCGGCGCCGATCTCGCCGCGATGGGCGACGCGACCGCGCTCGTGGTCGGCGGCCGCAGCTACTGGTATGCGCCCGTCTATGGAATCGTGTCGCTCGCGCTGCAGATGACGCTGTCGTACGAGCGCTATTCGCGCTGGCTGAAGTGGATGACGCTCGGCCTGATCGCCTACGTGGTCGAACTCGGCTTCGTGCACGTCGACTGGGGCAACCTGCTGCACGCGCTGGTGCTGCCGCAGATCGCGTTCACGCACGCGTATGCGACGACCGCGGTCGCGGTGCTCGGCACGACACTGAGTCCTTACCTGTTCGTATGGCAGGCGGCGCTCGAAGTCGAGGAAACGGCGGCCGAAGCGCGCAACGGCGATACGGCGTGCTCGCCGGGCACGCGCCGCGCGGCGGAGCGCCGCATCACGTTCGACACGTGGACGGGAATGATCGTCACGAACGCAGTGTCGTTCTGCATCATGGTGATCGGCGCGGCGGTGTTCTTCACGCGCGGCCGGCACGACATCGGCTCGACCGCGCAGGCGGCCGAAGCGCTGCGGCCGCTCGCGGGCGAAGCGGCGTTTCTGGTATTCGCGTTCGGCATCGTCGGCTGCGGGCTGCTGTCGATTCCGGCATTCGCGGGCAGCGCCGCTTACGGTTGCGCGGAAGCGTGGCGGTTTCGCGAAGGATTGAACGAGCCGGTGCGGCGTGCGCCGGCGTTCTATGCGGTGCTCGCGCTGTGCGTGATCGCCGGCATCGGGTTCTGCTTCAGTCCGATCGATCCGATCAAGGCGCTGTACTGGAGCGCGGTGCTGAACGGCGTCGCGGCGGTGCCGATGCTGGTGCTCGTGATGCTGCTGGCGAAGAAGCGCGCCGCGTCCGGACAGCCGGGCAGCGGAATCGTCGCGAGAACGCTCGGCTGGCTCGCAGTTGCGCTGATGGTGGTGGCCGTCGTGACGATGTTCGTCGACGTGCTGTCGTGATGCGCCGCGTGCTGCGGCACGGCCGAACGCGCGAGCCGACGCTCGCGCACATTTGCGCGCAGGCCTGAACCGATACACGGGTCGAGCGTGGATTGAACGCGAATCAATCGCCGGGCCGCATCACAGCCTTGATGCATCCGTCCGCACGACTACGGCTCGTCTCGTACAACTGCGGACCGTCCTCGAGCCGTGCGCGATGCGTGACGACGAACGACGGATCGATCTGGCCGTTCGCGATGCGCGTCAGCAGGTCGCGCGACCAGCGCTGCACGTGCGCCTGCGCGGCGCGCAGCGTCAGCGCCTTGTTGACGAGCGCGCCGACCGGCACGCTGTCGACGAGTCCGCCGTACAGCCCGGCAACCGACACGATCCCGCCCGGCCGGCATGCGTAGATCGCCTCGCGCAGCACGTGCGGCGAATCGACGCCGGGCGCCGACGTCTCGTCGAAACGGTCGAGCGGCGCATCGATCGCGCCGACCGCATGCGCGCCGAGTCCGACCGCGTCGATACATTTGTCCGGGCCGCGCCCGTGCGTATGGTCGGCGAGCGTGTCGGCCACGCTCAGCCGCGTGAAATCGATCGGCGTCGCGCCGAGCATGCGCGCGCGTTCGAGCCGCGCGGGCACGCAGTCGATCGCGATCACGTGGCCGGCGCCGAGCACGCGCGCGGCCAGCATCGCGTAGAGCCCGACCGGCCCCGCGCCCCACACGGCGACGGTCTCGTTCGGGCGAATCTCGCACTGCACCGCTGCCTGCCAGCCGGCGGGCAGCGCATCGCCGAGCGGCAGCGCACGCTCGTCGTCGATTTCGTCGGGAATCTTGATCGGGCCGACGTCCGCGTACGGCACGCGCACGTACTCCGCGTGGCCGCCCGGATAGCCGCCGGCGAGATGGCCGCCGCCGAACAGTGCACCGGTGCCGCGTCCGTACACGCGCTGCACGAACGCGCGGTTCGGGTTCGACGCGTCGCACACCGCGTAGTCGCCGCGCCGGCACGCGCGGCACTCGCCGCACGCGATCGCGAACGGCACGGCGACGCGATCGCCTACGCGCAGCCGCGCGGCATCGACGTCGCGTCCGACTTCGACGACCTCGCCCATGAATTCGCGGCCGGGGATCGCGCCGTCCTTCAGGCCCGGCATCGCCGCATCGTACAGATGCAGGTCGGCGCCGCCGATCCCGCACAGCGTGACCTTCACGATCGCGTCGCGCGGATGCTCGATCGCCGGATCGTCGACCCGTTCGTAGCGCACGGCGCGCTTGCCGTGCCAGCACAACGCCATCATCGGCACGCTCCCCCGGCCGCGCGCCGTTACATCATCTTGCCGCGCGAGCGCTCGGCACGCGCCGCGTCGGCTGCCGATTCCACCTTCTTCACTTCCTCCGGCGGCGGCAGCACGGCCTTGAAGCCCATCGACTGGATCCACATCTCGCGCGCCCAGCCGCGGGTGTGATACAGGTGATGATCCTCGTCGGCCTCGACCTCGTCGTGCGCGGCCTTCAACACCTTCGCCGCTTCGCTGTCGGGCAGCTGGTCCGCCGCATAGCCGATCAGCTCCCAGTTCAGGTGGTCCTTCGTTTCGGCGAGCACCACGCACTCGGCCGCGACGACCTGCGCGACGGCCGGGTCCGCCTGCTTGCGCGCCTGCTCGATCACCTGGACCAGCGATTCGCCGGTGGCCGCCACCGCCGCGCGGCCGGGCGACTGCGCATCGGGATCGAGGCCGAGGGTCTTGAACACGTTGCGCAGCACCTCCTGGTGATGCAGCGTTTCGCGATGGTACCTCTCCCACTCCTTGTGCAGGTCCTCGTCGGTCGCGCACTGCAGCGCGGCCTCATAGATCTTCGCGCCGCCAAGCTCGGTCTCGTACGCCTGGCAGAGCAGTTCGAGGATGCCTTCGTGCTTCGATTGGCGTTGGGCCATGACTGCCTCCGAAAAAGCGGGCCGCACGCGCGGCCCAGGGGTTGACTCGGGCGCGCGTTACTGCGCGCCCACCTTGCGTTCGAGCGACTCCGCCATGCTCAGGTGATGCTTGAGCGTCGGCAGCGTGGCTTTCGCGAACGCACGCAGATCGGGATCCTTGCCGTCGCGCGCCTCGCTCTCGAACAGCGCGATCGTCTTGCGGTGCGCTTCGGGGCCGGCCGCCGCGACGTACGCGACGTCGAAGTCGTGGCCGCTCTTGCCGCGCAGCGCGTCGACGTCCGGGTCGGCGATCTGCTCGGTCTGCGGCTTCATCCCCTTGCGCGCGGCGAGCTTCGCGAGCTGCGCGTTGGCCTTGCCGTGATCGGCGACCATGCGCTTCGCGAACGCGCGCACGTCCGGCGACTTCGCCTGCTTCAGCGCGAGCTGGCTCGCCTGCACTTCGGTCTTGCCGCCGAGCGCGGCCTTGTCGACGAATTCCGCGTCGCTGCCTTGCGGCGCCTTCGCGATCGCCGCGTCGCCGGCGCCCGACGACGGATTGATCACGCCGCTCGGCGCGTGCGAATTGGATGCGGGCGGCTCGCTCGGCATCTGTGCGCGGGCGACGCCCGACATCGCAAGCACGCCGGCGGCGAGCGCCGCGATCGTCCAGTTGGGTCGTTTCATCCGGTTTCTCCTTGAGTGGGCGCGGCGCTCAGCCGCCGACGATGGAGCCGCCGTTCGGGTGCAACGTCTGCCCCGTCATGTAGCTCGAGCCTTCGGACGCGAGCAGCACGTAGCAGCCGATCAGCTCGTCCGGCTGGCCGGGCCGCTTGAGCGGCACGTTCGAGCCGAACTTCGCCACCTGCTCGGCCGTGAACGTCGACGGAATCAGCGGCGTCCAGATCGGCCCTGGCGCGACCGCGTTCACGCGGATGTCGCGCTCGGCCAGTTCGATCGACAGCGACCGCGTGAACGCGACGATCGCGCCCTTGGTCGCCGAATAGTCGGGCAGCTTCGGGCTGCCGTGATACGCGGTCACCGACGCGGTGTTCACGATGCGGCCGCCCGCCTTGATGTGCGCGAGCGCGGCCTGCGTGCAGAAGAACATCCCGTACACGTTGGTGCGGAACGTGCGCTCGAGCTGCTCCTCGGTCACGTCCTCGATGCCCGGCTGCGGATGCTGTTCGCCCGCGTTGTTCACGAGCACGTCGAGGCGCCCGAGGCGTTCGACGGTCCGCGCGACGGCGTCGTACGCCTGCTTGCGATCGCCGATGTCGCACGCGATCGCCTCGCAGCGCCGGCCGGTCTGCTCGATCAGTTTCTTCGTGTGCGCGGCGTCGTCCGATTCGTTCAGATAGACGATCGCGACGTCCGCACCCTCCTTCGCGAAGCCGATCGCGACCGCGCGGCCGATGCCGCTGTCGCCGCCGGTCACGAGCGCGACCTTGCCGGCGAGCTTGCCGCTGCCGACGTAATCGGCCGCTTCGTCGCGCGGCTTCGGATTCATGTCCCGCTCGGTGCCCGGCTGCTGAGTCTGCTTCTGGGGCGGCGGGGTCTGTGCGGTGGTCATGGATTCCTCCTCGTTCAGGTGTCGGAGACACGACGCAAGACGCGTGCCGCACGCAACGCGCCGATTGCACGCGGTTCGCCGCGGATCGCGGCGACCGTGTTGCAAGCGTGTGCAGAAAATGCGCGCGTCAACGACGGCTCTCGGACGTCGCTTCGTCGGGCCGGCGCACCGGGTCGAAGTCGCGCCACTCGCCGTCCTGCCAGTCGCCTTCGACGCGCTCGATCGACGTCGCGCCCGTGGCGCGCAGCACGTCTTCCGCGGTGCTCGCGGTGCTCGGCGTCACGCGCGCGGCGAGGATCACGCCGGTTTCCGTGGCGGCGAGCGTGCCCTTGCCTTCCGCGCGCTCGCCGCGCATGCGGCCGAGCGCACCGCCGAACGCGCCGAGATACGCACCGGCCAGCGCACCGGCGGCCGGCACGAACCAGTAGCGCGCGCCGAGCGCATACGCGATCAGCCCGACGACGACGCCGATCAGCAAGCCGCGCATCGCGCCGACCACGGCGCCGCGGCCGCCGGGTTTCGCGGCCGAATCCGCATACACGTCGCCGCCGATCGGAAAGCGTGCGTGCTGGCCGCCGGGATTCAGAAAGAAGATCGATACGTCGTCGGGGCCGAAGGCGCGCTCGTAAAGGTGGCGCGCGCCTCCCTCCGCCTCATCGAACGTCGTGAAACGACCTGCGACGATCATCGCCATGCTCGTGCTCCTCCGTAATGATGCGTGGTGCGCCGCGCGCGGGTCGCTCGCGGCGCGGCGGCGCTCACATCAGCCGCCCGAGTTCCTTCGACACGGATGCCGGCGTCTCGTATTCGCGATCCGGAATGCGCTTGAGCATCTCGATCACTTGCGGGTCCGCATGCGAGCGCTCCGCGCACTCGACGACGTCGGACTTGCTCGCCGGATAGTCCATGCCCTTCAGCGCCTTCTGCACGTCGACGGGGCTCGGCGGTTTGCCGTGGCCGGTCTGATGGCCGCCCTTGTCGTGGTCCTGCTGCGTGCGCTCGCCTTCGTGCGCGCGCGAATGACTGTGCTCGTGGCCCGTATGTTGTCGCGATGTCATTGAAGCCTCCTTCAGGGATTGAATGAATCAAGCCGGCCGGTATCGAGCCGGAAATCAGGCGGACGACGTGCGGCGCGAGCGCGCCAGCGCGGCGAGCATCAGCGCCGCGGCGCCCACCGCGACCGCGCCGGCGACCTTCGGCCGCTGCACGACCGCGTTGTATGCGCACGCGCGCAGCACGGTGCCTTCCATGCCTTCGCGCTCGTGCAGCGCGTGCCGCGACTCGTACAGCGCGTTGTCGTCGCGCGGGCGCGCGGGGCGCACCGTGCGCTGGCCGCGCGAGAACAGCGTCGCGGCGACGCGGTCGAACAGGCGCGGCGCGTGATACGCGCTCGCCGACGTGAACTTCGCGGCGCCGCCGACGAACAGCGTGCGGCGCGGATGCGACGCGGCGAACAGGATCGCGTCGGCGACGATGTCGGGGTCGTAGATCGGCGGCGGCAGCTTCGCCTCGACGTTCATGTAGTTCTTCGCGTGCATCACGAACATCGTGTCGACCGCAGCCGGCTTGATCAGCGTGACCGACACCGGCAGATGGTCGGCTTCCATCTCGAGGCGCAGCGAATCGGTGAAGCCCTTCACCGCGTGCTTCGACGCGACATACGCGCTTTGCAGCGGCAACGGCGCGTCGGACGCCTCGCTGCCCATGTTGATGATCGCGCCGCCGTGGAAATCGCTCTTGCGGCGGAAGTGGTCGGCCGCGACGAGCGAGCCGTGCACGACGCCCCAGTAGTTGGTGTCGAACAGCTTGCGCTGGTCTTCGAGCGGCACGGTCGACGCGGTGCCGAAGATCGACACGCCCGCGTTGTTCACCCACGTATCGAAGCCGCCGTACGTGTCCACCGCGGCCGCCGCCGCGCGCTGCAGATCCTCGAGGTTGCCGACGTCGCCGGCAACCGGCACCGCGAGGCCGCCATGCTGGCGGATCTCGTCGCACAGCGTGTTCAGCGCTTCCTGGTTGCGCGCGAACAGCACGAGCTTCGCGCCGCGCCGCGCGGCCTTGCGCGCGGTCACGAGGCCGATGCCGCTGGTCGCGCCGGTGATCACGATCGTCTGCTCGCCGACCGGTTTGAGCATGCATTTCATCGCTGGACTCCTTTTGCGGCGCTGCGGTTATTTCGGCCGGATCGTCAGCTGGTCGCGCACGCTCTGCACGCCGTCGACCTGCTTCACGACGCTGACGGCCTGCGTGCGCTGCTGCTCGTCGGGCACGCTGCCGGTGAGCGTCACGACACCGTGCCGCGTCTTCACGTGAATGTCGCCGGCCGACAGGCCGCTCGTGCCGACGAGTTCGGCTTTCGCCTTCGTCGTGATCGTCGCGTCGCGGATCTTCGCGCCGGTCGTCGAATGCGACGACGACGACGAAGACGACGACGCGGCGCTGTCGTCGCCGGCGCCGAACGCGTTCGGCGCGACGACCGCACACGCGGCGGCCGCGGCAATCGCAACCGCCATCCCGATCCGCCGGGCGGGCAGGCGGCGCAGCCGGGCGGACCGTGCTTGCAGCGGGAATACCTTCATCGTGACCTCCTTTCGTCAGGCCGGCATCGCCGGCGGGCATCGGCAAGCGACGCAAATCGCGTGCCGCGGCCCATGCGCCGCTTGCGCGTACGATGGCGCGATCGGACGCCCTTTCATCCAACGCGTTGTAATTTTTTCGGCACACACGCATGCGTTTCGCCCCGCAAAGCGCCGGGCACGGCGATTGCCGAAGGAGCGTGAACGGGGCCCACCGGCGCGGCCCCGACATCGGGAGCGACACCATGCAAAGAATTGCGTTGATCAGTGAACACGCATCGCCGCTCGGGGTGATCGGCGGCGTCGACGCGGGCGGCCAGAACATCTACGTCGCGAACGTCGCGAAGCAGCTCGCGGAGCGCGGGCTCGACGTGGACGTCTATACGCGTTGCGACAACCCGCACCTGCCCGAGGTCGTGCAGATCGGCCCGCGCATGCGCGTGATTCACGTGCCGGCCGGCCCGCCCGCGGATCTGCCGAAGGAGCGGCTGCTGCCGTACATGGACGCGTTCGCCGACTACATGATCGAGCGGATGCGGCGCGAGCCCGATCCGGTCGACGTGATGCACGCGAACTTCTTCATGTCGGGCCATGCGGCATTGCGTGTGAAGAAACGTCTCGGCATTCCGCTCGTCACGACGTTTCATGCGCTCGGGCGCGTGCGCCGGCTGCACCAGGGCGCGGCCGACGGCTTTCCGGACGAGCGCTTCAAGATCGAGGACACGCTCGCGCGCCGCTCGGACCGGCTGATCGCCGAATGCCCGCAGGATGCGCTCGATCTCACGACGCACTATCGCGCCGACGCCGCGCGCATCGAAATCGTCCCGTGCGGGTTCGACGAACGCGAGTTCCGGCCGGTGCCGCGCGCGGATGCGCGTACGCGGCTCGGCTGGCCGCACGATGCGTTCATCGTGCTGCAGCTCGGGCGGCTCGTGCCGCGCAAGGGAATCGACAACGTGATCGACGCGCTCGCGCGGATGCCGCGCGATCCGCATCGGCCGACGCGCCTGTACGTCGTCGGCGGCAGTCAGGCGGAGCCGGATCCGGCCGGCGACCCGGAGCTTGCGCGGCTCGCCGCGCTCGCGCACGACAACGGGATCGCCGATCGCGTGACGTTCGTCGGCCGGCGCGATCGCGACGCGCTGCATCTGTACTACAGCGCGGCCGACGTGTTCGTGACGACGCCGTGGTACGAGCCGTTCGGGATCACGCCGGTCGAGGCGATGGCGTGCGCGACGCCGGTGATCGGCAGCAACGTCGGCGGCATCCGCACGACGGTCGAAGACGGCAAGACCGGCTATCTGGTGCCGCCGCGCGATCCGGCCGCGCTCGCCGAACGGCTCGTTCAGCTGCGCGCGCAGCCCGAGCACTGCGACGCGCTCGGCCGCGCCGGCTATCTGCGCGCGCACCGGTTCTACACGTGGCGCGGCGTGGCCGATCGCCTCGTCGACATCTATCGCGACGTCGCGCAGCCGCCGCGCGCCGGCACGGCGGCGACCAGCCGCCGTACGCCGGTCGCGACCACGCCGCCCGTGCTCGCGCACCGCAAGGAGAATGCATGATGAGGGGCTACGACCGAAAACGCGTGCTCGTGACCGGCGGTGCCGGCTTTCTCGGTTCGCATCTGTGCGAACGGCTCGTGACGGCCGGGCACGACGTGCTGTGCGTCGACAACTTCTACACCGGCGCGAAGGACAACATCGCGCATCTGCTCGACGCGCCGAACTTCGAGCTGATGCGGCACGACGTCACGTTCCCGCTGTACGTCGAGGTCGACGAGATCTACAACCTCGCGTGCCCCGCATCGCCGGTCCACTATCAGCGCGACCCGGTGCAGACGACGAAGACGAGCGTGCACGGCGCGATCAATCTGCTCGGCCTCGCGAAGCGCGTGAAGGCGCGCATCCTGCAGGCGTCGACCAGCGAGGTGTACGGCGACCCCGACGTCCATCCGCAGGACGAGCACTACTGCGGGCGCGTGAATCCGATCGGCATCCGCGCATGCTACGACGAAGGCAAGCGCTGCGCGGAGACGCTGTTTACCGACTATCACCGCCAGTACGGCGTCGACATCCGGATCGCGCGGATCTTCAACACGTACGGCCCGCGCATGCATCCGGCGGACGGCCGCGTGGTGTCGAACTTCATCACGCAGGCGCTCGCGAACCAGCCGCTGACCGTGTACGGCGACGGCAAGCAGACGCGCTCGTTCTGCTACGTCGACGACATGATCGACGCGCTGATCCGGCTGATGGAAGAACCGGGCGACGCGAGCGAACCGGTGAATCTCGGCAGCGACAACGAAATCGCGATGATCGACGTCGCGCGCGAAGTCGTGCGCGTGGTCGGCGCGACGGTGCCGATCGAGTTTCGGCCGCTGCCGTCCGACGATCCGCGTCAGCGCCGCCCGAATCTCGACGCCGCGCGCCGGCGGCTCGGCTGGCGCGCGACGACGTCGTTCGCGACCGGGCTCGCGCATACCGCGCGTTACTTCATTCATCGGCAGGCGATGCAGCACAGGCCGGGCGATCTGGTGCGCAGCACGCAGATCGCGTCGCACATGCTCGCGCAGATCAGCACGCAGAATCGCGCGGCACCGACGACCTGAGCGATGCCCGCGCGGCGCGGCGCTCGATGCGCGGCCGATGCCGGCTGCGCGTCAGCCGTCCCGCCGCATGACGCGTGCGATCTTGCCCGCGAGTTCGCGCACGTCGACGGACTTGCGCAGATAGCCGTCGAACCCGGCTTCGATGGCGCGCCGCTCGTCGGCGATCCCCGCATGCGCGGTCACGGCCAGCACGCGCGGTTTCGACGGCGGCGCTGCGCCGTTCGCGTCGCGCCGGCGCAGCGCATCGAGCAGCCGGAAGCCGTCGCGGTCGCACAGATGCAGCACGTCGCGCACCGGCCGGCCTGTCGCATCGTCGGGCCGGCAGTCGACAAGGTCGGCCGCGGTGCTATTGATATACGTGACGCGCGCACGCGTGTCGATCGCGATCACGCCGTGCGGCAGCGCGTGCAGCATGCGTTCGAGCCGCCGGCGTGCGGCCGCGTCGCGTCGATGCGCGACATCGTTCGCACGCCGCGCGCGGCGCGGCATCGCGGCGAGCGTGCGCACGAGCAGAGCGGTCAGCACGAACGTGACGAGCCGCACGACGCGGTCGAACAGCGGCCCCGCATACGCGGCCGGATCGGTCAGGAACAGCGTCCACATCAGTAGCGCGCTGACCGGTCGACACCGTGCCGAACAGCAGCGACGTGCACCACGCGACGCCCGCGAGCAGCGGGTAGTACAGCAGGAACGGCATGTTCTGGCCGCCGAAGCGGACCACGAGCGCATGCAGCACGGTCGCGATCGCGACGAGCATTACCGCGATCGCGTAATTTCCGGCTCGCGGCCTTGCAATTTCAGTCACCGGACGGGCTCCTGCCGGACGGAAAACGGGAACGCGCCGCGGCGCAGCGCACGGGCACGGCGAATGCTTGGCGGTCCGGACTGCCGGCCCGGCCGCCTACGAAGGAGAGCTTCAAGCCATGACCGCTCCGACACGCTGGATCGTCGTATCGCCGCATCTGGACGACGCCGTCTTCAGTTGCGGGCAGCTGCTCGCGCAGTCGCCCGGCTCGGTCGTCGTCACCGTGTTCGCGGGGATTCCGCCGCGCGGCACCGCGGCACCGCCGTGGGACCGCCGCGCGGGATTCCGCACCGCCGACGAAGCGATGCGCGCGCGCCGCGACGAAGACAGCCGCGCGCTCGCGCTGCTCGATGCACGGCCCGTGTGGCTCGACTTCTTCGACGATCAGTACGAGATGCCGGCCGCGTCGACGGCGATCGCCGCGACGCTGGCCGACGCGATCGACGCGCATCCCGGTCATCGCGTGCTCGCGCCGGCGGGCCTGTTCCATCACGATCACCTGCAGGTGCAGCAAGCGGTGCTATCGCTGCTGCGCGACGACGATGCATCGCACACATGGCGGTTCTATGAAGATGCGCCGTATCGCCGGATCGACGGGCTGATGGCCAAACGCGTGGCCGGCTGGCGCGAACAAGGCTGGATCGCGCGGCCCGCCGAACTCGCGGTGCGCGACCGCGCAGCCGCGGAAGCCGCGAAGGCCGCTGCCGTCGCCGCGTATGCGAGCCAGGTTTCGCTGCTCGAACCTCATATGCAGGCCACCCTCCGTGAACCCGAAACGTACTGGCGACTCGAATGCGACCGCACGTGCGCATAACACCGGCCCGCGTCGCGCTGCCGCCGCGCGAGACGCGCATGACCGCCGTCGTGCTGACCTACCGGCGTGCGCACGAGCTCGCGCGCACGCTGTCGCAGTTGTCGGCGCTACCCGATCGGCCTGCGATCGTCGTCGTCGACAACGGCTCGGACGACGCAACCGCCGCGCTCGTGCGCGAGCGCTTTCCGCACGTCGTGCTCGTGCATGCGCCGACCAATCTCGGCGCCGCGGGCCGCAATCTCGGCGTGGCCGTCGCACGCACGCCGCACGTCGCGTTCTGCGACGACGACACGTGGTGGGCGCCCGGCTCGCTGACCGAAGCCGCGAACCTGCTCGACGCGTATCCGCACGTCGCGGCGGTGACCGCGCGCGTGCTCGTCGGCCCCGACGAACGCGAAGACCCGACGTGCCGGCTGATGGCCGACAGCCCGCTCGATGCGCCCGTCACGCTGCCGGGCCGACCGATACTCGGGCTGCTCGCCGGCGCGACCGCGTTCCGCCGCGACGCGTTCCTGCGTGCGGGCGGCTACCATCCGCGCTACTTCATCGGCGGCGAGGAAGCGCTGCTCGCGCTCGACCTGTGCCGCGCCGGCGCGTGGCTCGTCTATGCGCCGCAACTGACCGTTCATCATTACCCGTCCACGCAGCGCGATGCGCGCACGCGCGCGAGCGTATCGGCGCGCAATGCGGTATGGACCGCGTGGCTCAGATGGCCGGCCGGCGCCGCGCTCGCGCATACGGTGCGGCTGCTGCCGACACTGCGGCGCGAACGCGGGCTCGTCAGCACGTTCGCCGGATTGCCGTGGATCCTGCGCGAGCGGCGCGCGATTCCGCCGCACGTCGAACGCATGCGCCGCCGGCTCGACGACGCAAGCCCGCGGCCGGGAGCCGGGCCGCGGCCCGAGACGCACGCATGAGCGCCGGCACGCGAGCGTCGATCAGGACTCGGGCTTGTCCGTTTCGTCTTCGAGTTGCGCGAGGCGGTTGTAGATCGTCTTCAGGCTGACGTCGAGCACTTCGGCCGCCTGCGCCTTCACGCCGCCGCACTGCGCGATCGTGCCGAGAATCAGGCGGCGATCGACTTCCTCCAGCGGCGTGCCGAACGGCACCGTCACGCGATCTTCATGCGAATCGACCATGTTCGACAGTTCGTCCATGATCGGCGGCGGCAGCGTTTCGATCACGTCGGAGTCGCTGAAGATGCTCGCGCGCTGCACGAAGTTGCGCAGCTCGCGCACGTTGCCGGGCCACGAGTAGGTTTTCAGCGCCTCGCGCGCGGCCGGCGCGAAGCGCAGGTTGCGGCCGCTTTCCTCGTTGAAGCGCTGCAGGAACGCATCGGCGAGCATCGGGATGTCGTCGCCGCGCTCGCGCAGCGCCGGCAGCGGAATCGGGAACACGTTGATCCGGTGATACAGGTCGGGACGCAGCTTGCCGTCGGCCATCGCGGCTTCCGGATCGCGGTTCGTCGCGGCGACGATGCGCACGTCGACGTCGACCTCGCGCGTCGAACCGAGCCGCGTGAGGCGGCCCGTCTCGAGCACGCGCAGCAGCTTGACCTGCGACTCGAGCGGCATCTCGGTGATTTCGTCGAGAAACAGCGTGCCGCCGTCCGCGCGCTCGAAGAACCCTTTGTGCTGCCGCTCCGCGCCGGTGAAGCTGCCGCGGTCGTGGCCGAACATCTCGCTCTCGACGAGGTTCGCGGCAATCGCGCCGCAATTGACCGCGAGAAACGGGCCGCGGCGCCGCAGGCTCAGGTCGTGCACCGTTTGCGCGGCCAGTTCCTTGCCGGTGCCCGATTCGCCTGTGAGCAGCACCGACGCTTCGGTGCGCGCGACGCGGCCGATCGCATCGTAGACGGCCTGCATCGCGGGCGAGCTGCCGAGCATGCGGCCGAAGCGGCCGAGACGCTGCAGCTCCGAGCGCAGCTCGGCGATTTCCTCGTGCAGCGCGGTCGTGCGCGGCACGCGCGCGAAGATGCTGTTCAGCCGCTGCATGTTCAGCGGCTTCACCAGATAATCGGTCGCGCCGCGGCGCAATGCATCGATTGCCGTTTCGAGGCTCGCGTGGCCGGTCGTCAATACCATTTCGCAATGTGCGCGTTTCGGCAACGCGTCGAACAAATCCATCCCGTTGCCGTCGGGCAGCACGAGATCGCACAGCACGAGATCGGGCGTATGCGTCGCGACGAGCGTGCGGGCTTCCTCGAGCGTCGCGGCGGTGTCGCACGTCAGCTGCTGCGCGCGCGCGAGCTCCGCGAGCATCGCCCGCGTATCGGCATCGTCTTCGACGATCAGCACATAAGGCATTTGGGCTCCTTGTGATGCGGCCGGTGCTTCGCCGGTCCGCAATGAGTAGTCGGTGCAGGCGCGCCGCCGGGCACACGGCGACGCATCGTCACGCTGCACATGAATGGAGGGACAAATTGTCCTGCGATTCAAATGGTGCTTGGAAGTATAGAAGAAGCGCGTTACGCATTCGCGGCTCATCGAATAAATCTATCCGTGTTTGAAAGCCGCATTGTCAGATTCAATGCCGGAAATACGGTGCAACAGGTATGCTTTGTACATGAAAAGCGACGGTTTTAATCCGTCATTTTTTCATTCAGCGCCCGCGCATCCGGTCAAAATTTCCCAAATCGATATCACGCCATGTCGAAATCCGACGATGAAGGCGCGCGGCTGTTCGGCCACTCGCGTTCGATTCAGGACCTGCTGTTGAAAGTGTCGCGCGTGGCGACGACCCGCGTGAGCGTGCTGATCGTCGGTGAAAGCGGCGCGGGCAAGGACATCGTCGCGCGGCTGCTGCACGACATGAGCCCGCGGCGCCGCGGTCCGTTCGTGCCGGTCAATTGCGGCGCGATTCCGAAGGACCTCGCGGAGTCGCATTTGTTCGGTCATGAGAAAGGCAGCTTCACCGGCGCGGTCGCGCAGCACGTCGGCATGTTCGAAGCCGCGCGCGGCGGCACGCTGTTTCTCGACGAAATCGCCGAAATGCCGGCCGAATTGCAGGTGAAGCTGCTGCGCACGCTCGAGACGAACACGATCGTGCGCGTCGGCGGTCACGAAGCGATTCCGCTCGACGTGCGGATCGTCGCGGCCACGCATCACGATCCGGTCGACGCGGTGCGCAGCGGGCGCCTGCGCGAAGACCTGTTCTTCCGGATCGCGACGGTCGCGCTGCACGTGCCCGCGCTGCGGCAGCGCGAGGACGACGTCGGCGACATCGCGGTCGAGATCGTCGATCGCCTGAACGCGCGGCACCGCACGCGAAAGCGCCTGTCGATGCAGGCGATGAAGGCGCTGCGCGCGTATACGTGGCCCGGCAACGTGCGCGAACTGCGCAACGCGCTCGAGCGCGCGTTCATCCTCGCCGACGAGCAGATCGAGCTGCAGCTGCCGCGCCGGCAGCCGCCGCGCGAGGAAGTGCGTCACAACGCGATGACGCTGCACATCGGCAGCACGCTCGCGCATACGCAGCAACGCTTCATCGTCGCGTCGCTGCGGCATTTCAACGGCGACAAGCCGCGCACCGCGAAAGCGCTCGGCATCAGCCTGAAGACGCTGTACAACCGGCTCGCGCTGCTGCCCGAGCACGAGCGCAACGCGATCAACGCGATCGGTACGCCGGGCGGTGCGAACGCATCCGGTGCGTCGAGCGCGGCGAGCGCCGCGACTGCGGCGAACGGAGCGAGCCCGACGAGCGTACCGACCGCGAACCCGTAACCGTCGCCGCCGCGCGCGGCGCCGTCACCCGACGACGTCGCGCAGCGCGCCGTCCCAGTCGCGCACGAAGCGCTCGATGCCGAACCGTTCGCACGCATCGCGGCGCGCGGCCGCGCCCCACTCGCGCGCGAGATCCGCATCGCGGATCAGCATGCGCATCGCATCGATCAGCACCGCCGGCCGCGTGTCCGCAACGCCGTTGCTGCCGGTCCTCACGACCTGCGCCATCTCGGTCGTCGCGAGCGCGACGATCGGCAGCCCGACCATCATCGCCTCGATCACCGCGAGCCCGAGGCTCGTATAGCGGATCGGATTGAAAAAGAACCGGTAGTGCGACAGGAACTGCGGCAGCGCCGGATTCGGCACCTCGCCGATTCCGCCGAGCTCGGTCGAGCCCATCCCGACGAGATCGAGCGGCACGTGCTGCCGCACGTTCTCGAACAGATCGGCGCCGAGCCGCCGGCCGCGGCGCGCGAGGTTGTTCACGACCGTCACGCCCTTCGGCAGCGTGCCGCGATACTCGACCGGCTCCGGCATCAGCACGCCGTGTTCGATCACGCGCGTCGGCGTGACGCCGTTATCCCACATCAGCGCGTTGAACGGCGTCACGTGCACGAGCAGCACGTTCGGATCCTGCACCGGATGCAGCGTGTCGGTCGGATGCTCGCGTGGCGGATCGTGTTCGACGAACAGCGTCGGCAGCGTGCGCTGCGCGTCGCTGAGCAGATGCATTCGATCGTGCTGGTAGTGAGTGTGATGCTGATACAGCACGCAATCGAACGCGGTATCGCGCACGCATTCCGCCGGCACCTCGTGCACGTTGTCGCCCCACGGCAGATGCCCGACGCGGCCCGCATAGCCGGGTGGATGCTGCGGCTTCGTCACGATGTAGAAATCGTGCGGCGCCTGCGACAGGTAATACAGATAGTTGCCATGCACGTGCCAGGTGAGCACGCGCAACCGCTTACGTGACATGACGTCTCTCCTCCGCGAGCAGTTCGCCCGCCCGATCGATCACGTCGTCGACGCCGATCGCCGTCGCGCACTCGTGTCCGTACGGACACGTATCGAACATGCACGGCCGGCAGGCCGGGTAGCTCGCGAGTACGCGATGGCGTTCGCCGTCGAGCGGCGCCCAGCGGGCCGTATCGCTGCCGCACGCGATGACGACGCTCGGCGTGCCGAGCGCCGCCGCGACATGCGACACGCCCGTGTCGTTGCACAGCAGCAGCCGTGCGCGGCCGATCAGCGCGGCGAGCGCGCCGAGCGGCGTGCGGCCGCACAGGTTCACGCACGGCCGGCCGAGCTGCTCGGCGAACGCGGCGGCCAGCGACAGCTCCGCGCGCGTGCCGGTCAGCACGATCTGCCAGCCTTCGTCGGCGAGCTGCCGCGCCGCGTCGGCAAAGCGCTCGATCGGCCAGCGCCGCGACGCCATCCGCGCACCGGGATGCACGATCACGTAGCGGCCCGGCACGAGCGCATGCTCGTCGCGCAGCACGTGCCATAGCGCGTAGTCGAGCCCGCCGAGCGGGAATTCGAGGTAGTCGCCCCAGTCCGGATAGCCGAGCTTGCGCATCAGCGCGAGGCAGCGCGACACCTCCGGTTCGCTGTCGCGCCACGGCAGCGCGCAGTCGAGCGCGGTCGTCCCGCCGTCGTCCGGCACGAAGCCCGCGACGCGCGCGGCGCCGAGCGACGCGACGATCGCGTTCGTCTGCACGCCGCTGCCGTGCAGCTGGATCGCGAGATCGAAGTCGCGCGCGCGACACTCGGCGATGAACGCCTCGCGCGCGGCCGCGTCCGGCTCCGGCTGCTCGGCGAGACCGGGCGCGCCGGGAAACGCGATGAAGTTGTCGATGTACTCCGAGAAGCGCGACGCGAACTCGCGCGCCCACGGCAGGCCGATCAGCGTGATGCGCGCATCGGGCTCGCCGCGTCGCAGCGCGCGCAGCGCGGGCACCGCACAGAGCATGTCGCCGAGCTGCAGCGCACGGAACACCGCGATGCGCGGCGGGCCGGACGAGAAATCGGATTCGGGCTTCATAGGAAGAACACGCGGAAATGGAGCGCGCCGCGCAGGCGCCAGTACAGCGACACCGGCGGAATCGCGATCGACGTGACGATCATCTCGGCGATGTGCGACGGCGTGAGCTGCGTGCCGCGCAGCCGCTTCACGCAGAACGCGGCCGTGATCGCCGCCCACGCGAGCGCACAGACGATGCCGGCCCCCGGCCAGCGCGCGGCGAAGCACACGATCGCCGCCAGCGCGGCGAGCACGGCCGCGTAGTAGTTCCACGGCGGCACCGGGCGGATATGGCGGCGATACGTGGTCGGGTGCTTCTTGTACAGCAGCGCGTCGAAATACACCTTCGACTGCTGGCCGATGCTCGCGCCCCAGCGCGCGGGACGCACCGGATGCACGATCCGCGCATTGTCGACTTCGACGATCGGCCCCGCATGCTCGCGCAGCGCGAACATCAGGTCCGCGTCCTCGCGCCACGCGCGCGTGAAGCGTTCGTCGAAGCCGCCGACCCGCTCGAGCGCCGCGCGCCGCACGAAGCAGTTCGCGGTCGCGAACTCCGCGTGCGCGAGACCGGCCGCGTCGCGCTCGTAGTCGGTCGGGCGCGGGCGCAGCGGCACGTCGATGCGCCCGGCCGCGGCCGCCGCCGACGGCTCGGCGAGCAGCGCGGCCGCGCCGTGCTTGAGCCACGTCGGGTCGGGAATCGTATCGTCGTCGGTGAACGCGATCAGCGCGCCGCGCGCGCTGCGCCAGCCGACGTTGCGCGCGCCGGCCGGCCCCTGCGTATCGGGCGCGGTCATGTAGCGGATCGCCGGCACGTCGCTCACGCGCGCGCGGCACGCGTCCACCACCGGCCGCGCGCTGCCGGCCGGATCGTCGTCGACGACGACGATCTCGTACGTCGTCGGATCGAGCACCTGCGCGCACAGTGCGTCGAGACAGCGTTCGAGCAGGTCGGGCCGGCGGAAGGTCGGCACGACGACCGACACGGTCGGCGGCAGCTGCGTGTCGCGCATGTTCATCGCTGCTTCTCCAGCAGGAACGAACCGATCACGAGCGCGTCGAGCGGCGACGTCCAGAAGCACTCGATCGCGTCGCGCGGCGTGCAGACGATCGGCTCGCCGCGCGTATTGAACGACGTGTTGACGAGCACCGGCACGCCGGTCAGCGCATCGAACTCCGTCAGCAGCGCATGCAGCAGCGGATGCTGGCTTTCGTCGACGGTCTGCACGCGCGCGGTGCCGTCGATGTGGCGCACCGCGGGGATGGTCTCGTCGGCGCCCGGCGCGACGTCGTACACGAACAGCATGAACGGCGCGCGCAGCGGCCGGCGCCGGCCGCCCGTGAACCAGTGATGCGACTTGCTCTCGAGCACGACCGGCGCGACCGGCCGGAAGTCCTCGCGATCCTTGATCCGGTTCAGCTTGCGCTGCATGTCCGGATCGATCGGCGACGCGAGGATCGAACGTGCGCCGAGCGCACGCGGACCGAACTCCATGCGCCCCTGGAACCAGCCGATCACGCGGTCGGCGGCGAGCAGCGCGGCCGTCTGCGCGGCGACGTTGTCGAGCCGCCGGTACGGCAGCTGCGCTTCCTTGAGGAACGCCTCGATCGCGTCGTCGCTATACGACGGGCCGAGATACGCGTGGTCCATCCGCCAGTCGCCGCGCGCGCCGCGCATCCGGAAATCGGTCCACAGCGCGGCGCCGAGCGCGGTGCCCGCGTCGCCGGCGGCCGGCTGCACCCACACGTCGTCGAACGGACCGCGATCGCGGATCCGCGCATTCATCACGCAGTTCAGCGCGACGCCGCCCGCCATCGCGAGATTCTTCTCGCCGGTCTCGGCGGCGAGCCAGTCGACCGCCTGCAGCGCCGTCTCCTCGAGCACGAGCTGCAGCGCGTGCGCGATGTCGCAGTGATGCGGCTCGATCGACCCGCCACGCTCGCGCGCGGGACCGAACAGCGCGACCAGATCCTCGTTGACGACCTCGTAGCGCCCTTCGCCGCGATAGCGGACGAGCTTGCGCATCTGGTCGGCATACACCGGCTTGCCGTACGACGCGAGCGCCATCACCTTGTACTCGTCCGACGAATGCAGGAAGCCGAGATACTGCGTGACGCGCTCGTACAGCAGCCCGAGCGAATGCGGCAGGTTCACCTGGCCGATGCGCCGGTAGTCGCGGCCGTCGAACACGCCGTAGCTGGTCGTCGCGCGCTCGCCGCGCCCGTCCATCGTCATCACCGCGCAGCGCTCGAACGGCGCCGCGAGAAACGCGCTCGCCTCGTGCGCGAGATGATGCTCGACGAAATGCCAGCGGAACGGCCCTTCGTGCGTGACGCCGCGAAAGCGCCGCTGCAGATGGTGCGGCGCGCCGCCCGCGAGCTGGCGCGGCGCGTTCACGATCGACGACAGGAACAGCGGATGCCACGGCGACGCGCCGTCCGCCCGCGGCGCATGCGCGGACGGCGACAGCGGCAGCGTCAGCACCGGCTCGTCGCCGTGACGGTCGAGCTCGAGCCACGGGTCGTACGAGTACGCGACGTGATGGACGTCCGCGAGCGCGATGCCCGCTTCGGCCAGACAGTAGTCGATCGCGTGATACGGCAGCTCCCACGTCGAGAACGGCACGGGGCGCTTCGCGTGCTTCACGTGCGTGAAGCGTTCGTCCTCGGCCGCCGCGATGACGACGCCGTCGCGCACGAGGCACGCGGCACTGTCGTGGAACGCGGCATTGATGCCGAGCGTATAGATCGGTTCGGGCATGCGTCAGCTCCTTGTGATGACGTGCGCGAAGGGAATCACGTTCGATGATGCGTCGAGCGCGACAGCGTCGCCGTGCGCGGCGGCTCGCGCGGCCGCCCGCTGCGCATGGCGCTCGCTGCCGCGCAGCAGCGCGTGCGTCGCCGCGACGACGTCGTCGACGCTCACGCCGGTCAGGCACGGATGGCCGGGCTGGTTGCACACGCTGCGGTAGCAGTTGCGGCACGGCACGTCGACGTTCAGCGCACGGTGCGGCACGCGCCACGGCGTGTGCTGCGGATTGGTCAGCGCGTACAGATCGACCACCGGCGTGCCGAGCGCGGCGGCCAGATGCACGGGTCCGCTGTTGTTCGACAGCAGCAGGTCGGCCGTCTCGATCAGCGCGCCGAGTTCGCCGAGCGGCAGCGCGCCGGCCAGCGGCACCGCGCGCGGGCCCGCGCGTTCGCACACCGCGTCGACCAGCGCGCGCTCGCTCGCGCTGCCGGTCACCGCGAT
>NZ_CABVPR010000043.1 GCF_902499135.1 Burkholderia dolosa
GGCCGCGGGCGTCGGCTGCTCGGGCGGCGGCGCAGCGGCCCCCGCCGCCCCGTCGCCCGACGCCGCGGGCTGCATGCCCGGCTGCGCCATCGCGAGACTCGCGAGCTGATTGAATTGCGCCTGCAGCAGGTTCCACCAGCCGGCCGGGTCGAACGCCTGCGGCGCGGCGCCACCTTCCGGCGACGCATCAGAACCGGCCGCATCGCCGCCCGACGTAGCTGACGCAGCCGCCGCGGACGCCGCCGCATCCGGCTGTCGCGGCGCTTCGCCGAGCGGCGCGGATGCGGCCTTCGCGGCCGCCGTCGCCGCATCTTCGGCCGCCGACATCGAGCTTTGCGCGAACGCGCCGAACGCGCGCAGCGTCGCGAGCGTCGCGCGCTGCACTTCGAGCGCCTGGATCGCGGACTGCAGCATCCCGAGATTAAGCTTCAGCCACTGCTCGACCGCGCGCAGATCGGTGATCCGCTTGTCGAGCTCCTCGACGCTCGTGAGCGGTGCCATCATGTCGGACATCGCCGACAGCGACGGCGGCAGCCCCGCGGGCGCGCCGGGAAACGGCGCCATTGCGCCGAACGGCGACATCCGCATCATTTCCCACATCCGGTCGAGCATGTCGGCGGGCTGGAAGCCGGCAAAGCCGGCGAAAGGATTGGAGCCGGAGGCATCAGTCGTCATACGGGCATCCTGGTTGGCTGGGGAGCGGGCGGCCGGCATGCGCTGCACGGCCGCCGTGGTTCGATCATAGCGCGCGTCAGAACGGCGCGTCGCCGCGGAAATCGGGCGGCCGCCGCTCGCGCAGCGAACGGACGCCTTCGTGCACGTCCGGTCCGGAAAAGCCCATGAATTCGAGCGCGAGCGACGTATCGAACGCGGGCCCGGCGGTGCGCAGCCAGTTGTTCAGCGCGTACTTCGTCCAGCGGATCGCCGTCTGCGATCCGTTCGCCAGGCGCTCGGCCACTTCGTACGCCTTCGGCAGCAGATCGGCGGGCTCCACCGCGAGCGATACGAGACCGATCCGCTCGGCTTCGTCGCCGCTCACCGGCTCGCACAGCAGCAGGTAGTACTTCGCCTTCGCCATCCCGCACAGCAGCGGCCACACGATCGCCGCGTGATCGCCGGCCGCGACGCCGAGCCGCGTATGGCCGTCGATGATGCGCGCGTCCTTCGCGGCGATCGAGATGTCGGCGAGCAGCCCCGCGACGAGCCCTGCGCCCACAGCCGGCCCGTGCATCGCCGACACGATCGGCTTGCTGCAGTTGATCACGTTGTACACGAGGTCGCGCGCCTCGCGCCACACGCGCGCACGCACGTCGAAGTCGTTCGCCATCTGCTCGACGAGCGCGAGATCGCCGCCCGCGGAGAAGCCCTTGCCTTCGCCGCGGATCACCGCGACGCGCGTGTCGGGGTCGCGGTCGACGTCGCGCCAGATGTCGGCGAGCTCGCGATGCATGCGCGCGTCGGCCGTCGCGAGGCCGCTGCGGTTCGCGCCCTCGCCGCTCATCACGATGTCGAGCACGCCGTGGTCGCGGCGCGTCACCTTCAGTGCTTCGTAACTGCCGTATGCGGCGAGATCGGCCATGCGCGGCTCCTTGCTGGGTCTGTTTCGATCGGGAACGCGCGTGCGCAGCCGCGACAACGGTCGCATGCGATGCGCATCGCTGCGCGGCGAGCGGGCGCGTGCGTGCCTGAATCGAGTGTAGTCAAGCGCGCGCGGCCGAGCATCGGGCGAAACCCGGCGCGCGGCGCGGCCGCGCTTCGCGCTTCGCGCGTTCGCGTGCGCGGCGCGCGTCAAGCCGCGCCGTCCGGCGGCGCGACCGACTGCTCGATCGCACCGAAGATCGACTTGCCGGCCGCATCGAACATCTCGATGCGCACGGTGTCGCCGTAGCGCATGAATTCGGTCTGCGGCGCGCCGTGCTCGATCGTCTCGAGGCAGCGCTTCTCGGCGATGCAGCAGTAGCCGCGCTTCGCGTCCTTGTTCGACACCGTGCCCGAGCCGACGATCGAGCCGGCGCGCAGGTTGCGCGTCTTCGCCGCATGCGCGATCAATTGACCGAAGTGGAACACCATGTCCGTGCCGGCGTCCGGCTGGCCGACTTTCTTGCCGTTCCAGTGAACGATCATCGGCCGGTGCATGCGGCCGTCGTGCCATGCGTCGCCGAGTTCGTCGGGCGTCACGGCGACCGGCGCGAAAGCGGTGGCCGGCTTGCTCTGGAAGAAGCCGAAGCCTTTCGCGAGCTCGGCCGGAATCAGATTGCGCAGCGACACGTCGTTCACGAGCGTGACGAGCCGCACGGCCTTCAGCGCGTCGTCGGGCGACGTGCTCATCGGCACGTCGCCGGTGATCACCGCGACTTCGGCTTCGAAGTCGATGCCCCATGCTTCGGACGGACACACGATGTCGTCGCGCGCGCCGAGGAAATCGTCGCTGCCGCCCTGGTACATCAGCGGATCGGTCCAGAACTCGGGCGGCATCTCGGCGCCGCGCGCGCGGCGCACCAGCTCGACGTGATTCACGTATGCGGAGCCGTCGGCCCACTGGAACGCGCGCGGCAGCGGCGCCATGCAGTTGGCCGCATCGAACGCGAACGCGTTGCGCGCGCGGCCGTGGTTCAGCGCGTCGTACAGCTCGCGCAGCTGCGGCGCGTAGAACGCCCAGTCGTCGAGGACGCGCTGCAGCGTCGGCGCGATCGCGTCGGCGATCGCCGCGGTGTGCAGGTCGCGCGATACGACGATCAGCTGGCCGTCGCGCGTGCCGTCCTTCAGCGAAGCAAGTTTCATAGCGGGAGTCTGCCGTTGTAGTGACGATGGAGGGAATCTATTTTACGATGGTGAATCCGTGCGCCGCGCAACGATCGGGCGCGCCGCTTCCGTTCGATCCTAGCCGCGTTTTTTCGCCTCGCTGCCCATGCCTGCCAGCCCGCCTCCCGACGACGATCTCGTCGACCCCGACACCGACGACGCCGCGTCCGGCGACAACGGCGAAAAGGTCCGCTCCGGCATCCAGTCGATCGAGGTCGGCTTCCGGCTGCTCGACGTGCTGACGAGCGAGCCGCGCGCGATGATGCTGCGCGACCTCGCGCAGCGCGCGGGCATGAGCCCTGCGAAGGCGCACCGCTATCTGGTCAGCTTCTCACGGCTCGGCGTCGTGTCGCAGGATCCCGTGTCGGGACGCTACGAGCTCGGCGGCTTCGCGCTGCAGATGGGGCTCGCGCGGCTCGCGCGCGTCGACGGCGTGAAGCTCGCGCGGATCGCGCTGACCGAATTCCGCGACCGGCTCGATCAGACGGTCGGCATCGCGGTGTGGGGCAATCAGGGGCCGACGATCGTCCACTGGATGGAATCGAGCCATCCCGCGAAGGCGTCGCTGAAGCTTGGCGACGTGATGCCGCTGCTCGGCTCCGCGACCGGGCTGCTGTTCGCCGCGTACCTGCCGCGCAGCAAGACCGCGGCGATGATCGAGCGCGAGCTCGCCGACACGCGCCGCTCGCCGCATCATGGCGGCCCGCGCACGCTGGAAGAAGTCGAAGCGGTACTCGCGGACGTGCGCAAGCATCAGGCCGCGCGCGTCGAAGGGATGCTGCTGCCGACGATCCACGCGTTCTGCATGCCGGTGTTCGACGCGGTCGGCGAGCTGGCGCTCGCGATCGTCGCGCTCGGGCAGGAAGGCACGTTCGACATCGCGTGGGGCGGCGAAATCGACACCGCGCTGCGCGCGTGCGCGCAAAAGCTCTCTTACGAACTCGGCTATAGTTCGGACGCGCGCGACGCGTAGCACGCTGCACGGCGCGCGCGATGCATCGCGAACGCGTCGCGCATCCCGCGGTCCGACGCCTGTGGCTCGCCGTACGTGCCGCCGAATCACCGCTCAACCCGTTCCGATTGCCGATGTCGCGTGCCGATACCCGTTTTCGCCATACCTCGCCGCGCCGCTGGCTGCGTGCGGGCGTCGCGCTCGTCGTCGTGCTGGTACTGCACGCGCTCGCCGCATCGTGGCTCGTGCACAATCGCGAATCGTTCACGCCGCCCGACGCCGCCGACGTGCCGGTGCAGGTCGAGCTGCTGAAGCCGCAGCCGATCGAGCGCCGGCCGGCAGCCGCCGCGCCGAAGCCGGCCGAGCGCGCCGCGGCGCCGGCGCCGAAACCGGCCGCGCCGCAGCCCGCAGAGTCTCGCGAACCGGTGCTCACGTCGACGCAGACGGACGAACGCGGCGAACCGCCGCCCGCCGCGTCGGCGGCGAGCGCTGCATCGGGCACATCGGGTGCGTCGGGCACGCAGCCCGCATCGGCCGCCGGCGCAGGCAGCGCGGCGACGCCCGGCCCCGCGACGAACGGCGTCAAATTCTCGGTGCCGCCGTCGGCCGACCTGCAGTACGACACGTTCTACAACGGTATGCAAAACATGATCGGCACGATCCACTGGCGCACCGACGGGCGGACCTACGATCTGTCCGTGTCGATGCCGGTGCCGTTCGTCGGCCCGTTCAACTATCGGAGCGAGGGCCGCATCGACGCGTTCGGCATCGCGCCCGACCGCTATGTCGAGCAGCGCGGCAGGCGACCCGAGGACATCGCGATCTTCAACCGCGAGATCCACCAGGTCGTGTTCACGCGCACGCCGAACAATGCGCCGCTGCCGGACGGCGTGCAGGACCGCTTCAGCATGCTGATCCAGCTGTCGGCCCTCGTGCGCGGCAATCCGTCCGCGTACAAGCCCGGCGTCACGCAGCAGTTTTTCGTGATCGACAACAACAGCGGCGAAACGTGGCCGATCGCGGTGATCGGCGACGAGCGCGTGCAGACGCAGGCAGGCATCGTCGATGCGCGGCATTTCATGCGGCTGCCGCGCCGCGACGGCGACACGCGCCGCATCGACATGTGGCTCGCCCCGTCGCTCGGCTGGCTGCCGGTTCGACTCGTGCAGACCGAGCCGAACGGCGCGCAGATCGAGCTGCTGTGGCATGGCGCGCTCACGCCGCCGGGCGCGGGCGCGGACGTTGCACCGGAACGGCGCACGACGGACGCGCCCGCGGGCGCGTCGACGCCTGCGTCGCCATCGCCATCGCCATCGCCATCGCCATCGCCATCGCCATCGCCATCGCCATCGCCATCGCCATCGGCTTCGGCTTCGGCTTCGGCTTCGGCTTCGGCTTCGGCTTCGGCATCGCCATCGGCTTCGGCTTCGGCTTCGCCATCGGCAGAATCGACACAGTCGCCGCCCGCCGCCGCGCCGTCGGGGCCTTCGGCACCGGCTTCCGCGCCGTGAACGTGCCCGAATCGGCAATTTCGACCGATTAAAGTCCCGCGTGAAATAGCCGATGACATTCTTTAACAACTATTTCAGTCCACGGACCGACAATAAGAAACGTTTGATAGACATCGGCTTCTAACCGATACACCCCACGCACGCGGGAACGGGGTGTGCAGCGCAAGCCCCTTGAAACCGGCAACGCCTGCCCCACGTATGGGACAACAAGGCCAGATGCCACTGCGAAGAGGAGTGCCGCCATGCAAATGATCTACAACAGCCCCAACTACTGCGTCGTCGAGTTCGCGCCGCAGGCCGGCCACCATCTGATGAATGCCGGCGGATACGAAATCGTCGACAAGAACGCGCAGCGCGAGATCTTCATCGACGGCGAGCTCGCCGAACGCTTCCGCGCGCACGTGAAGCAGCTGATCGAGGAAGAACCGTCGCTCGATGAAGTCGACGAATTCCTGGGGCAATTCGACAGCCTGATGATGATGCCGGTCGTGCTGCACTGACCGGCCGCGGCCCGGCGCGCGAAGCGGCCAAGCCGCTCGTCTTCGCCACCGTTGCGCGCGGCGCCGCGCGCACTCCGATCATGCCCCCGCCCGGCCGCCGGACGGGGGTTTTCGTTTCCGAAGCGCGCACGCGGCGCGGTGCGCACAGGTTGCGCATACAACGCTCGCCATTCCACACGCGACACCGGCTCGAAACGTCGCGCCGCGTGCAATCCGCGTGCCGCTTCCCGCGGGCCGGCGCGCCCGCGCCGCGCCCGGCGGTGCGCCGGCGCAGCAGCTACAATGACGGTTTTCCCGTTTTCGACGGTCCCCCGCCATGTCTGCGACTCCTTCCGCCGCTTCCGCCGCCCCGCTCGACGCGCACTACACGCGCGGCGCCGAACTGCCCGCGCTGCTGAATTCGCGCATCCTGATCCTCGACGGCGCGATGGGCACGATGATCCAGCGCTACAAGCTCGACGAGGCCGCGTATCGCGGCGAGCGCTTCAAGGATTTTCCGCGCGACGTGAAGGGCAACAACGAGCTGCTGTCGATCACGCAGCCGCAGGTGATCCGCGAAATTCACGATCAATATTTCGCGGCCGGCGCGGACATCGTCGAAACCAACACGTTCGGCGCGACGTCGGTCGCGCAGGCCGACTACGGGATGGAAGACCTCGTCGTCGAGATGAACGTCGCGTCGGCGAAGCTCGCGCGCGAATCGGCCGCGAAGTACGCGACGCCGGACAAGCCGCGCTTCGTCGCGGGCGCGATCGGCCCGACGCCGAAGACGGCAAGCATCTCGCCGGACGTCAACGATCCGGGCGCGCGCAACGTCACGTTCGACGAGCTGCGCGACGCGTACTACACGCAGGCGAAGGCGCTGCTCGACGGCGGCGTCGACCTGTTCCTCGTCGAGACGATCTTCGACACGCTGAACGCGAAAGCCGCGCTGTTCGCGCTCGACCAGCTGTTCGAAGACACCGGCGAACGGCTGCCGATCATGATCTCCGGCACGGTGACCGACGCGTCGGGCCGCATTCTGTCGGGCCAGACCGTCGAGGCGTTCTGGAATTCGCTGCGCCATGCGAAGCCGCTCACGTTCGGGCTGAACTGCGCGCTCGGCGCGGCGCTGATGCGCCCGTACATCGCCGAGCTCGCGAAGCTGTGCGACACCTACGTGTCGTGCTACCCGAACGCGGGCCTGCCGAACCCGATGGCCGACACCGGCTTCGACGAGACGCCCGACGTCACGTCGGGCCTGCTGAAGGAATTCGCGCAGGCCGGCCTCGTGAACCTCGCGGGCGGCTGCTGCGGCACGACGCCCGAGCACATCGCGGAGATCGCGAAGGCGCTCGCCGACGTGAAGCCGCGCCGCTGGCCGAGCCAGTACAGCGAAGCCGCCTGATCCGATCGCCCCACCGCCCTTCATCACACGAATTCGCACCGCCATGACCGATCACATGATGCGCCTTGCCGGCCTCGAGCCGTTCAACGTCACGCCCGGAACGCTGTTCATCAACGTCGGCGAACGGACCAACGTCACCGGCTCGAAGGCGTTCGCGCGGATGATCCTCAACGGCCAGTTCGACGAGGCGCTCGCCGTCGCGCGCCAGCAGGTCGAGAACGGCGCGCAGGTGATCGACGTCAACATGGACGAGGCGATGCTCGATTCGAAGGCGGCGATGGTGCGCTTTCTGAACCTGATCGCGTCGGAGCCGGACATCGCGCGCGTGCCGATCATGATCGACTCGTCGAAGTGGGACGTGATCGAGGCCGGGCTCAAGTGCGTGCAGGGCAAGGCGATCGTGAATTCGATCTCGCTGAAGGAAGGCGAGGAAGCGTTCCGCCATCACGCGAAGCTGATCCGCCGCTACGGCGCGGCGGCCGTCGTGATGGCGTTCGACGAGCAGGGCCAGGCCGACACGTTCGCGCGCAAGACCGAGATCTGCAAGCGCTCGTACGACTTCCTCGTGAACGAAGTCGGCTTCCCGCCGGAAGACATCATCTTCGATCCGAACATCTTCGCAGTCGCGACCGGCATCGAAGAGCACAACAACTACGCGGTCGACTTCATCGAGGCGACGCGCTGGATCAAGCAGAACCTGCCGTACGCGAAGGTGAGCGGCGGCGTGTCGAACGTGTCGTTCTCGTTCCGCGGCAACGACCCGGTGCGCGAGGCGATCCACACCGTGTTCCTGTACCACGCGATCCAGGCCGGGATGGACATGGGGATCGTGAACGCCGGGCAGCTCGGCGTGTACGCGGAGCTCGACCCGGAACTGCGCGAGCGCGTCGAGGACGTGATCCTGAACCGCCGCCCCGATTCCACCGATCGGCTGCTCGAGATCGCCGACAAGTTCAAGACCGGCGCCGCGAAGAAGGAAGAAAACCTCGAGTGGCGCAATCAGCCGGTCGAGAAGCGCCTCGCGCACGCGCTCGTGCACGGGATCACGAACTTCATCGTCGAAGACACCGAAGAAGCGCGCGTGAAGATCGCCGCAGCCGGCGGCCGCCCGATCAACGTGATCGAAGGGCCGCTGATGGACGGGATGAACATCGTCGGCGACCTGTTCGGCCAGGGCAAGATGTTCCTGCCGCAGGTCGTGAAGTCCGCGCGCGTGATGAAGCAGGCGGTCGCGCACCTGATCCCGTTCATCGAGGAAGAAAAGCGGCTGCTCGCCGAGGCGGGCGGCGACGTGCGCGCGAAGGGCAAGATCGTCATCGCGACCGTGAAGGGCGACGTGCACGACATCGGCAAGAACATCGTGTCGGTCGTGCTCCAGTGCAACAACTTCGAAGTCGTCAACATGGGCGTGATGGTCCCGTGCAACGAGATCCTCGCGAAGGCGAAGGTCGAGGGCGCGGACATCGTCGGGCTGTCCGGCCTGATCACGCCGAGCCTCGAGGAAATGGCGTACGTCGCGTCCGAGATGCAGCGCGACGACTACTTCCGCGTGAAGAAGATCCCGCTGCTGATCGGCGGCGCGACGACGTCGCGCGTGCACACGGCCGTGAAGATCGCGCCGAACTACGAAGGGCCGGTCGTCTACGTGCCCGATGCGTCGCGCTCGGTGTCGGTCGCGTCGAGCCTGCTGTCCGACGAAGGCGCGGCGAAGTACCTCGACGAGCTGAAGGCCGACTACGAGCGCATCCGCGATCAGCACGCGAACCGCAAGGCGCAGCCGATGGTCACGCTCGCCGAAGCGCGCGCGAACAAGACGAAGATCGACTGGGCGAACTACACGCCGGTGAAGCCGAAGTTCATCGGCCGCCGCGTGTTCAGGAACTACGACCTGAACGAGCTCGCGAACTACATCGACTGGGGCCCGTTCTTCCAGACGTGGGACCTCGCCGGCCCGTATCCGGCGATCCTGAACGACGAGATCGTCGGCGAATCGGCGCGGCGCGTGTTCTCGGATGCGAAGTCGATGCTCGCGCGGCTGATCCAGGGCCGCTGGCTGACCGCGAACGGCGTGATCGCGCTGCTGCCGGCGAACACCGTGAACGACGACGACATCGAGATCTACACCGACGACTCGCGCTCCGAAGTGCTGCTCACGTGGCGCAACCTGCGCCAGCAGAGCGTGCGTCCGGTGGTCGACGGCGTGATGCGGCCGAACCGCTCGCTCGCCGACTTCATCGCACCGAAGGCATCCGGCGTGGCCGACTACATCGGGATGTTCGCGGTGACGGCCGGGCTCGGTGTCGACGCGAAGGAAAAGCAGTTCGAGGCCGATCACGACGACTACAGCGCGATCATGCTGAAGGCGCTCGCCGATCGTTTCGCGGAAGCGTTCGCCGAAGCGATGCACGCGCGCGTGCGCCGCGAGCTGTGGGGCTACGCGAGCGGCGAGACGCTCGACAACGATGCGCTGATCGCCGAAAAGTACACCGGAATCCGCCCGGCGCCCGGCTACCCGGCGTGCCCGGACCATCTCGTGAAGCGCGACATGTTCGCCGCGCTGCAGGCCGACGAGATCGGCATGAGCGTGACCGACTCGCTGGCGATGCTGCCAGCCGCGAGCGTGTCGGGCTTCTATCTCGCGCACCCGGACAGCCGGTATTTCTCGGTCGGGAAAATCGGGCAGGACCAGCTCGAGGACTACGCGCAGCGGATGGCGCTGTCGCTCGACGACGCGCGCCGCGCGCTCGCGCCGCAGCTCTGATCCGCCGTTTGGTCAGACGAAACGAAAAGCCCGCTCGAGAGCGGGCTTTTTTGCATTCCTGCGCGGCCTGCCGCCGCTCGACGGCGCTCAGAAGCCCCAGTGCACGTCGGCCTGAGCGGCCTTCGCTTCGCGCAGCATCGTGAGGAACGGCGCGACACGCTGCGCGAGACTCGGCGGCACTTCGTGGTGCGCGTGGTCGGCTTCGTCCTCGTGGTAATGGCCGGCGTGCTCGGCGCGCTCCTGCTTCGCCTGCGCGACCGCGTCTTCCAGCTTCGCGATCGCGTGGTCGAGTTCTTCGTGCGTAATCACGCCGCGCTCGCCGAGCTGCTTGCCGACGAGGCCCAGCACGTACACGGCGAAATCCTTCAGCACGTCGAGATCCTGTGCCGCCTTGCTCTTGAACGTAATCATGACAATTCCCTTTTCATCTTGTTGTGCCTGCGCGGCGAGGTTGGGGAACGCCGGCAGGCCGGCGTCCGGCCTCGCGGACGCGGGGCGCCTGAGCGGCATATTAGCACCTGTTAAAATTCTGCGATCCCTGAAACGCGCGCTTAAAAAGCCCGCCGGCGCGCCGGCATTTCCGGCCGCCACCAACGAAGCCTCCTACCAGCATGCTGCCAGCACACAAACAGACTCTCGAAGCCCTGCTCGCGGATAGCGTCAAGCAGGTCGCACACGCGCTGAAAGGCGCCGACGCGGCGTTCGTCCCCCCGGCCATCACGCTGGAGCGCCCGAAGGTCGCCGCGCACGGCGACGTCGCGTGCAACGTCGCGATGCAGCTCGCGAAGCCGCTCGGCACGAACCCGCGCCAGCTTGCCGAGCAGATCGTCGCGGCCGTCAACGCGCATCCGGCCGCGCAAGGGCTCGTCGAAGCCGCCGAGATCGCCGGCCCCGGCTTCATCAACCTGCGTCTGACGGCCGCCGCGAAGCAGGCGGTGATCGGCGCCGTATTCGCGCAAGGCAGCGCGTTCGGCACGTCCGACCGCGAGAAGGGCAAGCGGGTGCTGCTCGAATTCGTGTCCGCGAACCCGACCGGCCCGCTGCACGTCGGCCACGGCCGTCAGGCCGCGCTCGGCGACGTGCTCGCGAACGTGATCGCGAGCCAGGGCTACGCGGTGCATCGCGAGTTCTACTACAACGACGCCGGCGTGCAGATCGGCAACCTCGCGATCTCGACGCAGGCGCGCGCGCGCGGCCTGAAGCCGGGCGACGCGGGCTGGCCGGAAGCCGCGTACAACGGCGAATACATCGCCGACATCGCGCGCGACTACATGAACTGCGAGACGGTCGCCGCGAAGGACGGCGAGCCCGTGAAGGGCGCGGGCGACGTGGACGATCTCGACGCGATCCGCAAGTTCGCGGTCGCCTATCTGCGCCACGAGCAGGACATGGATCTGCAGGCGTTCGGCGTGAAGTTCGACCAGTACTACCTCGAGTCGTCGCTGTACAGCGAAGGCCGTGTCGAGAAGACGGTCGACGCGCTGATCAAGGCCGGCATGACGTACGAGCAGGACGGCGCGCTGTGGCTGCGCACGACCGACGAAGGCGACGACAAGGACCGCGTGATGCGCAAGTCCGACGGCACGTACACGTACTTCGTGCCGGACGTCGCGTATCACGTGACGAAGTGGGAGCGCGGCTTCACGAAGGTCATCAACATCCAGGGCTCCGATCACCACGGCACGATCGCGCGCGTGCGCGCGGGCCTGCAGGGCCTGCACATCGGAATTCCGAAAGGCTATCCCGACTACGTGCTGCACAAGATGGTCACCGTGATGCGCGACGGCCAGGAAGTGAAGATCTCGAAGCGCGCGGGCAGCTACGTGACGGTGCGCGACCTGATCGAATGGTCGGGCGGCGCGGCGCCGGGCCAGGAAGCGGCGCCCGATCTGATCGACGAAGCGACGATCACGCGCGGGCGCGACGCCGTGCGCTTCTTCCTGATCTCGCGCAAGGCCGACACCGAGTTCGTGTTCGACATCGATCTCGCGCTGAAACAGAACGACGAGAACCCGGTCTACTACGTGCAGTACGCGCATGCGCGGATCTGCTCGGTGCTGAACGAATGGCAGTCGCGCTACAACGGCGATCTCGCGCAGCTGCCGCATGCGGATCTGTCGCAGCTCACGAGCGCGCAGGCCGCATCGCTGATGCAGAAGCTCGCCGAGTATCCGGACATGCTCACGCACGCGGCGAACGAACTGGCGCCGCACGCGGTTGCGTTCTACCTGCGCGATCTCGCTGGTGAATTCCACTCGTTCTACAATGCGGAGCGCGTGCTGGTCGACGACGAAGCGCCGCGCAACGCGCGCGCCGCGCTGCTCGCCGCGACGCGTCAGGTGCTCGCGAACGGTCTGGCGATGCTCGGCGTGTCCGCGCCGGCCAAGATGTAAAGCGGCGCGAAACGCGCAGCGCACGGCTGCGGCAGCGCGCGGCACGCAATTCCGCCACCGGATCGCGCGCCGCAGGCCGCAGCCCTTTCACGATTCTTTTTGCAGGTGACTCAAGCAATGGCACAACCACGCCGCACTTCGAAGCAATCGAAACAAGCCGGAGGAACATTTCTTGGAATCGTGCTCGGCCTGATCGTCGGGCTCGCGATCGCCGTGGTGGTGGCGCTGTATATCACGCGTTCGCCGTCGCCGTTCGTGTCGAAGGTCGCGCCGCCGTCGGCCGACAACGGCGCGAGCCAGCCGCAGCAATTCGATCCGAACCGCGCGCTGCAAGGCAAGACGCCGGGCCAGCCGGTGCCGCAGGCCGCGCAGCCCGCGCCGCCCAATACCGCGCCGGGCCAGGCCGCGAACCAGACGCAGGGCGGGCTGCTGCCCGAGCCGCAGATCGTCGAAGTGCCGCCGTCGGCAAGCAGCGCCGGCAGCACGAGCGCGTCGAACAATGCATCGAACAACGGCGTCGCCGTCGCGCCGAAGCCGGCCGAAAACACGCCGCCGAAGAAGACGCAGCCGCCCGCGGGCGAAGACGACCTCGCGCGCTTCGCCGCGCAGAAGCAGGCGCAGCAGCAGGCCGCCGCGCAAAAGCAACAGCAACAGCAGCAGCAGGCAGCGAACGCATCGAAGCCGACGTCGTCGGCAACGGCCGCCGCGGCAGCGAAGCCGCCGAGCGCGAACGATGCGAATACCGGCTACTTCCTGCAGGTCGGCGCGTACAAAACGGAAGGCGACGCCGAGCAGCAGCGTGCGCGTCTCGGCTTCCAGGGCTTCGAATCGAAGGTGTCGAAGCGCGACGTGAGCGGCGTCACGTATTACCGCGTGCGCGTCGGTCCGTTCTCGAAGTTCGAGGATATGAACTCGGCCCGTCAGCGCCTGTCCGACGCTGGTGTCGACACGGCGGTGATCCGTTTCACGAAGCAGTAAGCAACCGGCCGCTCCCACGCAGAACCCGTTACGTTCCGTAACCCGAACAACCGATTCGACGCTCACAACATGAAAAAACTGCTTAGCACGCTCCTTCTGTCCCTGGGTCTCGTGGCCGGCCTCGCGCACGCGACGCCTGCCGCGCCGGTCGCCGGCAAGGACTTCGAGGTGATGAAGTCGCCGCAGCCGGTGTCCGCGCCGGCCGGCAAGGTCGAAGTGATCGAGTTCTTCTGGTACGGCTGCCCGCACTGCTACGAATTCGAGCCGACGATCGAAGCATGGGTGAAGAAGCAGGGCAGCAACATCGACTTCAAGCGCGTGCCGGTCGCGTTCCGCGACGACTTCGTCCCGCACTCGAAGCTGTTCTACGCGGTGTCCGCGCTCGGCATCGCCGAGAAGGTCACGCCGGCGATCTTCAACGCGATCCACAAGCAGAAGAACTATCTGCTGACGCCGCAGGCGCAGGCCGACTTCCTCGCGACGCAAGGCGTCGACAAGAAGCAGTTCATGGACGCGTACAACTCGTTCAGCGTGCAGAGCCAGGTCAAGCAGTCGGCCGAACTGCTGAAGAACTACGCGATCGACGGCGTGCCGACGATCGTCGTGCAGGGCAAGTACAAGACGGGTCCCGCTTACACGAACAGCATCCCCGGCACCGCGCAGGTGCTCGACTATCTCGTGAAGCAGGTTCAGGACAAGAAGCTCTGAGCGCCGCCCGCGCGCCGGCATGACCGCCCCGCTGAAAGTCTTCATCACCGGCGCATCGAGCGGCCTCGGCCTCGCGATCGCCGACGAATATGCGCGCCAGGGCGCGACGCTCGCGCTGGTCGCGCGGCGCGTCGACGCGCTCGAAGCGTTCGCGCGGCGTTTCCCCAAGCTGTCGATCTCGATCTACGCGGCCGACGTGCGCGATGCCGACGCGCTCGCGACGGCCGCCGCGTCGTTCATCGCCGCGCACGGCTGCCCGGACGTCGTGATCGCGAACGCGGGTATCAGCCAGGGCGCCGTCACCGGCCAGGGCGATCTCGCGACGTTCCGCGACGTGATGGACGTCAACTATTACGGGATGGTCGCGACGTTCGAGCCGTTCGTCGGCCCGATGACGGCCGCGCGGCACGGCACGCTGGTCGGCATCGCGAGCGTCGCCGGCGTGCGCGGCCTGCCCGGCTCCGGCGCGTACAGCGCGTCGAAATCCGCGGCGATCAAGTATCTCGAAGCGCTGCGGGTCGAATTGCGCCCGGCCGGCGTCGGTGTCGTGACGATCGCGCCCGGCTATATCCGCACGCCGATGACCGAGCACAACCCGTACCGGATGCCGTTCCTGATGGACGCCGATCGCTTTGCCGCCCACGCGGCGCGCGCGATCGCGCGACAGCACGCGTTTCGCGTGATTCCGTGGCAGATGGGCATCGTCGCGAAAGTGCTGCACGTACTGCCGCGCTGGCTCTACGACCGCCTGTTCGAAAAGGCGCCGCGCAAGCCGAAAGCCGGCACGCACTGACTGCCGGCCGGCGCATCGTGCGTGGCCGGCGCGCTTCCGCCGTCGCGCCGCGCGAACGCAGTACGGTTGCGCACGCACCGGTCGCACCGGGCGCCGCCGCCCTTCCCGCCTCCGTTCGTTCATCGGCCGCTTCGATGCGCGAACGCCCGTTCCGACGCGAACGCAGCCGTTTTTCGGCCAATTTGCCGCGTTCCGGCGCCTTTTTTCACGCGTCGCGCGCTTTGACGGTATGCTATTCGCCAGCCGCGCCGGCCGCCGCTTTCCCGGCCGCGCCCGCATCCGTCATCAAGCAACCAGCGCTCGTCACGTGGGAGATCCTATGCACGTCAAGCTGTTCGCCGCGGCCGCCATCGCCGCCGCCCTTGCCGCCCCCGGCGTCGTCGCCGCCAAGCCGCTCACCGTCTGCACGGAGTCGAGCCCGGACGGCTTCGACGTCGTGCAGTACAACTCGCTCGTCACGACCAATGCATCGGCCGACGTGATCTTCAACTCGCTCGTGTCGTACGACGAAGCCGCGAAGAAAGTCGTGCCCGCGCTCGCCGACAAATGGGAAGCGAGCGCCGACGGCCTCACGTACACGTTCCATCTGCGCCCGAACGTCGCGTTTCAGACAACCGACTACTTCAAGCCGAGCCGCCCGCTGAACGCGGACGACGTCGTGTTCACGTTCAGCCGGATGCTCGACGATTCGAATCCGTGGCACAAGGTCGCCGGCGCGAGCGGCTTTCCGCACGCGCAGTCGATGGGGCTCACGAAGCTCGTGAAGTCGGTGACGAAGGTCGACGACAGCACGGTGAAGTTCGTGCTGAACGAGCCGAACGCGACGTTCGTGCCGATCCTGACGATGGGTTTCGCGTCGATCTACTCGGCCGAATACGCGGACCAGCTGCTGAAGGCCGGCAAGCAGGCGGACCTGAACGCGAAGCCGATCGGCACCGGCCCGTTCGTGCTGAAGAGCTATACGAAAGACGCGCTGATCCGCTACGACGTGAATCCGACGTACTGGGGACCGAAGCCGAAGATCGACCGGCTGATCTACGCGATCACGCCCGACCCGTCGGTGCGCATGCAGAAGGTGAAGGCCGGCGAATGCCAGATCGCGCTGTCGCCGAAGCCGCAGGACGTGCTCGCCGCGAAGGGTGAAAGTGCGCTGAAGGTCGTGCAGACGCCCGCGTTCATGACCGCGTTCGTCGCACTGAACACGCAGAAGAAGCCGCTCGACAACGACAAGGTGCGCGAGGCGCTGAACCTCGCGTTCGATCGTGCGACGTATCTGAAGGTCGTGTTCGACAACACGGCGACGGCGGCGAACAATCCGTACCCGCCGAACACGTGGAGCTATGCGAAGGACGTCGCGCCGTACCCGTACGATCCCGCGAAGGCGAAGCAACTGCTCGCGTCGGCGGGCTTTCCGAACGGTTTCTCGACGACGATCTGGACGCGGCCGACCGGCAGCGTGCTGAACCCGAACCCGAAGGCCGGTGCGGAACTGCTGCAGGCCGATCTCGCGAAGATCGGCGTGAAGGCCGACGTGAAGGTGATCGAATGGGGCGAGCTGATCAAGCAGGCGAAGCTCGGCCAGCACGACATGCTGTTCATGGGCTGGGCCGGCGACAACGGCGACCCGGACAACTATCTGACGCCGCTGTTCAGCTGCAACGCGGTGAAATCGGGCATCAACTTCGCGCGCTTCTGCGACGCGCAGCTCGACAAGCTGATCGCCGACGGCAAGACGACCGCCGATCAGGCGAAGCGCGCGAAGCTGTACGAAGCCGCGCAGAAGATCATCCACGACGAAGCGCTGTGGATTCCGCTCGGCTATCCGACCGCGGCCGCGCTCACGCGCGCGAACGTGAGCGGCTATCGCGTGAGTCCGTTCGGACGTCAGAACTTCACGACGGTCGCCGTGCAGTAACGCGTAACCCGCGCCGCAACCGACGGCGATTGTCCGTCGCTTGCGGCGCACGTGCGGTGCTTGCTACACTGCGCACCTGTTTCCTCATACCGGACGCCAGCCAAAGTGAACAACTGAGCCTTCCCTAAATGTTTTCGCCGACGTGCGCCGCACGCCGCGCGAAGTGTTCCACGCATTTTCGGAGGTGCTCATGGCTGCTGCCACGCCGACCGGCGCGCTCGTCGCGCTTCATCACGTTTCCTTCCGCTTCGACGACGGCTTCACGCTGTTCGATTCGCTCGACCTCGTCGTCGACCGCGTGCCGACCGGCATCGTCGGCCGCAACGGCGCGGGCAAGAGCGTGCTCGCGCAACTGATCGCGGGCCGCTGCGCGCCGAGTTCCGGCGCGATCGACCGGCAGACGTCCGTCGCGTACGTCGCGCAGCAGCACGCCGACATGCCGGCCGGCTCGCAGAGCGTCGCCGCGATTGCCGAGCTCGACGTGCCGCTCGCGGCGCTTGCGCGGCTCGCGCAGGGCGAGGCCGACGCGCACGACTTCGACTCGATCGGCGAGCGCTGGGATCTCGCCGAACGGCTGCGCGCGGCGCTCGATGCGGCGGGCCTGCACGACGTGCAGCCCGACGCCGCTGCCGACACGCTGAGCGGCGGCCAGCTCGCACGCGTCGCGCTGATCGGCGCGCTGCTGTCCGGCGCGGGCCTGCTCGTGCTCGACGAACCGACCAACCACCTCGACGCGCCCGGCCGCGCATGGCTGCGCGCGGCACTCGACGGCTGGCGCGGCGGCCTCGTCGTCGTCAGCCACGATCGCGCGCTGCTCGGCAGCCTGCAGCGCATCGTCGAAGTGACGCCGCACGGCGTGCGCTCGTACGGCGGCAACTACGCGCTGTATCGCGCGCAGCGCGACGCCGAGGACGCCGCGGCGCAGGCTGCGCTCGATCACGCGCGCGCCGGGCGCAGCCGCGAGAAGAAACGGCTCGAGCGCGAGCACGACACGATCCAGCGCCACGCCGCCGGCTCGCTGCGCGACGCGAAGACGGCCAATCTGTCGTCGATGGCGCGCCAGAGCCGCAAGGGTGCCGCGCGCAGCATCATGGGCACGGTCCGGCGTCATCACGGCGAACTGAAGGCGACGCTCGACGAACGCGTACACGAAGCGGCCGCACGCGTCGACGCCGGCGCGCCCGTGCTCGTGTCGCTGCCGGGCACCGAAGTCAGCGCACGCCGGCAGTTGTTCACGCTCGAATGCGCGCAGCCGCCGTGGCCGGCCGACGCCGACGCGCCGCCGATCACGTGGTCGGCCAGCGGCGCCGTGCGCATCGCGCTGACCGGCCCGAACGGCTGCGGCAAATCGACGTTGCTGCGCATGCTCGCCGGCGAACTCGCGCCGCGCGCGGGCGAATGCCGCACGCACGTGAGCGCCGCGTATCTCGACCAGCGGCTCGCGCTGCTCGACCGCGACCGCTCGATCGTCGAGCAACTCGGGCTGCTCGATACGCCGCTCGCCGAAGGCGAGCTGCGCAGCCGTCTCGCACTGCTGCAGCTCGATGCGTCGCGCGCGACGCAGCCGGTGCATCGGCTGAGCGGCGGCGAGCGGCTGAAAGCCGCGCTCGCGTGCGCGTTGTGGCGCGGCACGCCCGCGCAGCTGCTGCTGCTCGACGAGCCGACCAATCATCTGGATCTCGAATCGGTACGCGCGATCGAAGCCGCGCTGACAGGTTTTCCCGGTGCGATCGTGGTCGCGTCGCACGACGCCGCGTTTCTCGCGGCGCTCGACCCGACGCACACGATGCAATGGCACCGCGACGGATGGCGCTACGAGCCCGTCGCGTCGCTCGCGTGACGACGGTGAAAAAACGCGTCAGTGCGCAATGCGAAAGCGCAGCACGCCGTCGTCGCGCTGCTCGCGCACGAGCTCGCCCGCGAGCCACAGCAGGTTCAGGTGCGCGATCGCCTCGCCGAGCGCGAACGTCATCTGATGAATGTCGAGCTCGCGGCGGCGGAACATGATCGGCACGATGTCGGCCGCGCTCATCGGCTGTTCCGCGCATGCGGCGCGCACCTCGTCGAGCCGCGCGTCGTGGTGCGCGCGCAGCTGCGCGATGCGCGTGCGCACGCCGCGAAACGGCTTGCCGTGCGACGGCAGCACGAGCGTGTCGGGCGCCATCGTGTCGTAGCGGCCGAGCGACTGCAGGTACAGCGCGAGCGGATTCGCTTCGGGCTCGAGGTCGAACACCGACACGTTCGTCGAAATGCGCGGCAGCACCATGTCGCCGGAAATCAGCACGCCGTCCACTTCGCTGTGCAGCGCGCAATGTTCCGGCGAATGGCCGTAGCCGGTAACGACGCGCCACGTGCGCGCACCGATCGTCACCGCGTCGCCGTCGCGCAGCCGCCGGTAGCGCGGCGGCACCGCGGGCACGAGATCCGAGTAGTAGCTGCGGCGGTTGCGCAGCTTGTCGAGCGCGGCGGAATCGGTCAGCCCGTGGCGCGCGAAGTGCTCGGCCGCAGCCGCGCCGCCGGCGTTCGAGCCGTTGCCGGCCGCCATCAGGCAGCCGAACAGGTATTCGCCGAGCGTCATCCACAGCCGCACGTTCCAGCGCTTTTTGTCGCCGCCTTCGCACAGCCAGTGCGCGAGGCCGAAGTGATCGGGGTGGCAGTGCGTGACGATCACGCGCAGCACCGGCAGCCCGTCCAGCTGCGTGTCGAAGATCCGTTCCCAGTGCGTGCGGATCGCGTCCGACGCGATCCCGCAGTCGACGACGGTCCAGCCGGCCTGTCCGTCGATTTCGTCGCGCAGCAGCCAGAGATTGATGTGATCGAGCGAGAACGGCAGCGGCATGCGCAGCCAGCGCACGCCGGGCGCGACTTCGAACGTGTCGCCCGCGGCGGGCAGCGTGTCGGCAAACGGATAGTCGAGTTGGTGTTCCAGGGCGTTCATCGGTAGGGCGTCTCGTCGTTGTCGGAGCGCGCGCGGCCGGCGGCCGCGGCGCGCGTTCCGCCGATTCTATCGCCGTATCGCCCGACGAGTCGCCGCCGCGACGGCGCAGAGTTCGCGCCGGAACCGCGCGTGTACCCGGATCTTTACGCGAAGATGCGCCGAACGGCTGCGAACGGCGCGCAACATGACGATCGAGCGCCGCGGCTGCGTCGGCGCAAAACGGCTTGAAACGCGCGCTTGAGCGCTAAAATGGCGAGGCTACAGCCCTTCCGGACGAGCGTGCCGCGATGAATCACTTCCCCAAACTGCTGTCGTCGCAGATCGGTTTCGACGTCGCGCAGACGATGCTCGAATACTTCGACCGCCACTACCGGATCTTCCGCGAAGCGGCCGTCGAAGCGAAGACGCGCTTCGAGCACGCCGACTGGCACGGGCTGCAGCGGCTCGCGCGCGAGCGGATCACGTCGTACGACGATCGCGTGAAGGAATGCGTCGAGGTGCTGCAGGACGAATACGACGCGGAAAACATCGACGACGAAGTGTGGCAGCAGATCAAGCTGCACTACATCGGCCTGCTCACGTCGCACCGGCAGCCCGAATGCGCGGAAACTTTCTTCAACTCCGTCTGCTGCAAGATCCTGCACCGCTCGTACTTCAACAACGACTTCATCTTCGTGCGGCCCGCGATCTCGACCGAGTATCTCGAGAACGACGAACCGGCCGCGAAACCGACCTACCGCGCGTACTACCCGGCCGCCGACGGGCTCGCGGTCACGCTCGAGCGCATCGTCACGAATTTCCAGCTCGAACCGCCGTTCGAGGATCTCGCGCGCGACATCGCGTGCGTGATGCAGGCGATCACCGACGAATTCGGCCGCTTCGACGAAGCGCCGAATTTCCAGATCCACGTGCTGTCGTCGCTGTTCTTCCGCAACAAGAGCGCGTACATCGTCGGGCGCATCATCAACGCCGACCGCGTGCTGCCGTTCGCGGTGCCGATCCGCCACGTGCGCGCCGGCCTGCTCGCGCTCGACACGGTGCTGCTGCGCCGCGACCAGCTGCAGATCATCTTCAGCTTCTCGCACTCGTATTTCCTCGTCGACATGGACGTGCCGTCCGCGTACGTGGATTTCCTGTGCACGATCATGCCGGGCAAGCCGAAGGCCGAGATCTACACGTCGGTCGGGCTGCAGAAGCAGGGCAAGAACCTGTTCTACCGCGACCTGCTGCATCACCTGTCGCACTCGAGCGACCGCTTCATCGTCGCGCCGGGGATCAAGGGCCTCGTGATGCTCGTGTTCACGCTGCCGTCGTTCCCGTACGTGTTCAAGATCATCAAGGACCACTTCCCGCCGCCGAAGGAGACGACGCGCGCGCAGATCATGGAGAAATACCAGCTCGTGAAGCGGCACGACCGCCTCGGCCGGATGGCCGATACGCTCGAGTATTCGAGCGTCGCGCTGCCGCTCGCGCGTCTCGACCATGCGCTGGTGCGCGAGCTCGAGAAGGAAGTGCCGTCGCTGCTCGAATACGAAGGCGACAACCTCGTGATCAAGCACCTGTACATCGAGCGCCGGATGACGCCGCTGAACCTGTATCTGCAGAACGGCACCGATGCCGACGTCGAGCACGGCGTGAAGGAGTACGGCAACGCGGTGAAGGAGCTGATGAAGGCCAACATCTTCCCCGGCGACATGCTGTACAAGAACTTCGGCGTCACGCGCCACGGGCGCGTCGTGTTCTACGACTACGACGAGATCGAGTACCTGACCGACTGCAACGTGCGCCGCGTGCCGCCGCCACGCAACGACGAAGACGAACTGTCGGGCGAGCCGTGGTATACCGTCGGCCCGCACGACATCTTTCCGGAAACCTACGGGCCGTTCCTGCTCGGCGACCCGCGCGTGCGTGCCGTCTTCATCAAGCATCACGCGGATTTCTTCGACCCCGCGCTGTGGCAGGCGAGCAAGGACAAGCTGCTGCAGGGCGAACTGCCCGATTTCTATCCGTACGACACGTCGCTGCGCTTTTGCATGCGCTACCCGGAGCGCTTCGCGGCGCGCGCCGGCGACCAACGCGACGGCGAAAGCGAAAGCAGCGCGCAACGTGCCGCATGACGCAGCGCGTCGACCGCGGTCGCGCCCGATATCACCCGATTCCCGCAGAGACCACACACCGATGAACACTCCAGACAACCCGCTCTCGCATCTGTTCGACAACAACGACGCGTGGGTCAAGCGCCAGCTCGCCGACGATCCGCAGTTCTTCGCGCGCCTCGCGGACCAGCAGGCGCCCGAATATCTGTGGATCGGCTGCTCGGATTCGCGCGTGCCCGCGAACCAGATCATCGGCCTGCCGCCCGGCGAAGTGTTCGTCCATCGCAACATCGCGAACGTGGTCGTGCACAGCGACCTGAACTGCCTGTCGGTGATCCAGTTCGCGGTCGACATCCTGCGCGTGAAGCACATCATGGTGGTCGGCCACTACGGGTGCTCGGGCGTCAACGCAGCGCTGCACAACCGGCGCGTCGGGCTCGCGGACAACTGGCTGCATCACGTGCAGGACGTGCGCGAGCGGCACGCGGCGCTGCTCGACGAATGGCCGGTCGGCGAGGCGCGCTATCGCCGGCTGATCGAGCTGAACGCGATCGAGCAGGTCGTCAACGTGTGCCGCACGACGATCGTCAACGACGCGTGGGCGCGCGGCCAGTCGCTGACCGTGCACGCGCTCGTATACGGCGTGCACGACGGACGGATGCGCAACCTCGGAATGGCCGTGTCGAACTTCGACGCGCTCGACGCGACGTATCGGCGCTGCGTCGCCGCGCTCACCGCGCGCGGCCAGCATGCGCCGGACAACGACATGGTCGCCGCCGACGCGGCGCGCCTCGACGAAGTCGCGCAGGCGGTCGCCGACACGCTGAAGCCCTGCGACGACGCGAAGTAGCGCGCGAACGTCGCGCGGCCGCGCCCGACGGCACCGCGCCGGGCACGGCCTGACACCGACACGCAACACGAAAGGAGCCGGGAACATGAAAACCGTACTGATCGTCGGCGCATCGCGCGGCCTCGGCCGCGAATTCGTCCGGCAATACCGGCGCGACGGCTGGAACGTGATCGCCACCGCACGCGACGACGCGTCGCTCGCCGCGTTGCGCGACCTCGGCGCGCACGCGCACGCGCTCGACATCACGCAGCCCGAGCAGATCGCGGCGCTCGGCTGGAAGCTCGACGGCGAACGGCTCGACGCGGCCGTGCTCGTTTCCGGCGTGTACGGGCCGCGCACCGAAGGGGTCGAAACCGTGACCGCCGAGGATTTCGACGCGGTCATGCATACGAACGTGCGCGGACCGATGCAGTTGCTGCCGATCGTGCTGCCGCTTGTCGAAGATGCACGCGGCGTGCTGGCCGTCGTGTCGAGCCGGATGGGCAGCATCGCGGACGCGACCGGCACGACCGGCTGGCTGTACCGGGCGAGCAAGGCCGCGCTGAACGACGTGCTGCGGATCGCGTCGCTGCAGACGCGCCACGCCGCGTGCATCTCGCTGCATCCGGGCTGGGTGCGCACCGACATGGGCGGCGCGCAGGCCGCGATCGACCCGCATACGAGCGTGACCGGCATGCGCCGCGTGATCGCCGAGGCCGCCGCCGACGTGGCGCAGGCGAACGGCCGTTTCTTCCAGTACGACGGCGTCGAGCTGAGCTGGTGAGCCGCGCTCACAACCGTCCGTCGTTAATTCCCGTTTCACATGACTTCGAACCGACCTGACGCGTGCCCGTGCGGCGGCGCGTCGCCCGCTCCCGCCGGCAAGGCGCCGGCCCCGCGCTACGCGGCCTGCTGCGGCCGTTTCATCGACGGCGGCGAAGCCGCACCGGGCGCGCTCGAGTTGATGCGTTCGCGGTACACCGCGTACGTGCTCGGCGCGACCGACTACCTGCGCGCGACCTGGGACGCGCGCACCTGTCCGTCCGATCTCGACGCCGATCCGCAGGCGCCCGACGCGCCGCGCTGGCTCGGGCTCGCGATAAAGCGCGCGGCGGCGACCGGCGAACGGCGCGCGGAGGTCGAATTCGTCGCGCGCTACAAGGTCGGCGGACGCGCGTACCGGCTGCACGAGACGAGCCGCTTCGAGCGCGACGAGCACGGTTTCTGGCGCTACGTCGACGGAGACGTAAGCGATCACTAGCAAATGCTTGCTGTGTCAGACGCCGGGTAATTCCTGCATTGCACAACCTGAATTTGTCGGGCTAGGATGGCCGACAGTTTGGTCACGTTGGCTGGCAGGGCTTACGAATGGCGTTCAGCAAGGTATTGGTGGGATGGATGGCGGCCTGTGCGCTGTCGGCCGCTCAGGCCGGTACGCTGCCGAACGCAAACGCGACTGCGGGCGCCGCAGCCGGCTCGCTCGCGCATGCCGAGCGCTTCGATTACGGTGCGTCGGGCCTGCCGCAAGTCGCCGCCGACCTCAACGAGCAGATCCTCCGCATTCCGGCCGACGCGTCGGGCGCCGTCACGCTCGAGGCGACGCTGTTCAAGCCCGACGGCCCCGGCCCGTTCCCGCTCGTCGTGTTCAACCACGGCAAGAACACCGGCGATCTCCATCTGCAGCCGCGCAGCCGGCCGATCGCGTTCGCGCGCGAATTCGTGCGCCGCGGCTATGCGGTGATCGCGCCGAACCGCCAGGGTTTTGCCGGTTCCGGCGGCACGTATCGGCAGGAAGGCTGCAACGTCGAAAAGAACGGCCTCGCGCAGGCGGCGGACGTCGACGCGACGATCCGCTACATGTCTCGCCAGCCGTACGTCGACGCGGCGCGCATCGTCGTCGCCGGCACGTCGCACGGCGGGCTCGTATCGGTCGCGTACGGCACCGAAGCCGCGCCCGGCGTGCGCGGGATCATCAATTTCTCCGGCGGGCTGCGCCAGGATCTGTGCGACGGCTGGCAGCGCAATCTCGTCGACGCGTTCGACCGCTACGGCGCGCACACGGCCGTCCGGTCGCTGTGGCTGTACGGCGACAACGATTCGGTATGGACGCCCGAGCTCGTCGCGCAGATGCATGACGCGTACGTGTCGCACGGCACGCAGGCGCAGTTCGTCGATTTCGGCCGCTACAAGAACGACGCGCACCGGCTGATCGTCGATCGCGACGGCGTGTCGGTCTGGTGGCCGGCCGTGCACGCATTCCTCGCGCAGCTCGGCATGCCGACCGCCGTGCGTTATGCGGTCGCGAATCCGCATGAGCCGAACGCGACCGGCTATGCGTCGATCGACGCGGTCGATGCGGTGCCGTATCTCGACGAAGCCGGCCGCGAAGGCTATCGCCGCTTCCTCGGCCAGCATCCGAGCCGCGCGTTCGCGGTGTCCGCCGAAGGCGCGTGGTCGTGGGCCGAAGGCGGCGACGATCCGATGGCGCTCGCGCTCGACAACTGCGCGAAACAGGGCGCGGGCCCGTGCCGGCTGTATGCGGTCGACGATCGCGTCGTGTGGAATGCGAACGCGACGCAGACGGCCGACAGCGGCGCCGTCGCTGCGCGCGACGCCGATACGCACGCGCTCGCCTCGCGCTGACGCGCGTTTTCTCCTGCCGCTTTCATTCCCCTTTCTTGGCGCGCTTCGCGCATGCGCCCCGTGAGCGTGCTCGAGCGCGGCGCGGTCGTGCCGTTCCCCGCTCTTTTTTCGCGCTTCACGCACGCGTCGCGCGTTATCGCCGGCCTGCGCAACGCGCTCGCGCCCCCTTCGCTCCCCAATTTTCGCCATCGCGCGCCGCCCGCGCCGCACGATTTTTTCTGTCGGGCGGGCGCACTCGGACGTCGTCATCTGCGCGCATTTCGGCACATCTGAACCGTACCGTCCGAAGCTGCTCCGAACTACGCCGAACTCCCGCCCAGCAAGGCTTTGCGCCGTTTGTAACCGGTAGTGCAACGCGCGGCGGAACACGCTAATCTCAGCGCGTTTTTGTGTCGCCGCGCGGATCCCGAGCGATGCCGCGCCACCCGGAGTTGCCTTGAGTACGCGAACCCCCGACGACTGGGTCGCGCGCAGCCTGCGCGCGGTCTGGCATCCCTGCACCCAGATGAAGCACCACGAGCGGCTGCCGCTCGTTCCCGTCGCGCGCGGCGCGGGCGTATGGCTGTACGACCGCGACGGCCGCCGCTACTTCGACGCGATCAGCTCGTGGTGGGTCAACCTGTTCGGCCATGCGAACCCCGACATCAACGCGGCGCTGAAGCAGCAGCTCGACACGCTCGAACACGCGATGCTCGCCGGCTGCACGCACGAACCGGCGATCGAACTCGCGGAGCGGCTGCATGCGCTCACCGCGCATACGCTGGGCCATGCGTTCTTCGCGTCCGACGGCGCGTCCGCAGTCGAGATCGCGCTGAAGATGAGCTTCCACGCGTGGCGCAACCGCGGCCGCGCGGACAAGCGCGAATTCGTCTGCGTCGCGAACGGCTATCACGGCGAGACGATCGGCGCGCTCGGCGTGACCGACGTCGCGCTATTCAAGGACGCGTACGACCCGCTGATCCGCCACGCGCACGTCGTCGCGTCGCCCGATGCGCGCGGCGCGCAGCCGGGCGAGACCGCCGCCGACGTCGCGGGCCGCGCGCTCGCCGACGTGCGCAAGCTGTTCGCCGAACGCGCGGACCGGATCGCCGCGCTGATCGTCGAGCCGCTCGTGCAATGCGCGGCCGGCATGGCGATGCACGATCCGTCCTACGTGCGCGGGCTACGCGCGCTGTGCGACGAATTCGGCGTGCATCTGATCGCCGACGAGATCGCGGTCGGCTGCGGCCGCACCGGCACGTTCTTCGCGTGCGAGCAGGCCGGCGTATGGCCCGACTTCCTGTGCCTGTCCAAAGGCATCAGCGGCGGCTATCTGCCGCTGTCGCTGGTGCTCACGCGCGACGACGTCTACGCGGCGTTCTACGACGACGACACGACGCGCGGCTTCCTGCATTCGCATTCGTACACCGGCAATCCGCTCGCGTGCCGCGCGGCGCTCGCGACGCTCGATCTGTTCGCGCGCGACGACGTGCTCGCGCGCAATGCACGCAAGTCGGCCGCGCTGCGCGCCGCGCTCGCGCCGCTCGACACGCATCCGCAGGTGCGCCATCTGCGCGAACGCGGCACGCTGTTCGCGTTCGACGTCGCGCTCGACGGCGACGCCGCACGCGGCTTCTCGCGGCGCTTCTTCGAGCGCGCACTCGAACGCGAGCTGCTGCTGCGCCCGATCGGCACGACCGTCTATTTGATGCCGCCGTACGTGATGACCGACGACGACATCGCATGGCTCGCGCAGCGCACGCGCGACACGCTCGACGCGACGCTCGAGGAGATCGGCCGATGAACCTGCTCGACACGCTGCAGCGCGGGCTCGCCGATCTCGATGCGCAAGGGCTGCGCCGCGTACGCCGCATCGCCGATACCGCGTGCGATGCGCACATGAGCGTCGACGGCCGCAAAATCGTCGGCTTCGCGAGCAACGACTATCTCGGCCTCGCCGCGCACCCGGCGCTCGTCGCCGCGTTCGGCGAAGGCGCGCAGCGCTACGGATCGGGCAGCGGCGGCTCGCACCTGCTCGGCGGCCATTCGCGCGCGCACGCGAAGCTCGAGGACGAGCTCGCCGGCTTCGCGGGCGGCTTCTGCGACGCGCCGCGCGCGCTGTACTTCAGCACCGGCTACATGGCGAACCTCGCGGCGCTGACCGCGCTGACCGGCAAGCAAGCGGCGATCTTCTCCGACGCGCTGAACCACGCGTCGCTGATCGACGGCGCGCGGCTGTCGCGCGCGCACGTGCACGTCTATCCGCACGCGGACACGGCCGCGCTCGCCGCGCTGCTCGAAGCGTCCGACGCCGACACCAAGCTGATCGTCACCGACACCGTGTTCAGCATGGACGGCGACGTCGCACCGCTCGCCGAACTCGTCGCGCTCGCCGAGCGCCACGGCGCGTGGCTCGTCGTCGACGACGCGCACGGCTTCGGCGTGCTCGGCCCGCAGGGCCGCGGCTCGCTCGCGGCCGCCGCGCTGCGCTCGCCGCACATCGTGTACGTCGGCACGCTCGGCAAGGCGGCCGGCGTCGCGGGCGCATTCGTCGTCGCGCACGAGACGGTGATCGAATGGCTGATCCAGCGCGCGCGCAGCTACATCTTCACGACGGCCGCGCCGCCGGCCGTCGCGCACGCGGTGTCGGCGAGCCTGACGATCATCGCCGGCGACGAAGGCGACGCGCGCCGCGCGCATCTGGCCGCGCTGATCGAGCGCACGCGCGCGCTGCTGCGCGCGACGCGCTGGCAGCCGGTCGATTCGCACACGGCCGTGCAGCCGCTCGTGATCGGCAGCAACGATGCGACGCTCGCTGCGATGCGCGCGCTGGATGCGCACGGCCTGTGGGTGCCCGCGATCCGGCCGCCGACGGTGCCGGCCGGCACGTCGCGGCTGCGCATCTCGTTGTCGGCCGCGCATTCGTTCGACGATCTCGCGCGGCTCGAGGCCGCGCTGATCGAAGCCAGCGAGGGTGCAGCATGAACGCACCGCTTTCGCTTTTCGTGACCGGCACCGATACCGAGATCGGCAAGACGTTCGTGTCGGCCGCGATGCTGCACGGCTTCGCGCGGCACGGGCTGCGCGCCGCAGCACTCAAGCCGGTCGCGGCCGGCGCATACGAGCGCGATGGCGTATGGCGCAACGAGGATGCCGATCAGCTCGACGCGGCCGCGAACGTCGTGCTGCCGCCCGCGCTGCGCACGCCGTTCCTGCTGAAGGCGCCGGCTGCGCCGCACATCGTCGCCGCGCACGAAGGCGTGACGCTCGACATCGACACGATCGTCGCGTGCCATCGCGAAGCGATGACGCGCGCGGACGTCGTCGTCGTCGAAGGCGTCGGCGGCTTTCGCGTGCCGCTGAACGACGCGCAGGACACCGCCGATCTGGCCGTCGCGCTCGGCCTGCCGGTCGTGCTCGTCGTCGGCGTGCGGCTCGGCTGCATCAGCCACGCGCTACTGACCGCCGACGCGATCGCCGCACGCGGCCTCACGCTGGCGGGCTGGGTCGCGAACCACGTCGATCCGGCGATGTCGTTCGCGGACGAGAACGTCGCGACGATCCGCGACTGGCTCGCACGCGAGCATCGTGCGCCGCTCGTCGGCCGCATTGCGCACATGAACCCGGCCGAACCCGAATCCGCCGCGTCGATGCTCGACATCGCCGCGCTCGTCGACACGCTGCGCGCCGCGCAGCGTTGACGCCTCCTTCCCGCATTCACGACAGGAAAACCACCATGACTCAAGCCCAGACCGCCGCCGTGCAGCCCGACGCGATCGCCGTGGCCGCGCCGGCTCCGCAGCGCTGGCGCGTCGCCGACGTCGTCGCGCTGTTCGAACTCCCGTTCAACGATCTGATCTTCCGCGCGCAGCAGGTGCATCGCGAGCACTTCGACGCGAATGCGGTGCAGCTGTCGACGCTGCTGTCGATCAAGACCGGCGGCTGCGAGGAAGACTGCGGCTACTGCTCGCAATCGGCCCATCACGACACGGGCCTGAAGGCGGAGAAGCTGATGGACGTCGACGCGGTGCTCGACGCCGCACGCGCGGCGAAGGCGAACGGCGCGAGCCGCTTCTGCATGGGCGCCGCGTGGCGCAACCCGAAGGAGCGTCACATGCCGGCGCTGACCGAGATGGTGCGCGGCGTGAAGGCGCTCGGCCTCGAAACCTGCATGACGCTCGGCATGCTCGAGGACGAGCAGGCGCAGCAGCTCGCCGAAGCGGGCCTCGACTACTACAACCACAACCTCGACACGTCGCCCGAGTTCTACGGACAGGTGATCTCGACGCGCACGTACCAGGATCGCCTCGACACGCTCGACCGCGTGCGCGACGCGGGGATCAACGTGTGCTGCGGCGGCATCATCGGAATGGGCGAGTCGCGCCGCGAGCGCGCGGGGCTGATTTCGCAGCTCGCGAACCTGAATCCGTATCCGGAATCGGTGCCGATCAACAATCTCGTCGCGATCGAAGGCACACCGCTCGCCGGCACCGCGCCGCTCGACCCGTTCGAGTTCGTGCGCACGATCGCGGTCGCGCGCATCACGATGCCGAAGGCCGTCGTGCGTCTGTCGGCCGGGCGCGAGCAGCTCGACGACGCGATGCAGGCGCTGTGCTTCCTCGCGGGCGCGAACTCGATGTTCTACGGCGACCAGTTGCTGACGACGAGCAACCCGCAGACGCAGAAGGACCGGCAGCTGTTCGAGCGTCTCGGGATCCGCGCGAGTCAGCCGGATGCGCTCGCGGAAGGGGTGTGATGCTACGCGGGGTGTGATGGAAAGCCGGGGTGGGTCCCGGCTTTTTTGTTCTTTGGGGATTTCTGTGGATGGCCCTTGTCGAACCGGAGCGGTCGGTCATGGAGTGACGCATCCAAGGGCGACTATCCGAGTGGTCCGGTCATACAAGTCGGCGCCTCCGAAACAGCGGTGGGTCAATGTGGCTGTTCGAGTATCGCCGTATGATTGGCAGACATCCCCGTACCGCTTATTCGGACGGACACCTCGATTTAGGAGGCGTGACCTACGAGGCATATGGCAAGCGAAGGCGTTGGGGGTTGAATTACGGTTTCTGTTCGTGATGTGGGCTGCATCGCATGATCCATCAGCCCGCTGAACTGCGGCTCGTTTCGCGACCGGCAATGAAACACATGGTAGCCAAACCGCCTGCACGCAAAAAAACGACGTATCAGAGCGGCCAGACGCAAATCTGTGCCGCTCGTAGTACAGTCCTTGGCGCAACGATCTTAATGCTGTATTACGTATAACTTACGGTGACGCTTCATAAGCGCTATAAAAATGCCAAATACAATAGAGATCAATAACCTAAAACACATTCGCACGCTCTCCTTCGAAGTACCCCCGCACGGCGTCCACTTGCTGTCCGGCTCGAACGGTGCAGGGAAAACATCGGTCCTAGCGTGCTTGCGAAGGATCGGTCACCCCAACGCTTTTGCGCAGCATTTTCGGCCGTCACAAATTTCCGATGCACTCGACAACTTCGACGGGGCAGAGATCGTCTATACGGTAAACGGCCGTCGCGTCACCTATGCTTACGCTGGTGAACGATGGGTGCCTCGCCCAAGGTCTGCTACCCGCCTGCTGCAAAATTTTGGATATCCGACCGTTATCTATGTTGGCGCAACGGCTGACCGCATCACTCCTCGACCTGAGGATTTTCGACCTGCTCGCATAAGGCCGGCCCCACAGGCTCTACGTGATGCTGCGAACGAAATACTTGAGACCAACAAATTTGAGGCACTCAAGGTCATTAACTTAACGCCCGGTGGCGGTAACCCTGCGTTTGTGCTGCAGACCAAGGCCCCCCCTCAAGCGAAGTACATATCTGAGCGCAATCTCAGTCTTGGCGAGCTTTGCGTTGTGAAGCTAATCCGCAGTTTGCTGACTTGCGCCAACAACTCTCTGATTCTGATAGATGAACTGGAGCTTGCTCTTCATCCGCGAGCACAGATTGGCCTTTTGCGGTACCTGCAGACGATCGCGCAGGACAAGCAGTTGACAATCATTTTTTCGACGCATTCTGTCAGCCTGTTGAAGCGAGTGCCTCGCGAAAGGATCATTTTTCTAGAGGCTGACAATGGCAACGTTTCGACGGTAAAAGGATGTTTCCCCACGTATGCTCTGGGCAATATCGCGTACGATGAAGAACGTGGCCCCGACCTCGTTATATACGTTGAAGACGAGGCAGCCTTGTATGCGACGGAAGCACTGACTCAACTTGCAATCAGCCATAGGTTCAGGGATGACGAGCCTCTTTTTCCCACGGTACACGTGATTCCAATCGGTCCTTTCATGAGCGTCGTCCGGTTTCTTGATCGAAGCCGAGCCTTGCTTCCCATATCGTGTACCTCGGTGGCGCTTCTTGACCGAGACGTCAAGGCAGAGACCATCGCGAATTGGGAAGCGGAACACAATCACGCCGCTCTTGCTGAATTTCAGCGACACGAACAAACCATCGACTATCTGCCATGGACGCCCGAGGTAGCTTTTGTCGATTTTCTGAGAAATCACCGACAAACAGCACTCAGATCGATTCAGCAGCATTTCCGTAACGTTCACCTTAACTACAGCAATGCCGACATCGGTGATATCCCAGTCGCCGCAGGCAGCGACCAACGCAATAGGTGTAAGACAGCCTTCCGCAACGTCGTTGCCCGGATCGCTGGCGGATTACCGAATGACTCTGAGGCCGACGTTCGCAAAGCCTTGATTCGCCTGTTCGCGCAATGGTACTGGGACAATAACAGGGCGACGGTGCTGCAACTTGTCGGACCTCACCTTGCAGCAGCGATGAGGCAGCAGCAATAGAAGAGATGGAAAGGCAAGACCGGCGGGGAACTCGCCAGTCGCAAGTGGCTGATGCCGAAGTCGAAGCCGCCACCCAGAGGTGGCGACCATAACGTCAGTCATGCAATCACGGAGAGCATATGGCAATTGAAATCGACGCGGAGACAGAGCTTAAGCTGCTTGAAAATTCGATGCGCGATGTTATTCAGATCGTTCTCAAGAATAAATTCGGCCCTCAGTGGCTCAACAACCTGAAAGTGAGTCCAGAGAGAGTTGAGCGGTGGAGGGAACGGCTGGAGACTGAGAAAAAAAGGCTCCCTGGCAAGGCGCTTGACGGTCGATTGCTCTACTATTCCGATTTTTACGACATTAATACAATCATAAGAAAACACTGGAGCGATGGATTTAGCGATGTATTTGGCGATCTTAAAACAATAGAGATTTTTCTGGGGCAAATGGAGAAGCTACGCGATCCCAATGCACACAGACGGGAACTTACGAATCACCAGAAATGCCTGATTGCGGGCATTTCTGGCGAATTGAGAATTCAAATCATGCAGTACCGTGGAAAAGGGGAAAACGTGGATAGTTATTTTGCGGTTATCGAAGCGATCAAGGACAATCTGGGAAATAGTTATCCCTGTCCCCACGGCGGCAACATGGTGATTGCAGAGCAGATACTGCGTGTAGGTGACACCATCGAGTTCTACGTCACTTCAACCGATCCTAACGGCGGGCAGCTTGAGTACTCGATTGCACGCAGTGGCAAGCCGGAAGATTGGCAGAAGGAAAATCACAAGACGATCACGCTAACTGAAGAGCACATCGGAAAGTTCTGTGATTTCAGCATAAGAATTCGCACTGACAAACCTTATACGGCGCTCAACGGTTACGACGACATTGTGTCCTTTCGATACACCGTCTTGCCGGTCGAGAAGTAATGTGAGCGGCGGATTGTGGCCGAATGCCGACGGTCGCGCTACGCTCCCCGGCAATCCCCGAAGGGCCTTTTTCATAGAACCGTCCACACCGCATCGCGCGCAGCACGTGCCGTTGCTGCCCCACCAGCACTGACCGCAGCCCCCTCACACCCTCGCCGCCGCCCCATCGATCGTCGCGCGCACCTTCGCCACCAGCACTTCGTCCACCGGCGCCAGCACCTCGCCGCGCGGCCGCACGCCCGAGCCGAAATGCACCGCGCGCACGCCGGTGGCCCGCACGAAATCGCCGACCGCGTCGACGGTCAGCCCCGAGCCGGCCAGCACCGTGCACGTCGAGCCCGCAGCCTGCCGCACCATCCGCGCGATCGTCGTCACCGCGTCGAGCACCGACGGACGGCCGCCCGACGTCAGCACCGACGTGACGGCCGGCACGCGCAGCAGCGCGTCGAATGCCGCATTGAGGTCGCGCGACACGTCGAACGCGCGATGGAACGTCAGATCGCGCCCGTCGGCCGCGGCAGCAACGCGCGCGAGCGCGTCGGCGTCGATCTCGCCGCGCGCATTCAGCGCGCCGAACACGACGCCGTTCGCACCCGCCGCGACCGCTGCGCGCACGTCGCGCTCGATCACGCGCAGATCGTCGGCGTCGTAGACGAACGAGCGGCTGTGCGGACGCACGATCACGTTGACGGGAATCGGCACCGCGGCCACGACGGCCTCGATCAGGCCGACGCTCGGCGTCAGCCCGCCTTCGCCGATCGCGGTCACGAGTTCGAGGCGGTCGGCGCCCGCGCGGGCGGCGGCCTTTGCATCGCCGACGGTCGTGGCGATCACTTCGAGGAGGACGGAGGATGCGGCGGTTCGGTTCATCGGCGGCTCGCGAATCGTCAGGACGATTCGCATCCTAGCCGAGCGACGCAATCGACACCAGCGCGGCACCGACGCGGCAGCGAGCGCCGCGCCGGCACACGGCCCGCGCTACACGACCTCCGCCGCGTCGCTCCAGTCGATATCGCCGCACAGCACACGCTGCGTATCGCCGACGCGCACCGCGACCGACAGCGTCACGCACGGCTGCGCCTCGTTGATCGACAGGTACGGACGCGTGACCTGCACGCGCCCCGGCTCGGCGATCGCCGTGCGGAAATACGGCCGGCGCAGCCAGTTCGCGCCCTGCGCGTCCGCGAGCGGCGAGAAGCGCGCCTCGCTCAGCGCGCGATCGGCGCGCAGCACGACGTTGCGGCCGGCCTGCCGTCCGTGCGCGTCGAGCAGGAAGCAGCGCGCGGCCGCATCGAGCGCGAGGAAGTTCCAGCACACCTCGTCGAGCGGCTCGCCGGCCGCAAGGCGCTCCGCCGCGCGCTCGAACGCGCGCACGTACGGCGCGAGCCGCTGCGCGTCGCGCCGCTCGCGCGCTTCGGTCTGTTGCCGGAAGCGCTCGGTCAGCTCGTCGATGCAGCCGGTCGCGGCCGCGCTGTCCGGCAAGCCGGGCGCCGGCCGGCCGAAGTAGTAGCCCTGCACGAAATCGGCTTCGCACGACAGCGCGATCTGCGCTTCGTGCTCGGTCTCGATCCCCTCGACGAGCACGAGCTTGCCGGCCTCGTGCAGCAGCGTGACGAGGCCGTGCAGGATCGCGGTCAGCCCGGTGCGATGCGCGGCATGCGACAGCATGATCCGGTCGAGCTTCACGATGTCCGGATTCAGCTGCCAGATCCGCTCGATGTTCGAATGCCCTGCGCCGAAATCGTCGAGCGCGATCAGGAAGCCCTGCGCGCGGAATTCGCGCACGGCATCGGCGAGCCGTTCGACGTCGTCCGCGCGCTGTTCGAGCACTTCGAGCACGACGCGGCGCGGCGGCATGCCGACCCGTTTCAGGTTCGCGAGCAGCGCGGCGGCCTGGAACGGATCGGTGAGCACGCCGGGATGCACGTTCAGAAACAGCCATTCGCGCTCCGCGCCGAGCAGCGCGAAGTTCTCGAGATGCAGCGCCTGCGCGAGCCGGTCGAGCTGCAGCAGCTCGCCGTGGCGCGCGGCGTCGCCGAACACGTCGAGCGGCGACACCGGCCGGTCGAGCGCGTCATGCGCGCGAAGCAGCGCTTCGAAGCCGACCGCACGCTGGTGCGACAAGCTGAATATCGGCTGGAATACGGTCGTGAGCGTCAGGTCGCGGTGCTGCGTCGCGAGCCGTTCGAGTCCGGAGCTCATCTCCCGCTCGAAACGGTACGGCGACGCGGCGGCCGGACGCTCCTGTTGCACGATCGTCATGCGTTCCTCCTCGTGATGCACTCGAGCGCGGCGGCTGACGAAACGGGCGGCGTGCGCAATGTCATGGTAAGACCCTCGGTTGTCCGGCTTGGCCGGATGGCGGACAACGATCAAGCAAGCTCCGTGCAAGGTGCACACGCACCGCACACGCACGCGCGCCGTCGCGCGGCACCATTGCGGCGCATCGGCGATGCACCGTTTTCGTGCGAGCGCACCGGCACACGCGAGCGCATCGGCCGCGCGGTCACGCTACACTCCGTACGGTCGTTTCGTTCCCCGCATTCCCCCGCATTCGCCGTATCGATGGAAATCGTCTTCACAGTCCTGATCCTGCTGCTCGCCGTCGCCCTGTCCGGCGCCGTCACGCGCGTGCTGCCGTGGCGGCTGCCGCTGCCGCTGATGCAGATCGCGTTCGGCGCGGTGCTCGCGTGGCCGCAGCTGAACCTGCACGTCACGTTCGATCCCGAAATCTTCATGCTGCTGTTCATCCCGCCGCTGCTGTTCGCGGACGGCTGGCGGATTCCGAAACGCGAGCTGTATCTGCAGCGCCGCGCGATCCTGATGCTCGCGTTCGGTCTCGTGTTCATGACGGTACTCGCGGTCGGCTATTTCGCGCATTGGCTGATTCCCGGGTTGCCGCTGCCGGTCGCGTTCGCGCTCGCGGCCGTGCTGTCGCCGACCGACGCGGTCGCGCTGTCCGGCATCGCCGGCAAGGGACGGATTCCGCCGCAGCTGATGCACATCCTCGAAGGCGAAGCGCTGATGAACGACGCATCGGGCCTCGTCGCGCTGAAGTTCGCGGTCGCGGCCGCGCTGACGGGCGTGTTCTCGCTGCGCGACGCGTCGATCACGTTCGTGATCGTCGCGGCCGGCGGGCTCGCGACGGGCGCGGCGGTCGCGTGGCTGTTCAGCGCGCTGTCGACGCGCTTTCTGAACGCCGAGCAGGAAGGCGATCCGGCGCCCGGCATCGTGATGACGCTGCTCGTGCCGTTCGCCGCGTATCTGTTCGCCGAGCATCTCGATCTGTCGGGCGTGCTCGCGGCCGTCGCGGCCGGGATGATGATGAATTACACGAGCTTCGCGCGCAAAAGCACGGTCGCGTCGCGCGTGCGCGCGGAAAGCACGTGGGCGATGATCGAGTTCGTGTTCAACGGCATGGTGTTCATCATGCTCGGGCTGCAGATGCCGCAGATCATCGGCCGCGCGCTCGTCGACGCGCATCACACGAGCGACGCGCTCGTCGGCCGGATGATCTTCAACGCGTGCGCGATGATGGTCGCGCTGTACGCGATCCGCTTCCTGTGGGTGTGGCTGCTGCGCTGGTTCGCGAGCCGCCGCGCGGCGCGGCACGGGCTCGCGGGCACGATGGCCGGCGTGCGCACGATCGCGGTGATGACGGTCGGCGGCGTGCGCGGCGCGGTCACGCTCGCGGGCGTGCTGTCGATTCCGGTCGCGCTCGGCGACGGCACGCCGCTGCCTGGCCGCGACACGGCGATCTTCATCGCGTCGGCGGTGATCCTCGGCTCGCTGTTCATCGCGGTGATCGGGCTGCCGGCGCTGCTGCGCGGCGTGCGCTCGACGCGCAATCCGCTCGCCGCCGAAGAACGCGCGGCGCGTGCGGCGGCCGCGCAGGCCGCGATCCGCGCGATCGACGCATCGCACGACGCGATCTCCGCCGAGCTCGACGAATCGGGTGCCGCGCGCTGCGCGGACGTATCGGCCCGCGTGATGGATCAGTATCGCCGCCGCCTCGCCGCGCTCGCCGACGACGGTCCGACGCCGCGCGCGGAAGCGAAGCAGGCGGAGACGATGGAACTGCAGATGCGGATCGCCGCGGTGCGTGCGGAACGTTCGGTGCTGTACCGGCTGCGCACCGAGAGCAAGATTTCGGACGAAACGCTGACGAAGCTGATCCGCGAGATCGATCTGTCCGAAACGGCGCTGTCGACGCGCAAGAAAGGGATCGTCTGACGGCGCGCGCATCGCGCGTGCGACCTCTGAGCCGCGCATAAAGAAACGGCGACGCCGAAGCGTCGCCGCACGTGCATCCGCCCGCGTGCGTCACTTCGCGACGACGACCGGAATCCCCTTCAGCGTTCCCGCCCCCTTCATCTCGTCGAGCGCGTGCTGCACGGCCGCGCTCGTCGCCGCGTCGATGCCGAGCTGCAGCGCAAGCTCGCGCTCCGCGCGCTTCACGCCGGCGAGGTTGCGCATCTTCACGTGACCGAAGCCGCGCACGCGCGCGTGCAGTTCGGCAAGCTGCGCGACCTGCGCCGCGTTGTCCGCCGTCGTTACCGCGAACGCGCTCGTGAGCGTCGTCTCGTAATCGTCCGCGAGCGCGCGCTCCATCCTGCGTTCGACCGTACGGCCGAACGGATCGGCCCACGTGCCGCGCAGTCCGCGCACGCGCGCGAGCAGCCGGAACACCGGCCACATCCACTGGCCGAACACGCGCTTCTTCGGCGCGCTGCCGTCGCGCCCGGCCTTCGCGACCGTCGGCGGCGCGAGGTTGAACTTCACGCGATAGTCGTGCCCCGGCACGCCTTCGAACTGCGCTTCGAGCGCGGCACGGAACGCGTCGTCCGCATAAAGCCGCGCGACCTCGTATTCGTCCTTCACCGCGAGCAGCCGGTAGAACGTCGTCGCGACCGCGCGCGTCAATGCTTCGTCGCCCGTCGCGCGCGCCGCGTTCACGAGCTTGCGGTACCGCTCAACGTAGCGCGCGCCGCCGTAGGCGTCGAGCCGCGCTTCGCGGTCGGCGACCAGTTCGGCGAGCGTCTGCGGCGCCGCGTGCACGGTCGTCGCGTGACGCGCATTCCACAACGCGTCGAGGCCGGCCGCATCGCCGGCCGCCATCCGGCCGATCGAAAACGCGAGCTTGTTCATCGGCACCGCGACGTTGTTCAGCTCGATCGCGCGCATCATCGCGGCGAGCGATACCGGCACGAGCCCGAGCTGCCACGCATAGCCGAGCATCAGGATGTTCGCGCCGATCGAATCGCCGAGGAACTTCGTCGCGAGCGCCTGCGCGTCGCAGCTCGACAGGTAGCCGTCGCCGGCCGCGTGACGCATCTTCGCGAGCAGCGCATCGGCGTGCAGATCCGCGTCGGGGTTCTGCACGAACGATGCGTTCGGAATGCGGTGCGTGTTGACGACGATTCGCGAGCGTTCGCGGCGCACGGTCTGCAGCGCCTCGGCGCTCGCGCCGACGACCATGTCGCACGCGAGCAGCACGTCGGCCTGCTGCGTGTCGATACGCACCTGGTTCAACCATTGGTCGCTCGACGCGATCCGCACGAACGACAGCACCGAGCCGCCCTTCTGCGCAAAGCCCATGAAGTCGAGCACCGACGCGCTCTTGCCTTCGAGATGCGCGGCCATGCTGATCAGCGCGCCGACCGTCACGACGCCGGTGCCGCCGACGCCCGTCACCAGCATGTCGTACGGCGCCGCATCGAGATGCGTGGCGGGAACCGGCAGCGCGTCGACGCGCGCGGCGAGCGCCGCTTCGTCGAACGCCGCGCCCGCGGCCTTCTTCAGCGCCGCGCCTTCGACCGTCACGAAGCTCGGGCAGAAGCCGTTCACGCACGAGTAGTCCTTGTTGCACGACGACTGATCGATCCGGCGCTTGCGACCGAGCGGCGTTTCGAGCGGCTCGACCGACAGGCAGTTCGACTGCACGCCGCAGTCGCCGCAGCCTTCGCACACGGCATCGTTGATGAACAGGCGCTTGTCCGGATCGGGGAATTCGCCCTTCTTGCGGCGACGCCGCTTCTCCGCCGCGCACGTCTGGTCGTAGATGAGCACGGTCACGCCCGGCGTCTCGCGCAGTTCGCGCTGCACGGCGTCGAGCTCGCTGCGGTGATGGAACGTCGTGCCTTTCGGGAACAGCGCGTGATGGCCGTCGTACTTCTGCGGCTCGTCCGACACGACGACGAAGCGCGACACGCCCTCGGCCTCGACCTGCCGCGCGATCTGCGGCACCGAGATGCTGCCGTCGACGGGCTGGCCGCCGGTCATCGCGACCGCGTCGTTGTACAGAATCTTGTACGTAATGTTCGCCTTCGCGGCGACCGCCTGACGGATCGCGAGAATGCCCGAGTGGAAGTAGGTGCCGTCGCCGAGATTCTGGAACACGTGCTTCGTGTTCGTGAACATCGCGTGCGCGGCCCAGTCGACGCCTTCGCCGCCCATCTGGATCAGCCCGGTCGTGTCGCGCTCCATCCACGACGCCATGAAGTGGCAACCGATGCCGGCCTGCGCGATCGAGCCTTCCGGCACCTTCGTCGATGTGTTGTGCGGGCAGCCCGAGCAGAAATACGGCGTGCGCTTCACCGCGTCGGCCTCGTTCGACAGGATCTGCGGCGCGACGAGATCGACGACGCGCTCGCGGCGATCGAGCGCCGGCTTGTGCCGCGCGAGCCATTCCGCGAACACCGGCAGGATCCGCGACGGACGCAGCTCGCCGAGCGCCGACAGCAGGCATGCGCCGGCCGCATCGTGCTTGCCGAGCACGCGCGGGCGCGCGCCGTCCGGGCGGTTGTACAGGTAGTCCTTGATCTGCTGCTCGATGACCGGCCCCTTCTCCTCGATCACGAGCACTTCGGCGAGGCCGTCGACGAAGGTCTCGATGCGCGTCATCTCGAGCGGATACGACAGCCCGACCTTGTAGATCCGCACGCCGGCCGCATCGAGATCGGCGACCGTCAGGTCGAGACGGCGCAGCGCTTCCATGAGATCCAGGTGCGCCTTGCCGCAGGTCACGATGCCGACGTTCGCGTGCGTGCTCGGCGCGATCCATTTGTCGATGCTGTTGGTGCGCGCGAAATGGCGCACCGCGTCGAGCTTCGCGGCGAGGCGCGCTTCGATCGTCAGGCTCGGCAAATCGGGCCAGCGGTTGTGCAGGCCGCCCGGCGGCGGCGTAAAGCCGGCCGGCGCGGGCCACTGCGTGCGCAGCGCGTCGAGGTCGACCGTCGAGCCCGATTCGACCGTCTCCGAGATCGCCTTGAAGCCGACCCACGCGCCCGAATAGCGCGACAGCGCCCAGCCGTACAGCCCGAATTCGAGCATGTCCGCGATGTTCGACGGGTTCACGATCGGCATATGCCACGCGATCATCGCGAAGTCGCTCTGGTGCGGCATCGACGACGACACGCAGCCGTGATCGTCGCCCGCGACCACCAGCACGCCGCCGTGCGGCGACGAACCGTACGCGTTGCCGTGCTTCAGCGCATCGCCCGCGCGATCGACGCCGGGGCCCTTGCCGTACCACATCGCGTACACGCCGTCGACGGTGCGCTCCGGATCGGCCTCGACGCGCTGCGTGCCGAGCACCGCGGTGCCGCCGAGTTCTTCGTTGATCGCCGGCAGAAAGCGCACGCCGCTGCTGTCGAGCAGCTTCTTCGCCTTCCACAGCTGCTGATCGACCATCCCGAGCGGCGAGCCGCGATAGCCGCTGACGAAGCCGGCGGTGTTCAGCCCCTGCGCGGCATCGGCCGCGCGCTGCATCAGCAGCAGGCGCACCAGCGCCTGCGTGCCGGTCAGGAAGATCCGGCCGCGCGTCGCGGTCAGGTTGTCGGTCAGACGATAGTCGGACAAGGCGGGCGTGCCGTCGACGGGCAAGCGGGCGGTCATGGGGAACGTCTCCTGATTGTGCTGTTCTGGGCTGCGCGGCCGGACGTCGGGCGACGTCCGCGGCGGCGGCAGCGGGACGGCTCTATTCTTTCGCGCGGCGACAGGAATGTTTTTTCTCATCTTGCGCGAACGGGTGGTGGGGGAGAAAAACTGCGCAGGTTTTTGGCGGGAATTGAGAGAGTTTTCGCGCGGGCGTGGGTGGCTCGGGGGCTCGGGGGGCTCGGGGGGCTCGGGGGGCTCGGGGGGCTCGGGGGGCTCGGGGGGCTTGGTCGGCTTGGTCGGCTTGGTCGGCTTGATCGGGTTGATCGGGTTGGTCGGCTTGATTGGGTTGGTCGGCTTGATCGGTGCGCGGCGGGCGATTCCCCGCAAGGGTGGGCGGCGGACCCGCGATGGTATGGCCGCACGTTCCGGTCCGTGCGCTGCTGGTCGTCGGTGCGAAAGCCCCGCGCGGTGCGGGTTTCCGCTGTTGAACGCAGGGCCGCTCACCGTCGAAAACCACAGCGTTTCGAGTCGCTGCCGAAGGCGGATGTCCACAACCCCGCTTCGTTCGGTCGATCGCTCGCATGCTCACCGTTCGAATGCACAGCATTTCGAGTGGCGTGGAGATGCGGATATCCACCGTGTCGGAATCGACCGGCGTTTCGATCCCGGACGACGCTCACCGTTGAAATTCACAGCGCGCAGAGTGAGTTTTCGATCGCCGATCGGCGCATCGACGGCGCGTCTTTCTTCGATACGCCGCATGCACTCACCTTTCATCTGCACAGGGTTGCGAGTCGGTTCGAGCGCATTTGCGAACCGGCTTGCCGCCGCTCGAGCGCTCGCCGGGACTGGACACGCCGAGGATGTGGACATCGCCCGCCCGAAACAACTCGAAGCACTGTGCTTTTGAATGGTGAGCGTCGATGCGCAATCGGCCGCGGCGCTCGTGCCGGTGCGGATCGCCAGTCATCGACGGGCGTCGAAGTGCTCGGCATCCCGATCGCTACGTGAATGCACGATCGAACCGACGCGCGCGTCGCGATGTGGATATCCCGCGCGCAAATCGACTCGATGTGCTGTGCATTTCGAAGGTGAGCACGACGAGGATGGAGCGGAACGCACGATCCCCGCCAGTACCAAGCTCGTGCAACCGGTTCGACCCGAAGCGCATGAAGCCGTAGTCGCGCTGCCGACTTCTCGGTCGGAGCCGGTCCGCGCGCCGATGTGGACATCTCAAGCACAACGCAACTCGAAACGCTGTGCATTTCAACGGTGAGCGGGTCAGCGTTCGGCTGGCCCATCTGCGCCCGCGCGGATATACGAGCCTCGACACCACTCGCGACGCTGTGCATTTCAATGGTGAACGGGTCAGCGTCCGGCCGGCCTGTCTGCGCCCGTGTGGATATCCGGGCGGCGACACCACTCGCAACGCTGTGCATTTCAATGGTGAGCGGGTCAGCGTCCGGCTGGCCTGTCTGCGCCCGTGTGGATATCCGGGCGCCGACACCACTCGCGACGCTGTGCATTTCAATGGTGAGCGGATCAGCGTCCGGCCGGCCTGTCTGCGCCCGTGTGGATATCCGCGCGCCGACACCACTCGCAACGCTGTGCATTTGAATGGTGAGCATGAGCGCTCGATCGGTCGGTACGCCGACCAGGAACAGAGTCTTGTCGGCGATGCGTGTCGGTGCGCGGCGCATCCGCCCGGTAAAAACCGACATTCGACCGAGCTGACGGCGCACACATGAATGTGGATATCGTCGCCTCGACTCAACTCGAAGTACTGTGCTTTTGGATGGTGAGCGCCGACGCTCATTCGGCGGCGAGCGCCGATTCCGTTGTCCGCATCCGATCTCTGAAGTGCGACAGCGCGCCGTCGATTTCCATGGCCGGACGCATATTCACGATTACTGCCGCATCCTCGTGCGTTGTGGATATCCCGCACGCGACACCAATCGAAGCGCTGTGCATTTCAACGGTGAGCATCAGCGTCAAGCCAATGCCGACGCGGGGCCCGCGGGAATCTCGACGACCGGCACGCGCCGTTCCTGCGCACCGGCACGAAAGCGTTCAAAGGGAACCGCTCGGTTGTGCCGCATGGAAGTCGGCCGAACGAACCGGCCCGCACTACCGCGCGTTCCACGATTTCTCTCGCGGCATGCGGTTAGAATGCCCGGCGCCGCAAGCCAGGCGGACTGCGGACATTCCGCAGCGCGACGGGCATGAAAGTCGACTCCGCCCGACGCTCACCGTCGAAAAGCACAGTTCTTCGCGTCGTTTCGGGCGCCGGTTGTCCACATCGCGATGCCAGCGTCGATTCGGTCGCGCATTCGCGACGCCGTGAGAATGCAACGCGCTTCAAGCGACGCTGGACGCCCGAGCGCTGCGTCCGAACGGGCGCCGCCGCCGATCGAACATCGACGCTCACCATCCAAAAGCACAGCACTTCGAGTCGCTTCGGACTCGGGATATCCACACATCAACATCGGCGTGCTGCGACGTCGCATCGTCCTGAACGGTTAGAATGCCGGGCGCGTTGAGCACCGACTGCGTGCGACAACCGGCGCCGGAGCCGCCACGTCAGTCGATCGAGCGCCGACGCTCACCATTGAAAAGCACAGCGCTTCGAGTCGTTTCGGCGGCCGGATATCCACATCGCGGTGCGCACCCGAGCCGCGTATGCAGTCGCGCATCGCGTGACCGGCGGCCGGCGGCCGGCGGCCGGCACTCGAACCCGTCATCGCACACCGCGAATCCGTACTGAGTCAAGCCTGTCGCCCGACTGGCGCCGACGCTCACCGTTCGGATGCACAGCATTTCGCGTCGTTTCGTGCCGGGGTTGTCCACACGGGACGTCGCAAGTCGGCTCGCGTCCGCGATCCTCACCGATCGAATGCACAGCGTGCCGAGTCGTTTCGACGCGCGGATATCCACACCCGAGACCGTGGAACGGTCCGCCGGCGTTACGCCGGCAATCGGGATTCGCGATCCGGCCCGAAGCGGTGGAAAAAGGGCGGAGCTCACGCATGTACGGCTTCGATCCGCCCGCTCACCATTCGAATGCACAGCATTCCGAGTGATCCCGGGCGCCGGTTGTCCACATCCGCTCGCCGAGCACGCTTCACGCTAACGCTCTATTTGGTCGGCCCTTGGCCGGCGATCGATGATCACATCGTTGCCAAAGTCGACTCCGTCGACGCCATACGACGTGCACTTCAACGCTACTTCAGCGGCAAATTGGACACCGCGTCGCGCAATTGCGCTGCGCGCGTCATATTCAGCTCCGCGACACAGGCCAATCGCCCCATTTCGTAAGCGTTGCCAGCTGCACCGCCACTGAGGGAAGCGGAGAACTTACATTGGGCGGTGCGGTACTTGATAAATTCCCTGTTCGATATCGCCAATGCCGCGCCGGATGCGCGAATGTATTTACCTTCTTCGCCCCACTTTTTTATGGCAACGAACGCATCGGCCTCCGCTTTCTTCAAAAATTCCTGACTATCATGGACCTTCTTCACAAGACACTCTTTCATTCCTTGCTGCGAATAAGCACCACATTCGTCGTATAGATCTTTCCCGCCTTTAACGACTACAACAGATTTGGCGATCGAGAGCAGTGGAAACAGTATCGCAAAACCGACACCTATTATCGTTATTTGTCGCATGACAGCCCTGCCCTCTGGTTTATCAAACTCAGCGCGAAATGCAACTTCTTCGCATAATTTTTATCTTGTCGCATCGAATTGTAGCGCAATGCTACCGATTCCGCGTATATTGCCCGCCACCCTGTAATCACACGGCGGATCGAGGCTTTCCGGCATTTCAGGATTTGCCCGGGCCGCAATATTGTGATCCCTGGATTCAGACGCTTTAGCACTTCAATAGTGCTGCCATGTGCGTTGGCGATCTTGTGAAAGCTGTCGCCCGGTCTGACGATGATGTCGCGAACGATAGTGTCTGCTACAGGCATGCTGCGATGTTCAAAGGTCGTCATGCGCATAAGCAGATATGCCGACTCCCGCCATGATATTGTGTACAGGATTCGATCTCGCCGACGCCATAGTCAATTTCCCCTTCCAGGTTGTTGGCAGAATCAAGTCGCCCCCCTCGTTGCCGTGAAGGAACGATGCCAAACCTGGGTCGCCCGGCACGCCGATTTGTAATGGCTTAATTCTCCATTCAGAACTATTTTCCCCCGTTTCAACCCATGTCATTGCCTTCACCAGACGCCAATCCAGAGGTCTGTACCCGGCAACTCCCGATAAATGACGATTATATTCATTTACTGCCATCTGAATTTCGCAATCCCAGCTATCCCAGCTAGCATTTCCGACAGCCCTGCCGATTCCATCCTGCCATTTTTCAAATCCACTCCTCACCGATTCTTTAGTCTCCATGCTCGTCTTCCCGTCCATTTGAGTACGCAGACGCAGATACGCCAGATATTCGTATCTGGCATACCGCACACTCAACACCCTAAATAGAAAAATCGAAACGGAATGAACATCGCACATAGTCCGATCACGGTTCAATTTTCTGGATAACGGTCAAACAGCACAGTTACGGGCAGAAAACGCTGCAAGCCGGCGACGCGCGTAAAAAAAGATCGCAAAAGGTCAACGACCATGCGCCCGAGAGCCAAGCATGGACGACACTGGCTCGTTGCGGCGCCCAGCCAAAGGTCGCATCGTCAGCAGTTGCAACCTGGATGCTAGCTATCGCGGCCAGGCGGCTGAGAAACCACATCAGTTGACGCACTTCTCTCCCCGACCACCCCTCCCGGCATCCCACGCTCATCCGCATCGCCGTCCACCGGCACCACCTCATGAAAATGCGTGTAGTCGATGTGCGTGATCCCGTCCTCGTCGTGCATCAGATCGACGTAGCGATGCGCCCAGCGAATCCGGTCGTGCGGCCATGCATAGCGCGCCTGCATCATCTGCGCGGTCGTCTCGTCCGATCCCTCGATCGTGATCAGCAGCGACGCGTCGCGCGCGGCGAGCGATTCGGGCGTCTCGCCGAACAGCGGACTCGCTTCGTCGATCACGTGCATCAGGTTCCAGCCGAGCAGGAAGATCGGATGCTCGCTACGAACGAGCGGCAAATCGTGAATCTTGCGCAGCGTGTAGCCTTCGTGCGTGCCCTCGACACGCATCAGCCGCAGCTTCGCCTGCGCCTCGGCGATCACGTTCTGGCGCGCGTTCGCGGCGCGCACCATCAGCGTCATCCGGCCGTTCAGCGGCCGCACGATCGCGTAGCGCGCGAACAGAATCTTCGCCTGCGGCCGCGAGAACCGCGCGAACACGAGCCCGGTGGCCAGCGCGATGCCCGACATCCCGACGAAGATCTCGAGCGTCGAGACGACGTGCGCATAGACGGTCTGCGGATGCATGTCGCCGTAGCCGACCGTCGCGAGCGTCTCGACACTGAAGAAGAACGCGCCGGCGAAGCCGGGCGGCGACTGGTTCGCGATCGGCGCGCGGCCGAGCAGGTAGAGCGCCGCGAAGCCGCTGTTCAGCAGCAGGAACAGCACGGCGAGCGACAGGAAGAACACCGGCCAGCTCACGGTCAGCGCGCGGTGATACAGGTCGCGCCAGCCGAGCGGCGGCATCCCGTAAGCGACGACCGGCCGGGTGCCCGACCAGATCTTGCGGCCACGGCCGCGGGAAGCGGGGGAATACGATTCGGCGTTCATCGCGCGGCACCTGAAGCAGGAAGGCGATGAGCGTAGCACGCGGTGCGCGTCGGCCGTCGCCGCGCAGCGCTGGCCGGCATCAGCGCGCGTACCGCGCCAAAAAAAACGCCGGCCGCATCGCGGGCCGGCGTCGTCGCTACCGTACGGCCGCTCGCCGTATCACTTGCGGTCGACGATCACGCGATCGAACGTGCCGCCGTCGGCGAAGTGCGTCTTCTGCGCGTTCGCCCAGCTGCCGAAAATCTGCTCGACGCTGAAGGTCTTCAGCGGCTTGAATTCGGCCTCGTGCTTCTTCAGCACGTTCGCGTCGCGCGGACGCAGATGATGCTGCGCGATGATCTCCTGCGCCTGCGGCGTGTACAGATAGTCGAGATACGCCTGCGCGACCTTGCGCGTGCCCTTCTTGTCGACGACCTTGTCGACCACGGCCACCGGCGGCTCCGCGAGGATGCTCGCCGACGGATACACGGCGTCGAACTGCGCGCCCGACGCGCCGGTGTCCATCAGCGCGACTTCGTTCTCGAACGTGACGAGCACGTCGCCGATCCCGCGCTGCGTGAACGTGGTCGTCGCGCCGCGGCCGCCGGAGTCGAGCACCGGCACGTTGCGGAAGATCGCCTTCTCGAAGTCGAGCGCCTGCTGGTCGGTCGCGCCCTTCTGCTTCTGGTAGCCCCACGCGGCCAGATACGCGTAGCGGCCGTTGCCCGACGTCTTCGGGTTCGCGATGATCACCTGCACGCCGGGCTTCGCGAGGTCGCTCCAGTCCTTGATCGCCTTCGGATTGCCCTTGCGCACGAGGAACACCATCGTCGTCGAATACGGCGAGCTGTTGTCCGGAAAGCGCGTGCGCCAGTCCTTCGGCAGCAGCTGGCCGCGCTCCGCGAGCAGGTCGATGTCGTTCGGCTGGTTCATCGTCACGACGTCGGCCTGCAGCCCCTGCAGCACCGACAGCGCCTGCGCGCTCGACGCGCCGTGCGACTGCTTGATCGTCACCGTCTCGCCGGTCTTCTGCTTGTACGCGGCGACGAAGCCGGCATTGATGTCCTTGTACAGCTCGCGCGTCACGTCGTACGACACGTTCAGGATCGACGTGTCGGCGTGCGCGGCCGTCGCCGCGACGATCAGCGCCGCCGCCGCGCCCGCGTGCAGCCAGCGGCCGATTCCGTTGATGCTTACCATCGTGATATGCCCCGTTTCCAGTGGTGGTCGATATGCGTGACCGCGCTCGCGCGCCGTCATCCAAACGTAAGCGGGCATTCTAGCGGCCGCGCGCAGCGGCCCTTCCAATCTGTGGTGGAAAGCAAATCTCGAATTCTGCTAACGCGCGGCGGCCGCTCGCGCGGGCGCGCGATCGAGTGTTAAGATCGCCGCTCAGCCCAACTCCACGGTTCATCCATGTCCGCTGCCCTGCGTTCGTCCACGATCGTCGCCGCCGTCGCGGCAGGCGCGCGCGCGGCCGGGCTGAAACTGAAAAAACGACTCCTCGACTGACGGGGATGTCGCGTCCCGTCAGGCGAATGCCGGACGGGATGCCCGCAGGTCGTTGTTCTTCTCCTCGCTTGCACGCCTCGCTCCGGCACCGCGCCGGCGGAACGGTTCCTCCCCACTCCGTTTCCACCATGAGGCTTTGCATGCACACACGTTTCGAAGGTATCTGGCTGCCGATCATCACGCCGTTTCATCGCGGCGAAGTCGACCACGCGGCGCTCGCGCGGCTCGCGCGCCGCTACGCGGACGCCGGCATCGCGGGGTTCGTCGCCGGAGCGACGACCGGCGAAGGCGTGCTGCTCGACGCGCGCGAACAGGACGCGGTGTTCGCGACGCTGCGCGACGCGGTGCCCGACCGGCCGATCGTCGTCGGGCTGACTGCGAGCGCGACGCACGCGGCAGCCGCCCGCGCCCGCGAACTCGCGGCGCTGCGGCCGGACGGGCTGCTCGTCACGCCGCCCGTCTACGTGCGGCCGACGCAGGACGGCATCCGCCGGCACGTCGAGGCGATCGTCGACGCGGCCGATCTGCCGGTGCTCGTCTACAACATTCCGTATCGCACCGGCGTGAACGTCGAACTCGACACGCTGCAGGCGCTCGCGCGTGACCCGCGCGTCGCCGGCATCAAGGAATGCGGCGGCACGCTCGACCGGATGAGCCGGCTCGTGCACGACACGCCGCTCGCGGTGCTGTCCGGCGACGACAACCAGAATTTCGCGGCGTTGTGCGCGGGCGCGCACGGCACGATCGCGAGCAGCGCGCACGTGCTGCCCGAATGGCACGTGCGGATCCATGCGCTGCTGCGCGACGGGCGGCTCGCGGACGCGCGGCGCATGTCGGCCGCGCTGCAGCCGCTCGTCGCCGCGCTGTTCGCCGAGCCGAACCCGGCGCCGGTGAAGGCCGTGCTCGCTGCGCAAGCATGGTGCGAGAACGAGCTGCGGCTGCCGTTCGTGCCGGCGAGCGACGGGTTGTGCGCCACGCTGGCGCAACTCTGCGCGGAACTCGACGCGCACGCGCCGGCCGCCGCGCTCGCGTAGCTGCCGGCGTCGCAGTCAAGCGGCGGCCGCGAGTGCGGTGGTCGCGCGCGTGTGCGTCGCGTCGGCCACCGCCTGCGTGACGATGCGCGCGAGCCGGTCGATGGTCGGCGTCGCGGACGACGCACGCCGCAACAGTATCAGCGGCACGCTCGGCAGTTCCGGCAACCCGCACGTCGCCGCGTCGAGCGCGCGCACTGACGCGGGCAGCCCGTAATGCGACCGCACCGTCAGGCCGAGACCGGCCGCCGCGGCTGCCCACAGCCCGGCCAGACTCGGCGTCGTGAACGCGACGCGCCACGGCACGCCGGCGCGATCGAGCGCGTCGGTCGCCGCGCTGAAAAACCGGCACGGCCGATCGAACACGACGAGCGGCAGCGGCTCGCCCGCCGCGGCCGGTGCTCGTGCGTTCGTCGCGCGACGTGCGATCGCGGCCGATCCGGACGCGGCGCTGCCCGGCCCCGCATCGCCGCCGTCCGGCACGCCGAAGCCCGCGGCGCGCGCGCCGACCGCCGCGATCCACCGCATCGGCACCTGCGCAATCGCTTCGCTGTCGATTCCCGCCCGCGACTCGAGCGCCGCCGACGCCGGATCGCCCCACACGAGCGCGAGATCGAGCTGATTCGCGTCGAGCCGCTCGAGCAGATCGGCGTTGCGCGCGACGCGCGCCTCGATCCTCACCTTCGGATGCGCGCGCGCGAAGCGCCCGAGCACGTCGGGCAGGATCGCTTCGCCGAAATCCTCCTGCAGCCCGACCCGCACCCAGCCGTCCAGCTTCACGCCGCGCACGGCCGCAGCCGCCTCGTCGTTCAGCTCGACGATCCGCCGCGCATAGCGCAGCATCGCGTCGCCGGCATCGGTCAGCGCCAACCCGCGGCCGGACTTCACGAACAGCGGCGTGCCGGCCTGCTCCTCGAGCTTGCGGATCTGCGCGCTCACCGCCGACGTCGAGCGCGCGACGCGATCGGCCGCCTTCGCGAAGCTGCCGAGATCGACGCCCGCAACGAGGCTGCGCAACGCGGCGATGTCGAAATTTGGACGGGCCAGCGCGGCATCGGCCGCGGCGGGCGACGTCGCGTCGTCGTCGGACACGCTCTGTGCACACATGTCGATCATCCTGTTTTGTCGAACGGTTCGTTAAAAACTTTCCGATTTTCAGGATCAATGTAGGCGGCGAGACTGTGACTGTCAATTTCCGGTTCAGGTCCGTCGCCATGAATACGCAATCCATCGCTTCGTCCCGTTCTCCCGTTCGGGCCGCCCGCGTCGCGCGCGGCGCCGCGCATCGCTGGCGCGTGCTCGCGGCCGGCGTCGCCGCGAACATGAGCTTTTCGGCTGCCGCGGCCGGCATTCCGACCACCGCCGTCTGGATGCGCAGCGCGTATCGCCTCGACAACGGCGCGCTCGGGCTCGTGCTCGGCGCGCTCGGCTTCGGCGTCGCGTTGTCCGAGCTGCCGTGGGGCATCGCCGCCGATCGCTTCGGCGATCGCCGCGTGCTGCTGACCGGCCTCGTCGCGACGGCCGCGATGCTCGCGCTGATGGTGTGCGCGATCGTCCCGAACGCGCATGCGGTGCCGCCGCTTGCGCGCGTCGTCGCGGCGATGGGTTGCGTCGGGCTGCTCGGCGGCAGCGTGAACGGCTCGAGCGGACGCGCGGTGATGCGCTGGTTCGGCGAGCGCGAACGCGGGCTCGCGATGAGCATTCGCCAGACCGCCGTCCCGCTCGGCGGCGGCGTCGGCGCCGCGCTGCTGCCCGCGCTCGCGTCGCATGTCGGGTTCGCGGCGGTGTACGGCGCGCTGATGCTGCTATGCGCGGGGTCGGCGGTGCTGACGTGGCGCTGGCTGCACGAGCCGCCCGATGCGCCGGCCATTGCGGCTTCGGCTTCTTCGGCTTCTTCGGCTTCTTCGGCTTCTTCGGCTTCTTCGGCTTCTTCGGCTTCTTCGGCTTCTTCGGCTTCTTCG
>NZ_CABVPR010000044.1 GCF_902499135.1 Burkholderia dolosa
CCGCCGGCTTCGCGGCGAGCGCCGCCGGCGGTCGCGCGCGCCGCTGACGTCGGCGGGGCCGGATCGTCTGCCGCGCGGGCAAACTCGCTAGAATGAAGCCTTTCCCGCGCCGAGCGGGCGCGCGAGCCGCCGGCGAGCGGCGGCCGCGCGCCCGCCACGTCTCCACGATGACCACTGCCGACTACCGTTTCTGCCCGCGCTGCGCGCGCCCGCTGACCGAGCGCGCCGATCCCGAACACGAGGGCGGCCGCATCCGCCAAGCCTGCCCGGACGACGCGTGCGGCTACGTGCACTGGAACAACCCGCTGCCGGTCGTCGCCGCGATCGTCGAGCTCGACGGCAAGATCCTGCTCGCGCGCAACGCGGCCTGGCCGGAAGGGATGTTCGCGCTGATCACCGGCTTCCTCGAGAACGGCGAAACGCCCGAGGCCGGCATCGCGCGCGAGGTGTTCGAGGAAACCGGGCTGAAGGCCGAGCAGGTCACGCTCGTCGGCGTCTATGAATTCATCCGCAAGAACGAGCTGATCATCGCGTATCACGTGCGCGCATCCGGCGCGGTCGCGCTGTCGCCCGAACTGCTCGAATACAAGCTCGTCGATCCGCCGCTGCTGCGTCCATGGCGCGCCGGCACCGGCCACGCGCTCGCCGACTGGATGCGTGCGCGCGGCCTCGATTTCGAGTTCGTCGACCGGCCGGGGCAGTGACGCACCGGCCTGCACCGCGAATGCCGATATCGACCGCCGCGGGCCGCCGCGCCGCACGCGATCGCGATACGGCGGCTCGCGCGGCGCACCCCTGCGATACCGCAACACCGCCGCGTTTCCCGTTCTTCGTCCCGATACCGCTACCGACATGTCCGACAAACCGCAGCCGCGTCTTCGCGACGCGTACCGCCACTTCCTGCCGATCACGACGCGCTGGATGGACAACGACGTCTACGGACACGTGAACAACGTCGTCTACTACAGCTACTTCGATACGGTCGTGAACGAGTATCTGATCCGCGCCGGCGTGCTCGACGTCGAGCACGGACAGACGATCGGCCTCGTCGTCGAGACGCAGTGCAACTACTTCGCGCCGCTCGTGTTTCCGCAGGCGGTCGACGCGGGGCTGCGCGTCGCGAAGCTCGGCACGTCGAGCGTGCGCTACGAGATCGGACTGTTCGCGGCGGGCGCCGACGCGCCGGCCGCGCAGGGGCACTTCGTGCACGTGTACGTCGATCGCGGCACGCGCCGCCCGGTGCCGCTGCCCGACGCGCTGCGCGCGGCACTCGCGCCGCTCGCTGGCTGACGGGCATCGCCGCGATGCATACGTTCGCGCTCGACGCGTTCAACGGTCTGAGCTACGGCTTGCTGCTGTTCATGCTGTCGGCCGGCCTCACGCTGATTTTCAGCGTGCAGGGCGTGCTGAACTTCGCGCATGCGAGCTTCTACATGCTCGGCGCGTACGTCGGCTACGGCATCGCCGCGCGGGCCGGCTTCTGGTGCGCGCTCGTGTTCGCGCCGCTCGCGGTCGGGCTGATCGGCGCGGGCTGCGAGCGCTGGCTGTTGCGCCGCGTGCAGGCACGCGGCCACACGAGCGAGCTGCTGCTGACGTTCGGCCTCGCGTATCTGATCGGCGAGGGCGCGAAACTCGTCTGGGGGCTCGCGCCGCTGCCCGCGCCGGTGCCCGCGTGGTTCGACGGCGCGCCGGTCGTCGCGTTCGACGTCGCGCTGCCGCGCTACCGGCTGTTCATGATGACGATGTCCGCGACGATGCTGATCGCGCTCGGCGTGCTGCTGCGCGTGTCGCGCGTCGGACTCGTCGTGCGCGCGGCGCTCACGCATCGCGCGGCGGTCGAGGCGCTCGGCTACGACGTGCCGCGCGTGATGACCGGCCTGTTCGGCGCGGGCACCGCGCTCGCCGCGCTGGCCGGCGTGATCGGTGCGCCGCTCGCGGTGATCGAGCCGGCGCTCGCCGAGACGGTCGGCTCGGTGGTGTTCGCGGTCGTCGTGATCGGCGGGCTCGGTTCGCTCGGCGGCGCGTTCGTCGCGTCGCTCGCGGTCGGCTTCGCGCAGACCTTCGCCGCGTCGAGCGACACGTCGCTGCGCGAGCTCGCGCTGTGGGCCGGCGTCGCGCTGCCCGACGGCGTCGGCGCGATATCGATTGCGCAGCTCGCGCCGCTGGTGCCGTACCTGCTGCTGGTCGCGGTACTGGTCGCACGTCCGCGCGGCCTGTTCGGCGAGCGTGCCGATGCGTAGCCGCAGCGGGTCCGGCATCGTCCGCTGGGCGCTGTTCGCGGCGTGCGTCGCGCTGCCCGCATGGCTGTGGCCGCACGGCGCGGTGCTCGGCTATCTCGCGCAGACGGCTGCGCTCGTCGTGCTCGCGCTGTCGTACAACCTGCAGCTCGGCACGACGGGCCTGCTGTCGTTCGGACATGCGGCATTCGCCGGTCTCGGCGCGTTCGCGGCCGCGCACTGGTTCAACCGCTTCGGCGGTCCGCTGCCGCTGCTGCCGCTCGTCGGCGGCGCGGCCGGCGCGGGCTTCGGCTTCGTCGCGGGCCTGCTCGCGACGCGGCGCGCCGGCACCGCGTTCGCGATGATCACGCTCGGCCTCGGCGAATGCGTGGCGGCCGCCGCGTGGAGCGTGCCCGCGTGGTTCGGCGGGATCGGCGGCGTGCCGATCGACCGCGCGAGCGGCACGCCGTGGGGCGGCTGGCATTTCGGCGCGCCGGCGCACGCGTATGCGGTGATCGCCGCGTGGTGCATCGCGTCGGCCGTCGCGATGCATGCGCTCACGCGTACGCCGTTCGCGCGCCTCGCGAACGCGGTGCGCGACAATCCCGCGCGCGTCGCGGCGCTCGGCACCGATCCGCGCCGCGTGCGGCTCGCGATGGTCACGTGCGCGTCGTTCTTCGCGGGGATTGCCGGCACGCTGACGCTGATCGACGTCGAGATCGCGACGCCCGACAGCGTGTCGATGGCGCGTTCGGCGACCGTGCTGATTGCCGCCGTGATCGGCGGCACCGGCTCGTTCTTCGGGCCCGCGGCCGGCGCCGCGGTGCTGACCGCGCTGAGCGTCGTCGTCGCGAGCGTGTCGCGCGCATGGGCGCTGTATGTCGGCGTGCTGTTCGTCGCGATCGTCGTCGCGGCGCCGCACGGGCTGGCAGGCATCGCGGCGGCTATCGCGCACGCGCTGCGCCGCGGCGCGCCGGCCGTCGAGCGGTGGCGCCTGCTGTGCGGCGTCGCCGCCTGCGCGTTCTGGGGCGTCGCGCTCGTGTGCGCGGCCGAACTCGGCTACGCGCTGCGCTTCGCGCAGGACGGCGGGGCCGGGTTCGCGTTCGGTGCGGCGCGCATCGACGCGGACACGCCGCTCGGCTGGGCCGTCGCCGCGTGCGCGGCCGGCATCGGCACGCTGCTGTGGAGCTGGCGCACGCGGCTCGCGCACGATGGGCGGCATGCGCAGCGTGACGAGCGGGAGCGCATCCGATGAACGGCAACGCGATCGCGCTGCACGGCATCGTGCAGCGCTTCGGCGCGCAGACGGTGCTCGACGGCGTCGATCTCGGCGTCGCGGCCGGCGAGCGCCACGCGCTGATCGGACCGAACGGCGCCGGCAAGTCGACGCTGTTCGGCGTGATCGCCGGCGCGATCCGGCCGACGCGCGGCCGCGTCGTGCTGCACGGCGTCGAGCTGCGCGGGCGCGGGCCGGTCGTCGCGAGCCGGCTCGGCATCGGCCGCAGTTTTCAGCAGACGAGCGCATTCGCGCGGTTGACCGTGTTCGACAACCTGCGCTGCGCGGCGCTGCATGCGCCGGACGAGCGGCGGCGCTGGTGGAGCCGGCTGCGCGAATCGGCGTCGGTCGATCGCGCGGCCGCGCGCGTGCTGCACGACATCGGCCTCGACGCGCAGCGCGACACGCCGGCCGGCGAACTCGGCTATGCGGAGCAGCGCGCGCTCGATCTCGGGATCGCGCTCGCGAGCGGCGCGCGCACGCTGCTGCTCGACGAGCCGACGGCCGGCATGAGCCGCGCGCAGGCGGCGCGGATGATCGCGTTGATCCGCGCGACGACGCAAGGCCGCACGGTGCTGATGATCGAGCACGACATGGACACGGTGTTCGGCTTTGCGGAACGCATCACGGTGCTCGTGCGCGGCGCGGTGGTCGCGAGCGGCGCGCCGGACGCGATCCGCGCCGATCCGGCGGTGCGCGCCGCGTATCTCGGCGAGGGCCGCCGATGAGCGCGCTGCTCGACATCCGCGGGCTGCGTGCGTGGTACGGCGCGCAGCCGGTGCTCGACGGCGTCGATCTCGCGCTCGCGCCGGGCGAGACGCTCGCGCTGCTCGGCCGCAACGGCTCGGGGCGCTCGACGTTCGCGAAAGCGGTGATGGGGCTCGTGCGCACGGCCGGCTCGGTGCGCATCGCCGGCGCCGAATGCGCGGGCGCGCGCCCGTTCGAGATCGCGCGGCGCGGCGTCGCTTACGTCGCCGAAAGCCGCGACGTGTTCCCGCTGCTGACGGTGCGCGACAACCTGCGGCTCGGCTTGCGCGGTTTGCGCGGCGCGGCCGAGCGCGCGGCGCTCGAGCGGCTGTTCGCGCGCTTTGCGCTGCTCGCCGCACGCGCGGACGTGAAGGCGGGACGGCTGTCGGGCGGCGAGCAGCAGGTGCTCGCGCTGGTGCGCGCGCTCGCCGGCGGCCCGTGCGTGCTGATCGTCGACGAACCGGCCGAAGGGCTCGCGCCGCTCGCGGTCGACGAAGTCGGCGCGTGCCTCGCCGCGCTGCAGGCCGACGGCGTCGCGATCGTGCTGATCGAGCAGCGGCTGCAGCTCGCGCCGCGGCTGGCCGCCCGCGTCGCGGTCATGGGGCGCGGGCGGATCGTCTACGACGGATCGCTCGCGACGCTCGGCGGCGACGTCGCCGACGCGTGGCTGAGCGCCGGCTGACGGCCGGCCCGTCGATTGTTCGGCTGGCCGCGCCACTCAATTCGGCTCGGGCCGCTTTATCGCCGCTGCGCGAGCGCCTACATTTGCCAGCAACGCCGGTGCGCCGCACGCGCGGCATCCGGGGCCCATCCATCGAAAGTCTTCAGACTGAGGAATGAAATCATGAGCAAGCTGGCAGGCAAGGTCGCAATCGTCACGGGCGGATCCAAAGGCATCGGCGCCGCGATCGCGAAGGCGCTGGCCGCCGAAGGTGCGGCGGTCGTCGTCAACTATGCGAGCAGCAAGGCGGGCGCGGATGCGGTCGTCGGTGCGATCGTCGATGCGGGCGGCCGGGCGGTCGCGGTGGGCGGCGACGTGTCGAAGGCGGCCGACGCTCAGCGCATCGTCGACACCGCGATCGACACGTACGGCCGTCTCGACGTGCTCGTGAACAATTCGGGCGTCTACGAATTCGCGCCGATCGACGCGATTACCGAAGCGCACTACCGCCGCCAGTTCGATACGAACGTGTTCGGGCTGCTGCTCACGACGCAGGCCGCCGTCAAGCATCTCGGCGAAGGCGCGAGCATCATCAACATCAGCTCGGTGGCGACGAGCGTGACACCGCCGGCGAGCGCCGTCTACAGCGGCACGAAGGGCGCGGTCGACGCGATCACCGGCGTGCTCGCGCTCGAACTCGGCCCGCGCAAGATTCGCGTGAACGCGATCAATCCGGGAATGGTGGTGACCGAGGGCACGCACACGGCCGGCATCGTCGGTTCGGATCTCGAGAAGCAGGTGCTCGCCGACACGCCGCTCGGCCGCCTCGGCGAGCCGGACGACATCGCGTCGGTCGCGGTGTTCCTCGCGTCGGACGACGCGCGCTGGCTGACCGGCGAGCGCATCGTCGCGAGCGGCGGCCTGCGCTGAGCGCGGCGCGCGACGCGATCGTGCGACAGCGTGCTGCGGTGGCGCCGCTACGCGATCAGTGCCGCCGCCTGCGCGCCGACGTGCCAGCGCAGGCTTTCGACGACGAGCGCGTGATTGCGCTCGGAGTCGAGCCCCGCGATCGTCATCGCGCCGACCATCCCGGCGCCGTCGAGCCGCAGCGGCACGCCGCCGCCGTCGAGCGCGTAGTCGTCGTCGGACAGCCCTTGCGAGCGCAGCGACCAGCCCGCGCGGCGAAACTGCGCGCCGACTTCGAGCGAACTGAGCCCGAAGCGCAGCACCGTGTTCTGCCGGCGCCGAATCGCGTCGCTGTCGGCCGCATCGCTGCCGTCGAGCGCGCAGTAGAACAGCGGCGCATGCCGGCCGACGATGCACACCGCGATCGGCAGCCCACGCCGCGATGCGACGTTGATCGCGATTTCGCCGAGCCGGCGTGCGACGTCCGCGTTGAAGCACGGCAGCGTCGGCTCCGACACGTCGCCGTCGAACGGCTCGTGTTCGATGCGCAGGAAGGTCGTCGCCATCGCAGCTCCGTATCGTTGCGTTCTCCGTTGCGTTCGTCGCGCGTCCGGCGTCGCGCGTCCGTTCATCGTGCGTTCAGCGCGTCGGCGCGTCAGCGAGCATCCATTCGTGCGCGGGATCGTTCTTGAACGCCCACGCACGGGTCGGCCCCGCCATCACGTTCAGGTAGTACAGGTTGTAGCCGTGCGGCGCGACGACCGGGTGATAGCCGCGCGGCACCATCACGACGTCGTGGTTCTCGATCGCACAGGCTTCGTCGAGGCTGCGGTCGTCCGTGTACACGCGCTGGAACGCGAAGCCCTGCGGCGGATCGATCCGGTGATAGTACGTTTCCTCGAGCGACGTTTCGTCGGGCGCCGCGTCGCGGTCGTGCTTGTGCGGCGGATAGCTGCTCGAATGGCTCGCGGGCGTGACGACTTCGACGACGAGCAGCCGATCCGCGGCCGGGTTGTCGCCCATCAGGATGTCGCACACGTAGCGCGTATTCGTGCCTTGCCCGCGCACCGAGCGGCGCATCCGCTCACCGTCGAGCCGCTGCACGGTCTTGTCGCCGCTCGCGTACGGCGCGGTGCACAGCGCGACTTCCGCGTCGCGCGACGCGACCAGCGTCACGCGCTTGCCGCCCGGCACGTACAGCGCGTCGGGCGACACGTCGTCGAATACGCTGTCGCGCCTGCCGAGCGCGTCGTACGTGCGGCCATCGACTTCGGCGCGCACGGTGCCCGTCAGCACGACGACGCACAGTTCGCGCGTGCCGGTGTCGACCGTTTCGGCGTCGCCGGCCTTCAGACGCAGCGCGCGAAAGCCGACGTGCTTCCAGCCGGCCGACTCCGGCGTCACGTTGCAGATCTCGCGGCCCGGCGAGGCCTTGACCAGCAGGGGAGAAATCGTCATGGGAAAGAGGCTCCGCAATGGGGAATCGATGGGAAACGGGCAGGGAACGGCCGCCGCATCATGCGCTCAGCCGGTCGACGATCGCGCGCAGCGACTCGTAGCCCTTCTTCGCATACTGATAGCTCGGCGCGACGGCCGGATCCTGTTCGGCTTCGACGACGAGCCAGCCTTCGTAGCCGGCGTCCTTCAGCGTGCGCAGCGTTGCGTCGTAGTCGAGCGCGCCGTCGCCGGGTACGGTGAACGTGCCGTTGATCACGCCGTTCAGGAAGCTCCAGCCGTCGTTGCGCGCCTGCGTGACGACCTGCGGCCGCACGTCCTTGCAGTGCACGTGCACGACGCGCGACACGTGCTTCTTCAATAGCGCGACCGGATCGCGCGCGCCGCCGAAATACGCGTGGCCGGTGTCGAACAGCAGGAACACCTTCGCCGGGTCGGTCAGCGCCATCAGGCGGTCGACGTCGTCCGGCGATTCGACGTACGCGCCCATGTGATGGTGATACGCGAGCTTGATTCCGTACGTGTCGAGCAGATGCGCGCCGAATGCGTCGAGCCGCGCCGCGTAGCGCTGCCACGCGGCATCGTCGACGAAGCGCGGCCGCTTCGCGACCGGCGTGTCGATGCGCCCCTGGATCGTGCCCGCGCATTCGCCGTAGACGACGACCTTCACGTCGTTGTACTGCAGCTTCGTCATGTGCGCGCGGCAGCGCTCGATCTCGGCCGCGACTGCATCGTCGTCGGTCATGCCGGGCGCGACTTCCGCGAGAAAGCCCGAATACCAGCCGGACACGCACACGAGGCCGAATTCCGCGAGCTTCGCCTTCAGCTCGGGGCCTGTCTTCGGAAACTTGTTGCCGAGCTCGAAGCCCGCGTAGCCGATTTCGGCGCCTTCCTTCAGCGCCGTCTCGAGCGGCGTTTCGCCGCCGAGCGACGGCAGGTCGTCGTTCATCCACGACAGGGGATTGATACCGATGCGAACGTTCCAGCTCATGTCAGGCTTCCTCGATGTTGTTGTCGCGTGCGTGCGGGCGGGCCAGGGCGGCGCGGCGTCAGCGCCGCTGCCGCGTCTTTTCGTCCAGATAGCGGCGATGCGCGTGCTCGACGTCGGGCCGCGCGGACACTTCCGGCACCGCGACTTCCCACCACGCGCCGCCGTCGTCGGTCGTGCGCCGATGCGTGGTGTCGATCACGAGCACCTGGCTCTTCTTCGCCGCGCGTGCGCGCCGCATCTCGGTGCGCAGCTCGGCGACGTCGCGCACGTGCACGGCTTCGGCGCCCATCGCGCGCGCATGCATCGCGAAGTCGATCGTCGAGCGTTCGCCGCCTTCCGGCACGCAATCGTCGAGCATGTTGTTGAAGCTCGCGCCGCCGCAGTTCAGCTGCAGCCGCTCGATGCAGCCGTAGCCGCGGTTGTCGAGGATCACGACGATGATCTTGCGGCCGAGCATCACGGACGTCGCGAGCTCCGCGTTGAGCATCATGTACGAGCCGTCGCCGACGATCACGATCACTTCGCGCTCGGGCCGCGCGAGCTTCGCGCCGAGCCCGCCCGCGATTTCGTAGCCCATGCACGAGTACGCATAGTCCATGTGATAGTTGCCCGGCACGCCGCTGCGCCACAGCTTGTGCAGCTCGGCCGGCAGCGTGCCGGCCGCGCAGACGACCAGATCGTCGCGCGCGCTGTCGCGCCCCGCATCGGCGGCCGAGTCGCGCACCGCGCCGATCACGTCGGCGTCGTACGGCAGCGTGTCGTTCGGCACGCGCGTCGTCAGTTCGGTCACGCGCGCGTTCCAGGCGGCGGCCTGATCGCGGTTCGCGGCCGTCCATCCGGCGTCGGCCTGCCAGCCCGCGAGCGCGGCCGACAGCTGGCCGAGGCCGGTGCGCGCGTCGGCGACGAGCTGCCGGCCGCGTTTCTTGCCCGCGTCGAACGGCTGCACGTTCAGGCTCAGCAGCGTCGCGTGGCCGAACAGCGCGTGCGAGCCCGTCGTGAAGTCCTGCAGCCGCGTGCCGACCGCGAGCACGACGTCGGTCTGCGCGGCCGCGCGGTTCGCGGCGGGCGATCCGGTCACGCCGATCGAGCCCAGGTTCAGCGGGTGATCCCACGCGAGGCTGCCCTTGCCGGCCTGCGATTCGGCGACGGGCACGCCGTGCGTATCGGCGAACGCGCGCAGCGCGTCCCATGCCTGGCTGTACAGCACGCCGCCGCCGGCCACGATCAGCGGCTTCTTCGCGGCCTTCAGCACGTCGAGCGCATCGGCGAGCTCGAGCGCGTCGGCCGGCGGCCGGCGCATCCGGATCAGCGGCGGCGCGAAGAAATCCTCGGGCCAGTCGTACGCGAACGTCTGCACGTCCTGCGGCAGCGCGAGACAGACCGGCCCGCACTGCGCGGGATCGGTCATCACCTGGATCGCGCGCGGCAATGCGACGAGCAGCTGCTCGGGCGACGTGATGCGGTCGAAGTAGCGGGTGACCGGACGGAAGCAGTCGTTCGCGCTGACGTCGCCCTGCTCGAAATCCTCGACCTGCTGCAGCACCGGATCGGGCAGCCGCGACACGAACACGTCGCCGGGCAACAGCAGCAGCGGCAGCCGGCCGACGTGCGCGAGCGCGGCCGACGTCAGCATGTTGGTCGCGCCGGGGCCGATGCTCGACGTCGCGGCCATCATCCGCTGCCGGAAATTCGCTTTCGCGAAGGCGATGGCCGCATTGGCCATCCCTTGCTCGTTGTGCGCGCGGTACGTCGGCAGCCGGTCGCGTTCGGCGTGCAGCGCCTCGCCGAGGCCGGCCACGTTGCCGTGGCCGAAGATCGCGAACACGCCGCCGCAGTACGGCAGGATCTCGGTGCGTCCGTCGGGCTGCGCGACTTCGGCGCGCAGCGCGGCCAGATAACGGACCAGCGCCTGGCTGACGGTCAGTCTTACGGTTTGGGTCATCGTCGTTCGAGGAAAAGGAGTCGAATGGATGCGCGGGCCGCGCGTCAGGCCGCGGCGGCGCGCGCCGCGTCGCGGCGGCCGAGCCACGCGTCCACCAGCTGCGCGAAGTTGCCGGCGACTTCGTCGATCAGCGCCTGATCGTCGATGCGGCCGGCGAGCCAGTTCAGCGACGCGTCGGCCCACAGCGTGCGGCCGACCATGAAGCCCTTGACGATCGGGTTCGTCGCCGAGCGGAAGCTGTCGACCAGATACTGCAGCGGCTGGTTCAGCCCGAGGATCACCGCGCCGCGGCAATGGCGGTCGCGTTCGGCGACGAGCGCCTGGAGCCGCGCCCAGCCGTCGGCGCTCATCGGCGCGAGCTTCCACCATTCGGGCATCACGCCGAGGTTGTAGAAGCGCGCGACCGTGCGCAGCACCGCGTCGTCCTCGGTGCCGGCCGGCGTGACCGCGCGCGGCGGAATGATCTCGAGCAGCAGCTCGTTGCCGGTTGCGCGCGTGGCTTCCCACAGTTCGAGCACGCGCTGCTCCTGCGCGACGCGCAGGTCGACGTCGTCGTCCGGGTGATAGTGGACGAGGCACTTCACGACCTGCTCGGTCGGCCAGTGCACGAGCGCGGAGCCGACCGAGCGCGTTTCGTCGAAGCGCAGCGGCCGCGAGCCGGGCAGCTCGACCGGGCGGCCGACCCACCAGCCGCGTCCGGTCGCCGACGCGAGCGCGTCGCGCCCGTATGCGCCGCCGTCGATCAGCACGCCGACGTGGCCTTCGATCCGTCGGTCGCGCTCGACCTGTTCGGCCGCGCGCACGAGCAGACGCTTGAGCGTCTTGATCCGCGCTTCGTCGGCGCCGGCCTGCACCGCGAGTTCGTAGAACTGGCTGCGATGGTCGAACGCCATCACGCACAGGTCGTCCCATTCGCGGCGCGGCACCGTCACGCGATGCAGATGCGCGAGCGTGCGGTCGGCGTCGACCTGCGGGTTGCGGCTGCCGCCGAACCAGTGCGCGAGCTCGGTCGGCGTCGGCATCGCGGCCGAGCATGCGTGGCGCGACACGACGATCGCGCCGCACGCGTTCGCGATGCGCGTCGATTCGGCCCAGTCGCGGCCGCGCAGCAGCCCCGACAGCAGCCCGGACAGGAATGCGTCGCCGGCGCCGAGCACGTTCAGCACCTCGACGCGTTCGCCATGGAACGTCGGCGCATCGTCGATGCGCGCGGGAACGTCGCGTTCGATCACGCAGCAGCCGAGCGCGCCGCGCTTGACGACCAGCACCGCGCCGCTCACGCGGCGCACGGCCTGCAGCGACGCGATCAGGTCGTGCGGCACGCCGCCCGCGATCAGGAATTCCTCCTCGGTGCCGACCAGCAGGTCGAACTCGCCGAGCACCTGCTGCAGCTGCCGCGTGACCTCCGCATCGGGCACGTAGCGGTTCTCGCCGGCGCCGCGTGCGGTGAGCCCCCACAGCACCGGCCGGTAGTCGATGTCGAGAATGCGCACGACGCCGTGGCGGCGCGCGTAGCCGAGCGCGGTCAGCGACGCTTCGCGCGTGCCGGGCGTCGACAGGTGCGTGCCGGTGATCGCCAGCGCGCGGCAGCGGGCGATGAAGTCCTCGCGGATTTCGTCGGCGCGCACGGCCATGTCCGCGCAGTTTTCGCGCACGAACAGCAGCGGGAACGTGTCGCGATCCTTCAGCCCGAGCAGCACCAGCGCGGTCAGCCGCTCCGGATCGGTCTGCAGCTGGCTCGTGTCGCAGCCTTCGCGCTCGAGCGTCTCGCGCACGAAGCGGCCCATCTGCTCGTCGCCGACGCGCGAGATCATCGCGGTCTTCAGCCCGAGCCGCGCGACGCCGAACGCGACGTTGCCCGACGAGCCGCCGAGATACATCTGGAACGTGCGCGCGTCCTCCAGCCGGCTGCCGTACTGCTGCGCGTAAAGATCCACGGCGACGCGGCCGAGGCAGGCGAGATCGATGGGGCGGTCACTCGGAAAGTTCAACGGGCTCATAGACGGTTCACGCTCGCGGCCGGCGTTCGGCGCTGCCGGCTGATTGGGGACCGATTCGCGGCGACGTCGGCGGACCGCGCTTGCACGACGCACGCGCGCCCGCCGCACGGGAATCGGGCTACGGACGCAGTCTAGTATTTTTGGAAATCCAGTTCCCTAGGTGAAATCACGTAGAAATAAATTTCCACATCGTCGACGAAGTGTTCTACAGTTTCATCCGGATGCTGCAGTCGGTATCGGACTCGGCACGACGGCGCGCAACGCGCCGCTTTCCGCCCCCGGAGATGAGGAGACAGATCGATCATGAAGACCAAGCTGATGGCCGTCGCGGCCGCCGCGATCCTGGCGATGCCGCTCGCGCATGCCGAGAAGATCGGCGTGACGATGGCGTCGTTCGACGACACGTTCCTGACCATCCTGCGCAACAGCATCGCGGACGCGGCGAAGAAGGACGGCGCGACCGTGCAGATCGAGGATGCCGGCAACGACGTCGGCAAGCAGTTGAGCCAGGTGCAGAACATGATCGCGCAGAAGGTCGACGCGATCGTCGTGAACGCCGTCGACACCGACGCGACGCCGAAGATCACGAAGATGGTGACGGCCGCTAAGATCCCGCTCGTCTACGTGAACCGCAAGCCGGTCGATTTCGACAAGCTGCCGGCCGGCGTCGCGGTGGTCGCGTCGGACGAGAAGCAGTCGGGCACGCTGCAGGCGCGCCAGGTGTGCAAGCTGCTCGGCGGCAAGGGCGACATCCTGGTGCTGATGGGCGAGCTGTCCAACGAATCGGCGCGCGCGCGCACGAAGGACATCGAGGACGTGATCGCGACGAAGGACTGCTCGGGCATGCGCATCGTCGACAAGCGCGAAGGCAAGTGGAGCCGCACGCAGGGCCAGGACATCACGATGAACTGGCTGAGCTCCGGGACGAAGTTCGACGCGATCGTGTCGAACAACGACGAAATGGCGATCGGCGCGATCAACGCGCTGAAGGCCGCGCGCAAGCTGACGCCGAAGACGATCGTGGCCGGCATCGACGCGACGCCGGACGGGCTCGCCGCGATGAAGAACGGCGAGCTGAAGGTGTCCGTGTACCAGAACGCGTCGGGCCAGGGTTCGCAGGCGGTCGCCACCGCGCTGAAGCTCGCGCGCAAGCAGAACGTCGAGCGCTACGTGAACGTGCCGTTCGAGCTCGTGACGCCCGAGAACATGAACCAGTACGCCAAGCACTGACCGGCGATCCGATGAACTGCGCAGGCCCGGCGCGTGCCGGGCGCGCGTGCGATTTTCGAGGAACGTCCATGTTTACAGCCAGGATGGCGCGCCCGCCGGCCGGCGAGGCCGCGCCGGGTTCGTCCGGCCCGGCGGCTCCCGGCGACTGCGTGCTCGAGGTGCGCGGCGTCGGCAAGTCGTTTCCCGGCGTCGTCGCGCTCGACGGCGTGCAGTTCCGCGTGCGCCGCGGCACCGTTCATGCGCTGATGGGCGAGAACGGCGCGGGCAAGTCGACGCTGATGAAGATCATCGCGGGCGTCTATACGCCCGACAAGGGCGAGATCCTGATCAACGGCGAGCCGGTCGTGCTGAACGGCCCGCTCGACGCGCTCGAGCGCGGGATCGCGATGATCCATCAGGAACTGAACCTGATGCCGTACATGACGGTCGCGGAGAACATCTGGATTCGCCGCGAGCCGAAGAACCGCTTCGGGCTGATCGATCATGCGGAACTGCGCCGCCGCACCGCCGCGCTGTTCGAACGGCTGTCGATCGACATCGATCCGGAAGCCGACGTGCGCACGCTGACCGTCGCGAGCCGGCAGATGGTCGAGATCGCGAAAGCCGTGTCGTTCGATTCCGACGTGCTGATCATGGACGAGCCCACGTCCGCGCTGACCGACAAGGAAGTCACGCACCTGTTCCGGATCATTCGGCAGCTGCGCGAGCAGGGCAAGGGCATCGTCTACATCACGCACAAGATGAACGAGCTGTTCGAGATCGCCGACGAGTTCTCGGTGTTCCGCGACGGCAAGTACATCGGCACGCATGCGTCGGCCGACGTCACGCGCGACGACATCATCCGGATGATGGTCGGCCGCGAGATCACGCAGATGTTCCCGAAGGAGACGGTGCCGATCGGCGACGTCGTGCTGTCGGTGCGCAATCTCGGCGTCGACGGCGTGTTCCGCGACGTGAGCTTCGATCTGCGCGCCGGCGAGATTCTCGGCGTCGCGGGCCTCGTCGGCTCGGGGCGCTCGAACGTCGCCGAAGCGCTGTTCGGCGTCGTGCCGGCCACGTCCGGCGAAATCCGCATCGACGGCAAGCCGGTGCGCATCGCGACCCCCGCGCAGGCGATGAAGCACGGGATGGCGTTCCTCACCGAGGACCGCAAGGACACCGGCTGCTTCCTGAACCTCGACCTGCTCGCGAACATGGAAGCGGCGGTGCTGAGCCGCCGCTACGTGAAGTTCAACTTCGTCCGGCATGCGCAGCTCAAGCGCGACTGCGACGAAATGAGCCGGATGCTGCGCGTGAAGGCGCCCGGGCTGCACGAGGAAATCCAGAACCTGTCGGGCGGCAACCAGCAGAAGGTGCTGATCGGCCGCTGGCTGCTCACGCAGCCGCGCATCCTGATCCTCGACGAGCCGACGCGCGGCATCGACGTCGGCGCGAAGGCCGAGATTCACCGGCTCGTCAGCGCGCTCGCCGGCAAGGGCGTCGCGGTGCTGATGATCTCGTCGGAGATGCCGGAAGTGCTCGGCATGAGCGACCGCGTGATGGTGATGCACGAAGGGCGGATGACCGGCATCGTCGATCGCAAGGACGCCGACCAGGTCCGCATCATGGACCTCGCATCGCGCTGAGCGGCAACAAGCATGGAGACAACTGAAATGGGCAATCTGAATCCGGTCGCCGATGCGCAGACCATGACGATCAAGACGCGGCACGCGAAGTGGCCGCCCGAGCTGAGCATCTTTCTCGTGCTGGTGGGCATCAGCCTGTTCTTCGAGGCGATCGGCTGGGTCGTGGTCGGCCAGAGCTTCCTGTTCAACGCGGAGCGGCTCGAGATCATCGTGCTGCAGATGGCGGTGATCGGCATCATCGCGGTCGGCGTGAACCTCGTGATCATCACGAGCGGGATCGACCTGTCGTCGGGGTCCGTAGTCGCCGCGGCGGCGGTCGTGTCGGCGAGCCTCGCGCAGGTGTCCGATTTTCCGCGCGCGGTGTTTCCGCATCTGACCGACCTGCCGGTGATCTGGCCGGTGCTCGCCGGCGTGTGCGTCGGCTTGCTGGTCGGGCTGCTGAACGGCTCGCTGATCGCGCTGACCGGCATTCCGCCGTTCATCGCGACGCTCGGCACGATGGTCGCCGCACGCGGGTTCGCGAAGTGGTTCACGAACGGGATGCCGGTGTCGATGCTCACCGACCAGTTCGCGGCGATCGGCGCGGGTGCGAACCCGGTGATCGTCTTCGTCGTCGTCGCGGCGATCTTCCACGTCGTGCTGCGCTATACGCGCTTCGGCAAATACACGTATGCGATCGGCGCGAACCGCCATGCGGCCGTCGTGTCGGGCATCAACGTCACGCGTCACCTGGTGTTCGTGTATGCGATCGCCGGGCTGCTGAGCGGCATCGCGGGCACCGTGACCGCCGCGCGCGCGATCTCCGGCCAGTCGGGGATGGGCGTGATGTACGAGCTCGATGCGATCGCGGCCGTCGTGATCGGCGGCACGTCGCTGTCCGGCGGCCTCGGGCGCGTGACCGGCACGGTGATCGGCGTGCTGATCCTCGGCGTGATGACGTCGGGCTTCACGTTCATCCGCATCGACGCGTACTACCAGGAGATGGTCAAGGGCGCGATCATCGTCGCGGCCGTGATCGCCGACCAGTATCGCAACAAGAAAGGGCGCCGCTGACCGGCGGCGACGATTCCGAACGACGAGGAACGCGCACACGACATGAAGATCGCTCTCGATCCGTACATGATCCGCCACCTGCCGCTCGACCGGCTGCCGCACGCGGTCGCCGAGCTCGGCTACGACCAGATCGAGCTGTCGCCGCGCAGCGACTTTCTCGACTGGTGGGTGATGCCGCGCGCGACGCGTGAACGCATCGCCGCGTTCCGGCATGCGCTGCGCGCGGCCGGCGTCGGCCTCGCGTCGCTGCAGCCGATGTACCGGTGGGCGAGCCCGTTCGAGGACGAGCGGCAATGGGCGGTGCGCTGCTGGAAGAAGGCGATCGAGGTCGCGCTCGAGATGGAGTGCGCGCTGATGGTGTCCGAGTTCGGCCGCGGCGCATCGCCGGAGCGGTCGGTCGGCGAGCGGCCCGGCGCGAATCCGAAGGAAATGTGCGAAGCCGCGTGGTTCCGCTCGATGGACGAGCTGCTGCCGATTCTCGAGCGCGAGCGCATCGTGCTGTCGGTCGAACCGCATCCGGAGGACTGGATCGAGCAGCTGCAGCCGGCGATCGACATCGTCACGAACCTCGGCTCGCCGGCGCTGCGGCTGTCGTACATCGCGCCGCACACGTTCTACTACGGCGACGACATGGCCGCGATGATCGCGCAGGCCGCGCCGATTCTCGCGCACGTGCGCGTGGCCGACACGTTCGATCACCGCAAGAGCAGCCAACTGCGCTACATCGTGAATCCGCCCGGCTCGAACCAGATCCGCGTGCACCAGCATCTCGACATCGGGCAGGGCGAGATCGACTGGGACGTGTTCTTCCGCGCGCTCGGCGACGCGGGCTTCGACGGCGTGATGTCGTCGTGCGTGTTCGCGTGGGAAGACCGCGCGGACGCGTCGTCGCGCTACATGCGCGAGACGATCCAGCGCTACGTCGACCGCCATTTCCTGCCGCGCAGCGCGCACTGAAAACCTTGTGAGCGGCGCGGCCCGCCCGCGCCGTCGATGACCGACTGGAGACCCAGATGACTTTGCAAATCGGCGTGATCGGCTGCGGCGCGATCGGCCAGGACCATATCCGCAGACTCACCCGCACGCTGTCCGGCGCGCGCGTCGTGGCCGTCAACGACATCGACGCGCAGCACGCGCGCGATGCGGTCGCGAAATACGCGCCCGACGCGGAGATCTACGCGGACGGCCACGACGTGATCGCGGCCGCCGACGTGCACGCCGTGCTCGTCACGTCGTGGGGGCCGACGCACGAGGCGTTCGTGCTCGATGCGATCGCGCACGGCAAGCCGGTGTTCTGCGAGAAGCCGCTCGCGGTGACGGCCGACGGCTGCATGCGGATCGTCGAGGCCGAAATCGCGCACGGCAGCCGGCTCGTGCAGGTCGGCTTCATGCGGCCGTACGACGAAGGCTATCGCGCGCTCAAGCGCGTGATCGACAGCGGCGAGATCGGCGCGCCGCTGATGCTGCATTGCGCGCACCGCAACCAGTCGGTCGGCGAGCGCTACACGACCGACATGGCGATCACCGATACGCTGATCCACGAGCTCGACGTGCTGCGCTGGCTGCTCGGCGACGACTACGTGAGCGCGCAGGTCGTGTATCCGAGGAAGACGCGCCATGCGAGCGCGCATCTCGCCGATCCGCAGATCGTGCTGCTCGAAACCGCGCGCGGCGTGCGCATCGACGTCGAGATCTTCGTGAACTGCCAATACGGGTACGACATCCAGTGCGAGGTGGTCGGCGAGAACGGCATCGCGAAGCTGCCCGATCCGCCGGCGGTCGCGATCAAGCACGCGGCGCGGCATGCGGTCGAGATCATGACCGACTGGAAGGAGCGCTTCATCGCGTCGTACGACGTCGAGCTGCAGGCGTTCATCGACGGCGTGCGGCAGCGCGCGCTGACCGGCCCGTCGGCATGGGACGGCTACGCGGCCGCGGTCGCGGCCGACGCGTGCGTGCGCGCGCAGAAGAGCGGGGCGGTCGAGCCGATCGCGATGGCCGAACGTCCGGCGTTCTATCGCGCGTGAGCTGCGGCAGCGGCGCCGCACACGCGGCGCGCTGCTTTTTACGGGGACCGACATGACGATGAAGATAGGCTGCGCGCCGTGCTGCTGGGGCGTCGACGACGTGAAGAACCCGCACCTGCCGCCGTGGCGGCACGTGCTCGCCGAAGCGTCGGCGGCCGGGTATTCGGGCATCGAGCTCGGCCCGTACGGCTACATCCCGCTCGAGCTCGACGTCGTGCGCGCGGAGCTGGAGCGGCGGCGGCTGAGCATCACGGCCGGCACGATCTTCGACGATCTCGTGTCGCCCGGAAACCTGCCGAACCTGCTGCGCCAGACGCGCGACATCTGCACGCTGATCACGCAGTTGCCGAAGCTGCCGACGCAGCCCGGGCAGCGCTACGCGGCGCCGTATCTGGTCGTGATGGACTGGGGGCACGACGAGCGCGATTACGCGGCCGGCCATTCCGAACGCGCGCCGCGTCTCGCGCCCGAACGCTGGGCGCGGATGGTCGACCATATCGCGCAGATCGCGACGCTCGCGCGCGACGCGTTCGGCGTGCGCGCGGTGGTTCATCCGCATGCGGGCGGCTATATCGAATTCGCGGACGAGATCGACCGGATCGTCGCGGACGTGCCGGCCGACACGGCCGGGCTGTGCCTCGATACGGGCCACCTGTACTACTCGGGCATGGATCCGGCCGACTGGCTGCGCCGCCACGCGGCGCGGATCGACTACGTGCACTTCAAGGATATCGACGCGTCGGTGTACGACGCGGTGATGGGCGAGCACATCGCGTTCTTCGCCGCATGCGCGCGCGGCGTGATGTGCCCGATCGGCCGCGGCGTGCTCGACTATCGCGCGATCAAGCGCACGCTCGACGACATCGGCTACGCCGGCTACATCACGATCGAGCAGGAGCGCGATCCGCGCAACGCGGGCACGAGCCTGCGCGACGTCGCCGCGAGCCGTGCGTTTCTCGCGTCGGCCGGGTTCGCTTGAGCGACGCAACGCGCGAATGCACGAACGCGCGAAAGCATGAATGCACGAATGCGAATTCGAAGCACTGAAACCGGACACCTGAATACGAACTGAGGAACACGACACCATGATCGACGGACAGATTGTGCTGGGACATTCGATTCCGTGGGGAATGGTCGGCGGCGGGCTCGGCAGCCAGATCGGCTACAGCCACCGGTCGGCCGCGCTGCGCGACGGCAGCTTCCGGCTCGTCGCCGGCGCGTTCGACATCGATCCCGAGCGCGGCCGGCAGTTCGGCGTGAAGCTCGGTGTCGACGCCGAGCGCTGCTATCCCGACTACCGGACGATGTTCGAAGCCGAAGCGGCACGCGCGGACGGCATCCGCGCGGTGTCGATCGCGACGCCGAACAACACGCACTTCGAGATCTGCCGCGCCGCACTGAACGCGGGGCTGCACGTGGTGTGCGAGAAGCCGCTGTGCTTCACGACCGACGAGGCCGAGGCGCTGCAGCGGCTGTCGATCGACAGGAACCGGATCGTCGGCGTCGCGTACGGCTATTCCGGCCACCAGATGATCGAGCAGGCGCGCGAGATGATCGCGCGCGGCGACCTCGGCGAGATCCGCATCGTGCAGATGCAGTTCGCGCACGGCTTTCACAGCGACGGCGTCGAAGCCGCGAGCGCGGCCGCCCGCTGGCGCGTCGATCCGAAGTTCGCTGGGCCGAGCTACGTGCTCGGCGACATCGGCACGCATCCGCTGTACATCTCCGAAGTGATGGCGCCGGCGCTGAAGATCCGCCGGCTGATGTGCTCGCGGCAGAGCTTCGTGAAGAGCCGCGCGCCGCTCGAGGACAACGCGTTCACGATCATGGAGTACGACACCGGCGCGATCGGCTACGTGTGGTCGAGCGCGGTGAACGCAGGCTCGATGCATGGCCAGAAGGTGCGCGTGATCGGGTCGAAGGCGAGCGTCGAATGGTGGGACGAGCATCCGAACCAGTTGCGCTACGAAGTGCAGGGACAGCCCGCGCAGGTGCTCGATCGCGGGATGGGCTATCTGCATCCGAACGCGCTGCGCGACGATCGCATCGGCGCCGGACATCCGGAAGGGCTGTTCGAAGCGTGGTCGAACCTGTATGCGCGTTTCGCGCTCGCGATGGACGCGGCCGACCGCGGCGACACGGCGGCGCTGAAGAACATCCGCTTTCCCGACGTCCATGCGGGCGTCGAAGGCGTACGATGGGTCGAGAATTGCGTACGTTCCGCGGATGCGGGCGGCGTGTGGGTCGACTATCGCTGAGCATGCCGGGCCGCAGCGGGCGCGGCATGCTCGGCGCGTCGCACGCCGCACGGCCGGCATCGGTACACGCCCCGATATTGGCGGCGTGTCGCGGCGTCGGAGAATCGTTCCGGCTGCCGCCGTCGACCGTATGCGAGCGACGATCGAGCGCGTGGGAGCGAGCGTGCGGCGCGGGCCGTGCCGCAAACGTGATTAAATTCGCCCTTCACGCATGTATCCAGCCGAGTCCCGGGCCGCGTTCTGCTGCATCGCGCGCACCGGGACCGCCAACTTCGCGCTATCCGATGAGCTCATCCGAGAAACCGCCTGCCACCGTCGAGCAGTTCCTGCAGCGTCTGACGCAGGAGTACGACGGCCTCAGCAATCGCCTGAAGGCCATAGCGCGCCACGTCGAAACGCATCGGGACGGGCTCGGCCTCGAAGGAATCCAGTCGCTCGCCGACGCGTGCGGCGTCCAGCCGTCGGCCGTCGTGCGCTTCGCGAAGCATTTCGGGTTTTCCGGCTTCTCGGAGATGCAGCGGCTGTTTCGCGAAGGGCTCGCGCAGCAGATCGCGCCGGGCCGCGCTTACAGTCTGCGGCTGCGCGACGTGATCGAATCGGGCTCGTCGAGCCTGCAGCCCGAGCAGATCGCCGACGAGTTCATCAAGGGCAGCATCGCCGGGATGCAGCAGCTGCGGCAGACGCTCGATACGACCGCGCTCGCGCACGCGGTCGACCTGCTGGCCGATACGCAGGCGATCTGGATCGCCGGTTCGCGCCGCGCGTTTCCGATCGCCGTGTATCTCGACTATGCGCTGCAGCACACCGACAAGCGCGTCGGACTGTTCAGCGCGCTCGGCAGCATGCAGCTCGGGCAGATCCGCTCGGTGCGCGCCGGCGACGTGATGATCGTCATCTCGTTCATGCCGTATGCGGAAGAAACGGTGCAGGTCGCGCAGCAGGCGGTGCAGCGCGGCGCGCGGCTGATCGCGATCACCGACAGCCGCATGAGCCCGATCGCGCGCGACGCGGAGGTGACGCTGATGGTGCAGGAAAGCGCGACGTTCGGGTTCCGCGCGCTGACCGCGACGATGGGCCTCGCGCAGAGCCTGTTCGTCGCGCTCGCGTACCGGCTCGAGCTGTCGTACATGCCGACGTCGGGCGGCGCGCACGGGACGAAGGCCGCGGGCTAGCGCGTGAACGGGCGCTGACGCAACGCGCGCGGCCCGCGAGCCGCGCGCGTGCGGCGATTACTTCGCGGTCGGCATCGCGAATTCGGCGCCCTTGCCGATGCTCGACGACCAACGCTGCATCACCGACTTCTGCCGCGTGTAGAAGCGCACGCCTTCCTCGCCGTAGGCGTGCATGTCGCCGAACAGGCTCTTCTTCCAGCCGCCGAATCCGTGCCACGCCATCGGCACCGGAATCGGCACGTTGATGCCGACCATCCCGACCTGGATGCGCTGCGCGAATTCGCGCGCGATCCCGCCGTCGCTCGTGAAGCACGACACGCCGTTGCCGAATTCGTGCGCGTTGATCAGATCGACCGCTTCGCCGAAATCCTTCACGCGCACGCAGCCGAGCACCGGCCCGAAGATCTCTTCCTTGTAGATCCGCATGTCGGGCGTCACGTGGTCGAACAGCGTGCCGCCGGTGAAGAAGCCTTCCTCGCGGCCCGGCACGCGCAGCCCGCGGCCGTCGACCACCAGCTTCGCGCCTTCGCGCACGCCTTGCTCGATATAGCCTTCGATGCGCTTCAGCGCTTCGCCGGTCACGATCGGACCCATCTCGACTTCGGGCGACATGCCGTCGCCGATCACGAGCTTGCGCGCGCGCTCGGCGATCATCGGCACGATCCGGTCCGCGACGTCGCCGACCAGCACCGCGATGCTGATCGCCATGCAGCGCTCGCCGGCCGAGCCGTACGCGGCGCCGATCAGCGCATCGACCGCCTGCTCGATGTTCGCGTCCGGCATCACGACGAGGTGGTTCTTCGCGCCGCCGAGCGCCTGCACGCGCTTGCCCGACTGCACCGCGCGCTGCTGCACGTATGCGGCGATCGGCGTCGAGCCGACGAAGCTGACAGCCTGTACGTCCGGATGATCGAGCAGCGCGTCGACCGCGCCCTTGTCGCCCTGCACGACGTTGAACACGCCGGCCGGCAGCCCGGACTGCGTGAGCAGGTCGGCAATGAACAGCGCCGCCGACGGATCGCGCTCGCTCGGCTTCAGCACGAACGTGTTGCCCGCCGCGATCGCGACCGGGAACATCCAGCACGGCACCATGCACGGGAAGTTGAACGGCGTGATGCCGGCGACGACGCCGAGCGGCTGACGCATCGTCCAGTTGTCGATGCCGGTGCTGACCTGGTCGGTGTAGTCGCCTTTCAGCAACTGCGGAATCCCGCACGCGAATTCGACGATGTCGATGCCGCGCGCGACTTCGCCCTGCGCGTCGGAGAACACCTTGCCGTGCTCGGCCGTGATGATCGCCGCGAGCGTATCGCGGTGCTCGTTCAGCAGCTGCAGGAAGCGGTGCAGCACGCGCGCGCGGCGAATCGGCGGCGTCGCGGCCCAGGCCGGAAACGCGGCGTGCGCGGACGCGACCGCGCGATCGACTTCGCTGCCGTCGGTGAGCGCGACGCGGCGCACCGCGCGGCCGAGCGCCGGATTGAGGACGTCCTGAAAGCGGCCGCTGCGGCCGGCGACGGGCGCGCCGTCGATATAGTGGCCGACGTCGGCGTCGGACGTGTACGCGGGAACCGGATTCATCGTGTCTCCTTGGGGTTTCGAGGCAGGGAAGGTCCTCAGTCTAGGCAAACGCGCGGCCGCGGAGAAGGTCGGTCAGCTTGATTCACTGTTCAGAATTTTGAATAATCGCCGGATGAACCAGCAAAATGTCCAGGCGCTCTGGCCGCATATCCATTCGCTGACGGTGCTCGCGGCGGCAGGCAGCTTCACGGCCGCCGCGCAACGGCTCGGGATCAGCAAGGCCGCGATGAGCCAGCGCATCGCCGATCTCGAAAAGGCGGCCGGCGTGCCGCTCGTGCGTCGCACGACGCGCAGCGTGCGGCTCACCGACGCAGGGCAGACGCTGGTCGACAGCACGCGCGACGCGTTCGAGTCGATCGGGCAGCACTTCGCGCGCGTGAAGGAACTGGCCGGCGAGCCGCGCGGGCTACTGCGCGTGACGGCGCCGGTCGCGCTCGGACGGCAGCAGATCGTCCCGCATCTGCCCGATTTCCTGCGCCGGCATCCGGGCGTGAACATCGAGCTCGACCTGTCCGATCGGCTGCATTCGCTGACGCAGGAAGGGTTCGATCTCGCGATCCGCCACACGACGACCGCGCCGCAAACGCACGTCGCGTGGAAGCTGTGCGACACGCGTTCGCTGCTCGTCGCGAGCCGCGACTATCTGGACGCGCGCGGCGCGCCGCGGCATCCGGCCGAACTCGTCGATCACAGCTGCCTGTGCTACCTGCGCGACAACGAACCGACCGCATGGAGCTTCGAGCCGCACGGCCGGCGCCGCGAGCGCGTGAGCGTGCCGGTGCGCGGCAGCTTCGCGGCGAACAACAGCGAGGCGATGCGCGAGGCCGCGCTCGGCGGGCTCGGCATCGCGCTGCTGCCCGATTTCAGCGCGCGGCGCGATCTCGACGCGGGCCGGCTCGTCGCGCTGCTCGACGGATGGCGCCCGTCCGGCGCGTTCGGCGACCACATCTTCGCGATCCGGCCGTACAGCCCGGTCGTGCCGAGCGCGGTGCGCGCACTCGTGCGGCATCTGCGCGAGCGGCTCGCCGGCGGGTTTTCCGGCGCGTGACGGCGCGCCGCCCGCCGCGCGGCGGCCCGGCAGCTGCCGGGCGCGTGCGGCGGCGCTGCGGTAAAATCGCGGCTTCCTCCCGCGCCGGCATGGCGCGTCATTCGAAGGTCGACAGCCGATGCAGATTCACAAGGAAGTGGACGCGCGCGGGCTCAATTGCCCGTTGCCGATCCTGCGTGCGAAGAAAGCGCTCGCCGATATGGAGAGCGGGCAGATCCTCAAGGTGCTCGCGACCGATCCCGGCTCGCAACGCGATTTCGCCGCGTTTGCGAAGCAGACGGGCAACGAGATCGTCGAATCGACGACGCAGGACAAAACCTTCGTGTTCCTGATGCGCCGTCGCTGACGGTGCGCATCGTGCCCGCCGCCGTCGCGGCGCGCGCCTTCGGCGCCCGGTTCTCGCCCGGACGCGCCTGTCTGACAATTCTTAAACCTTGCGCCGCGGCCGGCTGCGTATACTGACCCGGCCGGTCGTCCGCGCTTGACGGATGCATCGGCCGCGGTACGTCGTACAGGGCGGGCACGGGGGCCATGCCTGACGCTACCGCCGTACAACGGGGAAAGGACATGCCCTTCAGACCAGGGACCATTCGAAGTCCGTCCGGAGCGGAATGCATCGCGCCCGCACGCGCGGCAGGGCCGGGCCGTATCGAGCTCGACCCGCAACAGGATCGCCACGCGCGTGCCGCGCTGGAAGCCTACGCGGATTCGGCTGCAGCGGAGATGCCGTGGCTCGCCGAATGGCTCGATGAACGGTTGCGCGACGCGGCGCAGGATGACGACGAGGCCGGTATCACGTATTGCGGCGCGACGGTCGAGCGTGTGTTCGATCTCGCGCATGCGTGGGCGGCAGGCCAGCCCGATTACGCGGCCGCGGCGTGGGAAAACGTGCGCGGCCAGTTGCACCGGATGCTCGGGCAACGGCGCGTGCGCGACGACGATTTCGCCGAGCCGATGGCCGGCATCGCAGGCACCGATTAGGCGCGCAATTGCGCGACCCGGACGATTATTCGAACAAAGGACCGTATTCCGCGCAATTTCTTGGTGAATTTCATACTACTATGATGAAATCGCCGGTTCGTCCGCGCCCCGTTTTTGAGATATTCGTCGCGGGGCGCTGTATCGCGCACGTTGCGCGGCGATGAAAGACGCTCGCCGGCCGGAAGGTTGCCGTGCGCATGTTGCGCGGCGATCAGCGCGGTGGCTTAACTGGACGAATCGCTTTCGATTTGCGGGGTGCTATGAGAATTGCTGTACTGGATGACGATCCGGCCCAGACGGATTTCGTCAGTCAAACGCTGACGGCCGCCGGCCACACGTGCTATGCGTTCAAGGAAGGCAAGGCCCTGAAGAAGCGTCTGCAACGCGAGACGTTCGATCTGCTGGTGCTCGACTGGAACGTGCCGGACATGTCCGGCGAGGAAGTGCTCACGTGGGTGCGCGCGAATCAGACCGAGCACAGCCTGCCGATCATCTTCATGACGAGCCGCGACGACGAAGCGGGGATCACGCAGATCCTGAACGCCGGCGCCGACGATTACGTCGTCAAGCCGGTATCGGGCCCGATCCTGCGCGCACGCATCGGCTCGCTGCTGCGCCGCGCGTATCCGGTCAACGCCGAGGCGGCCGTGCGCGAATTCGACCAGTTCCGCTTCGACGTGAACCTGAAGCAGGCGTATGTCGGCGACAAGGCCGTGAGCCTCACGCAGAAGGAATTCGAACTCGCGCTGCTGCTGTTCCAGCATCTGGATCGGCCGCTGTCGCGCGCGCACATCCTCGACCTCGTGTGGAAGCAGGCGACCGACATTCCGTCGCGCACGATGGACACGCACATCTCGATGCTGCGCACGAAGCTCGGGCTGCGGCCGGAGAACGGCTACCGGCTCGCGCCGATCTACGGCTACGGCTACCGGCTCGAGCGCGTGAGCCAGGGAGAACCGGAGTGACCGCGGCCGCCGTACGTCGCGCGGCCAGCCTGCCCACCGCCGTCGTGCGCGCAGCGGGCGCGCTCGCGCTCGCGTTCGCCGGACATGCCGCCGCGCAGCCGCCGGCCGCCGCGGGCAAGACGGTCGTCTATCGCACGCACGCGGGCGACACGCTGTACGACGTCGCCGCGCGCTACCTGCAGGGGCCCGACGACTGGCAGCTGCTGCAGCGGATCAACGGCGTGCCCGCGCCGAAGCATCTGCAGCCCGGCGTCGCGCTGAAGCTGCCCGTTGCGCGGCTGCGCAAGGAAAAGCTCACGGCGCGCGTGATCGCCGTGCAGGGAAGCGCCGAGCTTGCGTCCGGCGGCGCCTACGCGCCGCTCGCGAACGACGCGACGCTTGCCGAGGGCGACCGCGTGCGTACGGGCGCGAACGGCTTCGTGACGATCGAACTCAGCGACGGCACGCACATGAGCCTGCCGCCGGACAGCCAGCTCGATGTGAAGACGCTGCGCCGTACGGTGCTGACCGGCACGCTCGATCGCGAGTTCGAGCTCACGCGAGGCTCGGTCGACAGCGAAGTCACTCATCTGAAAAAGCGCGACGACCGTTTCCAGATCCGTTCGCCGTCGGTCGTGGCCGGTGTGCGCGGCACGCGATTTCGCGTGAACTACGACGCGGCCGGCAGCGCGGCGACGCGCATCGAGGTGCTCGATGGCATCGTCGGCGTTGCAGGCCATCGGCGGCCGGCCGGCGCGACGCTCGTGCATGCGAGCTTCGGCAGCGTCGCGACGTCGTCGGGCGCGGTCGGCGCGCCTGTGCAACTGCTGCCGGCGCCCGCGCTCGCGCATCCGGACAAGGTGCAGGACGATCCCGACGTCGCGTTCGACGTCGTGCCGGTCGCGAACGCGCGTGCGTATCACGTGCAGCTCGCGCACGACGCCGGCATGCTCGACCTGTTCCGCGAAACGCGCACCGACTCGACGCGTGCGGTGTTCCGCGACGTGCCGAACGGAACGTACTTCGTGCGCGTCGCTGCGATCGACGAAAACGGTCTCGAAGGGATGCCGCGCGTGTATGCGTTCGAGAGGCGTCTGATGGGGCTCGACGCGAGCGCGTCGCCCGGCGCGTACGGCTACCAGTTCCAGTGGTCGCCGAACGGCGCGGCCGACGGTGCGCGCTACCGGTTCGTGCTGTCGCGCTCGAAGGATCTGAGCGCGCCGATCGTCGATCAAGTCGGGCTGCGCACACGCAAGATCACCGTCGCGCACCTGCCGCCGGGCGACTATTTCTGGGCCGTGACCGTCGAAGCGTTCGACGGCGGCAAATTCTACGAGAAGACCGGTCCTGTCAACGCGTTCACGTTGTCGCGCTGACCGGCCGCGCATGAAACCCGACTCCGTGTCCCCGCGGCGGCGCCTCGGCCGCCGCTTCCTCATCGAGTGGATCGCGATCGGCTGCCTCGGGATCGCGGTGATCCTCGCGTGCGCGCTCGGGCGCGTGTCGTCGAGCGTCGACGGGCTCATCTACGATCGGCTGCTGATGCTGCGCACGCTGCCGCTGTCGCCCGACGTCGTGGTCGTCGACATCGACAATCAGAGCGTGTCGGCGCTCGGCCGCTGGCCGTGGCCGCGCGACGTGCATGCGCGGCTGCTCGACGCGCTCGCGCGCGCGCAGCCGGCGGCCGTCGTCTACGACGTGCTGTTTACCGAGCCGTCGCCGGAAGATCGCGCATTCGCCGACGCGATGACGCGCGTGCCGACGTTCCTGCCGGTGCTGCTGAGCCCCGAGCAACCGGACGGCATGCGTACCGTCGATCCGCCGGTGCCCGCGCTCGCCGCGCGCGCGATGGGGCTCGGCCACATCAACCTCGAAGTCGATCCGGACGGCATCGTGCGCAGCGTCGCGCTGTTCGAGAGCGACGGACGCGTGCGCTGGCCGCAGCTGATGGTGCCCGTGTATCGCGCGATCGTGGCCGGCAAGCTGCATCCGGCCGGCGGCGCGCCGGGCGCGCACGCGCACGATCTGTCGCGCGATGCGTCCGGCGACGGCCGCTACCTGATTCCGTTCAGCCGCAGCACGCCCGCGTATCCGACGCTGTCGTTCGACGACGTGCTCGAAGGGCGCGTGAAGCCGGACGCGCTGCGCGGCAAGATCGTCGTCGTCGGCGTGACGGCGTCCGGGCTCTACGACCGCTTCGCGACGCCGGTGTCCGGCGACTTCGGCCCGCTCGCGGGCGTATACATCCACGCGAAAGTGCTGGACATGCTGACGACCGGCAGTGCGATCACGCCGGCGTCGCGCGTCGCGCTGTTCTTCGCGTCGCTGCTGCCGCTCGCCGTGCTGCTCGGCGGCTTCCTGATGCTGTCGCCGTGGCGCGCGCTGCTGCTCACGCTGAGCCTCGCGGCGCTCGCCGTCGTCGCGAGCATGGCGCTGCTGTTCCAGGCGCGCGTGTGGCTGTCGCCGGCGCCCGCGATCTTCGGGCTGATCGCGGTCTATCCGATCTGGAACTGGCGGCGCCTCGAGATGACGATGTCGTATCTGCGCCGCGAACTGCAGCGGCTCGCCGACGAGCCGCATCTGCTGCCCGAGGCGCCGCGCACGCGCGACGTCGGCGGCGACGTGCTCGAGCGGCAGATGGCGCTGATGGCGCAGGCCGCGCAGCGCGTGCAGGACATGAAGCGCTTCGTATGGGACAGCCTCGACAGCATGCCCGAGCCGATCTTCGTCACCGATCTCGCCGGCACCGTGCTGATCGCGAACCATGCGGCGAAGCGCTACGGCGCGCGGCTCGCGCTGCCGTTGCCGGAAGGCCGGCCGCTGCGCGCGGCGCTCGGCGAGCTGACGTTTATGAAGACCGTCGACGGCAACGTCGATCACGATGCGGCGATTCGTGCGCACTGGCCGGCCGCGCTCGATCCGACGCTCGCGGCCGAGCACGACGCGATGGCGCGCGGCATCGAGGTGCGCGACCGGGACGGGCTCGATCATCTGTTACGCTACGCCCCGTGCACGAACGCGCAGGGCCGCGTGACCGGCTGGATCGCGGGCCTCGTCGACGTGACCGAGCTGCACGCGGCCGAGCGGCATCGCGAAGAGGCGCTGCATCTGCTGTCGCACGACATGCGCTCGCCGCAGTCGTCGATCCTCGCGCTGGTCGAGATCGAGCGCGAGCGCGTCGAGTCCGACGCGGTGCGCGGGTTGCTCGCGCGGATCGAGCGCTACGCGCAGCGCGCGTTGTCGCTCGCCGACGAGTTCGTGCAGCTGGCGCGCGCGGAATCGCAGACGTATCAGCTCGAGCCGACGAGTCTCGTCGACGTGCTGATCGACGCGAGCGACGAAGTGTGGCCGCAGGCGCAGGCCAAGCGGATCCGCATCGACACCGACGTCGGTACCGCAATGTGCTGGATTCGTGCGGAGCGCTCGCTGATCACGCGCGCATTCGTGAACCTGTTGAACAATGCGGTCAAGTACAGTCCGTCCGACACGACGATCACGTGTACGCTGACGGTCGAGCCGGCATCGAAACGGCTGTTCTGCACGATCCGCGATCAGGGGTACGGCATTGCGCCGGAAGATCAGCGGCATCTGTTCGAGCGTTTCAAGCGGTTCCATGCCGGCGATCGGCCCGAGATTCCGGGCTCGGGGCTCGGGATGGCGTTCGTGAAGACGGTCGTCACGCGCCACGGCGGCAGCGTGTCGGTCGACAGCGAAGTGGGCGTCGGCACCGCGGTGACGGTGTCGTTGCCCGCGATCGACGAGCCGTCCGCCTGACAGGGCCGGGCGCGGCGGCGCGCATTTGGGGAAAGTCATGAGAAAGCAATGGGCAGCCGCCGCGCTGACGGCGGCGCTGTTGACGGGTTGCGCCGGTGTCACGACCGGCGTCAGCGCGCTCGGGCAGCCGGACGCGTTCGCGTCCGGCGCGCGCGGCTACGAGTTCGTGCGCACGGCCGCGCAGGCCGACGATGCCGAATATCGGCGGATCGAGACGCTGGTGCGCGACGAGCTCGCGCGCCGCGGCTTCGACGTGCGGCCGCAGAACGCCGCGCGCTATCGGCTGTCGATCGCGTACGCGACGCAGCCGGCCGACGTTGCGGCGATCGCCGACCGGTGCGCGGGCGCGAGCAGCGCGTGCGTGACGGTCGACGGGCCGGCGCCGTTCGCGCTGCCGTTCGCGGGCGCCGTGTACCGGCACGTGCTGACGCTGCGTTTCGTCGATGCGAAATCGGGCGCGGACGTCTATCGCGTGTCGGCGTCGCTGCGCGACCGCGATGCCGGCACGCAGCAGGCCGCGCCGGCGCTCGTGAAGAGCGCGCTCGCGAAGATGCCGTTCGGCACGGGCGAGGGCTGGCTGGTCAAGACGAAAAAAGACGACGCGGGCGGCATGCCGGGCGTCGTCTCGGTAAAGCCGGTCGCCGCGCGCTGAGCGGCGGCGACGATGTGACCGGATCGCGGCCGGCGCGCGGCCGCGATCCGTTGCGTTGCGGCGTCAGACGGTCGGCTGCGCGCCGTCGCGCGAGCGCAGATACGCGTCGAATTCGGTGCCGACTTCCGGGTGGCGCAGCGCGAATTCGACCGTCGCCTTCAGATAGCCGAGCTTGCTGCCGCAGTCGTAGCGCGTGCCCTGATACTTGTACGCGAGCACCTGCTCGTCGGCGAGCAGCGCCTCGATCGCGTCGGTGAGCTGGAGCTCGCCACCGGCGCCCGGCTTCAGCGCGCGCAGATGTTCGAAGATCCGCGGCTTCAGCACGTAGCGGCCGACCACGCCGAGATTCGACGGCGCGACGTCCGGCGCCGGCTTCTCGACGATCGCCGACATCTTGATGATCGACTCTTCCCATTCCTTGCCGTCGACGATTCCGTACGACTTCGTCTCCGTCGGCGGAATCTCTTCGACGCCGATCACCGAGCTGTGATAGTGGTCGAACACGTCGACCATCTGCTTCATCACCGGCGGGTTGCCGTCGAGCAGGTCGTCAGCAAGGATCACCGCGAACGGATTGTCGGCAACGAGTTTTTCTGCGCACAGCACCGCGTGGCCGAGGCCGAGCGCTTCCGGCTGACGTACGTAGAAGCAGTCGACGTGGCTCGGCTTGATGCTGCGCACGAGCTCGAGCAGCTTCTCCTTGCCGCGCGCTTCCAGCTCGGCTTCGACCTCGTACGACTTGTCGAAGTGATCCTCGATCGCGCGCTTGCTGCGCCCGGTCACGAAGATCATCTCGGTGATGCCCGCCGCGATCGCTTCCTCGACCGCGTACTGGATCAGCGGCTTGTCGACGACGGGCAGCATTTCCTTCGGGCTCGCCTTCGTTGCAGGGAGGAACCGCGTGCCGAGGCCGGCGACGGGGAATACCGCCTTGGTGACTTTCAACATGATCGAACCTTTGTTCCTGTAATCGACTTGTCAGACAGCTTATGTTCACGTTCCGATTATAGTGAACGCAAACAGCCTTACCGTTTGTTACGCGGGCAACCGTTCGAGCTGCGCGCGCAGCTTGTCGAGCGTGCTCTGGAACTCGGCGGCGCGCTTTTGCTCCTGTTCGACCACGGCCGGCGGCGCCTTCGCGACGAACGCGTCGTTGCCGAGCTTCGCGTTGCATTTCGCGATTTCGCCGGTCAGGCGCGCAATTTCCTTCGACAGACGCTCGCGCTCGGCCGCGACGTCGATTTCCACCTTCAGCACCAGCTTGTTCGGGCCGACGATCGCGATCGGCGCACCGTGCGCTTCCTTGTCGAGCGCCGCTTCGTCCGCGAGGATCTGCACGTCGGACAGGCGCGCGAGGGCCTGAACGTACGGCGCGAACGTGCGCAGACGCGCGGCGTCGCCGGCCGCGAGCAGCGGCACCTTCGTCGCCGGCGACAGGTTCATCTCGCCGCGCAGGTTGCGGCACGCGTCGACGATCGCTTTCAGGTCGGCCGTCCACTGTTCCGACGCTTCGTCGATTTTCTTCGGATCGGCGATCGGGTATGCCTGCGTCATCAGCGACGCTTCGCCTTCGGCCTTGCCGTGCGGATAACGGCCGGCGAGCGGCGCGACTTTCTGCCAGAGCGCTTCGGTGATGAACGGAATGATCGGGTGCGCGAGGCGCAGCACCGTCTCCAGCACGCGCAGCAGCGTGCGGCGCGTCGCGCGCTGCTGTTCGGGCGTGCCGTTCTGGATCTGCACCTTCGCGAGTTCGAGATACCAGTCGCAGTACTCGTCCCACACGAACTTGTAGATGCTGGTCGCGATGTTGTCGAAGCGGTAATCGGCGAAACCCTTCGCGATGTCCGCCTCCGTGCGCTGCAGCAGCGACACGATCCAGCGGTCGGCCGCCGAGAAGTCGAGGTAGCCGCCGGGGCCGCAGTCGCCCGCGCCGCATGCCTGCTTGTCGAGCCCGCAGTCGTGGCCTTCGCAGTTCATCAGCACGAAGCGCGTCGCGTTCCACAGCTTGTTGCAGAAGTTGCGGTAGCCTTCGCAGCGCGCGAGATCGAAGTTCACGTTGCGGCCGAGCGTCGCCATCGACGCCATCGTGAAGCGCAGCGCATCGGTGCCGAACGCGGGGATGCCGTCGGGGAATTCCTTGCGCGTCTTCTTCTCGATCGTCGCGGCCTGCTTCGGATTCATCAGGCCCGTCGTGCGCTTCGCGACGAGCGCTTCGAGATCGATGCCGTCGACGATGTCGATCGGGTCGAGCGTGTTGCCCTTGCTCTTCGACATCTTCTGGCCTTCCGCGTCGCGCACGAGGCCGTGCACGTACACCGTGTGGAACGGCACCTTGCCGGTGAAATGCGTGGTCATCATCACCATCCGGGCGACCCAGAAGAAGATGATGTCGAAGCCGGTGACGAGCACGGACGACGGCAGGAAGTGCTGCAGCTCCGGCGTTTCATTCGGCCATCCGAGCGACGAGAACGGCACGAGCGCCGACGAGAACCACGTGTCGAGCACGTCCTCGTCGCGCTTGAGCGCGCCCGTGTAGCCCTTCGCCGCCGCCTGCGCGCGCGCTTCTTCGTCGTTGCGCGCGACGAACACCTCGCCGTTCTCGCCGTACCACGCCGGAATCTGGTGACCCCACCACAGCTGGCGCGAGATGCACCAGTCCTGGATGTTCTCGAGCCATTGATAGTAGGTGGTCGTCCAGTTCTCCGGCACGAACTTGATCTGCCCGTTGCGCACGACGTCGAGCGACACTTCGGTGATCGACTTGCCCGGATGGAACGTGCCTTCCGGCGCCGGCTTCGTCATCGCGACGAACCACTGGTCGGTCAGCATCGGCTCGATCACGACGCCGGTGCGGTCGCCGCGCGGCACCATCAGCTTGTGCGGCTTCACGGATTCGAGGAAGCCCTGCGCATCGAGATCGGCGACGATCGCCTTGCGTGCGTCGAAGCGGTCGAGGCCGCGATACTGCGCGGGCGCGTTGTCGTTGATCTTCGCGTCGAGCGTCAGGATCTCGATCGGTTCGAGGCCGTGACGCAGCCCGACCTGATAGTCGTTGAAATCGTGCGCGGGCGTGACCTTCACGACGCCGGTGCCGAACTCGCGATCGACGTAGTCGTCGGCGATCACCGGAATCTCGCGGCCCGTCAGCGGCAGCGTGACGCGCTTGCCGATCAGGTGCGCGTAGCGCTCGTCTTCCGGATGCACCATCACCGCGACGTCGCCGAGCATCGTCTCCGGCCGCGTGGTCGCGACGGTCAGCGAGCCCGAGCCGTCGACGAGCGGGTAGCGGATGTGCCACAGGTGGCCGTTTTCCTCTTCGCTGACGACTTCGAGATCGGACACGGCCGTGAGCAGCACGGGATCCCAGTTCACGAGCCGCTTGCCGCGGTAGATCAGCCCCTGTTCGTACAGCTTGACGAACACGTCGCGCACGGCGGCCGACATCTTGTCGTCCATCGTGAAGTATTCGCGCGACCAGTCGGTCGACGCGCCGAGACGGCGCACCTGGCCCGTGATCGTCGAGCCCGACTTCTGCTTCCATTCCCACACGCGTTCGACGAATTTCTCGCGGCCGAGATCGTGGCGCGACACGCCCTGCGCATCGAGCTGGCGCTCGACGACGATCTGCGTCGCGATCCCCGCGTGGTCGGTGCCCGGCACCCACAGCGTGTTCTCGCCGAGCATCCGGTGATAGCGGGCGAGGCCGTCCATGATCGTCTGGTTGAACGCGTGGCCCATGTGCAGCGTGCCGGTCACGTTCGGCGGCGGCAGCTGGATCGCGAAATCGGGGCGGGCCGGATCGAATGCCGGCGCGGCGTAGCCGCGTTTTTCCCACTCCGGCCCCCATTGGGATTCGATCGTGTGGGGCTCGAAACTCTTCGCCAGCGTGTTGTCGCTCATGGTGGAAATTTGCCGAAAAATGCGTGAATTGAATGCGGAATCCGTCAATTATAAATGGATGCACATCGGCCAGCCATCGCTCGGCCGGCGCGCGCCCGTCGCGAGGCGCGCGCCGCGCGAGCGATGCGCGGCCGAACGGAGCGGAAACGGCATCGCGCGCGACGGACTTATAATGGCGGGTCCGCATTTTCTCGCCCGTCCGCTGCCGCTCCATGCCCGATCTGCTCGCCAACCTCAACCCCGAACAATACGCCGCCGTCACGTTGCCGAACGAACCGGCGCTGATCCTCGCGGGCGCGGGCAGCGGCAAGACCCGCGTGCTGATTACGCGTATCGCGTGGCTGATCCAGCAGGGCTACGCGTCGCCGGCCACCGTGCTCGCGGTCACGTTCACGAACAAGGCCGCGCGCGAGATGATGGCGCGCCTGTCGGCGATGATGCCGATCGACACGCGCGGCATGTGGATCGGCACGTTCCACGGGCTGTGCAACCGGATGCTGCGCGCGCATTACCGCGACGCCGGCTTGCCGCAGACGTTCCAGATCCTCGATACGGCCGATCAGCTGTCGGCGATCAAGCGGCTGATGAAGACGCTGAACGTCGACGACGAAAAATATCCGCCGAAGAACGTCCAGTACTTCATCAACAACGCGAAAGAGCAGGGGCTGCGCCCGGACAAGGTCGACGCGTCCGACAACTTCAACCGCAAGTTCGTCGAGCTGTACCAGGCGTACGACCAGCAATGCCAGCGCGAGGGCGTCGTCGACTTCCCCGAACTGCTGCTGCGCTGCTACGAGCTGCTCGCGTACAACGCGCCGTTGCGTGCGCACTATCAGGCGCGGTTCCGGCACATCCTCGTCGACGAGTTCCAGGACACCAACAAGCTGCAGTACGCGTGGCTCAAGATGCTCGCGGGCGGCCAGAACGCGATCTTCGCGGTCGGCGACGACGACCAGTCGATCTACGCGTTCCGCGGCGCGAACGTCGGCAACATGCGCGATTTCGAAGACGAATTCCGCGTGCGCAACCTGATCAAGCTCGAGCAGAACTACCGCTCGCACGGCAACATCCTCGACGCGGCGAACCAGCTGATCTCGAACAACGCACACCGTCTCGGCAAGAACCTGCGCACCGATGCCGGCCACGGCGAACCCGTGCGCGTGTACGAGGCGAGCACCGATGCGCAGGAGGCCGGCTGGATCGTCGAGGAGATCCGCTCGCTGATCAACACCGGGCTGTCGCGCAGCGAGATCGCCGTCCTGTACCGCAGCAACGCGCAGTCGCGTGCGATCGAGCACACGCTGATGACGTCGGGCATTCCGTACCGCGTGTACGGCGGCCTGCGCTTCTTCGAGCGGCAGGAAGTGAAGCACGCGCTCGCGTACCTGCGGCTGATCGACAACCCGAACGACGACACCGCGTTCGCGCGCGTCGTCAACTTCCCGACGCGCGGAATCGGCGCGCGCTCGATCGAGCAGCTCGCCGACGCCGCGCGGCTGTACGGCTGCTCGATGGCCGCTGCGATTCCGTACGTGACCGGCAAGGCCGGTACGAGCCTCGGCGCGTTCGCGAACCTGATCGCGAAGATGCGTGCGGAAACGCAGCAGATGAGCCTGCCCGAGACGGTCGAGTACGTGGTGCGCGCGAGCGGCCTCGCCGATTTCTATCAGGGCGAGCGCGAAGGGCAGGACCGCCTCGAGAACTTGCAGGAACTGGTGAACGCGGCCACCGCGTTCGTCAGCGAGGAAGGCTACGGGCTCGATACGCCCGCGCGGTCGATTCCGCTGCGCGCGGGCGCGATCGCCGCGCCCGAGCTCGGCGTGGCAGCCGACGATGCGTCGGCCGACGTGCTCGCGCCCGCATCGCTCGACGACCCCGCGCAGAACCCCGACACGATGACGCCGCTCGCCGGCTTCCTGTCGCATGCGTCGCTGGAAGCCGGCGACAACCAGGCGCAGGCCGGCCAGGACGCGGTGCAGCTGATGACCGTGCATGCGGCGAAGGGGCTCGAGTTCACGGCCGTGTTCATCACCGGCCTCGAGGAAGGGCTGTTCCCGCACGAGAACAGCGTGCTCGAGTCGGACGGCCTCGAGGAGGAACGCCGGCTGATGTACGTCGCGATCACGCGCGCGAAGGAGCGGCTGTATCTGTCGTTCGCGCAGAGCCGGATGCTGCACGGTCAGACGCGCTACAACGTGCGCTCGCGCTTTTTCGACGAGTTGCCGCAGCACGTGCTGAAGTGGCTGACGCCGAAGGTCGAAGCCGGCGCGCGCTGGGGCGGCCGCTCGGACAACGCCGGCTGGGGACGCGACTGGTTCGCGCGGCCCGGTGCCGGGCGCGAGCAGATCGTCGACGCGGCGGTATCGGCGCCGCTGCCCGCATTCGCGAACCAGCAGCGCGCGGCCGACGCCGGGTTCCGCGTCGGCCAGCAGGTATTTCACACGAAGTTCGGTGAAGGGACGGTGACCGCGCTGGAAGGCAACGGTGCGGACGCGAAGGCGCAGGTGAAGTTCAAGCGGCACGGCGAGAAATGGCTCGCGCTCGCGGTCGCGAAACTGCAGGCGGTGGAATGACGAACGTCGACATGGTTGCGGCCGCAACGACGCGCCCGCTCGGCATTCTCGCCGCATTGCCCGAGGAACTCGGCGATCTGATCGCCGCGATGCGCGCCGACGGCACGATGAGGACGGTCACGCTCGGCCGGCGCGACTATCACGTCGGCACCGTGCATGGCGCGGCGTGCGTCGTCACGCTCGCGCGCGTCGGCAAGGTGGCCGCCGCCGCGACGGTCAGCGCGCTGATCCACGTGTTCGGCGTGTCGGGCGTCGTGTTCACCGGCGTCGCGGGCGGCGTGTCGCGCACGGTGCGGGTCGGCGACGTGGTCGTCGCCGATTCGCTGCTGCAGCACGATCTCGATGCGTCGCCGCTGTTTCCGCGTTACGAGGTGCCGCTGCTCGGCATCACGCGCTTTGCGACCGACGCCGAGCTGACCGCGCGGCTGAAGGCGGCATGCACGCTGTTCGTCGCGGAAGAGGGCGCGCAGGTCGCCGAGCGTTTCGGGCTCGCCGGCGCGACGCTGCACGGCGGGTTGATCGTCAGCGGCGACCGCTTCGTGTCGAGCGAGCGCGAAGTCGTCGCGCTGCGCGACGCGCTGCCGGATGCGCTCGCGGTCGAGATGGAAGGTGCCGCGATCGCGCAGGTGTGTGCGGAGCACGACGTGCCGTTCGCGCTCGTGCGCACGATCTCCGATACGGCGGACGATCACGCGACGCAGTCGTTCTCGCACTTTCTGTCGGCGATCGCGAGCAGCTATTCGTCCGGCATCCTCAAGCGGTTCCTGACGCTGCATGCGACGACGGCGGCCTGAGCCGCCGTCGTTTTCCGCTGGTTTTCGTTCGTTTTCAGCCGAAGCGGCCGCCGCGGCGCGCCGGCCGGGACCGCTGAATCACGCGCGCTTGCGCCCGCTGCTTTCCATGTTCGGCAGGAATACCGTCAGCACGCCGATCAGCGGCAGGAACGAGCACACCTTGTAGACGAACGCGATGCTCGTCGCGTCGGCAAGCTGGCCGAGCACGGCCGCGGCGACGCCGCCGAGCCCGAACGCGAAGCCGAAGAACAGGCCCGCGACCATCCCGACCTTGCCCGGCATCAGCTCGGTCGCGTAGACGAGAATCGCGGCGAACGCCGACGCGAGCACGACGCCGATGATCACGGTCAGCACGCTGGTCCAGAACAGGTTCGCGTACGGCAGCAGCAGCGTGAACGGCGCGACGCCGAGAATCGACACCCAGATCACGTATTTGCGGCCGATCCGGTCGCCGACCGGTCCGCCGATCAGCGTGCCGGCCGCAACCGCAGCGAGGAACACGAACAGGTGAATCTGCGCGGCCTGCACCGACAGATGGAACTTGTCGATCAGATAGAACGTGAAATAGCTGTTGATGCTCGCGAGATAGAAGTACTTCGAGAACACGAGCAGCACCAGCACGCCGACCGCGCCGAGCACGCGGCCGCGCGACAGCGTCGGATGACCGGTCGCCGCGGCCTTCTTCTTCATCGACGGATGCTTCTTGTACCAGTGGCCGATCTGCGTGAGCACGACCATCGCGACGAGGGCGGCCGCGGAGAACCACGCGATGCTGTGCTGACCGTGCGGAATGATCACCAGCGCGGCGAGCAGCGGACCGAGCGCGGAGCCCGCGTTGCCGCCGACCTGGAACAGCGACTGTGCGAGCCCGTGCTGGCCGCCCGACGCCATCCGCGCGACGCGCGACGATTCCGGATGGAACACCGACGACCCGCAGCCGACCAGCGCGGCCGCGACGAGCAGCATCGGGAAGTTCGGTGCGACCGACATCAGCAGCAGCCCGGACAGCGTGAAGCCCATCCCGACCGGCAGCGAGTACGGCTTCGGACGCTTGTCGGTATAGAGCCCGATCAGCGGCTGCAGCAGCGACGCGGTGATCTGGTACGTGAGCGTGATCAGGCCGATCTGCGCGAACGACAGCGCGAACTGGCTCTTGAGCATCGGATAGATCGCGAGGATCAACGACTGGATCATGTCGTTGAGCATGTGCGAGAAGCTGATGGCGCCGAGCACCGGATACACGGTGCGCGGAGCGGGCGGAGCAGACGTCTGGGCGGCGGCGGCCGTGCCGGCGGTGCCCGTATCGAGGCGGGTTTCCATGTGAGCTGAGCGAGTTGAGGTGACGGGACGCGCTCTGATGGGGATCGGCGCGTTCGAATCGTTGTTGCGTCAAAGGAGTGTAATGTGGCGCATCGAGAATGTCAGGCCAACTTTTGTCGTGAATCGGACATTGATATGACGATCGCGCTCGCCGGTTTTTTGGCCGGGTATAACGCTCGCCATGGGGCACGGCGTGGCGACGCGGCATGACCGGGCGGGTTCGCGTTTTTCCGGACTCAAGGAACGCCGACGGCCGCCGTAGAACGACACAACGACAACCCAGGCGCGTCGCGCCCGGCGCCGGCCACGAGCCGGGCCGGCGTCGCGGCCATGCCGGAGCGCCGGCCGCCGGAACCGACCTTTACGGCAGCGTGATCAATACGGGGACTTATCGATGAAAGCAGCATCTTTGCATCCGCAGGCAGGCGCGGCCGCCGCCGCATCCGACGTGGCCGCCGCTCGCGCGGCCCGGCGTCCGCGCGCCGCGCCGCGCGCGCGCCGGCCGTGGACCGTCAAGGCGACGTTGCGTGCGGCGTTCGCGATCCTGCTGGTCGGCACGCTCGCGATCGGCGTGTTCTCGCTGTGGCAGATCAGCCGGCTCAACGCGTCGATCGCGTCGGTCTACGAGCAGGGCCACGTCGCGAGCCGCGCGGCGGCCGAAGTGCGGGCCGAGCTGCTGCGCGCGAGCCGTGCGCAGAAGATGCTGCTGACCGCGACGACCGCGAAGGAGCGCGACGATCTCGGCGCCGACATCACCGCCGGGCTCGCATCGATCGGCCGCGCACTGGACACGCTGCAGCGCTACGCGGATCCCGCGGATGCGGACGATTCCGCGCGGCTGCGCGCATTCTCGACCGCAGTCGGCGCGTGGAGCGGCCATCTGCGCGATTTCGTCGCGCTGGTGCGCGCGCAGCCGCTCGATTTGTCGCAGATGAACTGGCAGGTCGGCACGCAGGACGTGTCGCTGCTGGTCGAAACCGGCAAGCTCGAAAAGCTCGTCGCCGATCTCGTGAAGACGCGCGGCGAGAAGTCGAAGGCGACGCTCGATGCGTCCGCAACGATCTTCTCGTCGTCGTTCGCGATGATCGCGGCGATGACTGCCGCACTGATCGTGCTCGCGATCGTGATCGCCGAGCGCGTCGTGCGTCGCCTCGCGTCGCAGCTCGGCGGCGAGCCGGTCTACGCGAAGGCGATCGCGGCCGACATCGCGCGCGGCGATCTCACGCGTTCGATCGAGCTGAGCCGCGGCGATCGCGACAGCATGGTGCGCGCGCTGGCCGACATGCAGCGCGGGCTTGCCGCGACGGTCGGCGAGATCGCCGTCAGCGCGGAAGCGATCGCCGCCGCGTCCGGCGAGATTTCGACCGGCAACCTCGACTTGTCCAGGCGTACCGAGCAGCAGGCCGTCGCGCTCGAGCGCACCGCGGCCAGCATGGAGCAACTGACGTCGACCGTGCGGCAGAACGCGGAGAACGCGCGGCAGGCGAGTGCGCTCGCGACGAACGCGTCGGCCGTCGCGGAGGCGGGCGGCGACGTGGTCGGGCGCGTGGTCGCGACGATGAGCGAGATCGACGACAGTGCGAAGAGCATTCGCGAAATCATCGGCACGATCGAGGGAATCGCGTTCCAGACCAACATCCTCGCGTTGAACGCGGCGGTCGAGGCCGCGCGCGCCGGCGAGCAGGGGCGCGGCTTCTCGGTCGTCGCGGGCGAGGTGCGGCTGCTTGCGCAGCGCTCGGCGACCGCGGCGAAGGAAATCCGCGCGCTGATCGGCGCGTCGGTCGAGCGTGTCGCGAACGGCGCGGCGCTCGCCCACGACGCGGGCCGCACGATGGACGACGTCGTGCGCGCGGTCAAGCGCGTGACCGACATCATCGGCGAGATTTCGGCGGCCTCGGACGAGCAGAGCGCGGGCATCGACGAGATCGGCCGCGCGATCACGCAGATGGATGCCGGCACGCAGCAGAATGCGGCGCTCGTCGAGCAGGCGGCCGCCGCGGCGAACGCGCTCGACGAGCAGGCGCAGGCGCTCAAGACGCTGGTCGGACGCTTCCGTATCGCCGCGTGAGCGCGTGCCCGGCGATCAGGACTTCTTCTGCCGGTCCGGATCGATGATCACCGTGCACGTCGTGCCGGCCGACAGCACGACGTCGGACGGCACTTCGTCGATCCGGATGCGCACCGGCACGCGCTGTGCCAAGCGCACCCAGTTGAAGGTCGGGTTCACGTCCGCGACGAGGTCGCGGCTTTGCGGGTTGTCGCGATCGTAGATGCCGCGCGAGATGCTCTCGACGTGGCCTTTCAGCACGCCGCCGCTCATCAGCCGCATCTCGGCCGGCGCGCCGATCTTCACGCGCGGCAGCTTGGTTTCCTCGAAGTAGCCATAGACCCAGAACGAGTGGCTGTCGACGATCGCGAGCTTCGCCTGCCCGGCCACCGCGTAGTTGCCCTTGAACGTCTGCAGGTTCGTGATGTAGCCGTCGACCGGCGCGACCACGCGCGTGCGCTCGAGGTTCAGCTTCGCGGCGTCGAGCGCGGCGAGCGCCTGCTGGTACTGCGCTTCGGCGCTCGATGCGCTGTGTGCGGCGTTCTCGCGGCTTTCCTTCGACACGACGAGCGCATCGAGGTCCGCGCGGCGCGCCGCATCGTCGCGGCGCATCTGCAGTTCCGCGCGGCGCGCGGCTACGGCGGCCTGCGCCTGCTCGACCGCGATCCGGTAGTGCGACGGGTCGATCTGCATGATCAGGTCGCCCTTTTTGACGAACTGGTTGTCATGCACGGGCAGCTCGACGATCGCGCCCGACACGTCCGGCGCGACGTTCACGATCTCGGCGCGCACGCGCCCGTCGCGCGTCCACGGATCGTCCATGTAGTGCACCCACAGCGAGCGCCCGATCAGGATCGCGACGAGAAGAATGACGGCGGTCGCGACGAAGCCGAAGAGTTTTCTGAGAATCATGGTGGTTGGGGTTCAACGATAGACGGCAAGACTCAGTCCGCCGCAAATGCACACGAGAAGGCACGCGCGGAACAGCGACGGGTGCCACACGACACGGTAGAGGCCCGTATACGCGAGCACGCGGTCGACGGCCCACGTGGCGAGCGCGCCGACGACGAACATCAGCACCACCGTGGGCATGTAGGCATCGAGAATGGCGATTTCACGCGGCATCATGACGAAGCTCCTGGTTGGGGATGCGCGGGGCGATTGCGATTGAGCGCGGCAAGCGGCGATTCCGGATCGAGCAGCGCGGTGCGCACGAAATGCAGGTGGCTCAGGATTCGCTGCAGCCGGTGGCGTTCTTCGCGCGACGGCGTGAACGCATCGAGCGCGCCACGCGTCGCGTCGATCGCTGCGTTCGCCGCGGCGAGCGTCGCGTCGAAGCGCGCGGCATCCGGCTTCGCGAACAGCGCGGACAGCGCGGTGCGCATCGCGTCGATCGCGCGTCGCCACGGCATCGTCGGCGCGTAGCGCGGCTCGGCCGGCAGCGTTGCAAGCTCGGCGCGCAGGTCGATCGCCGCGTTGCCGGCTTCGAGCACCGCGAACATCCAGCGCAGCGCGTCGCGCTGCACGTCCGGCTGATCGGCCGACAGCGTGTGCGCCTGATGCATCAGATCGCGCGCACCGCTCTCGAAGCGCGTGCGCAGCCCGGCGAGCCGCGCGTGACACGCGGCGACCACCTGGTCGCGCAGATCGGCGAGCAGCCGCTTCTTGAGCCACGGCGCGGTCGGCGGGAACAGCACCGCGAACGCGATCGCCGACACCAGCATCGACAGCACCAGCGCGAGCGCATCGTTCATGAAGCTCGACGGATCGTAGTGGGTGACGTTGTCCGGGCCGGCGAGGAAGCTGAAGAAGATCAGGTAGCCCATTCCGTAGCCGGCGAGCTTCGGCTTCAGCGTCATGAAGATGCCGATCGCGAGCAGCGGCGCGAGCGCCGCGCACAGCAGCGGGAACCCGTCGATCCGCGGATAGATGCCGAACGTCAGCAGCAGCCCCGTGCAGACGGCCAGCGCGGTGCCCACGCCCATCTGTGCGGACATCGCGGTCGGGCGCGGCGTCGACGACGCGAGTGCACAGGTCGCGGCCGCCGTCAGCGTCAGCGTGACGCCGCTCGGCCATGCGGTCTCGATCCAGAACCAGCCGAGCACGAGGATTACCGCTGCGGTGCGGATTCCCGCGATCACGGACGCCGTCACGTTCGTGCGCGGCTCGTAGCGCTCGATCCAGCGTTCGCGCTCGTGCGTCGCCGTCGCGAGCGATGCGTAGGTCGCCGCATATTCGTGCAGGTCGGTGATGAAGCGGTACAGCAGCTCGGCGGCGGTGTCGAAGTCGAGCAGCGGGAAGTCCGGCTGCGTCTCGAGTTCGGCGCGCGTCGCGCGGATCCGGCGCGGCAGCGCGTCGCGCCACACGAGCAGCTGCTCGGCCGCGTGCGCGGCGTCGGCCGACGAGCGCACCGGTTCGCCGTTGCGCGTGAGCAGCGGCGCGATTTCGCGGAAGTACGGCTCGATCGCGTCGATCGCGGCCTGCGCGCCGGCCGCGCGCAGCCGGTTCATCAGCTGATGCAGCGCATGAAAGCGGCTCGATGCGTGCATGAACTCGCTGTTCAGCCGCGCGAGGCGGCCGCTGCGCATCCGCGTGTCCGGATTCTCGAACACGGCCATGCTGCGCGCGGCTTCGAAGCCGACCACGTCGGCGACGAAGCGCGCGTGAATCGTCTCGATGTGCGCGCGATCGAGCCGGCCCGACAGCGCCGCCGCGACGTAGTCGACGAACGTGCCGAAGCGCCGGCGCACCGTCGTGCGCATCTGCTCGCCGGTGTACTGCGGAAACACGAGCGCGCTGACGACGCCGGCCGACACGATGCCGACGACGATCTCGGCAACCCGCGTCATCGCACTCATGAACGCGCCGTCCGGATGCTGCGACGCGGGCAGCCCGATCAGCGCGGTCGTGTAGCCCGCGAGCAGGAAGCCGTAGCTGCGGAAGTTGCGGTTGCGCGCGGCGCCTGCCGTGCACAGCGCGACCCACAGCGCGACGGCGAGCAGGAACAGCAGCGGCTGCTGCGGAAACAGCGCGACGAAGGCCAGCGTCGCGACGAGCCCGAAGATCGTGCCGGCCACGCGGTAGAAGCTCTTCGCGAGCACGGCGCCGCTTTGCGGCTGCATCACGATGAACACCGTCGTCAGCGCGGTCTTCGGCGCGGGCAGGTCGAGCCGCATCGACACGCCGATCGCGATGAACGCCGCGAGCAGCGCCTTGAACAGATAGAGCCACGACGCGCCGTCGGTGCGCGCCCAGTCGTCGAACGCGGCGTACCACGCGGCGAGCGGGCCGCCGGCATGCGGGGAAGCGGGGGAGGAGACTGACATCGCTCGCGCTCCGCGTTACCGTGCCGCCGGCGTGCCGCGCGCGGCGCCGGCTGCCGTGGATGCAGACCGATCGAGCCGTGCGACCGTCGCGGCGGACCGCGTCGCCGCCACATCGCGCGCATGTGCGCCGTCGGCCGGCGATGCGCCGTCGTGCTGACGACGATCGTCTGGCCCGTCGTCGCCGGTCTCGACGCCGCCGCCGAGCGCGGCCATCAGCTGCGCGTGCGCCGCGAGGCGTTCCGCGTCGATGCGCGCGGCTGTCTCCTGCGCACGCAGCAGCTGCTGCTGCGCGATCAGCACGTTCACGTAGTCGGTCAGCCCGCGCCGGAAGCCCTCGCGCGACAGCTCGTAGCTGCGGCGGTTCGCGGCCACCGAGCGCGCGGCGTCCCGCTTCTGCGTGTCGAGCGAACGGATCCGCACGACCTGATCGGCGATGTCCTTGAGCGCGCCGACGATCGTCCGGTTGTAGCGCTCGACCGCCTGGTCGTAGCCGGCCGTCGCCGCGCCGAGCTGCGCGCGCAGCCGGCCGCCTTCGAAGATCGGCAGCGACAGCGCGGGCCCGGCCGTCCAGCCGCCGTTCATCGCGCGCAGGAAGTCGGTGAACGGCGCGGTCACGCCGAAGCCGCCGACCGTCGCGAGCAGGTCGATGTTCGGGTAGAACGCGGCCTTCGCGACGTCGATGCCGCGCGCTTGCGCGTCGACCGCCCAGCGTGCCGCGACGACGTCCGGACGGCGGCCGAGCAGATCGGCCGGCAGCGCCGACGGCAGCCCGGCCGGCGCGTCGAGCGACAGCTGCGGCCGCTTGATCGCGTCGCCCGCGCCCGGGCCCTTGCCGGCGAGCGCGGCAAGCTGATGACGGGCCAGCGCGATCGCTTCTTCGTAGCTGTCGATCTGGCGCTCGTAGTCGGGCAGCGTCGATTCGGCCTGACTCACTTCGAGCTGCGTGCCGAGGCCCGCCTGCAGCCGCTTGCGCGCGAGATCGGCGAGCGCGCGCTGGCGTTCGAGCGTTTCGTGCGCGAGATCGAGCAGCGCGTAGTTCATCGACATCCCGACATACGCGCGCACGACGTTCACTTCGAGTTCGAGCTTCGCCGCCCGTGCGTCGGCCGCGGCCGCGTGCGCGGTATCGAGCGCGCGCTCGGTCGCGTTCTTGTCCTTGCCCCACAGATCGACGTGATACGACAGGCCGAGCGTGCCGGTGTTGTTCCACGTGTCGGTATCGGCGAGCGGGCCCGGTCCGTAGTACACGTTGTCCGGCCAATGCTGACGCATCAGCGACAGATTGCCGTTGATCTGCGGCAGCTCGGCGGAACGCGCGACGCGCGCCAGCGCCTGCGCTTCGCGTACGCGGGCCTGCGCGGCGGCGAGCGTCGGGTTGCCGGCTTCCGCGGCGGCGATCCACGCGTCGAGCTGCGGATCGCGATACGCGCGCCACCAGTCCGACGCGGGCCAACCGGCATCGCGGTCGGCGGCCCGAATCGCTGCGCCGGCATCGAGCGCGTTCGCTTCGATCCGCGTCGATCGCGGCTGGCTGTCGCCCATGCTCGCGCATCCGGCCATTATTAATGAGACTGCAAGAACCGCGAGTGCGAGCGTCCCTTTTGGTGCCGGAGACTGCACGATTTTCTCCCTTTTCGTATATAGACGAGTCGGAAGCGATTATATTTTTCAGCGATTCCTGAATAAATGGACAACGGTGCAACGGATTTTTACGGATCTTGAGATAATATTCCGGCGCACGTGTGCAACAATCCGTCCGGATTCAAACGGGTAATCGGATGGATACGTTACAAAACATGCGGGTATTCGTCCGCGTGGTCGACGCGGGGAGCTTTACCGCGGCCGCCCAGCAGATGAATTCGACGACCGCATACGCATCGCGCGCCGTCTCGGATCTCGAGGCGCATCTGCGCACACGCCTGCTGAACCGCACGACGCGGCGGATCGCGCTGACCGAAGCCGGCGAGCGCTATCTGCAGCGCTGCGAGCAGATCCTCGCGTACGTCGACCAGGCCGAAGCCGAAGCGGGCGACGCGCACGCGCGCCCGTCGGGCAAGCTGAAGGTGCATTGCTTCACGAGCCTCGGCCAGCACTATCTGGTGCCGGCGGTCGCGCGCTATCGCGAGCGCTATCCGGACGTGCACGTCGAACTGACGCTCGCGCAGCGGATGCCCGATCTGCTCGACGAAGGCTACGACGTCGCGATCGTCGTCGGCCGCGAGCTGCCCGATTCGGGACTCGTATCGCAGCGGCTCGGCGAGAGCTACAGCGTGCTGTGCGCATCGCCGGGCTACGTCGACGCGCACGGAATGCCGCTGCGATCCGCGGATCTCGCGCAGCACGTGTGTCTCGGGATGGTCGCGCCCGGTTTCCACTACGACGAATGGACGCTGTCCGGGCCGAACGGCGACGAGACCGTTCCGATCGCGGCGCCGCCGTTTCGCGTAAACGTCGCCGAGGCGCTGGCGGTGGCCGTGCGCGAAGGGATGGGGATCGGCGGGCTGCCGCTCTATTCGGCGATCGGCGGGCTGCGCAGCGGCCAGATCGTGCGCGTGATGCCCGAGTATCGATCGCACGTGATGAACATCTATGCGCTGTATCCGTCGCGTCAGTACCTCGACGCGAAAATCCGCACGTGGGTCGATTTCCTGCGCGACGAACTGCCGGTCACGCTGGAAGCGGACGAAGCCGCGCTCGAGCAATACACGCGGGCGACGTAGCCGCGCGGATGCGCACGATCTGACGAGATTTGTCGTTCGCGCAACATTTTTTTACGAACGCGCGCCGGACAGTTTGCTACTGTTCGAAACATCACCCTGTGCACGCCCGGAGTCGCAATGGATACGTCCCTGATGATCGGCCTTGGAGTTCTGCTCGGCATCGCCGCAGCCGCCGCGGCCACGCGCGATATGCTGCGCGCGATGAAAGACCGGATGAAGCCGGCGCCGATCCGCGTGCGCGCATCGCGTCGCATCGATCGCTGAACGGCCGGCAATCCGGCTGCAATGCCGCCGCCGTCGCGGAATTTGCAGAGCCGCGCCGGCTCGCCGTGTGCGGCGCTCAGCCGAGCGTGACAATCTTGTCCCACTCGAACGCGGTATTTTCGCGTTCGCCGGTTCGCCGGTGGATGTAGCCGCGCGGATTGCACACGACGCGCGTGCCGCCGTCCGCGACGTAATCGAACGACGTGTGCGTATGGCCGTGGATCCACAGGTCCACCGGCGGCCGCACCAGGGTCGGCAGCGCCGTGACGAATCCCGCCGACGCGGCGTCTTGCGCATAGCGCGGCGCGAGCGAGCGCACGTGCGGCGCGTGATGCGTGACGACGATCGTGCGGCCCGCGAACGGCGCGGCGAGCTGCGCTTCGAGCCACGCGCGGCTTTGCCGATGCAGCGAGATCGCATCGGCCGGCGTGAAGTCCCGCTCCGCTTTCCCCGTCGCACGATGCAGTACCGCGTCGTGCGGCCACGTCACCTGAATCAATCCCTTGAAATCGAGCATCACGCGCTGCGCGGCGTCGATCGCGCGCGCAACGCTCGCGTCGTCGGCGCCGAACAGCGTGAAGTCGGCCCACAGCGTCGTGCCGAGCACGCGAAAGCGCCGCTGCGGGTCGACGTAGACGTCGTTGTTCAGGTAGTGCACATGGTCGATCGCGCGTGCCGCATCGCGCATCGCCGTCTCGAGCGCGCCGAATTCGCCGTCGTAGTACTCGTGGTTGCCCGGCACGTATATCACCGGCACCGCCGGGTCGAACGTTTCGGCGGCCCAGCGCAGGCCTTCCGCATGATTGTGGATGTCGCCGGCCAGCACGACGAGATCGGCGTCGGCATGCGCGATCGCGTCGGGCTGGTCGCTTTCGAGATGCAGGTCGGACAGGACGCGGACTTTCACGGGCATCGCTCCGGTGGAGGGTTTCAGCGCAGCACCTTGCCGGGATTCATCAGCCCGCGCGGGTCGAGCGCGGCCTTCAGCGTGCGCATCAGCGCCGTCTCGACCGGCGACTTGTAGCGCTGCGCGTCTTCGATCTTCAACTGGCCGATCCCGTGCTCCGCGCTGATCGTGCCGTGATGGCGATGCACGTTGTCGTAGACGATCCGGTTGATCGGCGCCTGGAATTGCGCGAGGAACGCCTTCGGGTCGCCGCCTTCGGGCGTCTGCACGTTGTAGTGCAGGTTGCCGTCGCCGAGGTGGCCGAACGTGACCATTCGCGCGCCGGGCGCTGCCTGCTGGATCGCCGCGTCCGTTTCGTCGATGAAGCGCGCGATCGACGAGATCGGCACCGCGATGTCGTGCTTGATGTTGAGCCCTTCGTCGGCCTGCGCGAGCGGGATGTGCTCGCGCAGATCCCAGAACGCGCGCGACTGCGCGAGATTCTCGGCGACCACCGCATCGACCACGAGCCCCGCGTCGAACGCCTGCTCCATCAGGTTCTCGAACAGCGCCCGCGCGTGCGCTTCGCTTTCGTTGTCCGACAGTTCGAGCAGTACCGTCTGCGCATGCGTCTGCGCGAACGGATAGCGCAGCTGCGGGTAGTGCTTGCCGACGAGCTGCATGCAGAAATCCGACATCAGCTCGAAGCCCGTGAGCAGCGGCCCGGCCGCGCGCTGCGCGAGCGCGAGGAAATCGAGCGCCGCATGCGGCGACTCGAGCGCGGCGAGCGCGGTGACCTGCGCGGCCGGCAGCGGGTGCAGCTTCATCACGGCCGCGGTGATGATTCCGAGCGTCCCTTCGGCGCCGATGAACAGATCGCGCAGATCGTAGCCGGTATTGTCCTTGCGCAGTCCGCGCAGGCCGTCCCAGATCTCGCCTTGCGGCGTCACGACCTCGAGGCCGAGGCACAGCTCGCGCGCGTTGCCGTAGCGCAGCACCGCGGTGCCGCCCGCATTCGTCGACAGGTTGCCGCCGATCGTGCAGCTGCCTTCCGCCGCGAGGCTCAGCGCGAACAGCCGGCCGCCTTCGCGCGCGCGCGCCTGCACGTCGGCGAGGATCACGCCGGCTTCGACGGTGATCGTGTTGTTGTGCGCATCGAGCGCGCGCACGCGGTTCAGCCGCGTCAGGCTCAGCACGGCCTGGGTGCCGCTCGCGTCGGGCGTCGCGCCGCCGGCGAGGCCCGTGTTGCCGCCCTGCGGCACCAGCGCGACGCCGTGCGCGTTCGCGAGCTTCACGAGCGCGGCCACTTCAGCGGTGTTCGCGGGTTTCAGCACCGCGCATGCGGCGCCCTTGTAGCGGCGGCGCCAGTCGGTCAGGAACGGTTCGATGTCGTGCGGGGCGGTCAGCACGTGATCGGCGCCGATCGCGTCGCGGCACGCGGAAACGAAGGTTTCGGAGGACGTCATCATGGTGTCGCGAGGTCGCGTAAGGGTCAGGGCGCGGCGCGCTGCCGCTTTGCCGCGCGTTTGAACGGCGCGACGTACGCGAGCGCGGCCGCGAAGAAGCCGACGGCAAGCACGGTCTCGCACCAGCCGAGCGTCGCGGACAGCCCGCGGTCCGACATGCCGCGCACGATGCCTTCGGCGAAATAGGCGAGCATCAGCATGCTCGCCCACTGCATCGTGTAGATGTTACGCCGCCAGACGCCGGGCAGCGCGAGCGCGAGCGGCACGGCCTTGAGCATCAGCGCGGAGCCGCCCGGGCGCAGCGGCGCGAGCCACAGCTCCCACGCGAGCGACAGCGCGATCAGCGCGACGAGGCACGCGGCGGCAGCCAGCGCGTAGCGCGGCCGCGCGGCGACGGCGGGCGGCGGCCAGGCGGG
>NZ_CABVPR010000045.1 GCF_902499135.1 Burkholderia dolosa
CGGCACGCCGCCCGGCGGACGCTGCATCGGCCAGCCCGGCTGCGGACGCCCTTGCGCGGGCGGCATCCCGCCCGGGCCGATCCGCGGCTCGGCGCGATGCGCCCAGCGGTCGCGATCGTGATACCACGGCCGATGCCGGTAATAGCGATCCCAGTACGCGCCGATCGCGAAGCCGGTCACCGGCACGCCGATGACGGCGCCGTATTCGAGCAACGGCACGTAACTGCCCTGATACGGATAGTCGAGCAACTGCGCGTCGATCCACCCGCGCACGCCCGGCAGCGCGACGTCGCACCACGTGTAATCGCTGACGCAGCCGAACACGTCGAGCGCCGTGCCGGGCGGCAGTTCGGCGACCACCGGATAATCGGGCGCCGGCCCCGCGTACAGCTCGGCCGGCGAGTTGGTATATGCACTGCTCTGCGCGTCGGCCGCGCCCGGAATGGCCGCCAGCCCGAACAGCGCAGCGCACAGGCTTCGGACGATCGTGTTAGTCATGATGCTCTCCCGCGCGATGCCGCCGCGCGTCGCTCAGTGCCGATGGCCGCCGCGTCCGCCGCCCCAGTGACCGCCGCCCCATGGACGGTGCCGGTATCCGCCGCCGCCCCAATGTCCCCAGAAGCCGAAACCGATCGCGACCGGCGGCCCGTACCAGCCCGGATAGTACGCGGGGTAGTAATACGGATACGGCACGTAGACCGGCGCGACGTATACGGGCGCTTCGGTTTCGGCGCCCGCCGTCGTCCCGCTGGCGGGCACGGCAGGCGTCGCGGCGACGGCCGGCACCTCGCGCTGCGCGACCGCGGCTGGCACCGCTGCGTAATAAGGCGCGTAACCGTACGGGCCCCCATAGTAGTAACAGCCGCCCAGCGCGAGCGTGGACAGCGCGATGGCCGCGGACGTCGCGGCGGGAAGCGGATTCATCCGGTGCTCCGACGAAAATTCCTCTGCGCGCCGCCGGGCGCGCGTCTGACTGTAGCTTACGTCTCCTGCATATTTCCGCGGGTATGATCCGTTACTTTTTGTTTCCCGCGACATACGCGCGGCGCGTGCGGCCGCGGGCATGCGTCGTGCTCGCGCGTTCGCCGCGCCGGCGTTGAAGTTGGCGCAGATGCCCTCACGTTGAACGATGTCAGGCCGGCCGGCGCGGACGAGTGTTCGCGGCGCTCCGGCGGCCGGAAACCCGCGGGCCCCGGCCCGCCCAGACAGGAATGCGGCTCGCGCCGCCATCGACATGACTACGCCACGCTCCGCTGCCCGAGCGGACACGCCGCTCGATCCGATCATCCAGTTGCTCGCGCTGGCCGGCGAGCAGGGATATCTGACGCACGCCGATCTCGTCGACGCGCTGCCGCCCGAAAGCGACAGCGCCGACGCGCTGGAGGTCGTGCGCGCCGCGCTCGCGGACATCGGCATCGCCGTGCTCGACGAACCGCCCGCACCGGTGCCGTTCACGGGCGCCGCGCCGGTCGACGTCGATCGCGACGCGCTCGACGAAGGCCGCGCGCTGCTCGGCGAGCTCGCGCGCGGCGCGAGCGCGTCGACCGATCCGCTCGCGCTCTACATGCGGCGCATGCACGCCGTGCCGCTGCTCACGCGCGAAGATGAAATCGCGCTCGCCCGCGAGATCGAAACGGGCCGTCATCAGGTACTGCATGCGCTCGCCGGCTGTCCGGCGGCGGTCGACGCGCTGCTCGCGCGTCACCGGGCGACGGCCGCGTCGGCATCGGCCGACGACGAAAACGGCGCGCCGATGCCCGCCCGCTACGACGCACTCGACGAAGCCGTCGCCGCGGTGCGGCACGCGTTGCACGCGCACGGCAGCCGTACCGCCGAGTACCGCGATGCGCGCAACCGCCTCGCGACGCTGCTCGGTTCGATCGAATGGATGGCGTCGGCCGTCGACGATGCGAGCCGCGTCGTGCGCGCGCTCGCTGCCGCCCCGAACGAAGCCGCCGCACACGCTGCCGCCGGCGCCGACGCCGGATACTTCGACGCCGTCGCGCGACGCGCGCTCGCCGCGGCATTGAGCGACGGTCAGCAGAAGCTGCGTGACGGCACGCGCGCAATGCTGGAAGCGAACCTGCGGCTCGTGCTGTCGATCGCGCGCAAGTACATGAACCGCGGCGTCGACCTGCCCGATCTCGTGCAGGACGGCTGCGTCGGGTTGATGCGCGCGATCGAGAAGTTCGAATACCGGCGCGGCTTCAAGTTCTCGACTTACGCGACCTGGTGGATTCGGCAGGCGGTCGCGCGCGCGGTCGCCGACCGGTCGCGCACGATCCGCGTGCCGGTGCACGTCGGCGATCAGTATCAGCGCGTGCAGCGGCACGCGCTGCGTTTCCGGCAGCGCACCGGCCGCCGCGCGACGCCGGCCGAGCTCGCGGCCGAAACCGGGCTCGACGAGGACAAGCTGCGCGCGATACTCGCGCTGCCGGCCGAGCCGGTGTCGCTCGACACGCCGCTGCCCGACACCGACACAGGTCTCGTCGACACGATCGAGGATCAGGCATCGGCAAGCCCGTTCGAGCGGCTCGCCGACGCGCGCATGCGCGAATGCGTGACGTCGCTGCTGCGCTCGGTCACGCCGACCGAAGCCGACGTGCTGCGCCGGCGGTTCGGCCTCGGCGGCGCCGAGCCCGACACCTACGATGCGATCGCGCAGGACGCGGGCATGTCGCGCGAACGCGTGCGGCAGATCGAGAAGCGCGCGCTCGCCGCGCTGCGTACGGTCGCCGAGGCCGAAGGCGCGCAGACGTTTCTCGACGTGTAACGCGTGACGGATGCGGTTCGTGCGGCGCGGCGGCACGAATCGCATCAACGCGCGCATGGCCGTGCAACGTTTGCCGTTGACGCGCATCAATTTTTTCTCCTCGCGCCCCGTAACAATGGTGAAATATCGACCGGCGCATCGTCCGTCGAGTCGATGCCGTTTGCGCGCATCCAGGGGCCTCGCCATGCAGACGCCCGTCAGCCAAACGCACGAGGAAAACCGGCACATCGCGAGCTGCCTGCGCGAGGCCGCGCAGCGGCTCGCCGAACAAGGCGCGAACCCGTATCGGGCGGCCGCCTATGCGGCGTCGGCGGACACCGTCGACGCGCTCGACATCGACGTGCGTGCGCTGTTCGATGCCGGCGGCGTCGATGCGCTCGGTGCGCTGCCCGCGATCGGCACCGGCGTCGCACAGGCGATCGCCGAGTGGCTCGTCACCGGGCATTGGCGCCAGCTCGACCGGCTGCGCGGGGAAGCCGAATACGCGTCGGCGTTCGAAGCCGTGCCGGGCATCGGCCACGCGCTCGCGCTACGCATTCACGAACGGCTGCACATCGATACGCTGGAGGAACTCGAACGCGCGGCGCGCAGCGGCCGGCTCGAAACGATTCCGGGCGTCGGCCCGCGTCGCGCGGCCGGCATCCGTGCCGCGCTCGGCGACGTGCTGAGCCGCCGCCGGCGCTGGCAAAGCCACGTATGCGACGCAGGCCCCGGCACCGAGCCGCCGGTCGAACTGCTGCTCTACGTCGATCGCCTGTACCGCAGCAAGGCCGCGGCCGGCACGCTGCCGATGCTCGCGCCGCGGCGGCTGAGCGCCGATGTCGTCGTGCCGTCCCCGGTGATGCACATGACCAAGGGCGGCTGGCACTTCACCGCGCTGTGCCCGCATCCGGGCGCGCGTGCGTCGGACCCCGCGCGCACCGCGGACTGGGTCACGCTGTACTTTTACGATGCGCGGCAATGCGAGCATCAGCGTACGGTATTCACCGGAACGCTCGGCTCGCTCGTCGGCAAGCGCATCGTGCGCGGGCGCGAAATGGAATGCCGCGTGTATTACGCGGGCTGAGCCGCGATGCGCGTCAAGCCGGCGGCGAGCCGCTCAGGTTTTTTGTGCCTTCTCTCCCTTCTCTGCCTTCTCCGCGCCGTTCACCCGGCGCGCCGGACGACGATGCGCGGCCACCCGCAGCAGCTTCCGGAAAGTCGGGCATTCTAGATGGCTCGGCGCCGGACACACGGCCGCATGCCGCAGCGCATCGCGCACCGCGACGAGCCGCCGGATCGTGCGATCGAGCTCGTCGGCCTTGCCGTCGAGCTTTGCGCGATCGATCGCCGGGCGGCCGTCAACACCGAACATCGCGAGGATGTCGTCGAGCGAAAAACCGGCCTCGCGGCCGAGCGCGATCAGCGCAAGACGTTCGAGCACGGACTCGTCGTATTGTCGCCGCAGCCCGTGCCGGCCGTTCGGCACGATCAGCCCCTTTTCCTCGTAGTAGCGCAGCGTCGACGCCGGCAATCCGGTGCGTCGCGCAACGTCGGCAATGTCCAGACGGCTCATGCTTGACCTCAAGTGAACTTGAAGCTGCAAGATAGGCGCTCCCGTCGTCGACGACAAGCCTGGACTGCCATGAGCACGCTGAAAACGATCCGAACCCCGACGCGCGGCGCGCCCGCCTGTGCCGATCGCGCCGATGGAGGCGCCCGATGAGCGGCGCCGATCTGCTGTGGCACGCGCTGCCCGTCGGCGCGGGCGCGACGCTCGTGATGGACCTGTGCACGCTGCTCCGACGGCGCGCGTTCGGCACGCCGTCGCTCGACTACGCGCTCGTCGGCCGCTGGCTCGGCCACATGACGCGCGGCCGGTTCCGGCACGCGTCGATCGCCGCCGCGCCGCGCGTGCGCGGCGAGCGCGCGCTCGGCTGGCTCGCGCATTACGCGATCGGCGTCGCGTTCGCGGTGTTGCCGGTCGTCATCGCCGGAGCCCGATGGCTCGACGCGCCGACGCTTGCGCCCGCGCTCGCCGCCGGCCTCGTCAGCGTCGTCGCGCCGTTCTTCGTGATGCAGCCCGCGTTCGGCTTCGGCATCGCGGCGTCGCGTACGCCTCGGCCGGCCGTCGCGCGTGCACGCAGCATCGTGTCGCACCTGTCGTACGGCGCCGGTCTGTATCTGAGCGCGCTGCTGCTGGCCGCCGCAACGACGCGCTGACGGCGCTCGCCGCGCGTCGCATCGGGCCGAGACGGCGATGCGGTCCGCTCCAGCACTCCAGCGCTCCCGGGCTCCCGGGCTCCCGGGCTCCCGGGCTTCAGGGCTTCAGGGCTTCAGGGCTTCAGGGCTTCAGGGCTTCAGAGCTCCAGCGCTCCAGCGCGTCACGCCTTCATCGTGCCGGTCCGCACGTACCGCTCGTGCCACGACAGCGCGTCCGCGAGCAGATGCGGCGTGTGCTTGCCGAAGCTCTCGCGCGACGCGCGTTCGAAATAGTCGTCGAGCATCGGCCGGTAATCGGGGTGCGCACAGGTCGAGATGATCTGGCGCGCGCGCTGCTTCGGCGACAGCCCGCGCAGGTCCGCGAGCCCCTGCTCGGTGACGACCACCGCGACGTCGTGCTCGGTGTGATCGACGTGGCTCGCCATCGGCACGATCCGCGAGATCGCGCCGCCCTTCGCGGTACTCGCCGACATGAAGCACGCGAGATAGCCGTTGCGCGCGAAGTCGCCCGAGCCGCCGATCCCGTTCTGGATCTTCGTGCCCATCACGTGCGTCGAATTCACGTTGCCGTAGATGTCGGCCTCGATCATCCCGTTCATCGCGATGCAGCCGAGGCGGCGCACGAGTTCCGGATGGTTGCTGATCTCCTGCGGGCGCAGCACGATCTTCTCGCGAAACGTCGCGATCTCGTCCGCGAAGCGCTGCACCGCGGCCGGGCTCAGCGACAGCGCGGTCGCCGATGCGAAGCTCAGCGTGCCGTCGGCGAGCAGGTCGAGCATCCCGTCCTGGATCACTTCGGTGTACGCGGTCAGGTTCGAGAAGCCGGCCGAGCTCAGCTCCGCGAGCACCGCGTTCGTGATGTTGCCGACGCCCGACTGCAGCGGCAGCAGGTTTTCCGGCAGCCGGCCGCGCCCCACTTCGTGGCGCAGGAAATCGATCAGCTGCTGCGCGATCTGTTTCGACGTGTCGTCCGGCGCGGAGAACGCGTTGCTGCGGTCCGGCGCGTCGGTCTCGACGATCGCGACGATCTTCTCTGCCGGGCAGCGCAGATACGGTTCGCCGATGCGGTCGTCGCTCTTCGTCAGCGGAATCGGCTTGCGATGCGGCGGCAGCGCGGTGCCGTAGTAGATGTCGTGCATTCCGTCGAGGCCGAGCGGCTGCCGCACGTTCACTTCGAGGATCACGTGCTTCGCGCGCTCGAGCCAGGTCTTGTTGTTGCCGACCGATGCGGACGGAATCAGCAGCCCGTCCTCGCGGATGCCCGCCACTTCGACGATCGCGACGTCGAGATCGCCGTACAGCCCGAACCACGCATATTGCGCGACGTGACTCAGATGGACGTCCTGATAGTCGACTTCGCCGCCGTTGATCTTGTCGCGCAGCGTCGGGTCCGACTGGTACGGCAGGCGCATCGAGATGCCGTCGGTGCGCGCGAGCGCGCCGTCGAGTTCCGGCGCGGTCGACGCGCCCGTCAGCACGTTGATCCGGAACGGCTCGCCGCGCGCATGCGCGGCTTCGATGCGCGCGGCGAGCGCGGCCGGCACGGCCTTCGGATAGCCGGAACCGGTGAAGCCGCTCATCGCGACGGTCATGCCGGGACGGATCAGCGCGGCCGCTTCGTCGGCGGTGCGGACGAGCGAACGCAGGGCGGGAGCGAGGATGCGTGATGAAGACATGGCTGAATCTCTGACGCGTTTTGGTCTGTCGTTGACGTCGCGGGGCGGTGTCTCCTGAGCGACGCGAAGCCCTGGGGCCGCGTGACGCGGCCGGCACCACAGGCACGGCCGGAGTATCGCAGACGCGATCGCCGCGAAATGTCCGCCGGATGCAAAAGATCCTTGCCGGATTTGCCGGATATCGAACGGCCGTTCTGTGACAGACGCGCGGCGCGCGCGGCCAATGCCGAAAGCTCCATGAAAGCGCGAGACCCGCTTGCCGCGCGACGGACGTCGGCCTTCGCACATCGGCGGCGCATCGATACCGCCGATACCGGGCGCGTGCCGCCCTGTCGTCAGGCGCCGGCGAACATCGCGGTCGATTGTCGCCGGCCGCCGTTTTTTCGGGTCTGATGCAGGTCAAGCGGCGCGCGGTCGATCGATCCGAAAAATCGCGAACGCGGCCGCGTCTCCGCTCGCCCGACGAACGACGATCCGCCCTTGACAGCCGCAACATGCGCGCCACACTGGAACGGATGAAACGCCCGCTCACCGTCCGTTTCGCGACTCCGTTTCGCGGCCGGCCGATTCGTGCAATACGCGGTAACACTCCCGCATGTCAGGATATTGAACGAAGAAAAAGCAACAAATTACAATTCCGTATATATTTCGCCGATGGACCAAAGAAAAACCGCCACACGTTCCGAGCCCCCGCTGCCGCGCACCTGGGATGCGCGCCTGGCGCGCTCGCTTGTCCGGCCGCTCGTCGACACGCCGGTCACCCCGAATCACCTCACCACCGTTCGTCTGCTGATCGGCCTCGCCGGCGCCTGGTGCCTCGCGCAAGGCGGCTTCGGCTGGAGCAATGCAGGCGCGTTCCTGATCGTGCTGTCGAACTTCGTCGACCACACCGACGGCGAGCTCGCCCGCATCAGCGGCAAGTCGAGCAAGATCGGTCATTTTTACGACCTCGCAGCGGATGCGCTCGTCACGATCGCGCTGTTCGTCAGCATGGGGCTCGGCATCGTCGCGCAAGGCGGCCGGATGGCCGCGTCGCCGGTGCTGCTCGGCGCGGCGGCCGGCGCAGCCGTGGCGCTGATCTTCTATCTGCGCATGCGGATCGAATCGTTCGCGGGCAAGGCCGGCACCAAGCAGGCGTTCGTCGGCGGCTTCGAAACGGAAGACGTGCTGTACCTGCTGCCGCTCGTCACGCTCGCGGACGGCGTCCGGCCGTTCCTGCTCGCGGCGTCGATCGGCGCCCCGCTGTTCGCCGCGTGGGTCGTGATCGACTGGTGGCGCATCGTCCGGCGCGGCCATCTTCCGCAGAACCCAACCGAAATCCAGGCTTCCAAATGACTCCTAGCACGCGCGACGACACCGTGCTGAGCCCGGCACGCCCCGCGCCTGCGCGCGCGGCGGCAGCCGATCCCGATCGCACCGTGGCCGACTGCGTCGGCCGCCTCGACATCGACCGCCTGCGCAGCGACTACACGCGCCAGGGGTCGTTTCTGTATCTCGACACGTTTCTGCCGCCCGACGCGCACGCGAAGCTCGCCGCCGCCGCGCGCGCGATGCAGCCGAGCCTGAACCGCAATTACCTGCCCGGCCACAAGCAGGGCGGCAGCGTGAGCCGGCACACGATCGACGAACAGGCGCCGTACATCGCCGAGCTGTACCGCTCGAAAGCGCTGATCGGCTTCCTCGAGAAGATCACCGGCGACAAGCTGATGCCGTCGCCGGACGACGATCCGCACGCCTATGCGCTGTATTACTACACGAAGCCCGGCGACCACATCGGCTGGCATTACGACACGTCGTACTACGACGGCCGCCGCTACACGCTGCTGATCGGCGTGATCGACGAATCGTCGTGCCGCCTCGACTACGAGCTGCATACGCGCAACCCCGACGTGCCGGACGAGCCGGGCTCCGTGCAGATCGCCGACGGCGGCATCGTGCTGTTCGACGGCGACAAGCTGCGCCATCGGATCACGCCGCTCGGCCACAACGAAACCCGCGTGTCGCTCACGTTCGAATACGTGACGAACCCCGGCATGCGGCCGTGGAAGCGCTTCATCTCGAACATGAAGGACGCGATCGCGTATTTCGGCTTCCGCCAGGTCTTCAAGCAGCTGGCGTCGCGGCGCACGACGGCGGGGTCATGACGCGCGCCGGCCTGATCCTGCTGTCTCTCGGGATGGCGCTGTTCGTCGCGCTGCTCGCGTGGCAAGGCGTCGGCGCAGTCACGTCCACGCTGCTCGCGGCCGGCTGGGGGCTCGCGCTGGTCGCGGCGTTCCACGTCGTGCCGCTCGCGATCGACGCGGTCGCGATCTCGGTGATGTTCCGCTCCGGCCAGCCGGGCGCCGATCTCGGCAACGCGGTGCGCGCGCGCTGGGTCGGCGAGTCGGTGAACAGCCTGCTGCCCGCCGGCCAGATCGGCGGGCCGGTGCTGATGGTGCGGCACCTCGCGCAGCGCGGCACGCGGATGGCCGATGCGGCCGCCGCGATCACCGTCAGCACGACGATGCAGGCGCTCGCGCAAATGGCGTTCGCGCTGATCGGCATCGCCGCATTCAGCGTCTATGCGACGCACGACTCGGTCGCTCATCTTCGTACGCCCGCGCTGATCGCCACGGGCGTGCTCGGCGCGCTCGCCGTGCTGTTCTATGCGGCGCAGCGGCGCGGGCTGTTCGGGCGCGGCATGCGTCTCGCATCGAAGCTGCTCGGCCCGCGCGACTGGTCGTCGCTCGCGACCCGCGCGGACGCGATCGACGGCGCGGTCGGCGCGCTGTACCGCGATCGCGCGAAGGTCGCGAAGACCTTCGCGCTGAGTCTCGTCGGCTGGATCGCCGGCACCGCCGAAGTGTGGCTCGCGCTGCACTTCCTCGGTCATCCGGTGAGCTGGCTCGACGCGCTGCTGCTCGAAAGCGTCGGCCAGGCGATCCGCGGTGCGGCCTTCGCGATCCCGGGCTCGCTCGGCGCGCAGGAAGGCGGCTACCTGCTGCTCGCGCCGCTCGTCGGCCTGCCGCCCGACGCGGCGCTCGCGCTGTCGCTCGCGAAGCGCGCGCGCGAGCTCGCGCTCGGCCTGCCGGGCCTGCTCTATCTGCATTTCACGGAAAGAAACTGGCAGCGGCGCCGTGCGCCGCAGCCGCTCGCCGACTGATCGTCCAGCAAACGATCGAAAGGCTTTTTGGTTGGAGAACCCATGCGAGCCATCATCCTTGCGGCAGGCCTCGGCTTGCGCCTGCAACAACCGCCTGAAGCGCAATACCCGAAGTGCCTGCTGCGCTTCGACGACGTGTCGCTGCTCGAGCGCCACCTGCGCGCGCTCGACGCGGCCGGCGTCGACGAGATCGTGCTGGCGCTCGGCTTCCAGTCCGACAAGGTCGTGCAGGAACTCGCGCGCCTCGGCCGCACGGCCGAGATCGTGCTGAACGAGCGCTACGATCTCGGCAGCGTGCTGACCGTGCACACCGTCGCCGATGCGATGACGCGCGGCGGCGACGTGCTGCTGATGGACGCCGACGTGCTGTACGACGAGCGCATCCTGCACGCGCTCGTCGCCGATCCCGACCGGCCGGTGGACCGCGTGCTGATCGACCGCGACTTCGAGGCGGGCGACGAGCCCGTCAAGCTGTGCGTGAAGAACGGCGTGCCGGTCGAGCTGCGCAAGCAACTCGCGGTCGGCCTCGACTACGACACGATCGGCGAGTCGGTCGGCTTCTTCCGCTTCACCGAGAGCACTGCGCGCCGCCTCGCGACGATCGTCGCGGGCTACGTCGACAGCGGCCGCGCGAACATGCCGCACGAAGAAGCCGTGCGCGACCTGCTGCTCGAGGGCGGCCGCACGTTCGACATCGCCGACGTGACCGGCGCGCCGTGGATCGAAATCGATTTCCCCACCGACGTCGCGCGCGCCGCGCAAGACGTCCTTCCCCTGATTCAACGCACTACCGCGGGAGCCGCACGATGAATGCACGCGAACCCAATTTCACCGAATCGCGCAGCGCACGCCTGCGCCGGATGCTCGTCAGCAACGAACTCGAATTCCTGATGGAAGCGCACAACGGCCTGTCCGCGCGGATCGTCCGCGAGGCCGGCTTCAAGGGGATCTGGGCATCGGGCCTCGCGATCTCCGCGCAGTTCGGCGTGCGCGACAACAACGAGGCCAGCTGGACGCAGGTCGTCGACGTGCTCGAGTTCATGGCCGACGCGAGCGATCTGCCGATCCTGCTCGACGGCGACACCGGCTACGGCAACTTCAACAACGTGCGCCGCCTCGTGAAGAAGCTCGAGCAGCGCGGCATCGCGGGCGTGTGCATCGAGGACAAGCAGTTCCCGAAGACGAACAGCTTCATCGACGGCGAGCGCCAGCCGCTCGCGGAGATCGACGAGTTCTGCGGCAAGATCAAGGCCGGCAAGGATTCGCAGAGCGACCCGGACTTCTCGATCGTCGCGCGCGTCGAGGCGCTGATCGCCGGCTGGGGGATGGACGAGGCGCTGCGCCGCGCGAACGCGTACGCGGAAGCCGGCGCCGACGCGATCCTGATCCACAGCAAGCTGTCGCGTCCCGACGAAATCCTGCAGTTCGCGCGCGAATGGAGCGGCAAGGCACCGCTCGTGATCGTGCCGACCAAGTACTACAGCACGCCGACCGACGTGTTCCGCCAGGCCGGCATCAGCACCGTGATCTGGGCGAACCATCTGATCCGCGCATCGGCGTCCGCGATGCAGGCCGTCGCGCGCGAGATCCACGAAAGCGAAACGCTGATCAACGTCGAGGATCGCGTCGCGTCGGTCAACGAGATCTTCCGGCTGCAGGACGCCGACGAATATTCGGCGGCCGAGCGCATCTACCTGTCGTCGTCGTCGCGCGCGTCGAACGCGGCGATCGTGCTCGCCGCGAGCCGCGGCAACGGGCTCGAGGCCGTCACCGAAGACAAGCCGAAGGTGATGCTGCCGGTCGCCGGCAAGCCGCTGCTGCGCTGGCTCGTCGACGGCTTCAAGAAGCACGGCGTGAACGACATCACGGTCGTCGGCGGCTATCGCGCCGACGCGATCGACACGTCGGGCATCAAGCTCGTCGTGAACGAGCGCCACGCGGAAACAGGCGAACTCGCATCGCTCGCGTGCGCGGCCGAGCGCCTGACCGGCGACACGGTGATCTCGTACGGCGACCTGCTGTTCCGCAGCTACATCCTGCGCGACCTCGCGGAGAGCGAGGCCGAGTTCAGCGTCGTCGTCGATTCGTCGCTGACCGAGCCGTCGAACCAGAGCGTGCGCGACTTCGCGTTCTGCTCGGCTGCCGACGATCGCGGGCTGTTCGGCCACAAGGTGCTGCTCGAACGCGTGTCGAGCGATGCCGCAGAACGCACGCCGCACGGCCGCTGGATCGGGCTGCTGAACGTGCGCGGCGCGGGCGTCGAACGCCTGAAGGCGATGCTCGCGACGCTGCAGGCGCGCGACGATTTCGACACGCTCGACATCCCCGCGCTGCTGAACGAACTGATCGCCGCCGGCGAGAAGATCGAAGTGCAGTACGTGCACGGCCACTGGCGCGGCGTGAACGATCTCGAGGACTTCCGCCGCGCGGGCGACTTCGCGCACGGCCAGACGCCGCTGTCCGAGCCGGGCGCCGGCAACGGGGGCGCGCAATGATCGAAGCGGCCCAGTTCGTCGAGGCCGCGCGCGAACGCGGCTTCGACTGGTACGCGGGCGTGCCCTGCTCGTACCTGACGCCGTTCATCAACTACGTGCTGCAGGATCCGACGCTGCACTACCTGTCGGCCGCGAACGAAGGCGACGCGGTCGCGCTGATCGCGGGCGCGACGCTCGGCGGCAAGCGCGGGATCGCGATGATGCAGAACTCGGGGCTCGGCAACGCGGTGAGCCCGCTCACGTCGCTCACGTGGACGTTCCGGCTGCCGCAGCTGCTGATCGTCACGTGGCGCGGCCAGCCGGGCGTGCCCGACGAGCCGCAGCACGCGCTGATGGGTCCGATCACGCCGACGATGCTCGACACGATGGAAATCGCGTGGGAGACGTTTCCGACCGACCCCGCACAGGTCGGCCCGGCGCTCGACCGCGCGATCGCGCACATGGACACGACCGGCCGCCCGTACGCGCTGGTCATGCAGAAAGGCAGCGTCGCGCCGTACGAGCTGAACGCGAATCCGGCCGCGAAGCCGCGCGCGCATGTGACGCCGCAATCGTCGTCGCGCGCCGCGTCGCCCGCTGCGTGGCCGACGCGCCACGCGGCGCTGCAGCGCGTGATCGCGCATACGCCGGTCGATTCGACGGTCGTGCTCGCATCGACCGGCTTCTGCGGCCGCGAACTCTATGCGATCGACGATCGTCCGAACCAGCTGTACATGGTCGGCTCGATGGGCTGCGTGACGCCGCTCGCGCTCGGGCTCGCGCTCGCGCGCCCCGACCTGCGCGTGGTCGCGGTGGACGGCGACGGCGCCGCGCTGATGCGGATGGGCGCGTTCGCGACGCTCGGTACCTACGGCCCGGCGAATCTCACGCACGTGCTGCTCGACAACGGTGCGCACGAATCGACCGGCGGCCAGGCGACGGTGTCGCAGCACGTGTCGTTCGCGGGCGTCGCGGCCGCGTGCGGCTACGCGTCGGCCGCCGAAGGCGACACGCTCGACGTGCTCGACGCGGCGCTCGACGCGTCGAACGCGGTCGACGGCGCGCGCTTCGTGCGGCTCGCGATCCGCACCGGCGTGCCGGACGGCCTGCCGCGCCCGACCGTCACGCCGGTCGAAGTCAAGACGCGCCTGATGCAGCACATCGGCGCCGCGCAGTCCGAAGCCCACGCTGAAGGAGCCCATTGATGCTGCTGCTGAACCCCGGCCCGGTGACGCTGACCGAACGCGTGCGCCGCAGCCTGCTGCAACCGGACCTGTGCCATCGCGAAAGCGAATTCTTCGATCTGCAGGACGAAGCGCGTGCGCGGCTCGTCGCCGCATACGAACTCGATCCGGCCGAATGGGCGGCCGTGCTGATGACGGGCTCCGGCACCGCTGCCGTCGAGAGCATGATCGCGGCGCTCGTGCCGCAAGGCGGCAAGCTGCTCGTGATCGAGAACGGCGTGTACGGCGAGCGGATCGCGCAGATCGCGACGCAGTACGCGATCGCGCACGACGTGCTCAAGCACGAATGGATGCAGGCGCCCGACGTCGCGCAGATCGCCGCGCGGCTCGACGCCGGCGGCTATTCGCACGTGGCCGTGATCCATCACGAAACGACGACCGGCCGGCTGAACGATCTCGGCGCGATCGCCGACGTATGCCGCGCGCGCGGCGTCAAGCTGCTCGTCGACGGCGTCAGCAGCTTCGGTGCGGAAGCGATCGACTTCGCGGGCGGCGTGATCGACGCGGTGGCCGCGACCGCGAACAAGTGCCTGCACGGCGTGCCGGGTGCCGCGTTCGTGATCGTGCGCCGCAGTGCGCTCGCGAACGCGGCGAGCCGCACGTACTACCTCGGCCTCGGCCGCCTGGCGAAGCTGCAGGATCAGCGCAACACGCCGTTCACGCCGTCGGTGCACGCGTACTACGCGCTCGTCGAGGCGTTGCGCGAGTTCGACGAGGCCGGCGGCTGGCGCGCGCGTCATGCGCGCTATCGCGCGCTGGCCGACCGCGTGCAGGCCGGCCTCGCCGCGCGCGGGATGCCGCTCGTGCTGCCCGACGGCGCATCGTCGGTCGTGCTGCGTGCGTACCGGCTGCCGCAGGGCGTCACGTACGAAGCGCTGCACGACGGGTTGAAGGCGCGCGGCTTCGTGATCTACGCGGGGCAAGGCGGGCTGTCGAAGGAGCTGTTCCGGATCTCGACGATGGGCGCGATCGAAGCGGCCGACGTCGATCGGTTGCTGGACGGATTTACCGCGCTGACGCGCTGAATATCGCGCGTTCGCCGGTTGGAGAAAAGGCCCGCAAGGGCCTTTTTTTCATTCTTCGTTCCGACGCTGCGGCGACGGCGGCCATGCCGCGATGCCGCGATGCCGCCCGAATGCGCGATCGAATCGGCATAATGACGATCGTCGTCCGGCGGCGTCCGGTCCGATGCGCGCGCAACGGATGCTCGTCGTGCCGCGTGTTCCGGTCGCGCGCAAACGGGCCCGCAACGTCGTCCGCCTTCTGTCGCCCCTTCACGAGGAGTCTGCCTGTGTATCCACCGATCGAACCCTATGCCCACGGCCATCTCGATACCGGCGACGGTCATCGGATCTATTGGGAGCGCTGCGGCAATCCGGCCGGCAAGCCGGCCGTGTTCCTGCACGGCGGCCCCGGCGCGGGCTGCAACGCCGACCATCGCCGGCTGTTCGATCCCGAGCGCTACGACGTGCTGCTGTTCGACCAGCGCGGCTGCGGCCGCTCGACGCCGCATGCGAGCCTCGACAACAACACGACGTGGGATCTGGTCGCCGACATCGAACGTCTGCGCGAGATGGTCGGCGCCGAGCGATGGCTCGTGTTCGGCGGCTCGTGGGGCAGCGCGCTCGCGCTTGCCTATGCGCAGACCCATCGCGAACGCGTGAGCGCGCTGATCGTGCGCGGCATCTTCACGATGCGTCGCGCGGAGCTGCTGTGGTACTACCAGGAAGGTGCGTCGTGGCTGTTCCCGGACCTGTGGGCGGAATTCGTCGCGCCGATTCCGGAAGCCGAACGCGGCGACCTGATGGCCGCATACCATCGCCGGCTCACGGGCGACGACGAAGCGGCGAAGCTCGAAGCCGCACGCGCGTGGAGCATCTGGGAAGGCCGGACGATCACGCTGCTGCCGAATCCGGCGCTCGCCGAGCATTTCGCGGACGGCCACTACGCGCTCGCGTTCGCGCGCATCGAAAACCACTACTTCGTGAATGGCGGTTTCGTCGACGAAGGCCAGTTGCTGCGCGACGCGCACCGCCTCGCCGGCATTCCGGGTGTGATCGTGCAAGGCCGCTACGACGTCGCGACGCCTGCACGCACAGCATGGGAACTCGCGCAGGCGTGGCCCGATGCGACGCTCGAGATCGTGCCCGACGCCGGACACGCGTACAACGAGCCCGGCATTCTGAAAGCGCTGCTAGCCGCGACGGACCGGTTCGCCGCGTAGCCGACACGGTGCGGCTCGACATCCGTGCGTGCGGCACGCGCAGCCGGCGATCAAAGCGCCGTTTCGACGATCGTCCGGTCGTGAATCGCGCGCTCGACGAGCCGCTCGTCGCCGACCTTGCGAATCGCGTCGTCGAGCAGCCCTTCCGGCTGCTCGGTCGCGACCTTCAGCAGCCCCGACAGCCCGCGCGCGTCGAGCACCACGAGCGTCTCCATGGAATCCGCGCGGCTGACCAGCACGCGGCGCCACGCCGGGCCCGCGCCGAAGCTCGCGCACAGTGAAATCGTGTCGTTGCCGAGCGGATAGTCGAAGTTCTTGATCATGATGTGCCGCCGTTGCAATGGACTGGCGACGCGCGACGGCGCGGCGCCGTGACGTCGACGCACCCGCGCGTGCCGCCGGGACGGGCCGCGATCGGGCCCGGCTACCGACATCGTCATGCTAGGCCTGCAGTATTAACGAAGACTTAAACGGCGCGCGCCGCTTGCCGGCGGGCGTGATCGCGCATCGGGCGGTCGATCTGCGCGCTCGGTCGTTTGATCGCGATACGGCAGTCGCCGGGCAGCCCGATCGCATCGCAAGCGCTGCCGGCGCGTGGCCGCAACGAACGGCGCGGTCGCCGGAAGCGATTGGCGCCGCCGTGGCCGCAACATCGCGGCCACGGCGGCGCCGACTACATCGACATTGCCGGTCGCCGAACCGGCACCGCGACGTACGCGGCACCGCGTTGCTCGCCGTCACGTCGGTTTCCCTTCAGCCGACGAGCGATTGCGCGCTCAGATATAGACGAGGTCGAACGTCGCCTGACCGTCCAGCTTTTCGGCCGTACCCGTACCGAGCTCGCTCGCCGAGTTCAGCATTGCGCGCACCTTGATCGGGAACGTGAAGTTCGTCCCGTTGATCGCGTGCGCGACGCCGCCGCCGACCACCGGCACGGTCGACAGCGCGTTGCCGATGTTGAACGCATTCACGGCCGAATACTTGAAGTTCTTCGCGATATACAAGCCGGTATCGCTGTCGAACGAGCCGAGCATCCCGCTACGCGTGATCCACAGCCCATGCGATGCGTTGAGGCCCGGCACCATGCCGGCGATCGTCTTGTATGCGGAATCGGCGATGCCGCCGACCGCCGGCATCCAGTCGCTCAGCGACACGCCGGTCGTGACCGCCATGTTGGTGATCGCGCCGAGGCCGCCGCTCGTCGAACCCGTGACCTTCGCCGCGCCGAGCTGCATCGAGTACGCGCCGATCTTCGCGCCCTTGGTCGTCTTGCCGAGGCCGAACAGCTGATCGTTCCAGCCCATGATGCCGCCGCCCTCGTTCGCGAGGTTCGGCACCAGCCAGCTCATCACCGTGTCCTTCGCGTTCGTCAGCACGCCGCGACTGACCTGCGTGCCGTTGCGGTTGTCGGTGACCTTGAACGCGATGAACGACGGCGACGTGCACGAGATTCGCAGCGACGTCTTTTTCTCGCCGACCTTGGTGAAATCCGCGCGGGGCGACACCTGGCCGAAATCGATCGTATCGCCGCCCTCGAACGTCGGCGTGCAGGCCGGCGGAACGATCGTGCCGGTGACCTTCAGCACCGCGGACGACTGCGCGAACGCATGCGGCGCAGCGCCCATCATCGCGACACCGATCGCGATCGCGCCAAGAGCCGGGTTCAACTTGATTCGATTCATGACTGCTCTCCTGTTGTATAGGCAGATTGCTTAATAAATATCCGATATGGAATGACCCAAAATCGGACGGAACAAATTCTATTTTTCAGTGATCCGAATTTATATAGAACAAGTTCTAAATTCGACGCCGATCACCGGGCGAACTTCCAAAAGTCAGCGCGATGCCGCGCCGCTCGGTGCGACACTCGCATCGCGGCCGTCCGTCGGCGTTTCGATCCGCGCGTCGTAGAGATCGGCCATATAGCCGTAGCTGGTCGCAGGCTGAAAGCGGATCGACGTCGCGCCCGGGAAGAGCTTCAGCATCTCCTCGACCTCGGCCTTCGTCTCGGCCGTCACGTCGGCATTCTTCTGCGCCGGCTTGCGCGGCGCACCTTTTCGCTTGTCGTCCTTCGGCATCATCACGTACGTCGACTGACCGGGCAGCATGTAGGTGTTCGGCAAGTACGCCTGCTTTTTCATCGGAAGCACCTCGACGGTCGCGCCCAGGCGCACGACGTACGGGCTCGCATTCACGACCCGCAACTTGCCGTCGACGGCTTCCCACTTCAGCAGCTTCCACGGTTCGCGATTCACCGCGAGCCCCTTCGGATGAATGATCACCGGCAGGTTCTGACGGACGCGAATCGCGACGACGCTCGCGTCCGGATCCTTGCGCTCGCCGATGCTGTCGAACACCACGCGCGCGAGCCGCTCGGTCTTCAGCGGCGTCTTGTTCGTCAGGATGAAACGCACGAGCTGCGTCTGGCCGGGATCGACGCGTGCGACGGGCGGCGTCACGGTGAACAGCTTCTCCTGATCGTCGGGCACGTGTTCGATGATCGTGTACAGCAGCGCCGACTTGTCGTCGGTGTTCCGGACTTTCATCGTCGCCTCCCCGACCGCCTCGTCGATCAGAACGACGGACGTTTCGGGAACCATGCCGGCCGCGTGCGCGGACGCGCCCGTACCGACGGTCAGAAAGAGCGGCAGCAGTGCCGACAGCAAACGTGAAAGACGAGACATGAGTAACTCCATACGGTTAAGGAAGGCGAATTGAACGGAATGCGCTCACGGCGCGGCAACGACACTGAAGCGAGGCTCGGACGTGACGGTGACCTCGCCGTTCAGCGCCGTCTCGGCCGCCCGGAACGCGTCGATCCGGATCAGCACGTCGAGACGTCTGCCGGCTGCCGGACGGTCGGCGTCGTACGGCACGAGCGTGTCGCCCGGCCGGAAAGTCTGCGGGACCGGCGCGACCGCCGTCGCGCTGCCGCTTCGCGCGAGGCCCGCGAGCACGTCGCGTCCGTCGAGCGCGACGCGCGTCACGGTGATCGTGTAATCGGCCACGTTGCCGAGGCGGATGCTGCCGTCCGGCGACGGGATGCCGTCGAAGCGAATGGCCGTCACGTCGGCCTGCCGGCACTGCACGGCGATCGCGCGATTCGTCGACGCGACCGGACGGCGATCGGCGCCGCGCGCCGCGCCGACCCGGTCACCGAACACCCGCCCGAAATCGACGTTCGGATCGTTGACGGTGATCGCGCATTGTTCGGCGCGGGCGAGCGTCATGCCGCCCAGCACGAGCGTGGCGGCGATGGCAAAAGCACGAATCGTGTTCATCGGATACTCGTCAAATGGCAGGTGGATCGGCATCGCAGGTCGCGTCGATCCGGGCGACGGTCGGCGCCGCGCTCGGTCCGTCCGGCGCCTGAAACCGCAGGCTGCAGCGGCCGCCGCCGGGCAGGCGCGCGACGAGCGACCCCGCCGGTTCCTGGTCGAGATAGACGACGCCGTCGCCGACGGCGGTCGTCACGTAGTTGTCTTCGGCATCGCGAATCGACGAGCCGACAGGCAGCGGAGTCCCGTCTCGCAGGCGCACGTCGAGCAGCATGCGTTTGGTCCTGCGCACCTCGATGTCGATGAAATTGACCGACCCGCGCCCCGCATTGAGTTCCGCGTAGCCGTTCTTCACGTCCACGTCGCGCGGCAGCGTCTGCGTACGGACGACCGTGCTGACGTCGGTATAGGCGGGAATGGTGCCGATCACGGCCTTGCCTCGCGCGTCGGTCCACACGACGCCCGCCGGCGTGCTGATGCTCACGCCCGACAGATCGCCGGTCGACACGATGCCGAACGTATCGCCGATGCCGTACGGCGACAGCGTGACGCCCTCCTTCGTCGCGACGATTCCGCCCTGAACCTGCGCGGACAGCGAGCCGCTGTTGCGCTGCGCCGAGCCGCTGACCGACACCTGCGTGTAGCGCGGGCGCAAGCTGAGCGTCGCGAATCCGCGCTCGCTGCCGCTGGCCTGCCCGCGCTCCGCGCCGACGTTGTAGCTGACGACGTCGTTGACGGTCTGGCTCGCATTCACGCCGCCGCGCAGCATCCCGCCGTTGCGCGTCACATAAGTGCTCAGGTGAACGGGCCCGAGCGGAAAGCTCAGCGACGCGTAGATCGCCGTGTCGTCGCCGGTCGTACCGCGGCCGAGCGAGCGGTCGACGTTGATGGACAGGCTCGCGCGCCCGAACTGGCGATTCCACGATGCGGCGACGTGCTGGCCGGAGAAGCCCGCATAGGTCGAGAAGCGGTTGAACGACACGGACAGCGCACCGAACCGGTTGCTGTTCCAGCTCGCGGCGCCCGACATCACGTCGCGTATCCGGTAGTTGCGCATGATGTCCCAGTACACCGAGCGGCGAACGGTGTCGGGCACGTCGTACAGCGTGTCGGACAGCGTGCGGAAGCCGACGCTCTGCCGGTTCGCCTGCACGTTCAGCGAGACGTCGCGCGGAAGTTGCGCGGACAACGACAGCCCGACGCTCGCGCCCCGCTCGCCGAGCGCCGGCGAACGACTGATCTGCGCGTTGGTTCCGACCGATACGCTGTTTCCGAACAGCGGCATCGCGTGGTTGACGCCGACGGCCTGATGACGGGAAGACACGACGGCCCCGGCGACCACGCTCGATCGCCGGCCGACGTTCCATCCCTTCGCGACAGAAATCACGACCGGACGCGCCATTTCGGTCGGCCCGCGATACTGGTACACGCGTCCGACGGCCAGCGACAGCCCGGCCGGTGCGCCGCGAGGCGCGACGAGCGACGCAGGCAACACGGTAAAGCGGCGCTTGTTGTTCGCGTCGTCGATCAACGTGACCTCGACCAGCGACGAACGGTCGATGAGCGTCACGTTGCGCAACAGGAACGGTCCGGCCGGCACCAGCGTCGTATAGAGCAGAATGCCGGCTTGCCGAACCTCGACGCGCGACTGCTGCGTCGCGACGCCGCGAATCGTGCTGCCGCTGTCGACGGCCGCAAGCGCATCGTCGGGCATCAGTTGCACGCCCTCGATCGGCATTCCGCTGACGACCGGGTTGCGAATCGCGATCTGTCCGAACTGGACCAGATAGCCGGTTTCGACGTCGGTTTTCTGCGCGAAGACGTACGGCATCTGGAATTCGGCTTGGCCCTGCTGGCGCCAGTACGACTGCGCGCTGCGCACGATCCAGTCGCCGACATTGAATCCGGCTTCGGTATCCGCGGACACGAACGTCGCGGTACGGCTGCCGCTCGATCGACTGCCGCCCGCCACGACGTTGTAGTTGAGCATCGCTCCGGCTCCGCCCGACGATGCGTTGTCGCCGGGACGCGGCCGCGTCAGCGCATCGGCAGGCACGACGATCTCGACCAGATCGCGCGACGAATCGGCATTGACCTCGGTCTGCGGTTGAAACGAGCGATAGTCGTAGCAGTTTTCGGCGATCGGACTTGCCGACGATCGTCCGGGTAACGCGGCACGGCTCGCGTCGCGGGCGACGGCTCGCTCCGTGTCGCTGCCGCGCGACCGCGCATCGCCGACGGGCGGCTCGGGCGCACCGTCTACCGCAGATTCGGGACGCAGCGGGCTTTGTCCGCTCAGGAACGCCAGCACGCTGCGCCGCCGCCGTGGCGCCAGTTCGTCGGGCAAGCGCAGACGCGCACGTGCGATCAGCGTGCGATCGAAGCAGACGTTGCCGTGATCGTCGAAGCGGACGTCGACCGTGCCGCGCGGCTGACCGTTGACCGACAGCGACACACGATGCACGCCGCCGACAAAACGCGGCTTTTCCGCAAAGTACTGCGCGAGCGCCGGATCGAGGCCGCGCTCCTTCAGTGTCTCGATGTCGAAATCGACGCTTGCGTCGGACGTCACCGTTGCTCGCTCCGACGGCGTGCCGGCAGGCGCCGGCACTGCGTGGCAATGCGCGCTGCTCAACGCAGCTACGCAGGCGACGACAAACCCGAAGAATTTGATACCGCGGGTGGCAGCGGTGCGTACGGCACCGACTTCGTATCGTGGAGCGCCTGACAGGCGGTAATTCCGATTCACGGCGCGTCGACTTCAAAAGATTCACTGACGATTTACAACATTCGCCCGAATTTTTTCATGGCGCGCGCACCGCACAAATAATACGAGTTCGAAATGGTTTTCAAGAAATCGGAGATTCGTCCCAATCAACTTCTATCGCACTTACAGCCCAGAATATCAGGACATAGTGCATGTCAATTTTTAATATAGAAAAACACCTCGAATCGAAAACAATAAAGAGATATAACGAAAGACGCTATTGACGTATTCCGATCATATATCTCCGGATCGGCGAATGACGAAGTCGCTCTATCCGGTGACGCAAGCCAATCCGGACTTACGGACTTGTCGGTCATATCTGCTCACGATCGGACTTGTTTCACCGGACATTCGGCAGGCAGAGTCGCCCGTTGCAATGCCGGCGTCGAAATACGGCACCGCGTAGTCGTGCGGCGACCGCGCAGCTATCGCTTCGTGGAGTTCGGAAATATGGAAATGCGCGAATGCGCTGCGTGCATGCGTGCGTAAACGGGCGCCGCATCCGATACGGACTGCGTTCCACCCGACGCCGTAGCGGCGGACCGCCGCGTCACGACCGACGACGCATTGGCACACGCGACTCGAACGACCGGACCCGAATGCGGATGGAATGCGGATCGCACGCGAAGCGGAATACCGAGCGGAAACCCCACCGTGCAACAGTGCGAAAGCAGCCGACGTGTATATCAGAGCTGTCGCCGACGATGCCGCCGCCCGCCCATCGCGCACACGGTCCTCGCTGCCAATCGGCAGCGTGCGCTCAACCGTCCAGCGGCTCGACCGTCACCGCGACCTTCAGCTCCTGCCCCGCGCCGCCGCCGCGGATCACGCCGCGCAGCGGCGCCACGTCCGCATAGTCGCGGCCGATCGACAGCATCACGTAGTCGTCGCCGGGCGCGCGATCGTTGGTCGGATCGAGCTGCAGCCAGCCGCCGTCTTCGGGCCATGCCGGGTCGTACACGGCGGCCCACGCATGCGATGCGTCCGCGCCGATCAGGCGCGGCTGCCCGGGCGGCGGCTGCGTGAGCAGATAGCCGCTCACGTAGCGCGCGGCGAGTCCGAGCGAGCGCAGCGCGCCGATCATCACGTGCGCGAAGTCCTGGCACACGCCGTTGCGCAGCCGCAGCGCGTCGAGCGCGGTCGTCGTGATGTCGGTGCTGTTCGGCGTGTACGCGAAGTCGGCGTGGATTCGCCGCATCAGGTCCCACGCCGCCTGAACCAGCGGCCGCCCCGGCGTGAAGCTGACGGCCGCATACGCGGCGAGCTCCGGATCGCACGGCACGTGCGGCGACGCGAACATGAACTCGCTCGCCGCATCGTACGGCTGCCCCGCGCGAAACCGCAGGCGCTCGCGCACGGCTTCCCACGCGGTCGCGTGCGCGGCGCCGGGACGCGCGATCGCCGGCGGCGGCGCGCCGCGCACGCCCTTCGACCACACGGGCGCGCTCACGCGCACGGTGCTGCAGCTGCGCACGAACAGCGCATCGTGCGGCTGATTCAGCGCGAACGACGCGCGCGCGTTGCCGAACGCGTCGACCTCGTTGCCAACCGATTCCGGCGCGGGCTCGATGTCGAGCGAGAACGACAGCAACTGCTGGCGCGGCGTCGCGAGCGGCTGCAAACGCGCCTGATGCTGCGCGGATTCGACGCGCGCCGCGTAGCGGTATTCGGTGTCGTGCGTGACGCGCAGCAGCCGGCCGGGCGCAGCGGTCGCCGCGGACGGCGTCGCGTTGCCGGCGCCGGCGGGCGTCTTCGCGGCGTGCTTCGACGTCACCATAGCGTCCTGCCCGCCTCGCGCACGTGGCTGAAATAGCGTTCGCCGATCCGGTTCGACAGTTCCCCTACGGCCTTCGCGGTCGTATCGAGCGCGGCGAGCAGCGCATCGTGCCGGCCGTCGTCGCCGGTCTCGCACAGTTCGTGCAGCGACCATGCGGATACGTCCGGAATCGTCTCGGCCAGTTCGGACAGCGCGTAGCCCTCGCTGCGCTCGACCTTCGTCAGCCGGCCGCGCAGCGCCTGCACGACCCAGCCGAGCGAACGCGGGTTGTCGGTGTCGAGCACGACGAGCGACAGCAGCGGCGCGACGTCGAAGCCGCGCTGGAACCGCGAGCGGAACGTGATCGTGCTGTCGAACAGTTCGAGCACGAGTTCGAAGCCGTCCTGCCGATGCACGGCGCCGTCGTCGAACGCGAAGCGCAGCACGCTGCACAGAAAATCCAGCCGGTCGATCTGCCGGCCGATCGACAGCAGCCGCCAGCCGTCGTCGCGCGTCATGTTGTCGGTCTGCGCGCCGGTGATCGCGCCGAGCAGCAGGCCGAGGCGTTCGAGCAACTGCAGCGCTTCGTTGCCGATCTGCTCTTCGGCTTCCGGATGATCGGCGCTGTCCGCGAACAGCTGCGTCGCGTCGTCGATCAGCCGCCACTGGTCGCTCGACAGCCGCTCGCGAATCGCGGCGGCCGCGCCGCGCATCCCGAACAGGCACGCGGCGATCCCCGACGTGCGATCCGCGCCGCGCGTGAGCGACGTCGCGAGCGCGTGCTGGAACGCACGTGGCGCATCGACCGCATTCGGCGCATCGGCCGCGACCAGTCCCGTGTCGCGGCACAGCGCGTCGATCAGCTCGAGGTGCGCGGGGCTGTCGACGTCGTCTTCGCCGCGCAGCCGTTCGAGCGCCGCGCGCGCGAGGCGCATCAGGTTGGTCGCGCGCTCGGTGTAGCGGCCGAGCCAGAACAGGTTCTCGGCCGCCCGGCTCGCGATCGCGCGCGGCCGCTCGACGAGATCGTCGGGGCCGAGACGCGTCTGCAGCAGCGTCGTCGAATCGACGATGCCCTCGGTCATCACCCACGTATCGACGGTGCTGCCGCCGCGCGGCATCGGCGCATTGAACAGCGTGTCGCGCGTGCCGACCCGCGACAGCCCGCCCGGCAGCAATCGCCAGCGCTGCGCGCCGTCGGCGAGCGCGAACACGCGCAGCAGCAGCGGCTTCGGCACGATGCGCGCGCTGCCGTTGCCGTCCGGCGCGTCGTGCGCGCGCCACGTCGGCGCCTGCGACAGCGGCAAGTCGGCCTGTACCGTGTACTGTTCGGGCCGCGCGAGAATCCGCGCGCGCCATTCGGCGAGCTGCGCGTGCGTGAGCCGCGCGCCGATCACCGGTTCGAACGCGCCAGCCGCCGCGCCGTCGGCCGGATACGATGCGCGCACGATGCTTTTCGCGAGCTGCGGCAGCGCGTCGTCGCACGCGGCCGCTTCGCCGCACCACCACGAATGCACGGCGGGCAGCGTCAGCGTCTCGCCGAGCACGGCTTCCGCGAGGCGCGGCATGAAGCCGAGCATGCCCGGCGACTCGAGGAAGCCGGAGCCCGGCGCATTCGCGAGCAGCACGTTGCCGGCCCGCACCGCCTGCAGCAGCCCCGGCACGCCGAGCAGCGAATCGGGGCGCAGCTCGAGCGGATCGAGCCACGCGTCGTCGACGCGCCGCAGGATCCCGTGCACGGGCTCGAGCCCGCGCAGCGTCTTCAGGAACACGTGGTTGTCGCGCGCGGTGAGGTCGCCGCCCTCGACGAGCGTGAGCCCGAGGTAGCGTGCGAGATACGCATGCTCGAAATACGTCGCGCTGTGCGGCCCCGGCGTCAGCAACACGATCCGCGAATTGCGGCGCGCCGGACTGAGCGCCTGCATGCTGTGCAGCAGCGATCGATACGCGGACGCGAGCCGCTGTACGCGCAGCCCGCGAAAGCCGCGCGGAAAGAGCCGCGACACGATCAGCCGGTTTTCGAGCAGATAGCCGAGACCGGCCGCGCCCTGCGTGTGCTGCGCGACCATCCGCCACTGGCCGTCCGGCCCGCGCGCGAGATCGAACGCGACGACGTGCAGCCACGTATCGCCCGGCACGCGCGCGCCGCGCATCGCGCGCAGATAGCCGGGATGTCCGGTGACGAGCGCGGGCGGCAGCAGCCCGCGCGCGAGGATCGTCTGCGGGCCGTAGAGATCGGCCATCGTCGCGTTGAGCAGCCGCACGCGCTGCAGCACGCCGCGCTCGATCGCGACCCAGTCCTCCGGCGTGACGATCATCGGCAGCAGATCGAGCGACCACGGGCCGGCCGCGCCGTCGCCGGCGCGCTGTTCGTGCAGCTGATAGAACAGGCCGTTCTCGCGCATGCGCCGCTGCAGCGCGTCCGCGCGGCGGTCGAGATCGGCGACGCCGTCGCTGCCGATCGCGGTGAAGAAGCTGCGCCACGCGGGCGCGAGTGCGGGCGCGTGCAGGCCGGCCGCACTGCCGCGCAGTTCGTCGTAGCGGCCGGCCGCGGCCGGCGCGGCGAGCGCGGCGGCCAGCTCGGCAGCATCCGGTTGTGCGCCGGTATCGAAGAGCGTGGGCATCGCGTCGGCGAGAGCGTCGGGGTGAATGGGCGGCACGGTGTCGTTCCGTCGTCAGCGGGCGGGCGCGCACATGCGTGCCCGGATCGGCAGGCCGCGGCGGGCGGCCGCAGCCTGCCCGCATCCTAGCACTGCGGCCGGCGCGCCGCGAGGTCGGAAGCCGTGCATCGTGGTCGGTCTCGTCATCGGCCGGTCAGGGCCGCCGCAGGTCGAGCGTGAACGGGAATTCGCGGCTCGGCGCAGCGGCCGCGACGTCCATCCGCCCCGGCGTGTGTCCCATCGCGACGAAGCGCGCGAGCCGGCGGCTTTCGGCTTCGTATGCATTGACCGGAAACGTCGCGTAGTTGCGCCCGCCCGGATGCGCGACGTGATACCGGCAGCCGCCGAGCGAGCGCTGCAGCCATGTATCGACGACGTCGAACGTAAGCGGCGCATGCACGCCGAGCGTCGGGTGCAGCGCCGACGGCGGCGACCACGCCTTGTAGCGCACGCCGGCGACGTATTCGCCGGCGGTGCCGGTCGGCTGCAGCGGCAGCGCGCGGCCGTTGACGGTCACGACGTGCCGGTTGTCGTTCAGCCCCGTCACGCGCACCTCGAGCCGCTCGACCGACGAATCGACATAGCGCACCGTGCCGCCCACCGCGCCCTCCTCGCCCATCACGTGCCACGGCTCCAGCGCGCCGCGCAGCGTCAGCTGCATTCCGTTCACCGCGATCTGGCCGAACAACGGAAAGCGGAATTCGAAGTGCGGCGCGAACCACGCGGTGTCGAACGCGAAGCCGGTGTCGCGCAGCTCGTTCAGCACGTCGTCGAAGTCCATCTTCACGAACGCGGGCAGCATGAAGCGGTCGTGCAGCGCGGTGCCCCAGCGCGTCAGCGGCGTCGTGTACGGCGCGGCCCAGAAGCGCGCGATCAGCGCGCGCAGCAGCAGCTGCTGCACGATGCTCATCCGGGCGTGCGGCGGCATCTCGAACGCGCGCAGCTCGAGCAGGCCGAGCCGGCCGGTCGGCGAATCGGGCGAATACAGCTTGTCGATGCAGAACTCGCTGCGGTGCGTGTTGCCGGTCACGTCGATCAGCAGGTTGCGCAGCACGCGATCGACGAGCCACGGCGGCGTCGGCTGACCGCCGTCCGCATGACGCCGGATCTCCGCGAACGCGATGTCGAGCTCGTACAGCTGATCGTTGCGCGCTTCGTCGACGCGCGGCGCCTGGCTCGTCGGCCCGATGAAGAGTCCGGAGAACAGGTACGACAGCGACGGATGGTTGTGCCAGTACGCGATCAGGCTCGCGAGCAGGTCCGGGCGGCGCAGGAACGGGCTGTCGGCCGGCGTCGCGCCGCCGAGCACCACGTGATTGCCGCCGCCGGTGCCGACGTGGCGGCCGTCGACCATGAATTTCTCGGTCGAAAGCCGCGACTGCCACGCGGCGTCGTACAGAAATTCGGTATGGCCGACGAGCTCGTCGAAATTCGCGGCCGGATGAATGTTCACCTCGATCACGCCGGGATCGGGCGTCACCTGCAGCACCTTCAGCCGCGCGTCGCGCGGCGGCGGATAGCCTTCGAGCACGATCTTCACGCCGAGCGCGTGCGCGGTCGCCTCGATTGCGGCGAGCAGGTCCAGATAGTCGTCGAGTGCGGCAAGCGGCGGCATGAACAGATACAGGATGTCGTTGCGCACCTGCGCGCACAGCGCGGTGCGCGTGATCCACGCGGCCGATTCGAAGCGTTCGGGATACCGCGATGCGCGCGCGCCGTGCTCGTCGTCGCACAGTCCGTCGTCGCGCCACTGCATCACCGTCTGCGCCGGCGCCTCGCGATGCACGCCCGGCACGTAGCGCGGCGCGGCGCCCGCGTCGGGCGACGCGGCCGCGCCGCCGTAGCGCGCGCGCAATGCGGCGGCGTCCGGCAGCGCGTCGGACGGCGCGAACGGATCGCGTTCGAACAGATGCGGATAGTCGCCAGCGGCGACCCACGGCAGCGAATCGAGCGGCAGCCGGTAGCCCATCGGAGAATCGCCGGGCACCAGATACATCCGCTCGTCGCGGAAGAACCACGGCCCCGTCTGCCAGCGCGGGCCGTCGAGCGCGGGCGCGCCGTCCGCGCGCCTGATCGGCAGCACGTAGCCGACCACGCTGTCGAGCCGCCGGTCGAACACGTTGCGCAGCCGCGCGCGTTCCAGCTCGTCGTCGACGCGCGAATCGAACGGATCGACGTTCACGGGCAGCCGGCGCTCGCGCCACAGGTAGTACCAGACGTCTTCGTAGCCGGGCCGGATGAAGTCGCCGCTCAGGCCGAGACGTGCGGCGAGCGCGTCGATGAAGCGCTTCGCGTCGTCGGTGCCCAGCGCGGACGGCTCGCGCTCGTCCGCGAACAGCGACGGATCGTCCCACACCGGCTGGCCGTCCGCGCGCCAGAAGATCGACATCGCCCAGCGCGGCAGCTGTTCGCCCGGATACCACTTGCCCTGCCCGACGTGCAGAAAGCCGCCGCGCCCGTATTCGGCGCGCAGCCGCTGCACGAGCTCGGTCGCGTAGCCGCGCTTGGTCGGGCCGAGCGCGTCGGTGTTCCATTCGGCGCCGTCGCGGTCGTCGATCGACACGAAGGTCGGCTCGCCGCCCTGCGTGAGCCGCACGTCGCCGGCCGCGAGCGCGCGGTCGACCTGCGTGCCGAGCGCGCGCACCGCATCCCATTGCGCATCGTCGTACGGCTTCGTCACGCGCGGCGATTCGTAGACGCGCGTGACCGTCATCTCGTGCTCGAACGCGACTTCGCATTCGTCGATCAGCCCGTCGACCGGCGCGGCGCTCGTCGGCTGCGGCGTGCACGCGAGCGGAATGTGCCCTTCGCCGGCGAGCAATCCCGACGTCGGATCGAAACCGATCCAGCCGGCGCCCGGCAGGTACACCTCGCACCATGCGTGCAGGTCGGTGAAGTCGACCGACGTGCCGCTCGGACCGTCGAGCGACTTCACGTCCGGCACCAGCTGGATCAGATAGCCGGACACGAAGCGCGCGGCGATGCCGAGATGCCGGCACAGCTGCACGAGCAGCCAGCCGCTGTCGCGGCACGACCCCGAGCCGAGCTCGAGCGTTTGCGCGGGCGTCTGCACGCCCGGCTCCATCCGTACCAGGTAGCGGATGTCGCGCTGCAGCCGCTGGTTCAGCGCGACCAGGAAGTTCACGGTGCCGGCCGGCGTGCGATCGACGCCGTCGAGATACGCGCGAAACGCGGGCGATGCGCTCGTCTGCGGGTCGCATGCGAGATACGGCGCGAGTTCGACCTTCAGCGCATCGTCGTAGCTGAACGGATACTGCTCCGCGCTGCTTTCGAGGAAGAAGTCGAACGGGTTGTACACCGACATCTCGGCGACCAGATCGATCGTGATGTCGAAATGGTCGGTGCGTTCGGGAAACACGAGCCGCGCAAGATGGTTCGAGAACGGGTCCTGCTGCCAGTTGATGAAGTGCCGTGCAGGCTCGACCGTCATCGAATACGCGACGATCGGCGTCCGGCAGTGCGGTGCGGGACGCAGCCGCACGACCTGCGGGCCGAGATTGACGAGCCGGTCGTAGCGATAGCGGGTGGCGTGGTGCAGCGCGACGTGGATGGGCATGGGAGCTCGGGTCGGGGGTTGGGTCGGCCGGCGCCGCGTCGGCATCGACGCGGCGCGCACGGCACGGCGGTTGCGGCGAACGGGCGCGTCAGACGAGTTCCGGCGACTGCGCGACGCTGATGTCGACGCCGACGGCGGTCGCGCCGATTCCGGTCACCGGCTGCGCGTCGCGGCAGTCGAGCCCGACCGCGATGCGCACGTAGCGCTCGTCCGGGCAACGGTTCATGAACGGATCGAAGCCGACCCAGCCGAGCCCGTCGACGTGCGCTTCGGCCCACGCGTGACCGGCCGGCGGCCGCATCAGCGCCACCGGCTGCGGCTGTGCGCCGAGCGCCGCCTGCAGATGCGCCGGCCCCTGCGATTGCGACTGCGCGGCATGCGATGCGCCGAGCATCTGCTGCATGCCGTCGCCGCTCTGCAGCGCGAGCGCTTCTTCGCGTTCGCCGCCGGCGCTCTGCTTCGCGTCGGCGATGCGCTGCATCGCGCTGTCGGCCAGCACGTAGCCGGAGATGTAGCGCGCAGGGATCTTCAGCGCGCGCGCGGCCGCGATGAACGCATGCGCATGGTCGCGGCTCGTACCCTCGCCGCTTTGCAGCGCCGTCTCCGCGTCGACGGGCGCGTCGGCCGCGTTCGGCGCATACGCGATGCGCTCGTGCACGGCCGTCATCAGCCAGTGCAGCGCATCGAGGCTGCGCGGCTCGATCGGCAGCGCGGCGGCCAGCTCGCGCACGACGTCGCCTGCCTTGGTCAGCGCGGTTTCGCGCTCGAACAGCCACGGCGGCGCATAGCCGTCCGGATGGCCGACGATGCCCGCCCGGTCCTGCGTGTCGACGACGCCGGCCGCGACGACGACGATCTCCGGCTTCGCGCCGCGATCGTGCCGCACGAGATCGATCCGGTTGCCGAACCCGTCCTCGTACGCCAGCGTCGGCTCGACGCCGTCGATCGTGACCTGCCACGCGCGCACGGTCTGCCCGGGCCCGGATTGCGGGCGCAGCCGCAGACGCTGCAGCGCGTGCGTCGCTTGATCATCGAACTGGTAACGCGAGATGTGTCGAATGGCGAGTCGCATGGCGAGCCTCAGTTGAAGTTGTATGCGTCGGCGATGTCGATCCCGAGGCCGTTGTTGCGGCCGATGAAATCGGTCAGGAATTCGTGCAGCCCGCTCTTGAAGATCCGCTCGACCGACGTGTCGGACAGCATCTGCAGGATCTTCGTCGCCGTGTCGTGACACGGATGCGTGACGCCGTAATCCTTCGCGAGCAGGTTCAGGCTCGACACGACGCGCCCGTAGCAATAGCGCAGCGAGCGCGGCATGCGGCCGTTCAGGATCAGGTAGTCGGCGATGTTCATCGGCTTGTACTGCACGTCGTACACCCAGCGGTACGAACGGTGCGCGGCCACGCAGCGCAGGATCGTCTCCCACTGGTAGTTGTCGAGGATCGTGCCGACGTGCGACACCGACGGCAGCAGCAGGTGGTATTTGACGTCGAGGATCCGCGCGGTGTTGTCCGCGCGCTCGACGAACGCGCCGATCTGCGCGAAATCGAAGATCTCGTTGCGCAGCATCGTGCTGTAGAAGCTGCCGAGAATCAGCGCGGTTTCGCGCTTCACCTCGTCGAGCACCGCCGGCAGCCCGCTTTCCGGCACCGGCTGAGCGAGCGCGCGGCGCAGCGCGAGCCACGCGCCGTTCACGCTCTCCCATGCCTCGCGCGTGAGCGCCGTACGCACCATCCGCGCGTTCGAGCGCGCGGCTTCGATGCACGACAGCACGCTCGACGGGTTGTCGTGGTCGCGCAGCAGATAGTCGGTCACCGTATCAGCCGCGTACGCGTCGTATTTCTGCCGGTAGCCGGCGTCGGCGCCCGAGCTGACGAGCACCGACGACCATTCGGCCGGCGCGTCGGACGTGCGCGTGAGCGCCATCCTCAGCCCGGCATCGACGATGCGCGCGATGTTCTCCGCGCGCTCGATATAGCGGTACATCCAGTAGAGCCCGCTCGCAGTCCGTCCCAGAAGCATCTCGTGTCCACTCCGTGTTCGTTCGGTTCGTGCCGCGCGTCCGGCGCGCGGTCGCATCGCGCTCAGTCGGCCAGCACCCACGTGTCCTTGGTGCCGCCGCCCTGGCTCGAGTTGACGACGAGCGATCCCTCCTTCAGCGCGACGCGCGTGAGCCCGCCCGGCGTGATGCGGATGCGGTCGGACACCAGCACGAACGGGCGCAGATCGACGTGACGCGGCGCGAGCCCCGCTTCGGTCAGGATCGGCGTCGTGGACAGCGCGAGCGTCGGCTGCGCGATGTAGTTCGCGGGGCGCGCGCGCAGCTTCGCCGCGAACGCGTCGAGCTCGGCCTTCGACGCGCACGGCCCGACGAGCATTCCGTAGCCGCCGGAGCCGTGCACTTCCTTGACCACCAGTTCGTCGAGATGGTCGAGCACGTACTTCAGGCTGTCGGCGTCGCCGCAGCGCCAGGTCGGCACGTTCTCCAGCAGCGCCTTGCGGCCCGTGTAGAACTCGACGATCTCCGGCATGTACGAGTAGATCGCCTTGTCGTCGGCGATGCCGGTGCCCGGCGCGTTCGCGATCGTGATGTTGCCGGCGCGGTACACGTCCATGATTCCCGCGACGCCGAGCACCGAATCGGCGCGGAACGTGAGCGGGTCGAGAAACGCGTCGTCGACGCGGCGATACAGCACGTCGATCGGCTGGAAGCCCTCGGTCGTGCGCATCGCGACGCGGCCGTCGATCACCTGCAGGTCGCTGCCTTCGACGAGGTGCACGCCCATCTGGTCGGCGAGGAACGAGTGCTCGTAGTACGCGGAATTGTGGATGCCGGGCGTCAGCACGGCGACGGTCGGGTTGTCCGCGTTGCCGCCCGGCGGACACACCGCCGCGAGCGACTGGCGCAGCATCTGCGGATAGGTCTCGACCGGGCGCACCTTCACCTGCTGGAACAGCTCCGGGAACAGCTGCATCATCGTCTCGCGGTTTTCCAGCATGTACGACACGCCGGACGGCGTGCGCGCGTTGTCCTCGAGCACGTAGAAGTCGTTCTCGCCGGTGCGCACGATGTCGACGCCGATGATGTGCGTATAGACGTTCCCGGGCGGCCGGAAATCGATCATCTCCGGCAGGAACGCGTCGTTGTGCGCGATCAGGTGCTTCGGCACGATGCCCGCCCGCACGATTTCCTGCCGGTGATAAATGTCGTCGAGGAACGCATTGAGCGCCATCACGCGCTGCTCGATTCCGAGCGACAGCCGGTTCCATTCCGCGCCCGAGATGATGCGCGGGACGATATCGAACGGAATCAGCCGCTCGGCGGCCTCCGCGTCGCCGTAAACGGCGAACGTGATGCCCGTCCTGCGGAACACGCCTTCCGCGTCGTGGGCTTTCTGGGCGAGGCTCGCGGGGTTCTGCGTGTCGAGCCACTGCTTCAGGCGCGCATAAGGCAGCCTGACCATGTCGCCGGATTGCAGCATTTCATCGAACGGTTTCATCGACTTGTTCTCCATCGTTCTGCCGGCATTGCGCATGCCGGACCGGCGTTCATACTGCCCTGCAAGGAGCGTGCCTTGCGAATCCCCCGCTTTTGCGCCGCACGGGCACCGGCGCGCGACATGCCGCACCACGACGGTGCAGCGCTCGACGCGCAGCGCGGCACCGATGCGCCGCGATCGCGCACGACCGATGCGATGCGCGCGGCCGGCTTCGCGCGCCGGCTTCTGCTGCGCGCCGCCATCCTGTCAGCCGCCCGACGATACAAGCGAAGATCGAAACGGAAGCAAAGCGGCTGGATGATTTCCGGCGCCTCGCGCACACGATGCACTTTTCCGGCGCCGCGCGCCATCGGCACCTCACGCAGTGCGCATTCAGCAGACGGATCGCCGCAATGGAAGCGTGGATGGATGCGAAGCCGGCCGACTGCAGCGTCGACTCCATCGCGCTGACGCCGGCCGACCGAACGTTCGTCGCATCGGCGGCCGACAGTTCGCGCCGCATGTACGCGGTGCGCGACCTCGTGACGGCTGCGACGACTTCGCGGAAAGCGACGACGTCGTGCGTTTCGCGACCGCACATGCGCTGGGGTCGCGCTGCTTCCCGGACGGCCGAAGCGATTCGATGGCGACATCGTTCACACGAGAGCGCGCGGCAACGGGCGAACGTACCCGAGCGCGTGCAGCAGCTCGTCGCGCCCTGCGCGATTGACGCGAAGATAGTGGCGAAACCGCAATAACGTTTTCTCGACCAGAGGGCCGAATTCGAAATCGAATAATCGAAATAATGCAAACGTTTGCGGAATGCCGAGCATTATTCGATCCTGAAACGCCTCACGCTCGATTAACGGATCGGTCAGATCAGGCAGATACATTCGGTTACAAAGAAAAATAAAAGTTGCCATTTGACAGACAGCGTTTCATTGCTACTTCGACATCGCGCCCCGATTCCCGAGAATGCAAGTTTTTCATGCCGTTTACCCCAAAATACGCGGCACGAAAGAAAAATTTCCTTTCATCAGTCGTTATTTGTCGGCATTAATTTCTACACGTCAGACTAATACATATTACGTATCGACTCAATAATACCGTCGTGTAGAACCTCATATCGGCAAATTCGCCTTTCCTCTGCGGGGAAGCACACATAACCGAGTCGATACCGTCTTTAAATAATATCTTTCTGTCCGCGCCATTCAGAACACACGCGATTGTTTGTTAAAACCCATTCGTGTATGAATAGCGTGTCGTGAAAAAAGCGCGGCTAATTCTCGTAAAAGGCTGCCGCTCGTTCCGGACGGAGATCGCAATGTCACCCTCGTTTTCGCAGCACGTTCGTCCGTTATGCGGCGCCCTCTTCGCGGCGCTGTGCATGAACTCCGCGGCCCTCGCTCAGACGGCCGTGTCCGAGCCCGACGCAGGCCGCTACGTGATCTCGTACGTGTGCGGCGACGCGCGGGTCGACAGCACGGCGCCGCTGCCGCCCGACGGCCGGCCGTACAACCTCGGCGTGTCGTTCGCATCCGCGCAGACGGGGCAGCCGCTCGCCAACGTGCAGGTGCGGCTCCGACGTCACGGACGCGTGCTCGCCGAATTCAATGCGGCGGGCTCGCGCTGCCTGTTCAGCGCGCCGGATGCGGAGTACCGGATCGAGGGCGTTTATCAGGGAAACCTGCAGTACGCGATCGTCGAGACGGGCACGTTGACGGCGCAGCTGCGATGGTGAGCGCGACGCTCGCCGTCCGTCGGCCGCCGCGGTCGCGTGATCCGCGGCATACCTATCGAACCATCCAGGAGCCATACATGACCCGATCAGAACCGCCGGACCAGCCTTCCGACGGCCAGCCGAAACCGTCGTGGGGGCCCGGCAAGAATGCCGCGCTCAGCGTCGTCGCGTTTGCCGTGATCTTCGGCGTTTTCGCGTATATCGAGCGCGAACCCGGGATCGGCCGAGCAAAGACGGCGCACGACTCGCCCGGCATGATCGGCATGACCCCGCCCGCGCCCGGCCGGCCCGCCATTGCCGCCGCCGGCGCAGCGGCGTCGGTACCGGCTGCGACGATCGCGCAGGCCGCGCCGCCGGCATCGACGGTATCGGCCGCAGCGCCGCGCGCGCAGGAAGCCGCGCAATCGGCCGCGCTCGCGGCAGCGCCCCGCCCCGCCACGGGCTTTCCGCGGTCGTCGCAAGCACGCACCGCGACGACGGCAGCCGACGCCCCTGCCAAGGGGCGGCATCCGGACGCGCATCGCACGCCACGGCGACGCGAGTTCGCGAACACGAGAAAACGCATCGATCTCGCGCAACAGTCGCCGCCGACGTTCGCGAGCGATGCCGGCCGCCTGCAGCCCGCGAGCGTCACGCACGACGAGCTGGAAGGCGCCCGCGCGCTCGCCAGAGCGCGCTCGTGCATGCAAATCAACGAATGGAGCTGCGTCGAACAGAACGCGAGCCGCGCGCTGGCGATCGATCCGAACAACAGCGAATCGCGTGCGCTGCTCGAGCAGGCGATCCGCAATCGCCTGTGACGCGAACGCGGATGGAGGGCGCGCTGCCCGACCGCGCGACGGCCGCCGCAGGCGTCGTCGTGCGCGCAATCGACGTGACGGTTTCAAAGGGAGGGGACACACCGTGGCCAACCATCGCAAACAACAACGCACTGCCATCGCGCCGCCGAACCGGCGGATCCTCCTGCACGCGCCGCTCGTGCTGATGCTCGTCGCATCCGGCCCGTGCTTCTCCGCCGATGCCGAGGCGGAACCGGGCGACGCGGGCAACGTCGCCGGCACCCGCGGCACGCCGGAAGCCGCGACGACGGCCGCGTCGGCCGCGCCCGCTACCGCACCGCACGTCGTATCGATCGAGATCGCGCAAGCGTTCGACGTGCCGCCGGCCGATGCGCGCATGCAGGTCGCGCAGGACCCGGTCGCGCCGATGCCGGACACGGCGCCGGCGGCCGCATCGGGAACGAATGCGCCGCCCGCCGCGGCCGGCACGCAGAACCCGCCGACGCCCGAAGCGGAAACGCCGAACGCGCAGCCGCCCAATCTGCGCACCGCCGATCCCGCGACGATCCGCAGCGACGTGTTCGGCCTCGCGTCGAGCGGCGGCGCGGTCAAGGCGCTCGAGGAAGCGCAGGCGCGCCCCGACGTCTTCAGTGCCGTCGACGTCGCGCAGCTCGAGGAACTGTCGATCCGCCAGCAGGTGCGCGGCGGACGCGACAAGTCGCGCTCGATGACGAGCGCCGACCGCTTCGACGGCATCGACAGCGCGTTGATCGCGGCCGACGATCTCGACAAGCGGCTGCCCGCGACGCCCGAATATTCGCCGGTCAGGACGGCGCTCGCCGGCGACCGGACCGTCGCATACGCGGCGCGCGGCGAAATGACGAAAGCCGTCGCGACGTTCGAAACGATTCCGCCCGATGCGGAGATCTCGATCGACGCGCTGGCCGCCGTCGGCGACGCGTACCTGTATCTGAGCGAACCGGCGAAGGCCAACGTCGTGTACCGGCGTGCGCTCGAGCAGGCGACCGCGTCGCCGTCCGATCATGCGACGCGCGGCTTCCAGTACGGCGCACGCACGCGGCCGATCGAGCTGCGCGAAGGATTGTTCTGGTCGTACGTCGACCAGGGCCGCGCGCGCGAAGCGGGCGAAGTGCTCGACGACATGGGCAAGTCGCTGCCGCCGGCCGGCGAGCTGCGCGCGTGGGGGCCGGGAGGCGACGACTACCTGCGCTACTACCGGCTGCGCGCGCAGTACCTGATCTACACCGGCCGCGTCGACGAAGGGATCGCCGCGCTGGAAAAGCTCGAGAACGAAGTGCCGTTCAACGCGGAAGTCCGCTCCGCACATGCGGACGCGGTGTCCGGCCAGTCGCACCCGAGGCAGGCGATCGCGATGTATCGCGCGTCGCTGACCGATCACCCGGACAGCGTCGAGATGCTCGCCGGCTACGGCCGCGCGTCGCTCGCGGCCGACGATTACGCGGCCGCACGCGGCGTCGACCAGACCTTCGGCAACACGTTCCCGGACAGCGGCGCCGTGCGTGCGTTCAAGCGCGACTACAACGCGTACCGCAGCCCGCTGTTCACGACGGACCTGAGCTTCGAGCACGGCAACAGCGCGCTCGCCGACAACAGCTTCACGTCGGACAGCTATGTGTATTCGCCGCCGTTCGGCGACAACTGGCGCGTGTTCGCACACACGTTCTACGGCCACGCGCAAACCGACACCGGCACGATCAGCCGCACGCGCACCGGCGTCGGCGGCGACTACCGGCACGGACCGCTGACGCTGCAGGCCGAAGTCACGCGCTCGCTCGGCGGCAACGGACGCACCGGCGGACGCGGCTCCGTCACGTTCAACCTGAACGACTACTGGACGGTGAGCGGCGGGCTCGACAGCGACGTGAACTCGCTGCCGTGGAAGGCATACGCCGCGCATATCTGGGGCCGCGCCGCGAACGTCGAAGTCGTGTATCGGCAGAACGACCGCCGCGAGGTGCGCGTGAGCTACGGCGTGAGCCGCTACAGCGATTCGAACCTGCATCAGGAAATCGCGGCGACCGGTACGCAGCGCGTGTACACGTCCGCGAACCAGCTCGTCAACGTGTCGCTGAATCTCGGCACCGACAGCAACTCGCGGCAGGACACGCCGTACTTCAGCCCGCGGCGCGACTACGCGGCGGCCGCGACGGTCATGCACCAGTTGACGATGTGGAAGAAAGGCGACATGTCGCTGCAGCAGCGCATCTCGGTGTCGGGCGGCGCGTACAACCAGCGCGGGTTCGGCACGAGCGCGCTGTGGGCCGCGCGCCTCGAGCACGCATGGACGTTCAAGCACGACATCACGTTGAGCTACGGCATCGAAGTCAACAGCCACGCGTACGACGGTCAGCGCGAGCGCTCCGAGACCGGTTTCCTGTCGGTCAATCTGCCGTTTTAGGAGAGGAATCGATGCAATCGAGACGGACCTTCATGTGCGGATGCCTCGGCGCATTCGCTGCCTGTTCGCTGTTCCCCGGCGCGACGCGCGCCAAGATGATCGACCTGCTGCCGCCGTCCGATCCGGCCGACGGCAAGACGTTTCGCGTGATCTGCCTGCACGACGTGCGGGACAACCTGCTGTCGACGTTCTCGACGTCGTCGATGGTCGACCCGTACGCGGTCGACACCGGCACGCTGACCGCGATCTTCTCGTGGCTGCAGGCCAACAACTATCACACCATCACGGTCAAGCAGATCGAGGCGTCGCGGCGCGGCGGCAAGCCGCTGCCGCCGCGCGCGGTGCTCCTCACGTTCGACGACGGCTATCGCAGCCACTACACGAAGGTGCTGCCGCTGCTCGAGCGCTTCAACTACCCGGCGGTGATGGGGCTCGTCACCGCGTGGATCGACGCGCCGCCGGACGTGCCGATCCGCATCAGCGACAAGGTGCAGGTGCCGCGCGACTACTTCCTGTCGTGGGACGAGGTGCAGAAGCTCGGCGCGTCGCGCCTCGTCGAGCTCGCGTGCCACACGCACAACCTGCACCACGGCGCGGTCGCGAATCCGCAGGGCAACGAGCTGCCGGCGACCACGTCGCACCTGTATCTGCAGGACGAGAAGCGCTACGAGACCGACGCGGAGTTCGAAGCGCGCGTGCACAACGACCTGCAGACGTGCATCCGGCAGATCCGCGAACGCACCGGCATCGTCGCGCGCTCGATGGTGTGGCCGTACGGCGCGGAGAACCAGCCGGTGCGCAGGATTTCCACGTCGCTCGGGATGAACATCCAGTTCAGCCTCGACGCCGGCCCGAACACGCCCGACGTGCCGCTCGATCGCCTGCGGCGGATCCTGCTGATGTACGACGTCGACATCGGCGGGTTCGAACGGTCGATGCGCGAGCCGGCGACCAACCGCGGCGACGTCGATTCGGTCGAGCGCGTCGTGCAGGTCGACCTCGACCAGGTCTACGATCCGAATCCCGCGCGGCAGGAAGAGAATCTCGGCAAGCTGATCGAGCGCATCTACCGGATGCAGCCGAAGTCGGTATACCTGCAGGCGTTCGCCGATCCGAAAGGCACCGGCGTCGCCGAATCGCTGTACTTCCCGAACCGGCACCTGCCGATGCGCGCGGACCTGTTCTCGCGCGCCGCATGGCAGCTCAACACGCGCGCGAACGTGCAGGTCTACGCGTGGATGCCGGTGCTCGCGTTCCGTCCGCCGCCCGACAAGCATCGCGGGCTCGACGCGGTGGGCGCGTACGAAGGCGCGCCGCCGCGCGAGAAAGGCTCGCGCGTGTTCCGGCTGAGCCCGTTCGATCCGGACGCGCGGCTGATGATCGAGCAGATCTACGAGGATCTGGGCAAGTACGCGTCGTTCGGCGGCCTCCTGTTCGGCGACGACGCGATGCTCGACGACTACGAGGACGCGAGCCGCCACGCGCTGCGCACGTATGCGCAGTGGGGACTGCCGGCCGACGTCGGCAAGATTCGCGCGAATCCCGAACTGATGAAGCGCTGGACCCGGCAGAAGACGCGGCACCTGACCGATTTCACGCGGCAGCTCGAGCAGATCGTGCTTGCGCACCAGAACGCGGGCGACGTGCTGACCGCGCGCAACATCTTCGCGATGCCGGTGCTGAAGCCCGAGTCGGAAGCGTGGTACGCGCAGAACTACGACGACTTTCTTGCCGCATACGACTTCGTCGCGCTGATGGCGATGCCGTACATGGAGCAGGCGTCGAACGCCGGACGCTGGCTCGACGACCTGGTCGAAACGGTGTCGGCGCGACCGCAGGGCTTGAGACGCACCGTGTTCGAGCTGCAGTCGTACGACTGGCATGCGGGCAAGGCGATTCCGGGCAGCACGCTGCTCGCGCAGATGCGCCGGCTGCGCAGCCAGGGCGCGGTGAACTTCGGCTACTACCCGGACAACTTCCTGAACGACCAGCCTCATCTCGACACGATGCGCGACGTGATGTCGCTGAAGTCGCGCCTCGATCCGACCTCCGTCAACGCACTGATGCAGATGCAACAACCCAAGGGGACGAAAACACCATGACGACTCACGGCATCATCCAGCGCCTGCAGGATTTCGTCTTCTACTACCCGTTCTTCATGTCGTATCTGTGGATGATCGGCGGCGTCGTGCACTACTTCCTGCTCGAGGAGGGACGCGTGCTGTCGACGCGCAAGATCGCGTCGAGCGGCATTCCGAAGATCTCGATCGTCGTGCCGTGCTTCAACGAGGAAGCGAACGCGCGCAGCGTGATCACGCATCTGAACGCGATGGACTATCCGAACTACGACATCATCGCGGTCAACGACGGCAGCAACGACCGCACCGGCGAGATCCTGAACGAGCTCGCGGTCGACATGCCGCGGCTGCTCGTGATCCATCACGCGCGCAACGAAGGCAAGGCCGTCGGCCTGACGACCGCCGCCGCGGTGTCGAACGCGGAATACCTGCTGTGCATCGACGGCGATTCGCTGCTCGCGCACGACGCGATCGGCTGGATGCTCGAGCATTTCCTGACCGATCCGGGCGTCGGCGCGGTGACCGGCAACCCGCGCATCCGCACGCGCACGTCGCTGCTCGGCCGCATGCAGGTCGGCGAGTTCTCGTCGATCGTCGGGCTGATCAAGCGCACGCAGCAGGTGTACGGCCGCATCTTCACCGTGTCGGGCGTGATCACGATGTTCCGCAAGACCGCACTCGCGGACGTCGGCTACTGGAGCTCCGACATGCTGACCGAGGACATCGACATCAGCTGGAAGCTGCAGTGCCGCGACTGGCGCGTCGTGTACGAGCCGCACGCGCTCAGCTGGATCCTGATGCCGGAGACGCTGAAGGGGCTGTACCGGCAGCGGCTGCGCTGGGCGAAAGGCGGCATCCAGGTGCTGCTCAAGTACGCGGGCACGCTCGCACGGCCGACGCAGATGATGATGTGGCCGCTGTTCGCGGAATACCTGATCGGCATCGCGTGGGCGTACTCGATGTCGTTCATCCTGCTGCTCGCGCTCGTCGACGTCGTGCATCCGCTGCCGCCCGACTGGCACGTGTCGGTGGTGCCGCACTGGCACGGGATGCTGCTCGTCGCCACCTGCATCCTGCAGCTGATCATCGGCAGCATGATCGATCGTCGCTACGACGAGAAGCTGCTGATGTACTTCCTGGATACCGTCTGGTATCCCGTCGCTTTCTGGTTGATCAGCATGATCACCACCGTCGTCGCCCTGCCTGCCGTCGTGCTTCGCGGCCGTGGCAAGCGGGCCGTATGGATCAGTCCCGACCGAGGCATTCAACATGAAGAACGCACCGATTATTGACCTTTCCCTGCGCGCGCCGCGCGAAATGATCGCCGAGCGAGGCCGCATCGTCGGCCCCGTGCTCGTCGCATGGTTCCGCCTGATGCGACCTGCGCTGGTCGGGGCCGTCTGGGCGTCGATCTGCATCTATACGTATCGCTACCTGCTGCCGTTCAACGAGGCCGAAATGCCGATCGAGCAGATCGTGTTCTACGTGACCTGCATCTCGATCATCGCCGGCACGATCGTCACGTGGCTGATCGCCGGACGCGTCGTGCATCCGCTCGCGTACCGGATCCGCGTGTCGAAGATGATGCGGCGCTCGGCCAGCGTGAAGGTGCGCTCGGTGCCGTCGACGATGCTCGCCGGTTCGCGCCGCCGCGACGCGCGGCACGCGACGCGCATTCTCGTCGCGTCGCACGACGCGAACGGATCGATCTGCGGGATCGAATGGATCGCGCACACGGGGCCGCAGCCCCGCGAGTAGCGATCGGCCGATACGCGGCGCACCGTGCGGCACGCGTGCCGCGCGGGGTCGCGCCGCGCCTGACGTCGTGCGGCCGCGCCACGCGCGGCACGCCGGCAATCCACTGTGAACGAGGGGAACAATCATGTGCGGAATCGTCGGAGCAAGCGGCCTGAGCAATCAGGTGCCGCAACTGGTCAGCGCGCTGAGCCGGCTCGAGTATCGCGGCTACGACTCGTGCGGGATCGCCGTGCAGCGCGACGGCCACCTGCGCAGCGAGCGCACGCTGCGGCGCGTGACCGACCTGCAGGACCGCGTGCTGACGCTCGGTCTCGAAGGCCACACGTGCATCGCGCATACGCGCTGGGCGACGCACGGCGCGCCGTCCGAAGTAAATGCGCACCCGATCATGTCCGGCGACATGATCGCGGTCGTGCACAACGGCATCATCGAGAACCACGACACGCTGCGCGCCGAACTGCGCCGCCTCGGCTATACGTTCCGCGGCGAGACCGATACCGAGGTGATCGCGCATCTGATCCACAGCCTGTATCGCGACGATCTGTTCGACGCGGTCATGCGCGCGGTCAGGCGGCTGCAGGGCGCCTATGCGATCGCGGTGCTGAGCGCGCGCGAGCCGCAGCGCCTCGTCGCCGCGCGCGCCGGTTCGCCGCTCGTGATCGGCATCGGCGCGGAGCAAAACTATCTCGCGTCCGACTGCGCAGCGCTCGGCGAGCTGACCGACCGTTTCGTGTATCTGGAGGACGGCGACGTCGCACTGATTACGCCGGACCGGATCGCCGTCGTCGACGCGCTCGGCCACGACGCGCAGCGTCCGCTGTGCGAAGTGAAGGCGCGCGAAGGCGACGCGGCGCTCGGCCCGTACCAGCACTTCATGCAGAAGGAGATCTTCGAGCAGCCGAACGCGATCGCGAACACGCTCGACGACGTCGACACGATCTCGCCCGCGCTGTTCGGCGCGGACGCCGACACGTACGCGCTGCTGTCGAAGGCGAAGAGCGTGCTGCTGCTCGGCTGCGGCACCAGCTACTACGCGGGCCTGACCGCCAAGTACTGGCTCGAGAGCATCGCCGGCATACCGGCGCAGGTCGAGATCGCAAGCGAATTCCGCTATCGCGATACGGTGCCCGACCCGCGTACGCTCGTCGTCGGCATCTCGCAGTCCGGCGAGACGGCCGACACGATCGGCGCGCTCGATCGCGCACGCGCGATGGGCCAGGAGCTGTCGATGGCGGTCTGCAACGTCGCGACCAGCACGATCGCGCGCACCGCGCCGCTGCGCTTCCTGACGCGAGCCGGCGCGGAGCTCGGCGTCGCGTCGACCAAGGCGTTCACGACGCAGCTCGTCGCGCTGTTCGTGCTGACGCTGACGCTCGCGCAGCTGCGCGGCCGGCTCGACGCCGCGCAGGTCGCGACGCACGTGAAGCAGCTGCGCGACCTGCCAGAGCGCATCGCGCACGCGCTCGCGCTGGAAACGCAGATCATGGGCTGGGCCGCGAAGTTCGCGAAAACGGAGAACGCGCTGTTCCTCGGGCGCGGGATCCACTACCCGATCGCGCTCGAGGGCGCGCTGAAGCTGAAGGAGGTGTCGTACATCCATGCGGAGGGCTACCCGGCCGGCGAACTGAAGCACGGTCCGCTCGCGCTGGTCACGAGCGCGATGCCGGTCGTCACGATCGCGCCGGACGATCGCCTGTTCCAGAAGCTGAAGTCGAACATGGCCGAAGTCCGCGCGCGCGGCGGGCGGCTCTACGTGCTCGCCGGCGATCAACTGGACATCGACGCCGATCGCGATACGCATCTGATCCGCGTGCGCGAGTCGGGCGACGCGCTCGCGCCGATCGTCAACGTGATTCCGCTCCAGTTGCTCGCGTATCACGTCGGCTGCGCGCGCGGCGCCGACGTCGACAAGCCGCGCAACCTCGCGAAATCGGTGACGGTGGAATGAGCGCGTTCGCGTTACGACGCGCCGCGCGGCGGTCGACGACGGGCCGGCGCGCGGCCGCTTCGCTCGTCGCGGCCGCGTTCGGCGCCGGGCTCGGCATCGCAGCGGCGCCGCACGCGGCGCTCGCGGGCGTGCCGGTCGTGCATACCGTCGTCGTGCAGGCCGCCGCACCGCCGCCCGCATCGCCGAAGGACACCGGCGACCTGCGGCGCTTCATGCACGGCGTCGGCGTGGCCGACGCCGGCAACGGCAAACGCTGGGTGTTCTTCAGCAGCTCGGGCGTCGTGCCGCGCGGCGCGATGCGCAGCGGCAACTGGCCGCACGACGTGTACGTCGGCGAATGGCTGCCCGGCAAGCAGCGGATGCAGCGCGTACGCACGTTCATCAGCCGGCCGGAAGCGCAGGAACCCGTGTCGGTCGCGCAGAACGATCGCGGCGACATCTTCGTCACGTTCGAGGACGGCTGGAACGCGACGCAGGAGGTCAGCCAGCGGTACGGCGTCTATCGGCGCGACCTGAAGCCGATCAAGCCGTATCCGAACGACGTCGAGTCGGGCGGCCATTCGGGGCACGTCGCGGCGGTCGGCGAGCGCTTCGTCGTGTTCTACTCGACCGGCTGGGTCAACGGCGGCGGCGTCGACAACCTCGGCACCGGCGACGGCGTGTACGTGAAAACCTACGATGCCGCCGGCCGCGTGCTGAACCACGTCGCGGTCGCGCCGCACCGTCGCGAATGGTGGCCGATGATCGCGGGCTCGCCGACCAGGGCGCTGCTCGTGTGGCAGAAGTTCATCGGCGGCAGCACCGACGCGACGCTCGAATACGCGCTGTTCGATCCGGTCACCGCGAAGCTCGACAAGCTCGGGCCGCTGGCCGACGCGATCCAGTACTACGTGTATTCGTCCGCGTACGTGCCGGCGATCGATCGCTTCATCGTCGTCACGACGACCGCCGACGAGCGCGGCGTCGCGATGCTGATCGACCCGGACGGGCGCCGCACGGCGACGCTCGACTGCCTGCCGGCGTCGGTCCGCGAAGCCGGCATCGGCGTTTCGGGCTCGCATGCGTACGTGCCGACGCGCGACGGCCGGCTGCTGACGTTGACGCTGACGCCGGACGGCATCGCCGCGACCGGCATGCAGCGCGCGCCGATTCCGTGGGGCGCGACCGGCATCGCCGCGTTCCCGGCGCGCGGCACCGCGATGCATTTCGTGTCGCTGACGCCGTCCGGCGCGCGCGAAGCCGACATCGAACCGGAACGCGACACGCCGCTGCAGAAGGTGAACGCGACGTGCGCGCGTCGTTGACGGCTGCCGCCGATCTATGGTGCGCGGCGCGGGACGATGCGGGACGCCGGCGGCACGATGCGGCGGCCGCCCTCGCCTTTGCCGGGTCTTGAAGACCATCTCGATGTGTTGAATGCGGAGAGGTCGCTGAGATCGCTGAAGTCGCGGAACACGCTGAGTCGGCTGAGTCGGCTGAGTCGGCTGAGTCGGCTGAGTCGGCTGAGTCGGCTGAGTCCGCTGAGTCCGCTGAGTCCGCTGAGTCCGCTGAGTCCGCTGAGTCCGCTGAGGCCGCTGAGGCCGCTGAGACCGCTGAGACCGCTGAGACCGCTGAGACCGCTGAGTCGGCTGAGGCCGCCAAGTCGGCTGAGGTCAAGCCCGCTGAGCCGGCTGAGGCCGCTGAGGTGCTGAAGTGCTGAGGTGCTGAAGTGCTGAGGTGCTGAGGTGCTGAAGTGCTGAGGTGCTGAGGTGCTGAGGTGCTGAAGTGCTGAGGTGCTGAGGTGCTGAGGTGCTGAGGTGCTGAGGTGCTGAGGTGCTGAGGTGCTGAAGTGCTGAGGTGCTGAGGTGCTGAGGTGCCGAGGTGCTGAGGTGCCGAAAGCGGCGAAGTCGCTGAACGCCTGATGTCGCTGACAGCGCTGAAGCCGCGAAGCCGCCAAAGCAGCAAAAGCGGGCCTATCCGTGATTTCGTGGGCGGGGCATATCATGAGGTGTAAAAGTCATGGATATGCCAATGAAGAAGAAAAG
>NZ_CABVPR010000046.1 GCF_902499135.1 Burkholderia dolosa
GGGCGCGGGCAGCGCGGCCGTGCCGCTCGCCGGATGCTCGTGCGCGTTGACGAGGCGGCGCACGTCGCGGTCGGCGGCAGTCGGCGGTGCGCTGACGACGCTCGGCCGGCGGCGGCGCTCGGCCGCGGCGAGCCGCTCCTTCTGTTCTTCGGGCAATTGCTGGTACGCCTTCCACGCGCGCTCGCGCGCCTGCGCGGACAGTTCCTTCGCGCTCTGGTAGTTTTCGCGCGCGACGCGGCGCTGCTCAGGCGTCATCCGGACCCATTCGGACATGCGCTCGTGCAGGCGCTTTTGCGCGTCGGGCGTCAACTTCGCGAAACGCGACGCGATCTTCAGCCATTTGCGCTTGCGAGCGTCGCTGAAGCTGTCCCACTGATCGGCGAACGGCGCGAGCGCCGCGTGCTGGGCCGGCGTGAGCCGCGCCCACGACAGCGGCCCGCTGGCGGCCGGCAACGGCAGCGGAAGCGGCGCGAGATCGGCGGTAAGCCCGATTGCCGCCGACGATGGCGCGGGCGCGCTGGGCGCCGCGGCGGGCGGCGTCGCGGGGAGCGGGTGGAATCGCGGATACGTGGCGACGTACGAAACGGCGATCGCGATCACGCATCCGAAAAATACGGCCAGGCCGCGCTTCTGACTCACCCGTGCGATCCCCTCGTTCTTGTCGGTTAGCGAGCGTGCGAAAGATACGCGTTGAACCCGTGATCGAGATACGCGTTGAGCGGCAGGTCGTCGCTGAGCATTGCCGCGTCGATGTCGGCGAGTTCGGCGGTGCGCTGCATGTCTTCCCAGTAAGCGATGCCGACGAGCCCGACGAGCAGCAGCGCGAGCGGCCATGCGCGCAGCACGCGGCGCGCGAACGACGCCTTCGGACGGCTCGTGTGGGCCGGCCCGTACGCGCCGGCCGCGCCCGCGAGGGCGGGCACGAACACCGGCGCGCTCGCGGCCTCGGGCTTCTTGCGCGCGAGCGCGGCCCGGCGCGCGGCGGCCAGACGATCGGTGGTCGCGGCAGGCAGCGCGGCGGCACGTTCGTCGAGCGCGCGGCGTACCTTCAGCGCGAATTCGAGTTCTCGGTTTGCGGGAGCGGAGCTCATAGCGTGATTCCTTTGGCCTTGAGCGCTTGCGCCAGGGTGTGGGTGGCTCGCGAGCAGTGCGTCTTGACGCTGCCTTCGGAGCAGCCCATCGCGGCGGCAGTCTCGGCGACATCCATATCTTCCCAGTAACGCATCAGGAACGCTTCCCGTTGACGCGCCGGGAGTTTCTGGATTTCCTCGTCGATCAGCGCGAGCACCTGCTCGCGTTCGAGGCGATGCTCGCTGCTCTCGACGCCCGCGTTGTCGTCCGACGATTCGAGCGTTTCGAGCGGATCGAAATCGTCGTCGTCCGTGCTGTTCAGCGACGAGAACAGCGTGACCCACGTATTGCGGACCTTCTGCCGCCGGAACCAGTCGTGGATCGCGTTCTGCAGGATCCGCTGAAAAAGCAGCGGCAGCTCGGCCGCCGGCCTGTCGCCGTATTTCTCCGCCAGCTTGATCATCGCGTCCTGCACGATGTCGAGGGACGCATCGTCGTCCCGTACCGCGTACGCAGCCTGCTTGAACGCGCGCCTTTCGACGCCCGCCAGAAAGTCGGCGAGTTCCTTGTCTGATGCCATTCCGTAAAGGTATGCGCTGCGGACTGCGGCGTGTGAAAGGTCGAAAAATTTCGTAAAACCCGCGGATGCTAACAAATTTTCGCGCGGGTTGGGATCGGGACGGGGGCCGCGCGCGGCATGCGGGCCGTGTGCGCACGGCGCTTCACGGCGCCCATGATGCGCTGCGGGATATTTTGCTTGACGGCCCAGTCACGACCCGCTATCGTCGGCGGTTCGCAACATGAAGTGATGGTCTCATTTGAGGCTGGCCCAAGAAGCCCGCCCTTCAACTGGACGCGCCGCTTGAACCCGAGCCACAAGCCCGGCAGAGAGCACCCGATCAATTTTTTGCCGAAAATTCGAAAGGTCAAAATGAACATGCCCAGCGCGGAATTCTCCACGTCGGAACCCCTTTCCCCTCCCGATAGCGACTCCATCGGCGCCACCGTGCTCATGAAGGCACTGGCCGACGAGAACGTCGAATTCATCTGGGGCTATCCCGGCGGCTCGGTTCTCTACATTTACGACGAGCTTTACAAGCAGGACAAGATTCAGCACGTGCTGGTGCGCCACGAACAGGCGGCCGTGCACGCGGCCGACGCGTATGCGCGTTCCACCGGCAAGGTCGGCGTGTGCCTCGTGACGTCGGGCCCCGGCGTCACGAACGCGGTGACCGGCATCGCGACCGCATACATGGATTCGATCCCGATGGTCGTGATCAGCGGCCAGGTGCCCACCGCCGCGATCGGCCAGGACGCGTTCCAGGAATGCGACACGGTCGGCATCACGCGTCCGTGCGTGAAGCACAACTTCCTCGTGAAGGATGTGCGCGAACTCGCGGAGACCGTCAAGAAGGCGTTCTACATCGCGCGCACCGGCCGTCCCGGCCCGGTGCTGATCGACATCCCGAAGGACGTGTCGAAGACGCCGTGCCAGTACGAGCCGGTCAAGAGCGTGTCGCTGCGCTCGTACAACCCGGTCACGAAGGGCCACTCGGGCCAGATCCGCAAGGCGGTGTCGCTGCTGCTGTCGGCGAAGCGGCCGTACATCTACACGGGCGGCGGGATCATTCTCGCCGACGCGTCGCGCGAGCTGAACCAGTTCGCGGATCTGCTCGGCTACCCGGTCACGAACACGCTGATGGGCCTCGGCGGCTATCGCGCGTCGGACAAGAAATTCCTCGGCATGCTCGGCATGCACGGCACCTACGAAGCGAACATGGCGATGCAGCACTGCGACGTGCTGATCGCGATCGGTGCGCGCTTCGACGACCGCGTGATCGGCGATCCGGCGCACTTCGCGTCGCGTCCGCGCAAGATCATCCACATCGACATCGACCCGTCGTCGATCTCGAAGCGCGTGAAGGTCGACATCCCGATCGTCGGCGACGTGAAGGAAGTGCTGAAGGAACTGATCGAACAGCTGCAGACGGCCGAGCACGGCCCCGATACCGAAGCGCTCGCGCAGTGGTGGAAGGACATCGAGAGCTGGCGCGCGAAGGATTGCCTGAAGTACGACCGCGACAGCGAGATCATCAAGCCGCAATACGTGGTCGAGAAGGCGTGGGAGCTGACCGACGGCAACGCGTTCGTGTGTTCGGACGTCGGCCAGCATCAGATGTGGGCCGCGCAGTTCTACCGCTTCAACAAGCCGCGCCGCTGGATCAATTCCGGCGGACTCGGCACGATGGGCTTCGGCCTGCCGGCCGCGATGGGCGTCAAGATGGCGCACCCGGACGACGACGTGCTGTGCATCACGGGCGAAGGCTCGATCCAGATGTGCATCCAGGAACTGTCGACGTGCCTGCAGTACGACACGCCGGTCAAGATCATTTCGCTGAACAACCGCTACCTCGGCATGGTCCGCCAGTGGCAGCAGATCGAATACAGCAAGCGCTATTCGCATTCGTACATGGATGCGCTGCCCGATTTCGTGAAGCTCGCCGAAGCGTACGGCCACGTCGGGATGCGGATCGAAAAGACTTCGGATGTGGAGCCGGCGCTGAAGGAAGCGCTGCGCCTGAAGGACCGCACCGTGTTTCTCGACTTCCAGACCGATCCGACCGAAAACGTCTGGCCGATGGTACAGGCCGGCAAGGGCATCACCGAGATGCTGCTCGGATCGGAAGATCTGTAACGGCGCGACGCGCGCACCGCGCGAGGCGGCCGCCTTCACGAAGGGCGGGGCTGGCCACGCGGCGGGCGCGCGGCGCGAGTGAATCGACACGGACACATTCTGGAAGAAGCGAACATGAGACACATCATTTCCGTCCTGCTGGAAAACGAACCGGGCGCGCTGTCGCGCGTGGTCGGTCTGTTTTCCGCACGCGGCTACAACATCGAAACCTTGACGGTGGCGCCGACCGAAGACCAATCGCTGTCGCGGCTCACCATCGTTTCCATCGGCTCCGACGACGTGATCGAACAGATCACGAAGCATCTGAACCGCCTGATCGAGGTGGTGAAAGTGGTGGACCTGACCGACGGTGCACACATCGAACGCGAGCTGATGCTGATCAAGGTCCGTGCAGTGGGCAAGGAGCGCGAAGAAATGAAGCGGATGTCGGATATTTTCCGCGGCCGCATCATCGACGTGACCGAAAAGACCTACACGATCGAATTGACGGGCGCGAGCGACAAGCTCGACGCATTCATCCAGGGGCTGGACGCGGGCGCGATCCTCGAGACCGTGCGCACCGGCAGCTCGGGCATCGGACGCGGCGAGCGCATCCTGAAGGTGTGATGCCGAAAAAGGCACGCCGGGTGCGCCGTCATGTCCCGGCCCGCAGTACCCTCCGAACGAATTGTTGAATTTTTGAATTAGCGAAGGAACCATCATGAACGTTTTCTACGACAAAGACGCCGACCTCTCCCTGATCAAGGGCAAGCAAGTCACGATCATCGGCTACGGCTCGCAAGGCCACGCACACGCGTTGAACCTGAAGGACAGCGGCGTGAACGTGACGGTCGGTCTGCGCAAGGGCGGCGCGTCGTGGAGCAAGGCCGAGAACGCCGGCCTCGCAGTGAAGGAAGTCGCGGAAGCGGTGAAGGGCGCGGACGTCGTGATGATGCTGCTGCCCGACGAGCAGATCGCCGACGTCTACGCGAAGGAAGTGCACGCGAACATCAAGCAGGGCGCGGCGCTCGCGTTCGCGCACGGCTTCAACGTCCACTACGGCCAGGTGATCCCGCGTGCGGACCTCGACGTGATCATGATCGCGCCGAAGGCGCCGGGCCACACCGTGCGCGGCACGTACTCGCAGGGCGGCGGCGTGCCGCACCTGATCGCGGTTGCGCAGAACAAGTCGGGCGCGGCGCGCGACATCGCGCTGTCGTACGCGGCGGCGAACGGCGGCGGCCGTGCGGGCATCATCGAGACGAACTTCCGTGAAGAAACCGAAACCGACCTGTTCGGCGAGCAGGCCGTGCTGTGCGGCGGTACGGTCGAGCTGATCAAGGCCGGCTTCGAGACGCTGGTCGAAGCGGGCTACGCGCCGGAAATGGCGTACTTCGAATGCCTGCACGAACTGAAGCTGATCGTCGACCTGATCTACGAAGGCGGCATCGCGAACATGAACTACTCGATCTCGAACAACGCCGAGTACGGCGAGTACGTGACCGGCCCGCGCGTCGTCACTGAAGAGACGAAGAAGGCGATGAAGCAGTGCCTGACCGACATCCAGACGGGCGAATACGCGAAGAGCTTCATTCTGGAAAACAAGGCGGGCGCACCGACGCTGCAGTCGCGTCGCCGCCTGACGGCCGAGCACCAGATCGAGCAGGTCGGCGCGAAGCTGCGCGCGATGATGCCGTGGATCGCGAAGAACAAGCTCGTCGACCAGACGAAGAACTAAGCGCCGTGCGCCGTTCCGGCCCTTCGGATGAAGGGTCGGCATCAAAAAGCCGCCCGAAGGCAGCAGTGCCCCGGGCGGCTTTTGCTATCCTACGGGCTTTGCAATTCACCGAACACAGAACGAATCCATGAACTATCCTCATCCGATCATCGCGCGCGAAGGCTGGCCGTTCATCGCGATTGCAGCCGTCATCGCGCTGTTGATCCATGCCGTCGGGGGCTTCGGCTTCGCGTGGCCGTTCTGGCTGCTGGTCGTCTTCGTCGTGCAGTTCTTCCGCGACCCGCAGCGCCCGATCCCGGCGCAGCCGAATGCGGTGCTGTGCCCGGCCGACGGCCGCATCGTCGCGGTCGAAACCGCGCACGATCCGTACGCGAATCGCGAAGCGCTGAAGATCAGCGTGTTCATGAACGTATTCAACGTCCATTCGCAGCGTTCGCCGGTCGACGGCGCCGTCACGAAGGTCGAGTATTTCCCCGGCGCGTTCCTGAACGCGGCGGTCGACAAGGCGTCGACCGACAACGAGCGCAATGCGGTCGTGATCCAGACGGCGAGCGGCAAGACGGTCACCGCCGTGCAGATCGCCGGCCTGATCGCACGCCGGATCCTCTGCTACGTGCGGGCCGGCGAACCGCTGTCGCGCGGCCAGCGCTACGGGTTCATCCGCTTCGGTTCGCGCGTCGACGTGTATCTGCCGCTCGGCAGCCGCGCGAAGGTGTCGATCGGCGAGAAGGTGTTCGCGTCGTCGACGATCCTTGCCGAGCTCGAACAGTAAACGGCGAGGCGCACGATGGCCGCATTCAAACCGCGCCGGCCGCGCAGCGGCTCCAACCAGCCGCCGCGTCCGTTTCGCCGCAGCAAGGTGATCGCGCCCGAGCCGGGCCCGATCGAAAGCCGCCGCGCTGCGCGTCAGCGCTTTCTGAAGACGCGCGGCATCTATCTGCTGCCGAACGCGTTCACGACCGCCGCGCTGTTCTGCGGTTTCTTCGCGGTCGTGCAGGCGATGAACGTGCGCTTCGAGATCGCCGCGATCGCGATCTTCGTCGCGATGGTGCTCGACGGGATGGACGGACGCGTCGCGCGCATGACGCACACGCAGAGCGCGTTCGGCGAACAGTTCGACAGCTTGTCCGACATGGTGTCGTTCGGCGTCGCGCCCGCGCTCGTGATGTACGAGTGGGTGCTGAAGGATCTCGGCCGCTGGGGCTGGCTCGCCGCGTTCGTCTATTGTTCGGGCGCCGCGCTGCGCCTCGCGCGTTTCAATACGAACATCGGCGTGGTCGACAAGCGCTTCTTCCAGGGGCTGCCGAGCCCGGCCGCCGCTGCGCTGATCGCCGGCTTCGTGTGGCTCGCGACCGACAACCGCGTGCCGATGAAGCTCGGCTGGCTGCCGTGGGTCGCGTTTGCGCTGACGATCTACGCAGGCGTGACGATGGTGTCGAATGCGCCGTTCTACAGCGGCAAGGCGCTCGACGTGCGGCACCGCGTGCCGTTCGCGGCGATCCTGCTGGTCGTCGTCGCGTTCGTGCTGGTGTCGTCCGACCCGCCGCTGATGCTGTTCTGCCTGTTCGTGCTGTACGGGCTGTCCGGCTACGTGTTCTGGGCGTACATGGCCGTGCGCGGGCGCGCGAATCCGGCGCGCTCGTCGCAGCGCGAGCACTGACCCGTTGCGCTTCCCGGAAACGGCGGCCGCGGGCCGCCGTTTTTATTCGTCCCTTTTTGCATCGTGCGGCGCGGAAACCGGGGTGCCGTCCGATTGCGCGTGCGCCGGAATGCCGCTATAGTCGTCGGCATGACTGCATTTTCCCGCCTCTCCCTCCTTCTAGCCGGTGCGCCGCTACGCGCGCTAGCTTCGGCGCGCCTGCCGCGCTGACCGTTCTCGCCCTCCGTCAAGCTTCGTCTGTTGTTGAGCGTCGCCAGCGGTGGCGCGATCTCGTTACGTTTGACTTCCGTATAAAGAGCCCTGGAGCCCCCCATGACCGACAAGCTGATCATTTTCGATACGACGTTGCGTGACGGCGAGCAATCGCCCGGCGCGTCGATGACGAAGGAAGAGAAAATCCGCATCGCGAAGCATCTTGAGCGGATGAAGGTCGATGTGATCGAGGCGGGTTTCGCGGCCAGCTCGAACGGCGACTTCGACGCGATCCACACGATCGCCGGTCTCGTGAAGGACAGCACGATCTGTTCGCTCGCGCGCGCCAACGACAAGGACATCCAGCGCGCGGCCGACGCGCTGAAGCCGGCCGAGAGCTTCCGGATCCACACGTTCATCGCGACGTCGCCGCTGCACATGGAGAAGAAGCTGCGGATGACGCCCGATCAGGTGTTCGAGCAGGCGCGCCTCGCGGTGCGTTTCGCGCGCAAGTTCACGGACAACGTCGAGTTCTCGCCCGAAGACGGCAGCCGCTCCGACATGGATTTCCTGTGCCGCGTGCTCGAAGCCGTGATCGCCGAAGGCGCGACGACGATCAACATCGCGGACACGGTCGGCTACGGCGTGCCGGAACTGTACGGCAATCTCGTGAAGACGCTGCGCGAGCGCATTCCGAACTCCGACAAGGCGATCTTCTCCGTGCACTGCCACAACGACCTCGGGATGGCGGTGGCGAACTCGCTGGCCGGCGTGAAGATCGGTGGCGCGCGTCAGGTCGAATGTACGATCAACGGTCTCGGCGAGCGCGCAGGCAACACGTCGCTCGAAGAAATCGTGATGGCCGTGAAGACGCGCAAGGACTATTTCGGCCTCGACGTCGGCATCGATACGACGCAGATCGTGCCGACGTCGAAGCTCGTGTCGCAGATCACCGGTTTCGTCGTGCAGCCGAACAAGGCGGTGGTCGGCGCGAACGCGTTTGCGCATGCATCCGGCATTCACCAGGACGGCGTGCTGAAGGCGCGCGACACGTACGAGATCATGCGCGCGGAAGACGTGGGCTGGACCGCGAACAAGATCGTGCTCGGCAAGCTGTCGGGCCGCAACGCGTTCAAGCAGCGCCTGCAAGAGCTCGGCGTGTCGCTCGACAGCGAAGCCGAGCTGAACGCCGCCTTCATGCGCTTCAAGGATCTCGCCGATCGCAAGGCGGAGATCTTCGACGAGGACATCATCGCGATCGTGTCCGAGGAGTCGGCGCTCGCGCAGGAGCAGGAACACTTCAAGTTCGTGTCGCTGTCGCAGCATTCGGAAACCGGCGAACAGCCGCACGCGAAGGTCGTGTTCTCGGTCGAGGGCGAGGAAGTCGTCGGCGAAGCGCGCGGCAACGGTCCGGTCGACGCGACGCTGAACGCGATCGAGAGCGAAGTCGGCAGCGGTTCGGAGCTGCTGCTGTATTCGGTGAACGCGATCACGACGGGCACGCAGGCGCAGGGCGAAGTCACCGTTCGCTTGTCGAAGAGCGGTCGGATCGTCAACGGCGTCGGCACCGATCCTGACATCGTCGCGGCTTCGGCGAAGGCGTATATCTCCGCGCTGAACAAGCTGCATTCGAAGGACGACAAGCTCAATCCGCAGCGCGCGTAAGCCGGCGCATCGTCGAAACGCCCCGTGCGGCCGCGTGCCGCACGGGGCTTTTTTACGCTTCGCTCATTCCGCGGCCGGCATGCGGAACAGCCAGCGGCGCGCAGCCGGGCGCGATGTCGGGCTGCGTCGCCGGAACTCGACCGAGATGCCGCGCTGCGGCGCATCGGCAATGAATGCGTCCAGCAGTTCGAGCACGTCGTGATCGATGTAGTCGGCGCGCGTCGCATCGATGATCACGGCCGCACGATCCGGAATGTGGCGCAGGTGATGCTTGACCTGTACCTTGCCGAGGAACGACACATCCTTGCGGAACGACAGCAGGAAGTGATCGTCGTGCTGCGCGAGCGTGACGGGGCTCTTCAGGTTGGCTGCGGCGACCGCGAGCACGCTGCACGCGAGGCCGAGCGCGATCCCGAACAGCAGGTCGACGGCGAGCACGCCGGCGATCGTCGCGGCGAACGGCACGAACGCGGCCGGGCCTTGCTTCATCACCGAACGGAACAGCGCCGGCTTCGCGAGTTTGACACCCGTGTGGATCAGGATCGCAGCGAGGCTCGCGAGCGGAATCAGGTTGATCAGGCCGGTGAGCGCAAACACGCTCGCGAGCAGCAGGATCCCGTGCACGATCGCCGACATCCGGCTTTGCGCGCCTGCATTCACGTTCGCCGAACTGCGCACGATCACCGACGTGATCGGCAGGCCGCCGATCGCGCCCGCGACGAAGTTGCCGACGCCTTGCGCCTTCAGTTCGCGGTCGGGCTGCGTCGGTCGGCGCTTCGGATCGATCTGCTCGACCGCTTCGAGACTCAGCAACGTTTCGAGGCTCGCGACGACGGCGAGCGTGATCGCGACGCGCCATACGTCCGGATTGACGAGCTGCGCGAAGTTCGGGCCGGGGTCCGCAAACGTCAGCGACTCGGTGAAGGCTCCCAGCGATCCGAGGTCGGGCAGCATCACCAGATGGGCAGCACCGGGCGCGGCCGACGGCACGATCGCGCGGAGCACGAGCGTCGCGCCGATCCCGAGTACGACGACGGCGAGCGGCGCCGGCACCGCGCGCACCCATGCGAAGCGCCGCAGCGCCGGCGTGTCACATGCGATCAGCAGCGCGAGCGACGCGAGTGCGATCGCGGTTGCGGCCCACGCGGTCGGCTGGTCTTGCCACGACGCAAACGATTGCGAGGCCGCGCCGCCGATACCGAGCGCGAACGGAATCTGTTTCACGATCAGCAGCAACCCGATCGCGGCGAGCATGCCTTTGATCACGGGCGACGGCACGTACGCGGCGAAGCGGCCGGCGCGCAGCATGCCGAAGATGAACTGCAGGACGCCGGACAGCAGGACCGCGACGAGGAACGCGGAGAAGCTGCCGAGCTGCGCGATCCCTTCGACGACGATCACGACGAGACCGGCGGCGGGCCCGCTGACGGATAGCGACGAGCCGCTCAGCAGCGCGACGACGATGCCGCCGACGATGCCGGATACGAGCCCGGCGAACGGTTCGACGCCGGACGCGTTCGCGATGCCGAGACAGAGCGGCAGCGCGACGAGGAACACGACGGTGCCGGCGACGATGTCGCGCGGCAGGGTGGAGAGGCGCTCGTTCAGTTTCATGGTTGGGGCGATTGCGTTGGCGTAAGGATGGGGTGCGCGTCAGCCGACGGCAGCGAGCCTGGCGACTGCGGGCGCATGTTCGGGTTCGGTGTCGGCGGCCGATGGCGCGTAGCCGGAGTCGAGCTCCTTCAGCCGGCCGTCGGCGAGCGAAAAGATCCAGCCGTGGACGAGCGGCGGCCGCTCGCGGTCGCGCACGATCGGCGACGCGCGCAACTGCCGCACCTGTTCGAGCACGTTCAGCTCCGCGAGGCGATCGGCGGCAGCCGTGTCGTCGAGCCCGGCCAGTGTGTCGCGATGGCGCCGCGCGAGCGCGCAGAGCGGCGCAATGCGGCGTGCAACGTGCGGCAGATCCGATGGAGGCGGCAGCAGCGACGCGCGCACGCCGCCGCACCCATAGTGGCCGCACACGATCACGTGATCGACCTTGAGCACGCGCACCGCATATTCGAGCACGCTCGCGGAATTGTCGTCGTCGGGTTGAAACAGGTTCGCGATGTTGCGATGGACGAACAGCTCGCCCGGGACGCTATGCGTGATGGTTTCGGCGGGCACGCGGCTGTCGGAACAGCCGATCCACAACACGCGCGGGTTCTGGCCACGCGCGAGTGCATCGAAGAAATCGGGCGTGCGTTCGCGCGTCTCGCGGGCCCAGGCGATGTTGGCAACCAGCATGCTCTTGGGGCGGTTCATAAGGACTCCTCTTTCATAAGGGCAAAGCAATATCGGCCGAAGGGATGCAATAGGATGCTTTCTAAATTGAAAGGTTCAATTTCGACTGATATTAGGGGTATGCCCTAGCTTTCTGTTTAGATGAAACACTTTGTTTCAAATTGCGTTCAGACGGTGCATTGCGCGCACCAATTGAACGCATGACATGCATTGCAGAGACTTCTTTTCGCCCGGAGCCGCGCGGGACGTCGGTTTCGCGCATATTGCGACACGGCACCCGCGGATCGGAAAAGACTTCCGACTCAATGCGCGAATTAATTGAATAGCGAGAAAAAATGAAATGGCCGGTCGCGCAATAATGCGTGACCGGCCATTGCGAAATTGCGTGGAAATTACGCGACCGCTCAGAACAGATTGCGGCGGTCAGGATCGTGCAGCGGATCCGGCGTTTTCTGCGTGGTGCGCAGGATGCCCTGCGGATCGAAATAGAAGCTGTACATCATGTACCAGACGTTGTCCTCGAGGTACCGGTAGGTCCACACCTCGCGCTTCATCAACGGAAAGTACGCAGTCTCCACCGGACGCCCGAAATTGACGAGCACGTCGGTCTTCGTCCACTTCCCGATCTCCGCACGATAGAACTCGCTCGGCTGCAGCACCTGACGCACGCTGACGATTCGGTCCTTCGCGTCAACGTCGGCGGCGATGGTGATTTCTCCCATCGGCTGCGTCGGCCACATCAGCCGCTTGCCGCCGCCGGGCAGATCGTAGACCTCGCGCGGCGGCCCCATGCGCGCGACGATTGCCGACGAGTCCTGGCCCGCCTGATATTGCTGCCACGGTTGCGCGCAACCGGCCAGCAGCGCCGCCGCGCAGGCGAGCAGCACCGGCAGGCGCGCGGGAATGCGAATACGCATGAGACTCTCCACAACACACGAACACCGGAGTTGTATCACGGAGCGTGCCCGGCCGGACATGGCAGCCGAAAAATCGGTCCGGATCGGCGGTCGCGCGCGGCGCTTGCAGGCCCGCGCGCCGCCGGCCTATGATCCGCGCTTCTCGACAGATCGTTGGCAGGTGACCGATGCAGTGGTGGAAGCGATGCGCGCTCGCGCTGGGCGCGGCAGGGACGTGGATGCTCGCGTCGTCCGCATTCGCGGCGGGCGAGCCGGTGCGGATCGCGCTGATCGAAGGGATGTCGGGCCCGTTCGCGAATGCCGGTGCCGCCGTCGAGCGCAATCTCTGGTTCGGCATCGAGCAGGTCAACGCCGCCGGCGGCGTGAAGCTGCGCGACGGCGCGCATCCGCTCGAACTGGTCGTGCTCGACAGCAAGGGCAGCCCCGAAGAAGCGCTCGTGCAACTGCGCACGGCGGCGGACCGGCACATCGGTTTCGTCGCGCAGGGCAACAGTTCGGCCGTCGCGGCCGCGCTGGTCGCGGCCCTCGACAAGCTGAACGCGCGCAATCCGGACAGCCGGATGCTGTTTCTGAACTATTCGGCGGACGATCCCGCGCTGACCGGCGCGCGCTGCAGCTTCTGGCATTTCCGTTTCGATGCGCACGCCGGCATGCGGATGGCCGCGCTCGCGGACGTGATGGCCCGGGATCGCGCGCTGCACAAGGTCTATCTGCTGAACCAGGACTACAGCTTCGGTCACGACGTCAGCGCGCTCGCGCGGCAGGCGCTGGGCGCGCGGCGGCCCGACGTGGCGATCGTCGGCGACGAATTCCATCCGATCGGCCGGATCAAGGATTTCTCGCCGTACGTTGCGAAAATCCGGGCGAGCGGCGCGGACGCCGTCGTGACCGGCAACTGGGGCAACGACCTGACGCTGCTCGTGAAAGCGGCGCGCGAGCAGGGGCTGAACGCGAAGTTCTACACGTTCTACGGCAATAGCCTCGGCGCGCCGGCTGCGCTCGGCGATGCGGGCGTCGGCCGTGTCGTCGCGGTCGCCGACTGGCACCCGAACGCGGGCGGTGCAAAGTCGGACGCGTTCTACCGTGCGTTCCGAACCCGTTTTCCGGCCGCGCAGGACGACTATCCGGTCCGCCGGATGAGCCTGATGATCGAGATGCTGGCGGCCGCGATGAACCGGGCGGGCTCGGCCGACCCGGTCGCAGTCGGCCGGGCGCTCGAAGGGCTGTCGTTCGACGACGGTTTTCATGCATCGAAGATGCGTGCGCAGGACCACCAACTGATTCAGCCCCTTTACGTGATGGAAATGGACAAGGCCGGCGCGCCCGGCGTGCGCTTCGACAACGAGGGCTCCGGCTACGGCTTCCGGACGGTGCTCGCGCTGCCTGCGCAGCGCACCGAAATGCCGTCCACGTGCTCGATGACGCGCCCGTGACGGAGTCGGTAGGAACGACGCGGAGTTGTGCTACAATGCCGGCCGGTTGTAAGTCACGGCACGGCCATTCTTCCGTGTCCGCCTGTTCAGTTAGAAAGGAAATCAAATGTCTGTTGCAGATATCAAGAAGTCGGAAGTCGTTGCTCAGTTCGCACGCGGTGCCAACGACACGGGTTCGCCCGAAGTGCAGGTCGCGCTGCTGACCGCACGCATCGTCGAACTGACGGGTCACTTCAAGACCCACGCGAAGGATCACCACAGCCGCCGCGGCCTGCTGCGCATGGTGAGCCGCCGCCGCAAGCTGCTCGACTACCTCAAGGGCAAGGATGCCGACCGTTACCGCGCGCTGATCGAGAAGCTGGGTCTGCGTAAGTAATCGAGGCGATTGCCGCCAGCAAGATGCCTGTGTCAGTCCGCTGATACAGGCATTTTGTTTTTGCGCGGTGCGTAGCGTCACGCGCACCGCAGGCGGTTCGGTACGTTCGTGCCGCACTGCCGGAACGGCTGATACCGGGGTCGGGATTTGTGTCATTCCAGCGCGCCGCTCGACGAGCGCTGCGCTGGAATGGCATAAAAAACACACCTTGCTCCGGGTGATTCGGTCGGGACGCCGCCGCACGGCATCGCCGGTGCGGCGAAAGATATGCATGAATTCAAAGGAGCAACCATGTCCATGTTCAACAAGGTCGTGAAGGAATTCCAGTGGGGCCAGCACAAGGTGCGCCTCGAAACCGGTGAAATCGCGCGCCAGGCAAGCGGCGCCGTGATCGTCGACGTCGAAGACACCGTCGTGCTGGCGACCGTCGTCGGCGCGAAGTCGGCGAAGCCCGGTCAGGACTTCTTCCCGCTGACCGTCGACTACATCGAAAAGACCTATTCGGCCGGCAAGATTCCCGGCGGTTTCTTCCGCCGCGAAGGCCGTCCGTCCGAGCACGAGACGCTGACGTCGCGCCTGATCGACCGTCCGCTGCGCCCGCTGTTCCCGGAAGGGTTCTACAACGAAGTGCAAGTCGTGATCCACGTGCTGTCCGTGAATCCGGAAATCCCGGCGGACATCCCTGCGCTGATCGGCGCATCGGCCGCACTCGCCGTGTCGGGCCTGCCGTTCAACGGCCCGGTCGGTGCCGCGCGCGTCGCATACGTGAACGACCAGTACGTGCTGAACCCGACCCGCGAGCAGCTGAAGGCGTCGCGCCTCGATCTCGTCGTCGCCGGCACCGAGCGTGCGGTGCTGATGGTCGAATCGGAAGCCGATCAGCTGCCCGAAGACGTGATGCTCGGCGCGGTCGTGTTCGGCCATGAGCAGATGCAGACGGCGATCGACGCGATCCACGAACTCGTGCGCGACGGCGGCAAGCCCGAGTGGGACTGGCAGCCGGCGCCGAAGGACGAGGCGCTGATCGCGCGCGTGACCGAACTCGCGCAGCCGGAACTGCTCGCCGCTTACCAGATCCGCGACAAGCAGGCGCGTTCGACGAAGCTGAAGGAAGTGTACACAGCGACGTCCGCGAAGCTGGAAGAGGAAGCGCTGGCGGCCGGCACGGTCGCGGCCGACAAGGCGACGGTCGGCAACATCCTGTTCGACCTCGAAGCGAAGATCGTTCGCGGCCAGATCCTGAGCGGCGAGCCGCGCATCGACGGCCGCGACACGCGCACCGTGCGTCCGATCGAGATCCGCACCGGCGTGCTGCCGCGCACGCACGGCTCCGCGCTGTTCACGCGCGGCGAAACGCAGGCGCTCGTCGTCGCGACGCTCGGCACGAAGGGTGACGAGCAGATCATCGACGCGCTCGAAGGCGAGTATCGCGACCGCTTCATGCTTCACTACAACATGCCGCCGTTCGCGACCGGCGAAACGGGCCGCGTCGGTTCGCCGAAGCGCCGCGAAATCGGTCACGGCCGCCTCGCGAAGCGCGCGCTGGTCGCGTGCCTGCCGAGCGCCGAGGAATTCGGCTATTCGATCCGCGTCGTGTCGGAAATCACCGAATCGAACGGCTCGTCGTCGATGGCGTCGGTGTGCGGCGGCTGCCTCGCGCTGATGGACGCCGGCGTGCCGATGAAGGCGCACGTCGCCGGCATCGCGATGGGCCTGATCCTCGAAGGCAACAAGTTCGCGGTGCTGACCGACATCCTCGGCGACGAAGATCACCTCGGCGACATGGACTTCAAGGTGGCCGGTACCGAGCAGGGCGTGACCGCGCTGCAGATGGACATCAAGATCCAGGGCATCACGAAGGAAATCATGCAGGTCGCGCTCGCGCAGGCGAAGGAAGGCCGCATGCACATCCTTCGCAAGATGACGGAAGCCGTATCCGGTGCGAACACGCAGCTGTCGGAGTTCGCGCCGCGCATGATCACGATCAAGATCAACCCGGAAAAGATCCGCGACGTGATCGGCAAGGGCGGTTCGGTGATTCGCGCGCTGACGGAAGAAACCGGCACGACGATCGACATTTCCGACGACGGCGTCGTGACGATCGCGAGCACGAACAGCGAAGGCATGGCGGAAGCGAAGAAGCGCATCGAGAACATCACGGCCGAGATCGAAGTCGGCCAGGTGTACGAAGGCACGGTGCTCAAGCTGCTCGACTTCGGCGCGATCGTGAACCTGCTGCCGGGCAAGGACGGCCTGCTGCACATCTCGGAAATCGTCAATGAACGCGTGAAGGACATCAACGACTACCTGAAGGAAGGTCAGCAGGTGAAGGTCAAGGTGATCCAGACGGACGAGAAGGGTCGCGTGCGTCTGTCGGCGAAGGCGCTGCTGAACGAAGCAGCGGCGGCGCAGACCGATACGCCGCCGCAGCAGTAAGCGGACAGGCGTCAGAACGGCCGGCAGTGCGAAAGCGCGCCGGCCGTTTTTTCTGTAGCATCCTTGTGCGGCGCAGCAGCGCCGGCGACACGCCCGTGCCGCGCGCGGGCGCGCCATCCGATTCCGATTCTGGAGCGATCCCATGAAAGCCATCGAAATCACCGAGTTCGGCGCCCCGGACGTGCTGAAGCTCGCCGAGCGCCCGCGTCCCGATCCGCAGCGCGGCGAAGTGCTGATCCGCGTGACGGCGTCCGGCGTGAACCGGCCCGACGTGTTCCAGCGCAAGGGTGCCTACGCGCCGCCGCCGGGCGCGTCAGATCTGCCGGGGCTCGAAGTCGCGGGCGAAATCGTCGGCGGCGACCTGTCCGACGCCGCGCTCAATCCGTTCGGATTGAAGCTCGGCGACCGCGTCTGTGCGCTGCTGGCGGGCGGCGGCTATGCCGAGTATGCAGTTGCTCCGCTGCCGCAGTGTCTCCCGGTGCCCGACGGGCTCACCGACATCGAGGCCGCGTCGCTGCCCGAAACGTTCTTCACGGTCTGGAGCAACGTGTTCGACCGCGCGCAACTCGGCGCGGGCGAAGGCGGCGAGCACGAGACGCTGCTCGTGCAGGGCGGCTCGAGCGGCATCGGCGTGACGGCGATCCAGATCGCGCATGCGCTCGGCTTTCGCGTATTCGCGACGGCCGGCTCCGCGGAAAAGTGCCGCGCGTGCGAATCGCTCGGCGCGGAACGCGCGATCAACTACAAGACCGAGGATTTCGTCGAAGTCGTCAAATCGCTGACGCAGGATCGCGGTGTCGACGTGATCCTCGACATGGTCGCCGGCTCGTACGTGCCGCGCGAGCTGTCCGCGCTCGCGGACGGCGGCCGTCTCGTGCTGATCGCGCTGCTTGGCGGCGCGAAAGCCGAGGTCAATCTGAACGACATTCTGCGTCGACGGCTGACCGTGACCGGCTCGACGCTGCGCCCGCGCCCGATCGAATTCAAGGCGCGCATCGCCGCGCAGCTGAACGCGCGCGTGTGGCCGTTAATCGCCGAGGGCCGCATCAAGCCGGTGATCTATCAGGTGCTGCCGGCGGCGGAGGCCGCGCAGGCGCATGCGCTGATGGAAAGCAGCGAGCACATCGGCAAGATCGTGCTCGATTGGGGCGCGAACGCGTGACCGTGCTGCAGCGGGGTTGACATCCGCGGTTTGACCGGTTCAAGCCGCGCGCAGTAAAATCGCGGGTTTGCTTCGCCAGATCAAACCTGACGGCCGGTTTCCGGCACGTCGATGACGAGACAGACACGATGTCGAAACAGAGAACAAAGCGGGTGATCGGCAACTGGAAGATGCATGGCCGGCTGGCCGGCAATCAGGCGTTGCTGAATGAAGTGGTGCACGGCGCGAGCACGGTGCCGGCGCAGACGTCGATCGGCGTGTGCGTGCCGTTCCCGTATCTCGCGCAAGCTCAGGCGCAACTCGGCGGCGGTCGTGTTGCGTGGGGTGCGCAGGACGTGTCGGCGCACGAGCAGGGCGCGTTCACCGGCGAAGTGGCGGCCGCGATGGTGGCGGAATTCGGTGCGCGCTATGCGATCGTCGGGCACTCCGAGCGTCGCGCGTATCACGGCGAGCGCAACGAAACGGTCGCCGCGAAGGCGCAGCGCGCGCTGGCGGCCGGCCTCACGCCGGTCGTGTGCGTCGGCGAGACGCTCGACGAGCGTGAGTCCGGTGCGACCGAGCAGGTGGTCGGTGCGCAACTGGATGCGGTACTCGCCGTGCTGACGGCCGACGAGGCTGCGCGGATCGTCGTCGCGTATGAGCCCGTGTGGGCGATCGGCACGGGCAAGAGTGCGACGTCCGCGCAGGCGCAGGCCGTGCATGCGTTCCTGCGGGCGCGTCTCGCGGCGAAGGGCGCGGCCGACGTTTCGGTGCTGTACGGCGGCAGCGTGAAGCCGGACAACGCGGAAGAGCTGTTCGCACAGCCTGATATCGATGGCGGCCTGATCGGCGGCGCATCGCTGAAGGCGGAAGATTTCCTGGCGATCTGCCGGGCCGCGCGCTGAGCGGTCCGGGATCGAATTGAACCATGACGGCGGCCGGTCGCTCCGGTCGCCCGATCCAATCGGGTGGATGTGATGCTGTTATTCAAAACGCTGATTATTGTCGTGCAGGTGCTGGCTGCGTTGGGTGTGATCGGTCTCGTGCTGCTGCAGCACGGCAAGGGTGCCGACATGGGCGCCGCGTTCGGAAGCGGCGCGTCGGGCAGCCTGTTCGGTGCGACCGGCTCGGCGAACTTCCTGTCGCGCACGACGGCGGTGCTGGCTGCGATTTTCTTCATCGCGACGCTCGCATTGACGTACCTCGGCTCGTACAAGTCGACGCCGTCGGCAGGCGTGCTCGGCGCGGTCGCGACCGCGCCGTCGTCGGCGCCCGCGGCGTCGGCGCCGGCCGTTGCCGCGTCCGCTGCCGCGGCGTCGGCGGCAAGCGCGCCGGGCCAGGACGTCCCGAAATAAAAGATTAAAATTTTTGCGGTTGTGCGTTGAACAATTCCGGAACTCGGGTTAGAATTTAATTCTTGAAGCGATTCGCGGGAAACGAGCAGTACGACCCGAGTTGCATGCAGTGCCGACGTGGTGAAATTGGTAGACACGCTATCTTGAGGGGGTAGTGGCGAAAGCTGTGCGAGTTCGAGTCTCGCCGTCGGCACCACAGTTACTCAATGCCAGCCGCTTCTAGTGGCTGGCATTTTTCATTTGTGGGGTGCGCTTGCGATCGTCTTGCGATCGCTTGGACTCCGAAATGATCCCTTCCTCCGGATAGTGGTATTCTCCGGACGCTCAGAACCAACCGATAGAGGATTGCCTTGAACCTCGCAGCCTATTACCCCGTCTTGTTGTTCCTTCTCGTGGGCACTGGTTTAGGTATAGCGCTGGTCGGCATCGGCAAGCTCCTGGGTCCCAACAAGCCGGACGTCGACAAGAACGCCCCGTACGAGTGCGGCTTCGAGGCGTTCGAAGACGCCCGGATGAAGTTCGACGTCCGGTACTACCTCGTCGCCATCCTGTTCATCATCTTCGATCTCGAAACCGCGTTCCTGTTTCCGTGGGGCGTCGCGCTCCGGGACATCGGCTGGCCCGGTTTCATCGCAATGATGATTTTTCTGCTCGAATTCCTGCTGGGCTTTGCCTATATCTGGAAGAAAGGCGGGCTCGACTGGGAGTGATGGATTAATCGCCGGTTTGCATGGGCGGCCGAGCTCGGTCGTCCGTCTGGAGTGGAAAGCAAATGAGTATCGAAGGGGTCTTGAAGGAAGGGTTTGTCACCACGACGGCTGACAAGCTGATCAACTGGACGCGTACCGGCTCCTTGTGGCCGATGACGTTCGGGCTCGCGTGTTGCGCCGTCGAGATGATGCATGCGGGCGCGGCCCGTTACGATCTCGACCGGTTCGGCGTCGTGTTCCGCCCGAGTCCGCGTCAGTCGGACGTGATGATCGTCGCCGGCACGCTGTGCAACAAGATGGCGCCGGCACTGCGCCGCGTGTACGACCAGATGGCCGAGCCGCGCTGGGTGATCTCGATGGGCTCGTGCGCGAACGGCGGCGGCTACTACCACTACTCGTACTCGGTGGTGCGCGGCTGCGACCGGATCGTGCCGGTCGACGTCTACGTGCCGGGTTGTCCGCCCACGGCCGAGGCGCTGGTCTACGGCGTGATCCAGCTTCAGGCGAAGATCCGTCGGACCAACACCATCGCCCGTCAATAAAGCCCCGAGCGTCCCCTCAATATGGCAAGCAAAATCGAGACCCTGAAGGCCAACCTCGAAGCCGCGCTCGGCGCGCGCGTGGTGAGCCTCACCGAAGCGATCGGTGAACTGACGCTCGTCGTGAAGGCGAGCGATTACCTCGACGTCGCAAAGACGCTGCGCGACGATCCGAAGCTGCGCTTCGAACAGCTGATCGATCTGTGCGGCGTCGACTATCAGACTTACGGCGACGGCGCCTACGACGGCCCGCGCTTCGCGGCCGTCACGCATCTGCTGTCGATCACGAACAACTGGCGCCTGCGCCTGCGCGTGTTTGCACCGGACGACGATCTGCCGATCGTTGCATCGCTCGTCGACGTGTGGTCGTCCGCGAACTGGTACGAGCGCGAAGCGTTCGACCTGTACGGCCTCGTGTTCGAAGGTCACCCCGATCTGCGCCGCATCCTCACCGACTACGGTTTCATCGGCCATCCGTTCCGCAAGGACTTCCCGGTGTCCGGCTACGTCGAAATGCGTTACGACCCGGAAGAGAAGCGGGTCGTCTACCAGCCGGTGACGATCGAGCCGCGCGAAATCACGCCGCGCGTGATCCGCGAGGATCGCTATGGCGGTCTGAAACATTAAGAGGGCGTCATGGCAGAAATCAAGAACTACACGCTCAACTTCGGCCCGCAGCACCCGGCAGCGCACGGCGTGCTGCGCCTCGTGCTCGAGCTCGACGGCGAAGTCATCCAGCGCGCCGATCCGCACATCGGCCTGCTGCACCGCGCGACCGAAAAGCTCGCGGAAAACAAGACCTTCATCCAGTCAGTGCCGTACATGGACCGTCTCGACTACGTGTCGATGATGGTCAACGAGCACGGCTACGTGCTCGCGATCGAAAAGCTGCTCGGCATCGAAGTGCCGGAACGCGCGAAGTACATCCGCGTGCTGTTCGACGAGATCACGCGCGTGCTGAACCACCTGATGTGGATCGGCGCGCACGCGCTCGACGTCGGCGCGATGGCCGTCTTCCTGTATGCGTTCCGCGAGCGCGAAGATCTGATGGACGTGTACGAAGCGGTGTCCGGTGCGCGGATGCACGCGGCGTACTACCGTCCGGGCGGCGTCTATCGCGACCTGCCGGACGCGATGCCGCAATACAAGGCGTCGAAAATCCGCAACGAGAAGGCGCTCGCGAAGATGAACGAAGCGCGCAGCGGCTCGGTGCTCGATTTCATCGACGATTTCTTCACGCGCTTCCCGAAGTGCGTCGACGAATACGAAACGCTGCTCACCGACAACCGGATCTGGAAGCAGCGTCTGGTCGGGATCGGCGTCGTCAGCCCGGAGCGTGCGCTGCAGATGGGCCTGACCGGTCCGATGCTGCGCGGCTCGGGCATCGCGTGGGACCTGCGCAAGAAGCAGCCGTACGAAGTGTACGACCGGATGGAGTTCGACGTGCCGGTCGGCGTGAACGGCGATTGCTACGACCGCTATCTGGTGCGCGTCGAAGAAATGCGCCAGTCGGTCCGCATCGCGAAACAGTGCATTGAGTGGCTTCGCAAGAATCCGGGCCCCGTGATGACGGACAATCACAAGGTTGCGCCGCCGTCGCGCGTCGGCATGAAGACCAACATGGAAGACTTGATTCACCACTTCAAGCTCTTCACCGAAGGTTTTCACGTGCCGGAAGGCGAGGCTTACGCGGCAGTCGAGCATCCGAAGGGCGAATTCGGCATCTATCTGGTGTCGGACGGCGCGAACAAGCCGTATCGCCTCAAGATTCGCGCACCGGGCTTCGCGCATCTGGCGTCGCTCGACGAAATGGCGCGCGGTCACATGATCGCGGATGCCGTCACGATCATCGGTACGCAGGACATCGTGTTCGGCGAAATCGATCGCTAATGGTTGCGCTGTCCGCGCAAGCGGACAGCGAGCAGTCAGTCACACGCGATGCGCGCTGAACCGGCGCGGCTTCGCAAGCTGTCAACAGTGAGCGCCAGGTCTGCCGTCCACGCACGCCGTGCGGCAGGTTGTTCGTTCGGTAGGAATTGAAAGAGTCGTGTCTGAAAATGATCTCAGCTGAAGGCCTGAAGGAAATCGATCGAGCGTTGACGAAGTATCCCGCCGATCAGAAACAGTCCGCCGTGATGTCGGCGTTGGCCGTCGCTCAGGAAGAGCACGGCTGGCTGTCGCCCGAACTGATGCAGTTCGTCGCGGACTATCTCGGCATGCCGGCCGTCGCCGTGCAGGAAGTCGCGACGTTCTACACGATGTACGAGCTGAAGCCGGTCGGCAAGCACAAGATCACGCTCTGCACGAACCTGCCGTGCCAGCTCGGTCCGCACGGCGGCGCGGAAGCGACGGCCGACTATCTGAAACAGAAGCTCGGCATCGACTTCGGCGAGACCACGCCGGACGGCAAGTTCACGCTGAAGGAAGGCGAGTGCTTCGGTGCGTGCGGCGACGCGCCGGTGCTGCTGGTGAACAACCACAAAATGTGCAGCTTCATGAGCCGCGAGAAGATCGACCAGCTGCTTGAGGAGCTTTCGAAATGACGTCCCTTCACGACCGTCACATCAAACCGCTGATCCTCGCTGGTCTGAACGGCGAGAACTGGCATCTCGAAGATTACGTTGCGCGCGGCGGCTACAAGCAGCTGCGCCGCATTCTCGAAGAAAAGATTCCGCCCGAGCAGGTGATCGCCGACGTGAAGGCGTCGGGTCTGCGCGGCCGCGGCGGTGCGGGCTTTCCGACCGGCCTGAAGTGGAGCTTCATGCCGCGTCAGTTCCCGGGGCAGAAATATCTCGTCTGCAACTCGGACGAAGGCGAGCCGGGCACGTTCAAGGATCGCGACATCCTGCGCTGGAATCCGCACGCGCTGATCGAAGGGATGGCCATCGGCGCGTACGCGATGGGCATCACCGTCGGCTACAACTACATCCACGGCGAGATCTTCGAAGTGTATCGACGCTTCGAGGCGGCGCTCGACGAGGCGCGCGCGGCCGGATTCCTCGGCGACAACATCATGGGCTCGGAATTCTCGTTCCAACTGCACGCGCATCACGGTTACGGCGCGTACATCTGCGGCGAGGAGACGGCGCTGCTCGAGTCGCTCGAAGGCAAGAAGGGTCAGCCGCGCTTCAAGCCGCCGTTTCCGGCGAGCTTCGGCGTGTACGGCAAGCCGACCACGATCAACAACACCGAGACGTTCGCGGCGGTGCCGTTCCTGCTCGCCGTCGGTCCGCAGAATTACCTCGAAATCGGCAAGCCGAACAACGGCGGCACGAAGATCTTCTCGGTGTCGGGCGACGTCGAGCGTCCGGGCAACTATGAAGTGCCGCTCGGCACGCCGTTCGCGACGCTGATGGAGCTGGCCGGCGGGATGCGCGGCGGCAAGAAGATCAAGGCGGTGATTCCGGGCGGCTCGTCCGCGCCGGTCGTGCCGGGCGACGTGATGATGCAGACCGACATGGACTACGACTCGATCGCGAAGGTCGGCTCGATGCTCGGTTCGGGCGCGGTGATCGTGATGGACGAGACGCGCTGCATGGTCCGTTCGCTGCTGCGTCTGTCGTACTTCTACTACGAGGAGTCGTGCGGCCAGTGCACGCCGTGCCGTGAAGGCACCGGCTGGCTGTATCGCGTCGTGAACCGTATCGAGCACGGCGAAGGCCGTCAGGAAGATCTGGACCTGCTGAATTCGGTCGCCGAGAACATCATGGGCCGCACGATCTGCGCGCTCGGCGATGCGGCGGCGATGCCGGTGCGCGGGATGCTGAAGCACTACTGGGACGAATTCGCGTACCACGTCGAGCACAAGCACTGCATGGTCGGCGGTCACGCGCACGCGGCGGCGGCCTGAAGCGAAACCGGTTGCGGAATTTGAGCGCACGGTCGGGCGAACGCGCGAACGGGCGGAAATAGGTTAAGGACCATTCACCATCATGGTTGAACTTGAAATAGACGGCAAGAAGGTCGAGGTGCCCGAAGGCAGCATGGTGATCCAGGCTGCGCACAAGGCGGACACGTACATTCCTCACTTCTGCTATCACAAGAAACTGTCGGTTGCGGCCAATTGCCGGATGTGTCTCGTCGAAGTCGAGAAGATGCCGAAGGCCGTGCCCGCGTGCGCGACGCCCGTGTCGGCCGGCATGATCGTCCGCACGCAGTCCGACAAGGCCGTGAAGGCGCAGCAGTCGGTGATGGAATTCCTCCTCATCAACCACCCGCTCGACTGTCCGATCTGCGATCAGGGCGGCGAATGCCAGCTGCAGGATCTGGCGGTCGGCTACGGCAAGTCGTCGTCGCGCTACTCGGAAGAAAAGCGCGTGGTGTTCCACAAGAACGTCGGCCCGCTGATCTCGATGGAAGAGATGTCGCGCTGCATCCACTGCACGCGCTGCGTCCGCTTCGGCCAGGAAATCGCCGGCGTGATGGAGCTCGGCATGCTGGGCCGCGGCGAGCATTCCGAAATCACGACGTTCGTCGGCAAGACGGTCGACTCCGAGCTGTCGGGCAACATGATCGACCTGTGCCCGGTCGGCGCGCTGACCAGCAAGCCGTTCCGCTACAGCGCACGGACGTGGGAGCTGTCGCGCCGCAAGTCGGTGAGCCCGCACGACTCCGTCGGCGCGAATCTCGTCGTGCAGGTGAAGAACAACCGCGTGATGCGCGTGCTGCCGTTCGAGAACGAAGCGATCAACGAATGCTGGATCTCGGACAAGGATCGTTTCTCGTACGAAGGCCTGAACAGCGAAGAGCGTCTGACGAAGCCGATGCTCAAGCAAGGCGGCCAATGGATCGAAACCGACTGGCAGACGGCGCTCGAATACGTCGCGAAGGGGCTCAAGGGCATCGCGGCCGACCACGGCGCGAATGCGCTGGCAATGCTCGCGAGCGCGCACAGCACCGCTGAAGAACTGTTCCTCGTGAAGCAGCTCGCGCACGAGCTGAAGACGCCGAACGTCGATTTCCGTCTGCGCCAGCAGGATTTCTCGGCGCCGGTCCAGGGCGCGCCGTGGCTCGGGATGCCGATCGCCGAGCTGTCGAACGTGAACGCCGCGTTCGTGATCGGCTCGTTCCTGCGCCGCGATCATCCGCTGTTCGCCGCGCGCCTGCGTCAGGCCGCGAAGAACGGCGCGAAGGTGCATTTCCTGAACGCGACGGGCGACGACTCGCTGATTCCGACCGCGCAGCGCATCGTCGCCGCGCCGTCCGCGTGGCTCGACGAGCTGGCCGGCATCGCCGCGGCCGTCGCGCAGCTGCGCGGCGTCGCGCTGCCGGACACGCTGGCGGGCGTTGCCGCATCGGCCGCCGCGCAAGCGGTCGCTCAGTCGCTCGCGAACGGCGAGCGCCGTGCGGTGCTGCTCGGCAACGTCGCGGTCCGTCATCCGGAATTCGCGAAGCTGCATGCGCTCGCGCAGTGGATCGCCGACAACACCGGCGCAACGCTCGGCTTCCTGACCGAAGCGGCGAACACGGTCGGCGCGCACGTCGTCGGCGCGCTGCCGGGCGACGGCGGGCTGAACGCGCGCGAAGCGTTCGCGCAGCCGCGCAAGGGCTACGTGCTGCTGAACGTCGAGCCGGAATTCGACACCGCCGATCCGGCGCAGGCACTGGCCGCGCTGAACCAGGCAGAAATGGTCGTCGTGATGTCGCCGTTCAAGCACGGTCTCGACTACGCGGACGTGCTGCTGCCGGTCGCGCCGTTCACGGAAACGTCCGGCACGTTCGTGAACGCGGAAGGCACCGTGCAGAGCTTCAACGGCGTCGTGCGCCCGCTCGGCGAGACGCGTCCGGCATGGAAGGTACTGCGTGTGCTCGGCAGCCTGCTCGGCCTGCCGAACTTCGAATACGAGACGGCCGAAGAGGTGCGTGTCGCGGCTCTCGGCGATGCAGGCATCGCCGACCGTCTGTCGAACCGGACGTCGATCGCACCGGCGCGCGTCGCCGCGTCCGCTGCGAACGGCGGCTTCGAGCGTCTCGCCGACGTGCCGATCTATCACGCCGACGCACTCGTGCGCCGTGCCGGTGCGCTGCACCTGACGGCCGCCGCGAAGGCGGCGAACACCGTCGGCCTGCCGGCCGCGCTGTTCGACAAGCTGGGCTTGAAGGAAGGCGACGCGGTGCGCGTGCGCCAGGGCGAGCGTGCGGTGCAGTTGCCCGCCGTGCGCGACGCGAATCTTGCGGAGACGGTCGTTCGCGTGTCGGCGGCGACGCCTGCCGGCGCAGCGCTCGGCAGCCTGTCCGGTGAACTGGTGGTGGAGAAGGCGTAAATGAGCTTGTTCGATACGATCAACGCGGGCGGAGCCCAGCTTCTCGGCGTCGCGTGGCCGACGGTGTGGGCGCTCGTGCGCATCCTCGTCGTCGCCGTCGTGATCCTGCTGTGCGTCGCGTACCTGATTCTGTGGGAGCGCAAGCTGATCGGCTGGATGCACGTGCGTCTCGGCCCGAACCGCGTCGGCCCGGCCGGCCTGCTGCAGCCGATCGCCGACGTGCTGAAGCTGCTGCTGAAGGAAGTGATTCAGCCGAGCGCCGCCAGCCGCTGGCTGTACCTGATCGCGCCGATCATGACCGTCGTGCCGGCGTTCGCCGTGTGGGCGGTGATCCCGTTCCAGGCCGAAGCGGTGCTCGCGAACGTGAACGCGGGCCTGCTGTACGCGATGGCGATCTCGTCGATCGGCGTGTACGCGGTGATTCTCGCCGGCTGGGCGTCGAACTCGAAGTACGCGTTCCTCGGCGCGATGCGCGCCGCCGCGCAGATGGTGTCGTACGAAATCTCGATGGGCTTCGCGCTGGTGCTCGTGCTGATGACGGCCGGCAGCCTGAACCTGTCGGAAATCGTCGGCTCGCAGCAGCACGGCTTCTTCGCGAGCCACGGCGTGAACTTCCTGTCGTGGAACTGGCTGCCGCTGCTGCCGGCGTTCGTCGTGTACTTCATCTCGGGCATCGCCGAAACGAACCGTCACCCGTTCGACGTGGTGGAAGGCGAGTCGGAGATCGTCGCGGGTCACATGATCGACTACTCGGGCATGGCGTTCGCGCTGTTCTTCCTCGCCGAGTACATCAACATGATCGTGATCTCGGCGCTCGCTTCGACGCTGTTCCTCGGCGGCTGGGATGCGCCGTTCGAATTCCTGTCGTTCATCCCGGGCATCTTCTGGCTGGTGCTGAAGGTATTCGCGCTGCTGTCGGTGTTCATCTGGGTGCGCGCGACGTTCCCGCGCTTCCGTTACGACCAGATCATGCGCCTCGGCTGGAAGGTGTTCCTGCCCGTCACGGTGATCTGGGTGGTCGTGGTCGGCTTCTGGATGATGTCGCCGCTCAACATCTGGGTGAAGTAATCGGACGAAATCATGACGGCAATCCAACACTTCTTTAAGACCTTCTTCCTGACCGAGCTGCTGAAGGGGCTCGCGCTGACCGGCCGTTACACGTTCAAGCGCAAGTTCACCGTCCAGTTCCCGGAAGAGAAGACGCCGATTTCGCCGCGCTTTCGCGGGCTGCACGCGCTGCGCCGCTACGAGAACGGCGAAGAGCGCTGCATCGCATGCAAGCTGTGCGAGGCCGTGTGTCCCGCGCTCGCGATCACGATCGAATCGGAAACGCGCGCGGACAACACGCGCCGCACGACGCGCTACGACATCGACCTGACGAAGTGCATCTTCTGCGGTTTCTGCGAAGAGAGCTGCCCGGTCGATTCGATCGTCGAGACGCAGATCCTCGAATATCACGGCGAAAAGCGCGGCGACCTGTATTTCACGAAGGAAATGCTGCTCGCGGTGGGCGACCGCTACGAGAAGGACATCGCTGCGGCGAAGGCTGCCGACGCGCCGTATCGTTGATTGTGTTTGCAGTGCCGGCCCGACGCGACGTCGACGGGCCGAGCCGCCGCGACGGGTGCGGCACGCGACAGCGTCCCGCAAGCCGCGCCTGACTATGGCCTAACGATGAACCGGTAATCATGGAATTCACGACCGTACTGTTCTACATCTTCGCGCTGCTCCTGGTGGTATCAGGGCTGAAGGTGATCACTTCGCGCAACCCGGTGGCGTCTGCGCTTTTCCTTGTGCTGGCGTTCTTCAACGCCGCCGCGATCTGGATGCTGCTGGAAGCGGAGTTCCTCGCGATCCTGCTGGTGCTGGTCTACGTGGGCGCCGTGATGGTGCTGTTCCTGTTCGTCGTGATGATGCTCGACATCAACATCGATTACCTGCGCCGCGACTTCAAGCGCTTCGTGCCGATGGCGACGGTCGTCGGCGCGATCATCGTAATCGAGACCGCGCTGATCCTGTGGCGCGGCTACGGCGACACGCACACCGTGCACGCGATGACGTCGGCCGCGACCGAAGGCTGGTCGAACACGCGCCTGATCGGCAAGGTGATCTACACCGACTACATCTTCGCGTTCGAAATCGCCGGCCTCGTGCTGCTGGTCGCGATCATTGCCGCGATCGGGCTGACCGCGCAGAAGGGCAAGGACAGCAAGCGCCAGCGCGTGTCGGAGCAGGTCAAGGTGCGCCGCAACGACCGCGTGCGCCTCGTGAAGATGGAAGCGGACAAGCCGCAGCCGGAAACGGCGCAGAGCGAAGCCGGTACGAGCACCAACGGCTAAGCGGAGGAAAAGAAAACCATGTTGACTCTTGCTCACTACCTCGTGCTCGGCGCGATCCTGTTCGCGATCGCGATCGTCGGGATTTTCCTGAACCGCCGCAACATCATCATCATCCTGATGGCGATCGAGCTGATGCTGCTCGCGGTGAACACCAACTTCGTCGCGTTCTCGCACTACCTCGGCGACGTGCACGGCCAGATCTTCGTGTTCTTCGTGCTGACCGTCGCCGCAGCGGAAGCCGCGATCGGTCTCGCGATTCTGGTGACCCTGTTCCGTAAGCTCGACACGATCAATGTCGAGGATCTCGATCAGCTCAAAGGTTAATTTCAGGCAACGCTGTTATGTCAACGACACTCAATGAAAACCTGCTGCTGGCGATTCCGCTCGCTCCGCTGGCCGGCTCGCTGATTGCGGGGCTGTTCGGGAACGCAGTCGGGCGCAAGGGCGCACACCGGATCACGATTCTCGGCGTACTGATCGCGTTCCTCCTGTCGGCGAAAGTCTTTCTCGACGTGATGGGCGGCGCGAGCTTCAACGCGACCGTCTACGAATGGATGAACGTCGGCTCGCTGAAGCTCGAGGTCGGCTTCCTCGTCGATTCGCTGACCGCGATGATGATGGTCGTCGTGACGTTCGTGTCGCTGATGGTGCACGTCTACACGATCGGCTACATGTCGGAAGAGGACGGCTACCAGCGGTTCTTCTCGTACATCTCGCTGTTCACGTTCTCGATGCTGATGCTCGTGATGAGCAACAACTTCCTGCAGCTGTTCTTCGGCTGGGAAGCGGTGGGTCTGGTGTCGTACCTGCTGATCGGCTTCTACTTCACGCGTGAGAGCGCGATCTACGCGAACATGAAGGCGTTCCTTGTGAACCGCGTCGGCGACTTCGGCTTCCTGCTCGGCATCGGCCTGCTGCTCGCGTTCGCGGGCTCGATGAACTACGGCGAAGTGTTCGCGAAGCGTGCGGAACTCGCGAGCCTGCACTTCCCGGGCACCGACTGGGGTCTGCTGACGGTCGCGTGCATCTGCCTGTTCATCGGCGCGATGGGCAAGTCCGCGCAGTTCCCGCTGCACGTGTGGCTGCCCGACTCGATGGAAGGCCCGACGCCGATCTCCGCGCTGATTCACGCGGCGACGATGGTGACGGCCGGCATCTTCATGGTGTCGCGCATGTCGCCGCTGTTCGAGCTGTCGGACACCGCGCTGTCGTTCATCACGGTGATCGGCGCGATCACGGCGCTGTTCATGGGCTTCCTCGGCATCGTGCAGAACGACATCAAGCGCGTCGTCGCTTATTCGACGCTGTCGCAGCTCGGCTACATGACGGTCGCGCTCGGCGTGTCCGCGTATCCGGTCGCCGTGTTCCACCTGATGACGCACGCGTTCTTCAAGGCGCTGCTGTTCCTCGGTGCAGGCTCCGTGATCATCGGCATGCACCACGATCAGGACATGCGCAACATGGGCGGCCTGCGCAAGTACATGCCGATCACGTGGATCACGTCGCTGATCGGCTCGCTCGCGCTGATCGGTACGCCGTTCTTCTCGGGTTTCTACTCGAAGGACTCGATCATCGACGCGGTGAAGCTGTCGCACCTGCCGGGTTCGGGCTTCGCATATTTCGCGGTGGTCGCGAGCGTGTTCGTCACGGCGCTGTACTCGTTCCGCATGTACTTCCTGGTGTTCCACGGCGAAGAGCGCTTCCGCCAGCCGAAGCATCCGGAATCGCCGATGGGCATGGCGGCCGCGCACGGTCACGACGATCACGGCCACGGTCATGACGACCACGCGCACGAACCGCACGAAACGCCGTGGGTCGTGTGGGTGCCGCTCGTGCTGCTCGCGATTCCGTCGGTGATCATCGGTGCGATCGCGATCGGTCCGATGCTGTTCGGCGACTTCTTCCAGCACGGTGTCGCGTTCGACAAGGTGATCTTCATCGGCGAAAACCATCCGGCGCTCGCCGAGATGGCCGAGGAGTTCCACGGCTGGGTCGGCATGGGCCTGCACTCGGTGTCGGGCCTGCCGGTGTGGCTCGCGCTCGCCGGCGTCGTCGTCGCATGGTTCCTGTATCTGAAGCGTCCGGATCTGCCGGCGTCGATCCGCCGTGCGTTCGGTCCGATCTACACGCTGCTGGACAACAAGTACTACATGGACAAGATCAACGAAGTGGTGTTCGCCCGCGGCTCGGTGGCGATCGGCCGCGGCCTGTGGAAGGAGGGCGACGTCGTGGTGATCGACGGCCTCGTCAACGGCAGCGCCAAGTTCATCGGCTGGTTCGCGAGCGTGATCCGCTTCCTCCAATCCGGTTACATCTATCACTACGCGTTCGCCATGATCATCGGCATGCTGGGGCTCCTGACCCTGTTTGTAACGCTCGGCGGCAAATAAGGCGGGGGGACAACTAATGCACGCTTTTCCGATTCTCAGTACCGCGATCTGGCTGCCGATCGTTTTCGGCCTCCTCGTGCTCGCGGTCGGTAACGACAAAAATCCGGGTGCGGCGCGCTGGGTCGCGCTGATCGGTTCGCTGCTCGGCCTCGCGGTCACGATCCCGCTGATCACGGGCTTCGACTCGAGCACCGCCGCGCTGCAGTTCGTCGAGCATTCGACGTGGATCGAGCGCTTCGACATCTCGTATCACCTCGGCGTCGACGGCATCTCGATGTGGTTCGTCGTGCTCACCGCGCTGATCACGGTGATCGTCGTGATCGCCGCGTGGGAAGTGATCACCGAGAACGTCGCGCAGTACCTCGCCGCGTTCCTGATCCTGTCCGGGATCATGATCGGCGTGTTTTCGGCGGCCGACGGCCTGCTGTTCTACGTGTTCTTCGAAGCGACGCTGATCCCGATGTACATCATCATCGGCGTGTGGGGCGGCCCGAACCGCGTGTACGCGGCATTCAAGTTCTTCCTGTACACGCTGGCCGGCTCGCTGCTGATGCTGGTCGCGCTGATCTACCTGTACACGGAGACGCATTCGTTCGATCTCGCGACGTGGCAGAACGCGAAGATCGCGATGACGCCGCAGATCCTGCTGTTCATCGCATTCTTCCTCGCATTCGCGGTGAAGGTGCCGATGTGGCCGGTGCACACCTGGCTGCCGGACGCGCACGTCGAAGCGCCGACGGGCGGCTCCGTCGTGCTGGCCGCGATCATGCTGAAGCTCGGCGCGTACGGCTTCCTGCGCTTCTCGCTGCCGATCACGCCCGACGCGAGCCACTTCCTGGCGCCGGTCGTGATCACGCTGTCGCTGATCGCGGTGATCTACATCGGCCTCGTCGCGATGGTGCAGGCCGACATGAAGAAGCTGGTCGCGTATTCATCGATCGCGCACATGGGCTTCGTCACGCTCGGCTTCTTCATCTTCAACCAGCTCGGCGTCGAAGGCGCGATCGTGCAGATGATCTCGCACGGCTTCGTGTCGGGCGCGATGTTCCTGTGCATCGGCGTGCTGTACGACCGCGTGCACTCGCGCCAGATCGCCGACTACGGCGGCGTCGTGAACGTGATGCCGAAGTTCGCGGCGTTCGCGATGCTGTTCTCGATGGCCAACTGCGGGCTGCCGGGCACGTCCGGTTTCGTCGGCGAATTCATGGTGATCCTGGCGGCCGTCCAGTACAACTTCTGGATCGCATTCGGCGCGGCGTTCACGCTGATCCTCGGCGCGGCGTACACGCTGTGGATGTACAAGCGCGTGTACTTCGGCGCGGTCGCGAACGATCACGTCGCGAAGCTGACGGACATCGGCCGCCGCGAATTCCTGATGCTCGCCGTGCTGGCCGCGTTCACGCTGCTGATGGGCCTGTATCCGAAGCCTTTTACCGACGTGATGCACGTTTCCGTGGAAAACCTCCTCTCCCATGTCGCGCAGTCGAAGCTGCCGCTGGCCCAGTAATCGCGAGCGGAGGAACTCAAGATCATGAACGCTCCTATGAATGTCCTGTTGCCTGACGCGCTGGTGATGGTCGCCATCGTCGTCGCATGGCTGAACGACACCTTTACCGGTGCATCGGGCCGCCGCCTGACCTATCTGATCGCGGTGGTATCGTCGGTCGTGGCCGGCGTGTGGTTTGCGGTGCAGGCGCTCGATACGCAGCAGTATTACTTCTTCTCGCGGATGGTCGTCGTCGACTCGTTCGCGAGCACGATGAAGGCGGTCGTATCGTTCGGCTTCGCGGTATCGCTCGTCTATTCGCGCAAGTACCTCGAAGACCGCGACATGTTCCGCGGCGACGTGTTCCTGCTCGGCATGTTCTCGCTGCTCGGCCAGCTCGTGATGGTGTCGGGCAACAACTTCCTGACGCTGTACCTCGGTCTCGAGTTGATGTCGCTGTCGCTGTATGCGGTCATCGCGCTGCGCCGCGACGCCGCGCAGTCGAGCGAAGCGGCGATGAAGTACTACGTGCTGGGCGCGCTCGCGTCGGGCTTCGTGCTGTACGGCATCTCGATGCTGTACGGCGCGACCGGTTCGCTCGAGCTCGGCGAGGTGTACAAGGCGGTCGGCGGCAACACCGACGCGGCCGTGCTGATGTTCGGCGTGATCTTCATCGTTGCCGGTATCGCGTTCAAGCTCGGCGCCGTGCCGTTCCACATGTGGGTGCCGGACGTCTACCAGGGCGCACCGACCGCGATGACGCTGTTCGTCGGCGGCGGTCCGAAGGTTGCCGCGTTCGCGTGGGGCATGCGGTTCCTCGTGATGGGCCTGCTGCCGCTCGCGCAGAACTGGCAGACCGCGCTCGTGATCCTCGCCGCGCTGTCGCTGATCGTCGGCAACATCACCGGTATCGTCCAGCGCAACATCAAGCGGATGCTCGCTTACTCGGCGATCTCGAACATGGGCTTCGTGCTGCTCGGCCTGCTCGCGGGCATCGTGAAGGGCGACGCGGCGGCACCGGCGAACGCATACAGCTCGGCGATGTTCTACGCGATCGTCTACCTGATCACGACGCTCGGCGCGTTCGGCGTGGTGATGCTGCTCGCACGCCGCGACTTCGAAGCGGAAACGATCGACGACTTCAAGGGCCTCAACAAGCGCAGCCCGGTGTTCGCGTTCGTGATGATGGTCATGATGTTCTCGCTGGCCGGCATCCCGCCGACTGTCGGCTTCTACGCGAAGCTCGCGGTGCTCGAGGCGACCGTCAATGCGGGTCTCACGTGGCTCGCGGTGCTGGCCGTCGTCACGTCGCTGTTCGGTGCGTTCTACTACCTGCGCATCGTCAAGCTGATCTACTTCGATGCGCCGCAGGACACGACGCCGATCGCCGGCGACTTCTGCAAGCGCACGATCCTCGTGCTGAACGGCCTTGCGGTCGTCGTGCTCGGCCTCGTCCCGAGCCCGCTGCTGACGGCGTGCCTGCAGGCGATCCGTCACACGCTGCCGCTGTAATAATGTCGGCGGCCGGCTGGTTTATCGTGCTGTTGGCGCTCGTGTGCGCCAACCTGCCGTTCCTGAACCAACGCCTCTTCGCCGTCGTGCCGGTCGGCGCGACGAAGAAGAGCGCGTGGGTGCGGATCGGCGAGCTGATCGTGCTGTATTTCGTGGTCGGCGCGCTCGGCTTCTGGCTCGAGTCGCGCGCCGGCAACCGCTTCGAACAAGGCTGGCAGTTTTACGCGATCACGTTCAGTCTCTTCGTCGTGTTCGCGTTTCCCGGCTTCACGTTCCAGTATCTCGTCAAACGGCGCTGACCGGCCCTTTCCGGCCGTCGCGCTCATTCACGGAGCCGCCCGATGGCCGAACTACCCAATCACGACGCCGCGCTGACCGAAACCTGTGTCGAAAGCGAAGCAATCTTCGACGGCGCATTCCTCAAGCTCAAGCGCGACACCGTGCGCTTGCCGGACGGCAAGACCGCGACGCGCGAATACGTGCAGCACCCGGGCGCGGTGATGGTGATCCCGCTGTTCGACGACGGCCGTGTGCTGATGGAAAGCCAGTACCGCTATCCGATCGGCAAGGTGATGGCCGAATTCCCGGCCGGCAAGCTCGACCCGAACGAAGGCGCGCTCGCGTGCGCGGTGCGCGAACTGCGCGAAGAAACGGGCTACACGGCGCGCGAGTACGTGTTCCTGACGCGCATCCACCCGATCATTTCCTACTCGACCGAGTTCATCGACCTGTATCTCGCGCGTGGGCTCACGGCCGGCGAGCGCAAGCTCGACGAAGGCGAATTCCTCGAAACCTTCACGGCGACGCTGCCCGACCTGCTCGAATGGGTGCGCACCGGCCAAATCAGCGACGTAAAGACGATCATCGGCACGATGTGGCTCGAGCGCGTGACGTCGGGCGCGTGGCCGCTCGGCCCGGTGCTGACGCCCTGAACGCCGCGTCAGCGGCCCGCAGGACGCCGCGTTACAATCCGGTGACGCGACGCTGGCGCGTCGCGCGATCGGGATTAGCACGATCGTTCACAAAACCGCTTTTTGCGCTACACTCGTCACAGCCCTGATTCAGCATGAAGGTCCTCGATTTACAGTGTCCGCACGGTCATCGGTTCGAAGGCTGGTTCGCTTCTGCCGATGAATTCGAAGCGCAGTTGTCCCGCAAGCTGGTCGAATGTCCGGTGTGCGGAACGACCGAGGTCAGCCGTATGCCGTCAGCGCCGCGCCTGAACTTGTCGGGTGCCACGCAGGCGCAAGCGGCCGATCCGCGTGCGCTGCAGGCGCAGGTGATGCGTGCGCTGCGCGAGGTGCTGCAGAAGACCGAGAACGTGGGCGAGCGCTTCGCCGAGGAAGCGCGGCGCATTCACTACAACGAAGCGCCCGCGCGCAGCATTCGTGGCGTCACGACGCCGGAAGATGCGCAAGCCTTGGTCGAAGAGGGCATCGACGTGATGCCGCTGCCGATTCCAGCCGCGCTGAAAGAACCGCTGCAATAACGTACGCGGTGTCTCGTCGCCCGGCCGGATGGTCGTGGCGAGCCTTGCGTGGGCCCGGGTAAGCGCTAAAGCGTCAACTCGGGTCGACAGCCAAGCATGGGATCGGAGCGGCCGCTGAAGCGGCAACTCCGATCGATCGCGAAGCATGGGGTCGGAGTAAGGCGCTAAAGCGGCAACTCCGGTCGACCGCGAAGCATGGGACCGGAGTAAGGCGCTAAAGCGCCAACTCCGGTCGACAGGAGACGCTGCGCATGGATCTGGATTATTCCCCCGCCGACGACGCATTCCGCGCCGACATCCGCGCTTGGCTCGAGGCCAACCTGCCTCGCACACTGCGCGCCAAAGTCCTCGATCACAAACGACTCGACCGCGAAGACTACGCAAGCTGGCACCGCATCCTCGGCCAGCGCGGCTGGTCGGCGCCCGCATGGCCGACCGAATACGGCGGGCCGGGCTGGAACGCGACGCAGCAGCATATCTGGGAAGAAGAGTGCGCACGCATCGGCGCGCCGACCGTGCTGCCGTTCGGCGTGTCGATGGTCGCGCCCGTGCTGATGAAGTACGGCAGTGAAGCGCAAAAGCGCCGCTATTTGCCGCGCATTCTCGATGGATCCGACTGGTGGTGCCAAGGCTACTCGGAGCCGGGCTCCGGATCCGACCTCGCGTCGCTGCGCACTCGCGCGGAGCGTCACGGCGATCATTACGTCGTCAACGGCCAGAAAACCTGGACGACGCTCGGACAGTACGCAGACATGATGTTCTGTCTCGTGCGCACCGATCCGGTCGCGAAGAAGCAGGAGGGCATCTCGTTCCTGCTGATCGACATGAAGACGCCGGGCATCACCGTGCGCCCGATCATCACGCTCGACGAGGATCACGAGGTCAACGAGGTGTTCTTCGAAGACGTGAAGGTGCCGGTCGAGAATCTCGTCGGCGACGAAAACCGCGGCTGGACTTACGCGAAATACCTGCTCGGCCACGAGCGTACCGGCATCGCACGCGTCGGCGCGTCGAAGCGCGAACTCGCGTTCCTCAAGCGCGTCGCGTCGAATCAGCGCAAGAACGGCAAGCCGCTGCTCGCCGATCCGGTGTTCGCCGCAAAAGTTGCGGCGCTCGAAGTCGAACTGATGGCGCTCGAGGTGACGGTGCTGCGCGTGGTCAGCCGCGAGACGAGCGGCAAGGGGCCGGGACCGGAGGCATCGATGCTGAAGATCAAGGGCACCGAAGTTCAGCAGGCGCTCACCGAGTTGATGTTCGAAGCGATCGGCCCGCTTGCTGCGCCGTTCGACGTCCCGTTCCTCGACGGCGAGCGCGAACACAGCATCGCGGGCGACGACGACGCAGCACCGCTCGCCGCGTATTACTTCAATTACCGGAAGACGTCGATCTACGGCGGTTCGAACGAAATTCAGAAGAACATCATCGCGCAGATGATTCTCGGGCTGTGAGCTGGCGATTTGCACGGATCGGGCGGCGCTCGCAAATGGCGATTCAGGCCGATCGCTTTGCATGGGACCGGAGTAAGCGCCGAAGCGCCAACTCGGACCGACAGCTTTGCATGGGACCCGAGTAAGCGCTAAAGCGCCAACTCGGGCCGACAGCTTTGCATGGGGCCCGAGTAAGCGCTAAAGCGCTAACTCGGGCCGACAGCTTTGCATGGGGCCCGAGTAAGCGCTAAAGCGCTAACTCGGGCCGACAGGAGACAACGATGGATTTCAGTTTTAGCGACGAGCAGCAGCAGTTCGCCGACGCGCTGCGCCGTTACCTCGGCGAGCAGTACGGCTTCGACGCGCGGCAGACGATCGTGCGCAGCGACGCCGGTGTGTCGGACACGCAATGGAACGCGTTCGCCGAACTGGGCCTCACGGCGCTGCCCGTGCCCGACGCACACGGCGGTTTCGGCGGCGGTCCGGTCGACATGCTGATCGCAATGCAAGAGCTCGGCCGCGCGCTCGTGGTCGAGCCGTACTGGGCGACGGCCGTAGGCATCGAAGCGCTACGCGTCGCCGGTTCCGGCGCGGGCGACGATGCCGCACTGCTGGAAGCAGTCGCGCACGGACACAAGCGTCTCTCCGTCGCATTCCACGAGCCGCACGCGCGCTACGACGTGTTCGAAATCGCGACACGTGCGCACGAGCAGGGCGGCGCGTACCGGCTGTCGGGCACCAAGTCGATCGTTCAGCACGGCGCGCAAGCGCACGCATGGATCGTCCCGGCGCGGGTCGACGGCGGCGGTATCGGCCTTTTCGTCGTCGAACGCGACGCACCGGCGGCGAAAGTGGTGGACTATCGTACGATCGACGGCCAACGTGCGGCGACGATCGAATTCGACGGAACGTCTGCGCGACGGCTGACGGGCGGCGCCCGCGACGCGGCCGCGCTCGAACAGATCGGCGATTACGCGACGTTCCTGCTCTGTGCGGAAGCGATCGGCGCGCTCGACGAATTGAACCGCGCGACCGTCGAATACACGAAGACGCGCGAGCAGTTCGGCGTACCGATCGCGCGTTTCCAGGCGCTGCAGCACCGGATGGTCGACATGCTGATTCATGCGGAGCAGGCGCGCTCGCTGACCTATCTGGCCGCGGTGCGCTACGCGAGCGGCGACGCCGATGCGCGGCGCAAGGCAGTATCGGCCGCGAAGGCCCGCGTCGGGATCGCGGCCCGCTTCGTCGGCCAGCAGGCGATTCAGCTGCACGGCGGGATGGGTGTGACCAACGAGGTCGCCGCCGCGCATCTGTTCAAGCGGCTGTCGATCATCGAGACGACGCTCGGCGATACGGACCATCATCTCGCGCGAATCGCGGCGCTGCCCGATTTCGCGCAAGCCGCCGCGGCATGACGTCCGCGCGCATACGCGACACAAGGAGACCACAGTGGGTATCAGTTACGAAGATTTGATCGTCGGCGACACGACGGAGATAGGCCGCTATACGTTCGAGGCGGACGACATCAAGGCATTCGCGCAACGTTACGATCCGCAGCCGTTTCATGTCGACGAGGCGGCGGGCAAGGCATCGCCGTTCGGCGGCCTCGTCGCGAGCGGCTGGCATACGTGCTCGGTATTCATGGGGCTGCTCGTCAAGAAGCTCGGCACCGACTCGACGAGCATGGGCTCGCCCGGCATCGACGAGATCCGCTGGCTCAAGCCGGTGCGCGCCGGCGATACGATCACGATGTATCAGAAGATCCTCGACAAGCGCGTGTCGGCGAGCAAGCCGGATCGCGGCATCGTGTCGACCGAATGGATCGGCGTCAACGGCAGCGGCGAGACGGTGATCACCGTGCGCTCGAAGGTGATCTTCGGTTTGCGCAATCCCGAAGGCGGGCGCGAATGACCGACGTGACGTTGCCGCTAATCGCGTCGGCGCAGGCGCTGCACGAGCGGGTCGGTCAGCCGGCGCTGGCGAGCGGCTGGGTCGAGATCGACCAGCGCCGCGTCGACGGCTTTGCCGACGCGACCGGCGACCATCAATGGATCCACGTCGATCCCGAACGTGCGCGACGCGAATCGCCGTTCGGTGGACCGATCGCGCACGGGTTCCTCACGTTGTCGCTGATTCCCGCGCTGATGACGAACGCGATGCGCTTCGAGCAGCGGATGGGTGTGAACTACGGGCTGAACCGCGTGCGGTTCCTGAAGCCGGTGCCGGTCGGCGCGCGCGTACGTGCGCTGTTTGCGGTGAAGGAAACCGCCGACGCCGCGCAGGGCGGTGTGCAGGTGACGTGGTCGGTGTCGATGCAGGCCGAGCGGCCCGATGTCCCGCTGCTCGTTTGTGCGGCGGAATTCATCACGCTGCATTATTTCTGAACTGCGAGGCGGCGCGCTGCGACGCCGCCTCGCACTGCGCACGCCGTTCAGCGCTTCGCGTATTGCGTGGCGCCGAACAGCACTTCGCGCGCCTTGTCGTCCTGCAGCGCCTTGCGCAGCGACGCCAGCACCTCGACGCCGCGCTGCACGGCCGGCCGCGCGGCGATCGCGTCGTGCCAGCGCTTCACGTTCGGCAATTCGTCGAGCACGACGCCCTGGTTTTGCCACGAGCGCGTCCACGGGAACGTCGCGATGTCCGCGATCGTATATTCGCTGCCCGCCAGATACTCGGATTCGCGCAGGCGTTTTTCCATCACGTTGTACAGGCGCTTCGCTTCGTTCGTGTAGCGGTCGACCGCGTACTCGATCTTCTGCGGCGCGTACAGCCGGAAGTGATGCGCCTGCCCGAGCATCGGGCCGACGCCGCCCATCTGGAACATCAGCCACTCGAGCGTCGCATAGCGGGCGGCCGGATCGCTCGGCAGGAACTTGCCGGTCTTTTCCGCGAGGTAGATCAGGATCGCGCCCGATTCGAACAGCGAGATCGGCTGGCCGCCCGGACCGTCGGAATCGACGATCGCCGGGATCTTGTTGTTCGGGCTGATCTTCAGGAATTCGGGCTTGAACTGGTCGCCTGCACCGATATCGACCGGATGTACACGATACGCGAGGCCGGTTTCCTCGAGCATGATGTGGACTTTGTGGCCGTTCGGGGTCGCCCAGCTGTAGACGTCGATCATCGTCAACTCCTTCATTGCGTGCGCACGATAGCGGCGCCGTCGGGGCGCCGCGACAGGCGGTCATTACAGCATGGATCGCAATGCGCTGCAGACGGCCGCAACGTGCCGACTCGCGCCGGTTCCGGCAGCGCGAGTGCTCTGGATGTACAGCCGGACGAACGTCGGTCGCGCGAATTCCCGCGCGTGCTGCCGCGGCTCGAAAGACGCGCTGCCGGCGAATCAGCGCTTGTAGCGCGGCTGGCGTTTCTCGAGAAACGCGCGGATGCCTTCGAGGCCATCCGCATGGTGGAGCGACGCGACAAAATGATCGCGCTCGGTGCCGAGATGCGGGTCGAGCGGCTGCGCGATTGCCTCGTCGAGCAGCGACTTGATGCGCGTCAGCGCATTCGGCGAGATGCCGGCGAGCGCATCGGCCCACGCGAGCGCGTCGGTCAGCGCGGCACCCGGCACGGCGAGTCGGTTCACGACGCCCAATGCGTGCAGACGTTCGGCTGCGATCGGTTTGCCTTCGAACAGGATCTCGGCTGCGAGTGCGCGCGGCAGCGCGCGAGCGAGGAACCACGAGCCGCCGCCGTCCGGCGTGAGGCCGACGCGTGCGTAAGACATCACGAATTTCGCGTCGTGCGCGGCGACGATCAGATCGCACGCGAGCGCGAGCGAGAAGCCCGCGCCGGCCGCCGCGCCTTCGACTGCCGCGATCACGGGCTTCGTCGACGCGCGGATCGCCGTGACCCACGCGCCGAGCTGGTCGATGCTGTCCGCCTGGTAGGACGGATCTTTCGAGCGGTTGTCGAGCAGCCGGTTCAGGTTGCCGCCCGCGCAGAAAAAGCGATCGGCGCCCGTGAGCACGACCGCGCGAATCGCCGGATCGCGCTCCGCAGTGGCAAGCGCTTCGACGCCGGCCGCATACATGTCGGGATGCAGCGCATTGCGCGCGCCGGGATTGGACAGCGTGAGAACGAGCGTCGATTCGCTCTCGGGAGGACGCGACGCCAGCAGTTCAGCGCTCATGCGAGTGTGTCTCCATCGGGATTCGCTACCTCGGCATCGCGCATGCATGCGCGATGCCGCCGTGATAGCGGATGTAATGTCGTCGTGACGGACGCGAAACTGCCTTAGACTAGCACGCGCGTACTTTTCGGCGCGACGCTTCCGACGCGGCTCGCGTCGCCGAGGCCGCGCTTCCGGCGACGAAGGAGCTTTCGATGCTACAGCTGTGCGGTATTCCGCTGTCGAACTATTACAACAAGGTGAAGTTCGTGCTGCTCGAGCACGATATCCCGTTCGAGGAGTCGGCGTGCGGTTTGCCGGTCAGCGATCCGGCGCTGCTTGCCGCTTCGCCGCTCGGCAAGATTCCGTTCCTGAAGACCGAAGAGGGTGCGCTGTTCGAGTCGCAGGTGATCGTCGAATATCTGGCGGCACGCTATCCCGACAAAGCCATTTTTCCGCGTGCGCCGTTCGCCGCCGCGAAAGTGCGCGAGCTGATCCAGACGCTCGAACTGTATCTCGAATGGACGGCGCGCGAGCTCTACGCGGAAGCGTTCTTCGGCGGCAAGGTCGGCGACGGCACGAAGGCGCATGTCGAGAAGCGTCTGCTGCGCTCGATCGACGCGTTCAAGCGGATGACGCAATTCTCGCCGTACGTGTCAGGCGAGTCGTTCAGCGTGGCCGACATCGCCGCGTCGGTTCATCTGCCGGTGATCGGGATGGCGACGAACGCGATATTCGGCCGAGACTTCCTGCTCGACGCCGGCATCGACTGGAAAGCGCACGCGAAGAAGATCGGCGAGCGCCCGGCCGCTCAGCGCGTCGCGGCCGATCGCAAGGCCTACATCGAAGCGTCCGGCGGCGTGCGCTCGTAGGCGACGGCGGCACGCGGCCGCCCGTGCGCGCATCACAGGCGCGCGAGCCTTTCGAGCGCGGACGCGAGCGTGCTTTCCTGCTTCGCGAAGCAGAAACGCACGACGCCCGATTCGTGCGGCTCGTGATAGAACGCCGACACCGGAATGGCGGCCACGCCAATCTCGGACGTGAGCCATTTCGAGAATTCCGCCTCCGGCAGGTCGCTGATCGCCGAATAGTCGACGCACTGGAAGTACGTGCCCGTGCATGGCAGCAGCCTGAAGCGCGTGCGTTCGAGTCCGGCGCGGAAGAAGTCGCGCTTCTTCTGATAGAAGTCGGCGAGCGTCAGGTACGGCGCCGGGTCGCGCAGGTAGTCGGCGAGGCCGAGCTGCATCGGCGTGTTGACGGTGAACACGTTGAACTGATGAACCTTGCGGAACTCGGCGGTCAGCGCGGCAGGCGCGGCGACGTAGCCGACCTTCCATCCCGTCACGTGATACGTCTTGCCGAAGCTCGACACGATGAAGCTGCGCGCCGCGAGCTCCGGATACCGTGCGACGCTCTCGTGGCGCGCACCGTCGTACACCATGTGCTCGTAGACCTCGTCGGACAGAATCAGCACGTCGGTGCCGCGCACGATCTCCTCGAGCTTGCGCATGTCGGCTGCGCGCCATACGGTGCCGGTCGGATTGTGCGGCGTGTTGATCAGGATCATTCGCGTTTTCGGCGTGATCGCCGCGGCGAGACGATCGAACGGAATCGCATAGTCGGGCGCGTCGAGCGTGACGAACACAGGCTTGCCGCCGGCAAGTTCGATCGACGGCAGGTAGCTGTCGTAGGTCGGCTCGATGACGACGACTTCGTCGCCCGGATGCACCGCGCACAGGATCGCGGTCAGCAGCGCCTGCGTCGCGCCGGCCGTGACCGTGATTTCCGTTGCCGGATCGTAGCGCCGGCCGTAGACCTGCGCGATCTTGTCGGCGATCGCGTCGCGCAGCGGCGCGACGCCGGCCATCGGCGGATACTGGTTGTGGCCGCCGCGCATCGCGGCCGCCACCGCGTCGACGATGCGCGGATCGCAGTCGAAGTCCGGAAAACCCTGGCCGAGGTTGACCGCGCCTTTCTCGGCGGCGAGCGCGCTCATGACCGTGAAGATCGTCGTGCCGACGTTCGGCAGGCGCGAGGGGAAAGCGGGAGTCGTGGGCATGTCGGAAGGAGCGTTCATCGATACGGGCGAAAACGGTGGATGCGGCGGGTCAGGCCGGCGCGACGGCGGCTGCCGACGCGACGACGAGCGCGCATGCGTCGGCGAACGCTGCGGGCTGCGCGATCCGGAAGCCGAAGTCGCGCGCGGTGCGTTTCGCGAGCTTCAGCAGCGCGCGGTCCTTCGACACGAGCCATTCTGCTCGGGCAGCGCGTGCGAGCTCGAGGAACTTCTGATCGTCGCGATCCTTGCACTTCGGCAACGGCGGCGCGTCGGCGTCCGCGGGCGGCAGTTCGACCAGACGTGCGAGGCGCGCGACGGTCGCGAGCGCGGCAGCCTTGTCGACCGCGCGTGCGCGGAACTGCGGGTAGTCGAGCACGTAGTCGAGTTCGGTCAGGCAACGAGCGTCGATCACCGCCGCGAGCGTGCCGCATTCGAGCGCGGCGCGGATCGGACGCGTGGCGGGGTCGTCGAATACGAGGATGTCGATCCAGACGTTCGAATCCAGCACGACGCGGTGCGGGGCGAGGGAGCGGCTCATTCGTTACAATCGGTGGTTTTCGTCTGACCGCAAGGCACGGCGTGCCAGCGAGCCTCTATGATAATCGTTCTCTCTCCCGCCAAATCCCTCGACTACGATACGCCCGCCCACGTCCGGTCTTACACGACGCCTGCGTTCGTCGACGACGCGTCGGAATTGATCGACGGCCTGCGCAAACTGTCGCCGCAGGACATCGCCGCGCTGATGGACATCTCCGATCCGCTCGCGCGCCTGAACTTCCAGCGTTACGCGGAGTGGTCGCCGACGTTTACGCCCGCCAACGCGAAGCAGGCTGTGCTCGCGTTCAACGGCGACGTCTATGAAGGATTCGACGCGAAATCGCTGTCGGCTGCCGATCTCGACTACGCGCAGCAGCACGTGCGTGTGCTGTCGGGCCTGTACGGACTGCTGCGCCCGCTCGACCTGCTTCAGCCGTACCGGCTCGAGATGGGCACGCGTTTCGCGAATGCGCGCGGCAAGGATCTGTACGCGTTCTGGGGCGACCGCATCACGCGCGCGCTGAACGAGCAGCTCGAGACGCGCAGCGGCGCGTCGCGCGTGCTGATCAATTGCGCATCGAACGAGTACTTCAAATCGGTCAAGCCGAAATTGCTGGCTGCGCCGGTCATCACGCCGGTGTTCGAGGACTGGAAAGGTGGCCGCTACAAGATCATCAGCTTCCATGCGAAGCGTGCGCGCGGGCTGATGACGCGTTATATCGTCGAGAACCGTATCGCCGAACCGGCGGCGTTGACGGATTTCGCGGTGGAAGGCTATGCGTTCGACGCGGAGGCGTCGAACGATTCGACTTACGTGTTTCGTCGGCGCGTTGGGGAGTGATCGCGCTGGTGGGGATGGCGCGGATGGTGCGTGCGTGAGATCGGAGCGGAGACGGGCGGTTTCTCGTCGACGGTTTTGGTTCTGCGTGACGGCGTAAAGAAAGCGTTGAGGTACCGGCTTCGGGCGATGGGACGGTGTGCGGCGGAGGTAGTGCTCGCGGCATGAAGTTCGGTCGACAGCTTGGTATGGGGGCGGGGAAGGTGTTTCGGCTTGAGGCCTCGGGTTGATGGTTCTGGGTCGGACCGGGTAAGTGCCGAAGTACTAGTTGTGGTTGACAGCTTTGCATGGGACCGGAGTAGGGGCTGAAGCGCCAGCTCCGGTCGACTGTTTTGTATGGGACCGGAGTAAGTGCTGAAGCACTAACTCCGGTCGACCGCGTTGCATGGGACCGAAGTAAGCGCTGAAGCGCTAACTCCGGTCGACCGCGTTGCATGGGACCGAAGTAAGCGCTGAAGCGCTAACTCCGGTCGACCGCGTTGCATGGG